>NZ_LT671675.1:0-600000 GCF_900143685.1 Parolsenella massiliensis | reverse complement strand
GAGCGCCATGATCGGCCCGGCCGAGTACGCGCGCGTGGTGGTCCCGCGCGGCACCACCACGATCTTCGCCGACCCCCACGAGTGCGCGAACGTCGTGGGTCTCGACGGCGTGCGCGTCATGTTCGACGACGCTAAGCGCGCCCCGCTCAAGGCCATGCTCACTACGCCCTCGTGCGTCCCAGCCGTCACGGGCTTTGACGACGCCGGCGCCTCCGTCGACGCCGCGCAGGTGGCCAAGACCATGGAGTGGGACGACGTCGTGGGCCTCGGCGAGATGATGAACTTCCCCGGCATTCTCGGCGGCGAGCAGAACGCCCTCGACGAGGTGGCCGAGACGCTCAAGGCCGGCAAGTGCGCCACGGGCCATTACTCCGTGTCCGAGACGGACCGGGGTCTTGCTGCCTACATCTCCTCGGGCGTGCGCGCGTGCCACGAGTCCATCACGCCCGACGACGTCATCGCCAAGCTGCGCATGGGCATGTACGTCCAGGCGCGCTATGGGTCTGCCTGGCTCAGCCTGCCGGGATACCTGCCGCAGGTGCTCGCAAGCGGCGTGGACACGCGCCTCATCTGCCTGTGCACGGATGACAACCACCCCAACACGCTCGTCTCCGAGGGTGGCATGGACCGCGCGCTCAGGGCGTGCGTCGCGGCCGGCGCAGACCCGGTGACGGCCCTGCAGTTTGCCACGATCAACGCGGCCCAGTGCCTGGGCGTGGACGCGGACATGGGTAGCGTCACACCCGGCAAGTGCGCCGACCTCGTGATCCTCCCCGACCTCGAAAGCTTCGTGCCCGACGAGGTCCTCATCGACGGCGAGCTCGTGGCCCAGGACGGGCACGCCCTGTTCGACAATCCCCTGTTCGAGTGGCCCAACTTCATGACCCACACGATGAACGTGGGTCGTAGTTTCACGGCCTCCGACTTCGAGATCCACGTCGACAGGCCAGACGGATTTGCGCGCGTGCGCGCCATCGGGGGCGTGGGCGGGTCCACCATCACGCAGGACTGCGTCATCGAGGTACCTGTCCGCGACGGCAAGCTCGAGGCAAACCCCGAGATTGACGCCCTCAAGATGGCCGTGTTCGACCGTCACCACGGCGCGGCGGGCACGCACTCCTATGGCTTCTGCACGGGCTTCGGCGTGCATGGCGCACTCGCGCAGACCGTCAGCCACGACTCGCACAACCTGCTCGTGGTGGGCGACAACGACGAGGACATGGCGCTTGCGGCGCGTACGCTCGTCGAGTGCGGTGGCGGCGAGGTCGCCGTGGCAGACGGTAAGGTGCTCGCCCTCGTCGAGCTGCCCGTCTGTGGCCTCATGAGCGACCGCCACGTCGAGGACGTCGCCGCCGAGGTGGCCAGAATCGAGCAGGCCTGGGCCGACATGGGCTGCAAGATGCCCTCGCCGTTCATGACGATGGGCATCCTGTCACTTCCGTGCGTGCCCGAGCTTCGCCTCACGAACCGCGGTTACGTCAACTGCGTGACGTTCCAGTTCGAGGACCTTCTCGTCAAGGACTAGCGTGGCGACAAACGGGGACGGGGTCAAACTGTCACGGTGACAGATAGACCCCGTCCCCAACTGTCACCACTACAGCCCCGTGTCGCCCTCGATCTTGCGGAAGCCCTCGCCGAACGCCTCGTGGGCCTCGGTGATGACGACGATGGCCTCCGGGTCGAGCTCGGCCACGATGGTCTTGAGCGGCGTCACGTCTCCCCTGCCGAGAATCACGAACAGCATGGGGCGGCTCTCGCCCGTCCACTTGCCACGCGCGAGCACCTCGGTGCAACCGCGGTCCAAGTCGTCCATGACGGCGCGGGCGATGGCCTCGTGCTCGCTCGAGATGATCCAGGCCACGCGCTCGCGACTCGGGCCGTCGATCACGATGTCGATGACCTTGCCCATGAGAAACATCGCGATCGTGGCGTACATGGCGTTCTCGAGCGAGAACACCGAGGCAGAGATGGCCACGACCATGAGGTCGGTGATTGTGACCCACGTGCCCACGGGAATGGGCGTGTGCCGGGCGAGAATCTGGCAGATGATGTCGGTGCCGCCGGTGTTGCTGCCCGCGCGAAACACAATGCCCAGGCCCACGCCGCACACGACGCCGCCCCACAGCGAGGCCAGCAGCAAATCGTCGCCGGCGAGCACCGGAAGCACGGGCGCCGTGACATCGATGAAGATGCTCGAGAGCACGATGCCCGCAAGCGAGCGCAGCACGTAGCTCGCGCCACCCACGCGCGCGGCCACGATCATGAGCAGCGCGTTCATGACGAGCGTCTGCATGCCCACGGGCAGGTTGGGGCCGCCCGCGGCAAGCACCGCGGCTCGCAGCGTGATGGCAAGGCCCGAGATGCCGCCGGGAGCCAGGCCGTTGGGCTCCATGAAGCAGTTGAGGCCCACGGCAAAGACGAGCGACCCCAGGGCAATGAGCCCGAGGTCGCGGGCAAGGTTCTTCTTGCTGATGGCTTTGAGGTCCACGGACATGGGATGCCTTCCGCTCGCTTGTTCACGGCTTCCCATTCTCTGCGCGAGAGGCGCCCGCGGCAATCCAGCGGCGTGGAGTGGAGCGGCATGCCATTGGGGACGGGTTCCTCTGGCACGTGTGTGCCAGAGGAACCCGTCCCCAATGGCATGGCACATGGAACGTCCCCTGTCACGCCTGGCGCCCGCAGGACCCGCAATCGCCAAAGACGCAGCCGGCGAGGCGAATGCCCGTGGGCGTGGTGGCAAGGCCGCCCTCGCCAGTCTCGCGCAGGGTGGGCGGAAGCGAGTTGCCCACGCGGCGCATAGCCGCGACCGCCTCGTCAAACGGGATCGTGGCGCCGATGCCCGCGAGCGCCATGTCGGCGCACGTGATGGCAACCGAAACCCCCGTGGCGTTCCTGCGCACGCACGGCACCTCGACGAGACCGGCCACCGGGTCGCACACGAGGCCGAGCAGCGCCTGAATGGCCATGGAAGCGGCATCCGCCGTCTGGGCAGGCGTGCCGCCCGCGAGCTCAACAATGGCCGCGGCCGCCATGGCAGCGGCGGCGCCCGTCTCGGCCTGGCAGCCTCCCTCGGCGCCCGCGAGCGTGGCGCCATGCTCGATGACGAGGCCCACGGCCGCGGCGGTAAGCAGCGCCATCACGCAGCCGGCTTCGCTGCAGCCACGCTCGTCTCGCATGGAGAGGACGGCCGCCGGAAGGATGCCGCACGAGCCAGCCGTGGGAGCTGCCACCACGCGACCCATGGCGGCGTTGAGCTCAGAGACTGCCAGCGCCCGCTGCACAGCACGCGCCACAAAGCCGCCCGCCACGCACGAGCCCGCACGCTCGGCCTCGCGCATGCGATGGGCGTCTCCGCCTGTGAGGCCGCTCGTCGAGCGCAGGTCCGCCGCACTTCCCGGCTCCACGCACTCGTCCATGACGCGTAGCCGCGAGCGCATGCGCGCATACAGCTCGGCAGGCTCCATCTCCATGGCGCGCGCCTGCTGGGCGAGCACCACTTGCGAGATGGGAACGCCCGCGCGCTCCGCGGCCTCGACCACGCCCGAGAGGCTCCCGTACACGAAGTCCGCATCGAACGCCGAGACGTCCGGGGCTTCCTCATCGCCGGCCCCCTCGCACGTCTCGGCACCACCGACGGGCGCGAGCATCGTGCAGGCCTCAACGCCGGGAAGCGCCTCGATGCGGCCGGCCACGCTGGGCCCGACCTCGCCCTCCACCTCGATCGTCATGACGGCAACGCCGCCTCGCGTCTGCCGCGCGAGCGAGAAGTCGCAGATATTGGCCCCACAGTCCGCAAGCACGTCCGTCACGGCCGCGATGAGGCCCGGCACGTCGAGGTGACGCACCGCGAACGTCGTGCGCAGACCCGTGATGCGCACCTGCATGCCGTCGACGCGCGTGACGACGACCTGACCGCCGCCCACGGAGCTACCGAGCACGCTCACGCGCTCGCCGCTCGCGGCCCCGAGCTCGATGAGCGCGGAGTTGGGATGCAGCCCCTCGCCCTCCTCGCACAGAAACGAGACGTCCACGCCACGCTCGCGGGCAAGCTCGAGCGAGTCGCGCAGGCGGTCGTCGTCAGTGGCCAGGCCCATGATGCCGGCAACGAGCGCGCGGTCGGTTCCGTGCCCGCGATACGTCTTGGCAAACGAGCCGTACAGCGTGATGCGAGCACGCGTGGCATCCGTCCCCAGAAGCGCGCGGGCGATCCGGCCCAGTCGGCAGGCGCCCGCCGTGTGCGAGCTCGAGGGACCGATCATGACGGGACCGATGATGTCGAGGACGTTCGACATGCTATTTCCTCCTGCCCCTTGCGCGGGAACGGGTGCGCAGGCGCTGGCGCATCGTGCGCGCCGCGGCCGTCACGCGGGGCGTGAGGTCTGCCTCCTCGCGCGTGCGCCAGTCAAAGCGAATGCTGAGATACCTCAGGACGAGCACCACGAGCACACAGACGATGCCTGCGACCACGAGGCTCACGCCCGCGAACGCGAGCAGCGCGAACGCGCACGAACCGCCGAGGCACGCCATGGCGTAATAGTTCGATCCCTGGAAGATCGCCGGCGTGATGCCCGCGAAGGAGTCTCGCAGCGCGCCTCCGCCCACGGCCGTGATGACGCCCATGATGACCACGTAGAGTGGGTCGAGCCCATAGGAGAACGCCTTGCTCGAGCCCGCGAGCGCAAACAGCGCCACGGACAGCGTGTCCGCGAGCAGGATCGACCTGTTGAGGTCCAGGAAAATGCCGCGGAAGTAGAACGTGAGCAGGCAGATGGCAAGGGACACCCAGATGAGGTCCGGGTGAGACATGAAGTAGACGTCCTGGGCGCCCAGCAGCAGGTCTCGCACGATGCCTCCGCCGAAGCCCGTGAGAAAGCCCGCCACGGTGACGCCCACGACGTCAAGCTTGCGCCGGCAGCCGAACAGCGCCCCCGTGAGGACGCCGACGACCACCGACGCATAGTCGATGACAACCGGCACGGTGAGGACGGTCGAGGCCTGCCCCACCAGTAGCGACGCGTCCACCCGCTACTCTGCGCGGTGGCCGGCCTTGTGGGTGTGCACGAGCCTGGGCTGCTCGTCACCATCCACGGCGGCCTTCGTCACGACGACCTTGGCAACCGACAGGTCGCTCGGGACGTCGAACATCGTCTGCTGGAGCGTCTTCTCGGCAATGGCGCGAAGGCCACGCGCACCCGTCTTGCGTTCGAGCGCCAGGTGGGCCATCTCGCGAAGCGCGTCGTCCTCGAACTCGAGCTCCACGCCCTCGATCTCGAACATGCGCTTGTACTGCTTCACGATGGCGTTGCGCGGCTCGGTGAGGATGTGGACGAGGTCGTCCTCGTCAAGCTGCCTCGTGGAGCAGATGACCGGGATGCGGCCCACGAACTCGGGAATCATGCCAAAGCGGTGCAGGTCCTGAGGCGTGACCTCGCCCATGAGCTCGTCCTCGGACTCGGTGACCTTCGTGGCGAGCTCGGAGTTGAAGCCGATGCCCTTCTTGCCCACGCGGTCGGCCACGATCTTGTCGAGGCCCACGAAGGCGCCGCCGCAGATGAACAGGATGTTCGTCGTGTCAATCTTGATGAGCTCCTGCTGCGGGTGCTTGCGGCCGCCCTGGGGCGGGACGCTGGCCACGGTGCCCTCGAGGATCTTGAGCAGCGACTGCTGCACGCCCTCGCCCGAGACGTCACGCG
The DNA here is from genome assembly GCF_900143685.1 of Parolsenella massiliensis. Taxonomy (NCBI): domain Bacteria; kingdom Bacillati; phylum Actinomycetota; class Coriobacteriia; order Coriobacteriales; family Atopobiaceae; genus Parolsenella; species Parolsenella massiliensis. The sequence goes on along the minus strand of NZ_LT671675.1, from coordinate 594,307 downwards.
TGATGGAGAGGTTCTCGGCCTTGCGGGCGATCTTGTCGATCTCGTCGATGTAGACGATGCCCACCTGCGCGCGCTCGACGTCGCCGTCGGCGGCCGTGATGAGCTTGAGCAGGATGTTCTCCACGTCCTCGCCCACGTATCCCGCCTCGGTGAGCGTCGTGGCGTCGGCGATGGCAAACGGGACCTCGAGGAAGCGTGCGAGCGTCTGGGCAAGCAGCGTCTTGCCGGTGCCCGTGGGGCCCAAAAGCAAGATGTTGCTCTTGGCGAGCTCGACGGGCTCGCGCTCCACGACGTCACCGGCGCCGGCGGCACGGGCCGCGGCGTCGAGGCGCTCGTAGTCCTGCTCGTACTGCTCGTCCTCAAGCCCGTAGAGCACGCGGCGGTAGTGGTTGTAGACGGCCACGCTCATGGCGCGCTTGGCGTCCTCCTGGCCCATGACGTACTGCGAGAGCTCGTCATAGATCTGGTGGGGCGTGGGCAGCTCGGCGATGGGCAGGGGCGAGGATGTGGCCTCGCCGGCCTGCTCGGGGTCGAGCGACTCGACGTCGCCGTACTCGAGCGCGTCGGAGTCATGGATGATGTCCTCGCAAGCGTCGATGCACTCGTCGCAGATGAATATGCCGTTGATGCCCTGCACGAGCTTGCGCACCTGGCTACGGGTCTTGCCGCAGAAGGCGCAACGCACCTCGCCGGGGTTGCCCGGATCGCGGTAGGTAGGCACGGGCTACTCCCCCTTGGCGGCGTCGGCGCGGCTCTTGATGACCTTGTCGACCAGGCCGTACTCGCAGGCCTCGGTGGCGCGCAGGTAGCGGTCGCGCTCCGTGTCCTCGTTGATGCGCTCCACGGACTGGCCGGTGGCCTCGGCGAGCATCTCGTTAAGGTGCTGGCGAATCCACTTCGTCTCGTCGGCGACGATCTGGATGTCGGTCTGCTGGCCCGAGACGCCCGAGCTCGGCTGGTGGATGAGCACCATGGAGTTGGGCAGCGCCAGGCGCTTGCCCTTGGCGCCGCACGCGAGAATGGCGGCGCCCATGGAGGCGGCCATGCCCACGCAGATCGTGGAGACGTCGGGCTTGATGTAGTTCATCGTGTCGATGATGCCCAGGCCCGCGTAGACGTCTCCGCCAGGCGAGTCGATGTAGAGCATGATGTCCTTGTCGGGGTCCTGGCTCTCCAGGTGCAGAAGCTGCGCCACGACGAGGTTGGCGGAGTCACGCGTGACCTCCTCGCCCAGGAAGATGATGCGGTCGTTGAGCAGGCGGCTGTAGATGTCATAGCTGCGCTCGCCGCGCGGCGTCTGCTCCACGACGTAGGGGATGTTCGGGATGTTGCGAACCGGGTTGAACATTCGGTCCTCCTTGCGGTTGCGGACGCCACGGACGCGGCGTCACGTGAGAAAAAAGCCGGACGGGGGCAATCCCCCGCCCGGCAGTTATACCCATAAAGGTGGCGTTGGCTCCCGAGCGGGAAGCGGGCTTGCCGCTACTCGGCGTCCTTGGCGGCCTCGCGGGCGGTGCGACGCTCGGCGATCTCGTCGACCTCGGTGACCTTGGCGTTCTCGACGAGCCAGTCAACGGCCTTGGAGCGCTTGACGGTCTCGCGGACGGCGGGCATACGGCCGGCCTCCTTGAACTCCTTCATGGAGGCGTCGACGTCCTTCACGCCGGCGTCCTCGAACTCCTTGTGGACGTCCTCCTCGGAGACCGTGAGGCCGAGCTTCTTGGCGAGGGCGTCGAGGGCCAGGGACTGGCGGGCGCGCTCGGCGGCCTGGGCGTTGAGGTCGTCCAGGAAGTCGCTGATCTGGATCTTGCGGGCAGACAGCCAGGCGTCAAGCGTGAGGCCCTGGCGCTGGAGCTGGCCGAGGAAGTCCTGGGCGATCTCGTCGAAGACCTGCTTCACGTAGTCCTGGGGAAGCTCGTCGAGCTTGAGGGCCTCGGCGACCTTCTCGATGACGCGCGTCTCCTTGATGTTGGGGAGCTGCTGCTTCTTGTCCTCGGCGATCTCCTCCTTGAGGGCGTCCTTGAGGGCGTCCACGGTGTCATAGCCGAAGGCCTTCTTGGCGAACTCGTCGTTGAGCTCGGGGACGACCTGCTTCTTGGCGCTCTTGAGCGTGACCTTAACCTTGACGGTCTTGCCCTCGTGGTGCTCGACGTTGCCCTCGGCGTCGGTGTGGTCGTGGCCCTCGACGGCAAGCTCGACGTCCTTGGTCTCGCCGACCTTCATGCCCTTGATGGCGTCGTTGAACGCGGCGGGCACGGTGGAGGAGCCGATCATGAACGGGCGGTCGGTGCCAGCGAGGTCCTCGCCGTTCTCGACGTTCTCGATGTCGAGCGTGAGCATGTCGCCCTGGGCGGCGGCGAAGTCATCGCCGGCATCCTCGTAGGTGGCGTGGTAGTTCATGAGTGTCTCGAGCTGCTCGGCAACCTCGGCGTCGGTGACCTCGGCGGGCGGCATGTTGATCTCGGGGGCGTCATAGCTCTCGAGCTCGCAGTCCGGGCGCAGGGAGATCGTGGCGGTGACCTCGTAGTCGGAGCCCTCGGAGACGAGGACGGGCTCGTCGCCGTAGGTGGGCTGGCCAACGGGCACGACGTCAAGCTCGTCGAGCATGAGCGGCGTGGCCTCGTTCAGCACGTCCTCGGAGGCCTGGGCGAGCACGTTGTCCTTGCCCACGAGACCATCGATGACCGGACGCGGGGCCTTGCCCTTGCGGAAGCCCTGGAAGCGGTACTTGTTGGCGATGTCCTTGTACGCCCTCTTGATGGCGGCGTCGACATCGGCGGCGGCGACGGTGAGCTTGGCCTCGAGCGTGTTGTCCTTGGGCTCGGCGGCGGTGACGGTGATCTTCAACGTTCCTCCTGATGGATCGTTCTTCTGCAAGCGAGGCGCGATTGCCCGCTTGCATGCACAAAACTAGTTCATTTTAGCAAATGCGCATCCCAACGTGGATGCCATTGGGGACGGGTTCCGCTGGCATGCTCCGACGTGCCAGCGGAACCCGTCCCCAATGGCGCGAAAAAGGGAGGCCACCGATGACGGCAGCCTCCCCACGTGTGCGATGGTGCGGGCGACAGGAATCGAACCTGCACGAAGTCTCCCCCACTGGAACCTAAATCCAGCGCGTCTACCAGTTCCGCCACGCCCGCGTAGCAGCTCTCAGATAATACCCTATCGCGCCCGAACGCACGAGTGACAAACAACCACAAAAGGGGAGGCCGCCACAAGGACGACCTCCCCCTCGCCTAGCTGGGCCGATGCCCGAGTTAGCAGACGCCCTGGGCCATCATGGCGTCGGCGACCTTCAGGAAGCCGGCGATGTTGGCGCCCATGACGAAGTTGCCCTCGTGGCCGTACTCGGCGGCCGTGTCGGCGACGTTGTGGAACATGCCGCGCATGAGCTGCTCGAGCTTGCCGTCGACCTCCTCGAACGTCCAGGAGAGGTGCTCGGCGTTCTGGCTCATCTCGAGGCCGGAGACGAGCACGCCGCCGGCGTTCGCGGCTTTGCCGGGCATGAACGCCACACCGTTGGCCTGGAAGTACTCGGTGGCCTCGATGGTGGTGGGCATGTTGGCGCCCTCGCCCACGGCCTTCACGCCGTTGGCGACGAGCGCCTTGGCGTCCTCGAGGTGCAGCGTGTTCTCGCGGGCGCAGGGCAGCGCGATGTCGCAGGGGAGCTGCCACACGCCGCGGCCGTCACCCTTGTGCCAGGTGGCAGCGGGCTTCTCGTCCACATACATGGCAAGCGTGACGCCCTTATCGTTGCCGGAGCGCTTCTTGTTGTAGATGTGCTCGAGCACCTGGTAGTCGATGCCCTCGGGGTCCTCGAGCCAGCCGTGGGTGTCGGAGCAAGCGAGCACCTTGCCGCCGAGCTGGGAGACCTTCTGGATGGCGTAGATGGCGACGTTGCCCGAGCCGTGCACGACGACGTTCTTGCCCTCGAAGGAGTCGCCCTGGCTCTTGAGGTACTCGTCGACGAAGTAGACCAGGCCGTAGCCCGTGGCCTCGGTGCGGGCCAGCGAGCCACCGAAGGACAGGCCCTTGCCCGTGAGGACGCCGGTCCACTCGTCGCGGATGCGCTTGTACTGGCCGAACAGGTAGCCAACCTCACGGCCGCCAACGCCCAGGTCGCCGGCGGGGACGTCGGTGTTGGGGCCGATGTGGCGGCACAGCTCGGTCATGAACGACTGGCAGAAGTGCATGATTTCGTTGTTGGACTTGCCCTTGGGGTCAAAGTCGGAGCCGCCCTTGCCGCCGCCCATGGGAAGCGTCGTGAGGGAGTTCTTGAGAATCTGCTCGAGGCCGAGGAACTTCAGCATGCCCAGCGTGACGGTGGGGTTGAAGCGCAGGCCGCCCTTGTACGGGCCGATGGCGGAGTTGAACTCGACGCGGTAGCCGCGGTTGACCTGGACCTTGCCGGAGTCGTCCACCCACGGGACGCGGAACATGATGACGCGCTCGGGCTCGACGAAGCGCTCGAGCAGCGAGGCCTGCTCGTACTCGGGGTGCGCGTCGATGGCGGGCTGCAGGGTGTTGAGGATCTCGGTTGCGGCCTGGATGAACTCGGTCTGCTCGGGATAGCGGTCCTTGAGCTCGGCCAGGACCCTCTCGGTGTACGTCATGTGACGTCTCCTCTCACGCGCACGCATGCGCTGGGAAACGGCGGACGCACAGAATCGACGCCCGCCTTGCGGCCACTCCGTGCCCCCACGGGGACGGCCGCACTCTGACAGACGTTTAAACAAAATACAATTCCGAGATACACGCAAGCAGGTAAAGCGCGCGGCCGTTGCATTGTCGTAACAAAAGCAGGGAACCTCCTGCCAGAAGCAGCAATTTGATACGAGAAGCCTTAGAGCTGCCACGTGGGCCGAATGACCTCGAGTGCGCGGTGGGCGCAGCCTATCTCGAAGTGCGAGCCGCGCACTCGTTCGCCGTCGGCCTGGCAGGGCGGCTCGCCCGCAAAGTCGATGACGATGCTCGAGGCCCTACGGAAGCTCAGGTAGCGTGAGCCGGTATGGCGGCCGATGCGCGCGCGGGCAAGAATGGACAGCGCGGCTGCCGTCGAGGGCGATCCGTGCGAGAAGCACAGGTCGAGAAGGCCGTCCTCGGGGTCTGCCTCGGGGCAGATCCTGAAGCCTCCCCCGTAGGTGGGGCCCACCTGAACGGCGAAGATGAGCGAGTCGCCGTCCTGCTCCACGCCGTCGATGGAGACGTGATGGCGCCAGGACCGCAGCTGGTGGCGCACGACGTCGACTCCCGAGGCCATGAACAGACGCGTGCCGTGCGTGCCCGTGCGCTGGCGGCGCTCCATCGTGTCAAGCGCAATGGCGGCGTCCACGCCAAACGAGAGCGTCTGGTCAAAGTAGGTGCCGTTCACGATGCCCAGGTCGAGCCGGTGGACGACGCCCTGCAGCACCTGCCCAAGCGAGCGCTCGGGCGAGTTTGGAGCCATGCCAAGCGTTCGGGCGAAGTCGTTGCCCGAGCCCAGCGGGATGACGCCCATGCGCGGGCGATGCGCGCCGCCTATCTTCATGAGGCCGTTCACGACCTCGTGGATGACGCCGTCGCCGCCGAGCGCCAGCACCGTGTCGTAGGACATGGCGGCACGCGCCATCTGCGTGGCGGCGCCAGGGCCCGTCGTGAGGCGCACGTCAAAGCTATCCGTCACCGAGTCATAGGCTGAAAGCGTGCGGCGCACAAACTCCGCGCCCTCCGCGCCGGCCCCGCTTTGGGCCACGGGGTTGGCGATGACGAGCGTATGTCCGAGATAGAGCCCCATGGTGCCTCGCAGACGGTCGATGTGTGCGGCACCGCGATTGTACCGCCACGGGTTCCGCGCGAAGTCGCAGGCGCGCCCCGCCGTCACGGCCGATTCGCCGCCGTCGCGTCCGATCAGCCGAGAATGAATATTGGGACATTTAGCCCGATAAAACCCCAGTTGGAACTTGCGAGAATGTCCCGATTTTCATTCTCGGCGCGGGGCTACCCCGCCATGGCCACATACAGAAATCGGGCAGACAGCCGGATGGCCATCTGCCCGATCGCTCACTATGGAGCGGGTGACGGGAGTCGAACCCGCGTCATCAGCTTGGAAGGCTGAGGTTCTACCGTTGAACCACACCCGCGTGCGTTGGTCGGGGCGACTGGATTCGAACCAGCGACCCTCTGCTCCCAAAGCAGATGCGCTACCAAACTGCGCCACGCCCCGGAACGCCGGTTAAGTATAGGCGAGCCGACCCGTCTCGGCAAACGAGAAAAGCCGGCCCGCCGAGAAACTCCTAGCGCCTCATGCGCCTGCGCGCTCCCGCAAGGCCCAGGACCACGAAGGCCACACCTGCAGCAGCCACGAGAACGACCGCCAGGCGAACGCCTCCCAGCGTGTCTCCCGTCTGCGGCATGTGGTGCTCGTCGTGCGGCGCGGTCGGGGTCACGGCACTCGGGGTGTCGGGCGTATCCGGGGTCGTCGGCGTACTCGGCGTCGCAGGCGTATCCGGCGTCGCGGGCGTCTCGTGGTTCACGAACGCGATGCCCTCGTCGCTCTCGCCTGCCGCGTGCTCGTCGTCCAGGGCGCTTGGCACCACGGCCGTGCTCGTCACGTGCAGGTTGCGGTCGGCACCCTCCTCGACCACGTACGTCAGCGTGTAGGTGGTGTCATCGTCCGAGACGTTCGGGGCAAGCGCGGGGTCCACCTCGTTCTCGCTCACCTGGAACACGTAGGTTCCGGCCGAGGAGAACGTGAGCTCGCCAAAGCTGGCCGTACCGCCGTCCGCACAGCTCGCCACCTGGTCTGCCGCAAGCTCCACGCCATCGGGCGCAGACACCGCAGAAAGCGTGAACGAGAACTGCCCGTCCGTCACGTGGTAGTCACAGCCATCGAGCGTCTTGACCGTCTTGGCAACCGTAGGCGAAGCCGTGGCGGGAGCCGCCTCGTACGCGTTGTCGGACCTGGCGTCGCCCGTATAAGACTCGGCTTCGTCCGCGTCGGCGTGATACGTCACCGTGCAGGGACCGAGCGTGCCGTCGCCCTGGTCGGTGCCCACCGTCACTGTCGCGATGACGTCGGGTGCGTTCGTCCGGCCGGCGCCCGCCTCGGTGAGCTCGTGGATGCGGTACTCGTAGATTGCCCCGGCATCCGCCAGCGAAAACTCGATGTCGCCGAAGCGCGCCGCATCGGCGCCCGTAGTCGTGGCGACCGTGCCCTCGTCCGTCTTGGGCATGGGCGCGCCCTCGGTCTCGGCGCTCAGGCCAAACTGGAAGCTCTGGTCCTCCTCGGGCGCATTGCCGTTCACCCGCTTGGCAACGGTGAGCGTGGCCTCGCCGCGCGCCTCGTACACGTTGTTGAACAGGGCAGCCTTGCCGTCTTCCGTGTGCGAGGAGTACGTCACGCTCACAGGAATCGTAGCCGGATCGTCCTCGCTGGGCGTGCCCACCGCAACGGTGGCGGTCACGGTATCGGCCTTGGTCCAGCCAGCGCCAAGCTCGCCCGTCTCGGTGATCGTATAGGTATAGGTCTTGCCCTCGTCGGCCTTGCCAAACGCAATGCTTCCAAAGTCGGCGATGTCATCGCCGAGTGTGGTGGCAAGCGCGCCGTCCTCGTCCTTGGGCATGGGAGCGTCCAGCTCGCCCGTGAGCGCAAAGTCGAACTGGGCGTCGTCTGCGGGGGCGGCGGCGTTCACGAGCTTGGCAACGCGCAGCGTGGCCTCGCCGCTCGGCTCGGTTACGTCCGCGTCCGACTTCTTATCGAACACGCTAAACGATGCGCCGGCGGAGGGCTTAATGCCCAGGGAGTTGGCCTTCGCAAATGCCTCGCGATAGTCCTTCTCGGCCTGCTCGCCCGTTCCGCAGAACATCACGTACGTGGGATCGGTGTTCGTGACCTCGTAGCCAGCCGGAGCCGAATCCTCCACGAAGTAGTACAGGACGGAGGACTCGAGCGGATGCTCGCTAGTACCAAACGTCACGACGCCGGAGTCGCTGGAGTAGGCGGGGTTGTCGCCACAGCCGTCATCGAGCTTGGCCACGACCTTGCCTTGGGCGATCGAGGCGTCGAGGTCGACCTGGTACAGGCTGAACCTTGCCCCCTTGAGCACGGTGCCGCCCGAGGAGTCGCGCTTTGTGATGGTGACGCCGTAGCTCGTGCCATGGGCGCCGGCGTGGGACTCGATGACCTTCCACTCCTCGTCCGCGGAGGAGCCGGAGTATCGGTAGCCTTGGAGCGTGGCCTCGTTCGTAATCAGGACGTCCTTGTCCTTGACGCCTTGCGGCGCCACCTCGTAGGTGACGACAAGCGACTTCTCATCAGGGACCTTGAGCGTGAGCACGGTCGAGGTCGAGCCGTCCTCCTCCGTCACGTTCTCGAACGAGCAGGAGATGCCCTCCGTGAGCTCGCGGCCGCCTTCCGTGACGGTGAGGCTGCCGTTGGCGAACTGCTCGCCGCTGCCAAGCTTGTCGATGAGCGTGAGCGTTCCTTCGTCGCTGAGCTTGAGGGCGCGCTCGTTCACCTTGATGGTGTACTTCACGTGCGAGCCGTCCGCCGCGCGCTCGCCCTGCTTGTCGAGCACCTTGTTGGAGATGGTCGTGGTGGCCTTGCCCAGCTCGAGCCGCTTATCACCGGCGCTCGCTTCTGCCGTGTTGCCCAGCGTCACACTCGCGCCCGGCTCCGCGACGTCGCTTCTCGTGGCCGTCTGATACCAAAGGTCGACGTAGCCCCTCCAGGAGCCCCTGTCGTTGACGAGCGAGCCCGTGGGGATGGTGAACGAGACGTTCTGCCCGTCAAGCGTGGCGGCCGCCTCCTGCCACGTGGCGCCGGAGTAGCCCGCGTTTCCGTGGGCGTTGTAGTGCGCCGTGCCCTGAACGTAGGTAAGTCCCCCATCGAGCTCATCGCTCACCGTGATATCGGCCCCGGCAAGGTCGCTGGCACCCATCTCGGCGTTCGGCGCGCAGTTGACGCGCACCGTCCACCCAACAAGCCATGCGCCCTTCGTGCCGTCGCCCCAGTCGTAAGACGCATCCCAACGCGGGGCATCGGACCTCTTGGTGACGGGCGGCACAATCTCCTTCTCGATGTCGTAGTGCGCCTTGGCGCTTCCCTTGTCCGCACCGCTGATCTTGAGGTTGGCCGTGTTGGAGTAGGTGCCGTTCTCGCCACTGCACTTGGTGCGGTAGGTCACGATGACGTCACCTTGGCCGAGAAGCGCACGAACGGTGTCGCTGTCCTTGAACTGGATGACAAGGTAGTTCCAGCTGGGGTTGTTACCGTTGCCGAACACGTAGTCCGTGCCCTCGACGAGCCCGATGCCGCCGGAAGTCACGAGCCTCACCTGGTCAAACGAGATGCGGTTGGCATCGCTTGACGTGTATGGGCTGCGGTCGATCTTGTCGGTCAGCACCACCTGTGCCGGGTCAGTGCTCGAACTCATGGCCGAGAACTTCACCTCGGACCTCCACGTGGCGTAGCCGTCCTGCTCGACGGTGCTCGCATCAGCGAGCTCCTTGGTGACGTAGGTGCGCTCGTCTGAGGGCTGATAGGTGCCCGTGCCCGTGCCGCTCGGGCCGTGGCCGTCCGATGGCGTCACGGTTGTGCTGTTGTCCACCGCGTCAGGCGAAGAGGGGTCGTCCATCTCGCAGTGGTAGGTCACCGTGACCTGCTGCTTGCCGATGCCCTGGGGCAGCTTGAAGTCCAGCGTGTCGCGGGCGGGGCCGACGTTACCGCTCGCAAGCAGGTTGCCAGACGCGTCTCTTACCTCATACTGCGTGCCCGCCTTGAACTTCTGGCCCGCGCCAAGCGTGTCCGAGAACTCGTAGCCGTCCATGTCGGCCTTGAGCGAGCCGTTGTTGAGCGTGACGGTCCACAGGATGTCAACGTTTGTGCCCGAAGCGCTCTTGGAGACCATCGAGTACTTGACCTTCTGCGGGTCCTTGGTCACGTCCCAATCGTTGTGATGGCTGCCGTCCGCACCCCACGACCACGAGACGGAATTGTCAACGCCGGAGAGCTCCTCTCCGTCCTTGAGACCGTCGAGGACGCCGTCACGAAGCTTGGTCTTGTACCGCACGTAGTAGTCGCCCTTGGGCAGGCTGCCGAGCGAAATGTCTGCCTTGCCGTCCTCGGGATAGGTGACATCGAGCGTGCCGTCCACGTGGTTGCCATTCGCGTCCACGAGCTCGAACGAGTCCGTAACGTACTCGAGGCTCGCGCCAAGCTTGTCATGCGGCACGAGGTTCGTGGCAAAGGCGTCCGACGAGACCCTGACCGTCCAGCTGTAGGTGTTGTCCTCGGCGTTGAAGGCACCGTAGTCGTTGGCCCACTTGTCGCCGGTGACGTTGCCGTCCTTGGTGTTGATGGTCACGGAGCTCGACTGGCCCGGGAAGTTCACGACCTGCTTGTCACCGTCACCCGTCGGCTTCTTGTCCAGCTTGAACGAGAAATCGAAGTGAGTACTCACCCCGGCCTTGTGCGTCTCGAGCCACGACTCGTCAAACTCGAGATAGGCTACCCCATCCTCGATGCGCCACTTGCCGGCCTTCGTCACGCCATCCGCGTCGTAGAGGATGCTCGCCGTCTTGTCGAGGACGGAGATGTTGGACGGAAGCACGTACTTGATGTCCGGGGAGTCCACCGTGGGCTTCTCGCCGCTCGTGAAATCTACAGTGATGACGCTGCACAGCTCCTGGGAGGAACTGACCGCCTCGTCCGGGTCAAGCTCGTCGGCGTAGTTGCCGTTTGCGTCCTTGTTCTTGTAAATCTTGACCGAGACGCCCCGCGCGCGCCACGAGACAAAGGGCCCCACTTCCAGTAAAGAGGAGCACATATCTTCTGTTAGGTTTGGTTGTTTCAATGATCCCCCCCCCCCCGCCTTTTTCCAAGCTGGAGAGGGAATGGTTGGTCATCGCATGCATATGCCAAGGCGCAGGCCGGTCGTTAGCCGCCTATGGCGTCGTCTGCATATCTCTAGTTAGCGATGCCACCTTCTTTGAAATCTCCGGGGCACGCGCGCAGCTCACTTTTCATACACGAGAACCCAGACTGCAAATCAGCGGTAGTTTACACAAACGAGGGAGTGCTTTCCAGCTTATGAGGACAGACATACCGCTCGGATATGTCTATCAACCGTTTAACGGACACCACGGCACGAAAAGGGTCCCGAGCCGCGTGGCCCGGGACCCTGCAAAACGCTATGGGACGCGCTGTCTTGCGACAGTGTGGCTACTTCTGGGCAGCCTCGAGCGCGGCCTTGACCTCCTCGGCAGTGTCGAGCGCGAGGACCTTCTCGGCCAGCGCGTCACACTCGGCCTTGCTCCACTGGGAGATGGTCTTGCGGGCGCGCAGGATGCTCGGGGCGGACATGGAGAACTCCTCCAGGCCCCAGGAGATCAGCAGCGGCTCGAGCAGCGGGTCGGCGGCAGCCTCGCCGCACATGCCCACCATGATGCCGGCCTTGGAGCCGCTCTCGATGATGTTCTTGAGCGAGCGCAGGACGGACGGGTAGTAGACCTGGTAGAGGTTGGAGATCGTGTCGTTGCCACGGTCGGCGCACATCGTGTAGCCGATGAGGTCGTTCGTGCCGATGGAGAAGAAGTCGGCGACCTCGGCGAGCTTGTCGGCGATGAGGGAGGCGGCAGGCGTCTCGACCATGATGCCGACCTCGATGTTCTCGTTGAACTTGCGACCCTCGTCGGTGAGCTCACGCTTGCACTCCTCGACGAGCGCCTTGACGGCACGGACCTCCTCGACGCAGGTGACGAGCGGGATCATGATCTTGACGTCACCGAAGGCGGAGGCGCGCAGCAGGGCGCGGAGCTGAACCTTGTACTGGTCGGGATTGGCAAGGCAGTAGCGCACGGCGCGGAAGCCCATGAAGGGGTTGTCCTCCTTCTGCATGTGCAGATAGGGGATCTCCTTGTCGCCGCCCACGTCGAGCGTGCGGATGATGACCGGGGCGCCCTTGAGCGCGGAGGCAACCTTGCGGTAGGCCTCGAACTGCTCGTCCTCGGAGGGCAGCTCGGCGGAGTCCATGAAGAGGAACTCGGAGCGGAACAGGCCGATGGCCTCGCAGTCGTGGTCGAGTGCGTTGGCGACGTCGTCGGGCGAGCCGATGTTGCAGGCGAGGATCTTCTCGATGCCGTCGGCCGTCACGGTCTTCTGGCCACGGAAGGACTCGAGGGCGGCCTTCTCGGCGGCGAAGGTCTCGGCGGCCTTGGTGTACTTGTCGAGAACCTCGGCCTCGGGGTCGGCGATGACGACGCCCTCGGTGCCGTCGACGATGGCGCGCATGCCGTTGCGCAGCGCGGAGCAGCTGTTGGCAACGGACAGGACGGCCGGGATCTCCAGAGCGCGGGCGATGATCGCGGAGTGAGAGGTGCGGCCGCCGGTCTCGGTGACGATGCCGGCCACGTGCGGCTTGTCGATGGTGGCGGTCATGGACGGGGTGAGGTCGTGCACGACGACGATCGTGTTCTCGGGGAGCACGGAGAGGTCGACGACCTCCTTGCCGAGGAGCTCGGCGAGGATGCCGGTGCGGATGTCGGCGATGTCGGCCGCGCGCAGGCGGAACATCTCGTCGTCCATGGCCAGGAACATGTTCTCGAACATGGTCGAGGTGTCCACGAGAGCCTGCTCGGCGCAGGTGCCGCCGTCGATGGCCTGGTTGATGGAGTCGGTCATGCCGGGATCCTGAGCGAGCATGATGTGGCCGCTCATGATCTCTGCCTCGGCCTCGCCCACGGTCTCCTTCATGTGGTCGGCCTGGGCCTGGGTCTTCTCGCAGAAGACGGCGAGTGCGTCGGCGTAGCGCTGCTTCTCGGCAGCGGCGTCGGCGACCTCATGCGGCTCAAAGGACAGGTCGGGCTCGACGGCGACCATGACGTTGCCGATGCCGATGCCCTCAGATGCGTTGACACCCTTGTACATGTAATCCCCCCGAATGGTTGCGTTCATAGAAGGAGGGGCCAGCGCAAGCGCCGTGCCCCTCCTCGCGCGTCATATGTGGCATGGGCCATGCGGCCCGCGGGCGAGCCTACTCGCCGATGCCGCTCTTGACGAGCTCGACGGCAGCGGCGAGGGCGTCGGCCTCGTCGGCACCGTCACACTTGATCTCAATCTCGGTGCCGCAGGAAAGGCCAGCGGCCATGAGGGCCATCGGCGACTTGCCGTTGGTCTCCTTGCCGTCAGCGACGACGGTGACGGTGGAGGCGAACTTGCCCATGGCGGAGGCAAACGTGCCAGCCGGACGCATGTGCAGACCCTGCGGGTTGATGAGCGTGACCTTCTCGGAAACCATGGTGAACTCCTTGTTCTCTTTGGCTCTTACCGAGCCCCTTCGCAAATCACAGTGGTTCGCGCGCTCGAGATGCCCCCGCACCCGCGAGCCACTGAAATTACCTGACGTGAAGTCTAGCAGAGTGGCGCGTTACTGACATAACAATACCCGCCGAACGCGTCTGCATACACAGTTCGGCGGGTATTTGTCACGTCCCTTACTTTGCGGCGCCCTCGGAGGCCTTGGCGGCCTTTGCCTTCTCGGCCTCGAACTCGGCCATGACGCCCTGCAGCGACGAGTAGAACTTGTCGATGGTGGCGCGCTTGGCGAGACCCTTGCTTGCCGCAGTGGCGGAGCCGCACGCGGAGGCGAAGTTGAGCGCGTCCTGGTAGGACATGCCGCGGTCGAGGCTCGCGAGGAAGCCGGCGACCATGGAGTCACCGGCGCCGGTGGCGTTCACGAGGTGGCACGGTGGGCACTTGGTGACGTACTCGTTGCCGTCGGCCGCAACGAGGGCAGAGCCCTCGCCACCGCAGGAGACGACGACGTTCTGGGCGCCGCGCTCGTGGAGCATGCGCGCGTAGGGCATGCACTCCTCGGGCGTCTCGGGGTTGACGTCGAACAGCTTGCCCAGCTCGTGGTTGTTGGGCTTGATCATGAACGGCTCGGACTCGAGCGACTGGAGCAGCAGCGAGCCCGGGGCGTCGACGACGAAGCGGATGCCGCGGCCGGCCAGGCGCGTCATGATGATCTGGTACATGTCATCGGGCAGGCACTTGGGGATGGAGCCCGTGAGCACGAGCGTGTCGCCGGCCTTGATGCGGTCCAGGCGGCCGAACAGCTCGTCGACCTTGTCGTTGGGGATCTTGGGGCCCATGCCGTTGATGATCGTCATCACGATGCCGTTGAGCTTGACGTTGATGCGCGTGAAGCCCTTGTCCAGGCGCACGAAGTTGCACGTGACGCCGGCGGACTGCAGCGTGTCGAGGATGTAGTCGCCCGTGAAGCCAGCGATGATGCCGAGGCAGATCGTGTCCACGTTGAGCTCGTTCAGGATGCTCGAGACGTTGATGCCGTTGCCGCCGCAGCGGACCTCCTCGCTCGAGGAGCGGTTCGTGAAGCCCATGTCGAGCGTGAGCGGGTGCATGACGTAGTCGACAGCGGGGTTAAAGGTAACGGTGTAGATCAAGAGATCGCCCCTTCCACACGAAATTATCCAGACTTCAGTATGCCACAGAAACGGCTCCCCACCGTGATGTTGGGGAGCCGCTCAGGTAAAAAGTTGACCTCGATTCCGTGGGCATACGCTGCGGAATCGCTCATTTCTGCTAGTTATCGAGGCCCGCGTTGATGGCGGCGACGACGGCACCCTCGTCCGCGGCGCCCTTGATGGCGTGGCAGAAGTCCTCGTGCATGAGCGAGGCCGCGATCTTCGACAGGATGCGGAGGTGCTCGGTGCCCAGCTCCCCGTCGGGAATGAACAGCGCGATGGCGCAGTCGACCGGGGCCTTGTCCATCGTCTGCCACTCGACGGGCTCGGCGAAGCGCAGCACGACGATGCAGGGCTCGGACACGGAGGCGCTCTTACAGTGCGGGATGGCGAAGCCGCTCATCATGCCCGTGGAGCCCTCGGCCTCGCGAGCCTTGAGGCCCCCGAGGAGGGTGGCGGCGTCGGAGCCGGCGCCAAGCTCGACGGCCTTGTTGGCAGCGAGCTCGAGAACCTCGTCACGCGAGGTGGCGGTGCAGTCTAGGATCACGTGGGACGAATCAAGGATAGCCATGCGAACTCCCCCTCATCTCGGCCTGCTTTCGCGGCCGCACTTTGACAACGTCACTGATTTTAACCGTGTAACGAGAGGAATCGCGAATCAATCTCGCATTCTCTGAAAAAAGCAAGCGTTTTCTCGATAGATGGCTATGAATCCATAGTCAAGCGGTGGAATGGTGGCGCTGTCGCTTCTGATTGGGCGTCTCGCGACAGCAAAAGGCCCCGGACTTTCACCCGGGGCCTGCGCTTTAGATGGTGGTCCGTCAGGGGTTCGAACCCTGGACCTTGGGATTAAGAGTCCCCTGCTCTACCAGCTGAGCTAACGGACCATCTGTATGTCTCCAAGTAGAATACTCTACTTGGCGGAAAAATCAATGGTGGTTCGTCAGGGGTTCGAACCCTGGACCTTGGGATTAAGAGTCCCCTGCTCTACCAGCTGAGCTAACGAACCATGTCACCTGAAGGCATGATGGGGTGGGTGAAGGGGCTCGAACCCTCGACCTACGGAGCCACGGTCCGTCGCTCTGCCAACTGAGCTACACCCACCATTTGGCCACGCCTTTAAGCAGCTCGTCTATTATGCACAGCAACCAAGGCCGTTGCAAGCACAAATTTCGAAAAAGTTTAGGTCGGGCTTCTGAGACGGGCACGGTGGATGAATCCGCGGCGTTTGGTCTAGAATGGATGGGCATCGCGGCGCACGCCGTCGCATTCGCGCCCTTAGCTCAGCTGGATAGAGCACCGGACTTCTAATCCGACGGTCGAGCGTTCGAATCGCTCAGGGCGCACCAGCAAAGCACGAGGCCAGCGGGCACGTTCGCTCGCTGGCCTCTTCTTGTGTCCGCGTCTGTCTGGGACGAAATGGGGCAAAATCCGAGTTTTCAACAATCCCTAGCGGCCGAACAGGCCCCTCTGGAGCGCCGTGCCGACGGCCCGCGACGTGGCGTGGCCGTACCAGCCGTCCACGTCCAGGCCCGCGCCGACCTCGTCGTTGAGGAAGCGCTGGAGCGCCCGCACGGTGTCGCGTCCCATGTGCCCGTCCGCGCCCGAGGCGCCCACGCCGTAGCCCCTGCGGACGAGGAAGCGCTGCAGGGCGACGACCATCTGCGAGCCGCGGCCGCCGCGGGTGGCCGGGCTGACCGTGATGGCCCACTGCACGGAGTTGGCGTTGTACGGCGCCTGGCCGCTGATCTCGCCGTCGCTCGGCGTGCCCAGCTGGCTCTGCCAGGCGGCGACCATGCGCGGCCCCGTCCAGGACGTGTCGCCCAGCCCCGCGTCCGCCGAGACGGTCGAGCCGCCCCCGCGCATCCTGGACGCGACGTCGGCCTTGAACTCGGCCCACGTGCGGCCGTAGCGCCGGAAGTACGGCACCGGGTCCGTGTGGTCGGAGCCTCCCCAGCGGGACGACGCCTCGCTGTGCGAGATCATGCGGTCGATGCCCCACCCCCGCGAGTTGAGGTAGTCGGCGGCCCACTGCGCCGCCTCGTCCCACTGCGACAGGAAGTCCGCGCGGCTCGTCGCGTAGCACAGCTCGATGCCGACGCAGTAGCGGTTGCCGTAGCCGACCTGCCAGGCGAGCGTGTCGTCGCGCTGCGTGTGGTAGACGGTGTGGCCGTCCGTGCTCATGACGTAGTGTGCCATGGGCACGTTGTTGTCGCGCCAGTAGCAGACGTGGTTCCAGGCGCTCGCGCCCGGGTTGTCCGTGTCATGGATGACCAGGTAGCTGGGCGAGATGCGCCCATGGCCGGATGACACTATCTGCTCGCGCTGCGTGTAGGCGAGCGCCGGCGTGCCGCACGCGATGGTCGCGACGAGCGCGACCCCGACGAGCGCCGCCAGGCGGGACGCGAGTACTCTAGCCCTGCTCACCAGCATCGCCCCCGCTCAACTGCGACACACCGATGAGCACGCCTATGACCAGCGCCGCCAGGCTGCACGTGGCCGTGACCTCGCCGCCCAGGGGCAGCGCCCAGATCTGCGCGAGCTGGCCGTAGCCCCAGCCGACGGCCGGAAGCGCCACGAGCGCCACCCACTTGAGCACGTCGTAGGCCGCGTCCGGCAGCCAGTAGCGCGGGTAGTCCTTGGTTTCCGTTTCCTTGTCCATTGGTCCCCTTCCCCTCTAGCCCAGGCCGACCCGCGCCAGGACGTAGGCGCAGACGGCCATCGTCACCGCGGCGACGACGTTGCTCACGACCGAGTCCCAGCGCTTGCCCGGGCGGCCCTCAAGCTCGTCGAGCTTGCCCTTGATCTCCAGGCACAGCGCGTTGGTGTTCGCGAGCAGCACGGAGTCGTGCTCGCGGTTTATGCGCAGCTGGTCGATCTGCTCGCCGTGCTTGGCCAGCCGCTCGTCGGTCCTGCGCATGTACTCGCTGATGTCCTCCATCGCATCACCTCCCGCCGCGATTGTCCGGGCGCCGTAACGGGCAGAAATCCCAGACGCGAGCGCCCGGCGGCGTGGTCCGGGCGCCTGGGATTTCCGGGAGGTCGCCATGCTGTTCGAGGACGCCGCCGAGAGGTACATGACGGACAAGGCACGCAGGCTCAGGGCCTGCACGCTGGCCGGCTACGAGAGCGCCCTGCGCTGCCACGTGCTGCCGAGATGGTCGGGCGTGGAGCTGGAGGCCATCACGCCAGAGGAGCTGCAGGGGTGGGTGGACGGCCTCGAGCTGCCGGGTGCCGCCGCCAAGGCGTACAAGACGCTGCGTCAGGTCGTTCGCTGGGCCATCCGGCGCCTGGGCGTGCGCATGTACGACCCGACGGCCGCGGGCGTTGAGCTGCCGAGCGCGAGGCCAAGGAGGCCGCGCACGCTCGACGCCGGGCAGGTGCGCTCCTATCTGCGCGCCCTTTGGGGCCACGAGTGCGAGGCCGTCGCCATCTGCTCGGTGACGCTGGGGCTGCGCCGTGGCGAGGCGTGCGGGCTCAGGTGGGAGGACATAGACCTGCGCACCGGCGAGGTCAGGGTCAGGCGCTCCCGTCAGGTGGTCTCGGGACGCGAGGTCGTCGAGGAGCCCAAGACCGAGCGCAGCGCCCGCTCGTGCTGGCTGCCGCGCTTCGCCGTGCGCCGCCTGCGCCAGATACGTCGCGGCCGCTCCGGGTGGCTGTGCGAGCTGTCGCCGGACGCGGTCGCGCGGCGCATACGCTCGGCGTGCCGGAGGGCGGGCGCGGCCTGGACGTCGATGACCGAGTGCCGCCACACGTGGGCCACGCTCGCGGTCGAGGCGGGCGTCGGCATCGAGACCGTGGCGATGATGCTGGGGCACGCCGACATTGGCACGGCCTACGAGCACTACATCGTGCCGCGCCCGCGCATCTGCCGGGACGCGCAGCGTGAGGTGGAGCGGCTGCTGCTCAACGGGTGATTCCGTATCCCTCAGCCTGGGCCAGAGCGACACGGCGCTGGCCGCCTCGGCCACCGGAAGGACGGTGACGGTCTCCTACATGAGGCATACGGACGGCTTCTTCTCTGGCGCGAGCGGCGCGACTACGAGGCTCGGGACCATGCCCGCGAGGTACAGGCCCCCGAGGGAAATGCGCTGCCCGCTCGTCGGCGATGTCTACCTTGCCGTCGGCACGGATGGGTTCGTCGGCATCTACAACAACGCAACCACGGAAAGGAACTACGGCGCGGGCTTTGGAGCGGTGTTGACTTACGCCATCGCGTGATTCCGTATCCCACCCGCTCGACACGGGGTGGGTCTTCCTTTACGACGACCCCACGTGGGGCGTCGTCAAGTACCGCGCGAGGGGCGGCGTGTGCTGCCTTACGATCGTGAGCGTCGGCGGCATCGGCGCCGGGGCGCCGTGGGCCGTGCCGAACGTCATCGCAAGGAAGTTCCTCCCACAGTCGGGCCTGTACGTGCCACTCGCACACCGCCAGAGTAACAACATCGCCCAGGTGTGGATACCGGGCCAGAGCGACGTGAACTCTGACGGGAAGCTCTACATCTACAGCGGCATGAACACCGACGACAACTCCTCGAGGATCAGCGGGAACGTCACGTGGATATACGAGCCGGAGCCTCCGGACCCGGAGGCGTGATTCCGTATCCCGAACTAAGCCCGCCTACCTCGTCCCGATGAGCGGCGACAAATATTGCGTCTACCAAAAGGTCGGCTCGCTCGTCACCGTGTCCATGAACAACGTGTCCTCCAAGGCAACGCTCGGGACGCTGCCAGAGGGCTTCAGGCCCGCAGTTCTGGTCGTTGGCATCGGATACGTCAGGGGAACCAACTACGTCGGGCAGATCCTCGTCGAGACGGACGGGAAAGTGTCCACCTGGTGCTCATCCAACAACAGCTACTTCGCCGGGTGCGTCACGTTTCCAGTGGCATAGCATTCCGTATCCCGGACGCAGTCGTTCTCGTCGAGCAACGTGACCGCGATAAGGGCCGGGAGCCTCTGCACGGTGTCTGCCTCCATGGCCGGCTCGCCGGTCGCAATCCCCGCCTGGTCCTCCGGCATCGTCGCGACCCTGCCGGAGGGCATGCGGCCCCGGGCGACGGTTGGCGGATGCGCTTTCGTGGAGACCGACACCAACCGGCCCGTGCCCATCGCCGTCGAGTCCGGCGGCGGCGTCAGGCTCCTGACGCGAGCCGTGACCATCAGCAAGGGGACGCTGCTGTCGTTCTCGGTCTCGTACCCCGCCTAGGCGATGCCGTAGATGGAGCTGACCCCGCCGATGTCGTAGGAGTAGTCGTTGCCAGCGTTGTAGCGGCCGCCCCCGGCGAAGGTCCACTTGTCGCCGCTCGTCGAGAACCTGATGCCGACGACGGCCATGCTCGTCGCGGCAGAGATGTCCCAAGCCGCGTTCGCCGTGAAGTTGACGGAGGAGTCGCCGAGCCTTGCGCCTAACAACACGTCATCCGCCTTCGTGATTCTGCACGCGAACAGGCTGTACTCCGTCGACCCGGGGACGGTGATGCTGCCGGAGTTGACCCAACCGCTCCACAGCAGCTTTGGTCCGGATAGCCTCCGGGATACGGAATCACCCAACCACGTTCTCGAAGGCGGAGAAGAGGATGGTGCAGTTGACGTAGATGGCGCACGGCCGATTGACGAATTGGGACTTCGTCCCGACCGTGATGTAGGGGTAGCCGTCCTTCGACAGGAAGACTCCAACGGGGTTGGTCGCGAAGAACTCGAAGCCCCTGTTCTCGGCAGACTGGTCGAGCTTCAGTGCCGCGTTGGTCAGCAGCTCCTGGTATCCGCCGGGCGAGACCTTGAGGGGGATTTTGGCGCACCAGACGCCGTCGGCGGTGAAGTCCGACGGCCTCACCGCCTTGTTCCACGGGTCGGCCGACATGTCGTAGCTCCAGATGTAGCCTCGCACGTTGGCGAACCCGCCCTGGCCGTACTCCCACCTGCCCGTCTCGTCGTTGTAGACGTTGGTGGTCACGGTGATCGAGCCCGCCCAGCCATCGGGCGTGGCCGACAGCGCGTAGACGCCCCTGTGCAGCCTGTCCCGGGATACGGAATCCCCGAGGGACTTGAGGCTCTGCGCCGTGTCGGCGACCTGGACGGGGGTGCCGGGGGTGATGCCGTCGATGGGGATGCGCCACAGCGGCATGATCGCCTCGGAGCCGCCGGCCGAGATGTCGCCGGCGTCGTACGTCGGGTCGGCCGGCGTCCCGGTCGTCGGCGTACCCTTGAGCACCTTGGCGTCGAACCTCTCGACGCCCGTGGAGGCGTCCTTCCTGTAGTGGCACACGACGAGGTCGTTGCGCTTGTAGCCACTCGTGCCGCTCTCGACCGTGAGGTCGACGGCCTCCTCGTTGGTGACCACGCGACCGTCGATGACCAGGTCGCCGGTGTCGACGCGGACCTTGTTCGCCGTCTGCATCGTGGCCTTGAGCCCGTGCAGCGTCGGAAGGACGTAGCGGCCCTTGCCGGCCACGCCCTCGACGATGCGGCCCAGCTGCGAGGCCGTGATGTGGTCCCTGCCCTGGAACGCGAGCACCCCATCGAACGCCACGCTACTCACCCCTCTTCGCCATGAAGTCGCCGAACGCCGAGTCCTGCGAGGCCGCCAGCGTGCGGTAGCCGTCGTAGCAGTCCGGGCACAGCAGGCGCGAGACCTCCGTGCCGTCGGCCGTGTAGCGCTTGACCGTGCGCCAGCTCTGCGCCTCCGGGCTGTTGTCCGTGGCGTACAGCGTCTTCTGGCACCTGTCGCAGACGAGCTGCGAGTATCCCTGCGTCTTTGCCATCTATGCGGTCCTCTCCCAACGGAAGGCGCCGAGGCTCGGCACCCTCTCCCACGTTCCCCCGTATGCTCCGGCCGGGCTAACGGCCGACGTGCTCTCGTAGGTGCTCCCCACCGGGTGCGCCGCCAGGAACGACGCGGCCGCTCCCTGGCCCTCGCACGTGATGGTCACGTCGGCGCTGCCGTCGAAGGTGGCCGAGCCCGTGACGGCGCCCTTGAGCGTGAGCCTGCGGGCGGTCGCGAGCTTTGACGCCGTGGGCGCGTTGCCGCTGCCGTTGCCGGTGCCGCCCCTCGCCACGGGCAGGACGCCAGAGGTGACGTCTGAGGCGGCGTGCTGGTGCGACTTGGCGGCGTAGTCGCCGCGCGGCTGGTAGCCCGCGAGCTTGGCCGTGACGTAGTCGGTGGACGCGATGGTGCGGTACGCGACCCGCTGGTCGACCATGGAGCCCAGCGCCGGGGCGCCCGTCTGGTTGTCCTGCTTCGTGTTGGGCGTCCAGGACTTGTAGACGCCCTGGATGGTGTAGTTGCCGTTCGGGTAGCCCCATGGCAGCCTCACCCAGACGTCCGCCGTGGAGTCGTTGGCGGCGTAGACGCGCACCTCGACGCCATCGCAGTTGGCGCCGAGCTCGACCGTGGTGCCGAAGTATCCGGTACTCCCGTCCCCGGTCCATCCGTCCTTGATGAACACCCAAAACTCAGAGTTCTGCGACGGGCATCCGTTGTAGCCAGCGCCGGTCAGCACATGGAGGTGCACTGAGCTGTCGTCACCCGCCGAGACGAGCGTGCCCAGGCGAAACCAGTACTTTTTCTTGTTGCAGTCAAGCCTGAACCTGTACGACAACGAGGTGCTCGTCGCGTCCGGCTTCTTCGCCAGTGCGGTCTCGGCGGCCGTCACGCGCTTCGCGAGCGCCGAGTCGGCGTCCGCCCGCGACTTGGCCTCGGCGTCCAGGCCCGCCTGCCTGGCGAGCCCCGCCGTCTGGTCGGTCGCGCTGAGCGTGCCGTCGGAGATTGACAGCCCGGAGCCCACCCTGACGCCGCCCAGCACCGTGGCCGAGGCCGTCGGCAGCGAGTAGGCGGGCTTGTCCTCGAGCGCCTTGACGCGGCCGCCGAGCGCCGAGTCCGCGCTCTCGCGGGCAGACCTCTCTGCGGCGATGGCGCCCTGCCTGTCGGTCGTCTCCTTGGAGAGCTCGCCAATCACGGTGTCGAGGCTGCCCCTTATGCCCTTGTCGGCCGACTCCCGCGCCTGGGCCTCGACCTTGATGGCGTCGGCGTTGGCCTTCTCGGCCTTGGCGGCGCGCGTGGCCTCCGCCGCCAGGTCGTTCGCCACGCCCTGGGCGGACTCGGAGGCCTTGGAGGCGGCCGCGGAGACGGCGTCGAGCTTGGCCTGCGTGACGTCGGCGGAGATTGTGCGGCCCACGATCTGGATGCCCTCGCCCGCCGCGTATGCCACGCCGCCGCCCGAGGACTCGGACGAGCCGGACGAGGAGCCGGAGGACGCGGTGCCGCCGGCCTTGTACGTGGCCGTCACGCCGTCGTCGGTCACGGTGACGTCCACGGTGCCCACGGTCACGGAAACCTCGGTGCCGGTGTCGATGTCGGTTCCCGGCACCACGTCACCCACGGCGTAGCTGCCGTCAAGCGCCAGCGTCGCGCTCATGGAGTCGGCCGCCTGGTACTCCGCCAGCTTCTTGGGGCCGTCCTGGGCCAGCTCCTCGGCGCTCGCGTTCGTGTAGTCGTAGGTCGTGGCGCGCTCGTCGAGACCCCTCAGCGTCTGCGTCTGGCTTATGTTGCCCTTGGCGTCGGCGTACCAGTGCTGCACGACTCGGTTCCGCAGCTCGCCCGCGCCGAGGCACACGAGGTGGTTGTAGGGCCTGTGGACGCGCGTGACGTCCACGTCGGCGACGTCCGAGGTCGGGCCGTCCGACCAGTCGACGATCGGGACGGCCGAGAGGACGGCCCTGCCCGCCGCGGCGTCGTAGGACACGGCGAGCCTGGCGCCGGACGCGGCGAGCATCTTGCGGATGCCCGTGTAGGCGTCGCAGTACCGGTCGAACGTGTGTTTTACGGTGACGCCGCTGGCGGTCGCCGGCGCGGTCATGACGTCGGACAGCCCCATGCGCGAGACGAGCGAGAGCAGCACGGCGTTGGCCTCGCCCGACACGGTCAGGTAGTCGGCGCCGGGGTCGGGGCACAGCACGCGGTCGCGCAGGATTCCGTGCCAGGAGCGGCCGCGGTACCTGAGCGCGCCGTCGGACTGGCTGGCCTCGCGCTCGTCCACGACGCCGCCCCACTCGGTGCCCTCGACGTAGACGAGCGCCCCGTCCTCCAGGCGCGCGCCCGAGGCGAGGTCGACGGTCAGCTCGAAGTCGTTGCCCGAGTCGCCCCACGTCACGTTGAGGCTCGTGCCGCGCAGGACGCCGACGTCCCGGCGCGCGGCGTCGGTGTAGCAGATGTCGGCCATGGCCTAGCCCTCCTCGTACGGCGCGGCTGAGCGCACCTCGTAGGTCACGAGCTCCATGCGCGCGTCGTTGCCCCAGGCGAAGGCCGAGTCGCCGCACGGTATCTCCTCGAAGATGTAGGAGCCGGAGCCGGACGCCCCGCGCTCGCGAAGAGCGTACTGGCTCGTCCTCGTGCCGTCGGCCAGGACGAGCTCGACCCTGCGGTCTCGGGAGTCGACCTCGAGCCTCGCGCCCTCGGGCACGTCCACGTTCACGCGGTAGAGGTTGCCGGCTATGCGCAGGTACGGCGACGTCGCCGGGCCGAACGTGCGCCACAGGAACGGGCTCGGTGAGTCTCCCGCGACCGTGACCGTGGTCGACGCCCTCTCGCGGAGCAGGTCGCAGGGCAGGTCGCGCAGGAAGTCGGTCCCGCCGGCGGCCGACGCGGTCTCGGGGACGAGCAGGCGCGTCGTGGCGCGCACCCACGACGGGTCCTCGACGAGCAGCGTCAGGCTCACCTCGGCGTAGCGGTCGTCGTACCAGTAGCGCGTCGGCTGGCCGGCCACGATCCAGCAGCGCATCGACCAGTCGCCCAGCCACAGCTCTCCGGGCTCGCCCGCGAGCACGTCCGGCTCGCCCACCGCCAGGACGCGGTTGCGCAGCTCCAGTCCGCGCTCGCCGGTGGCGGCGGCGATTCCGACGGGGAGCTTGACCTTACGCGGCTTGGACGGGCGGCGCGAGAACGACGTGACGCGCCCCGAGCCCTTGCCCGTCGAGTACGACCACTCCCAGTCGCGCAGCTCGTGCTCCATGTAGTGCAGGGCCTCGTCGGTGCCTCCCAGCTCCAGCACCTCGCCCCTGCGGTTGACGTACCGTATGTCGGTCCTCAAGCCGTCACCAGCCCCCTCACGATCTTGCCGGCCTCGCGCCTGTCGACGCTGAGCGAGACCGGCTCCCCGAGCGCGCGCTCGAGCCTGTCGGCCATGGCGTCCACGTGCTCGCACACGTCCGCGAGCAGCGAGCGCTGCCCGGAGTCCGCCGCCGTCCCCACGGATGCCGCCTGCGAGGCCACCGCCGACGTCACGGCCGCCATCTGCGGCGCCGGCAGCGACTCGGCGGCGCCGGTCGCGGCGGCCATCATGGCGCGCACCGAGCCCGCGACCCCCTGGGCCTCGTCGTCGATGCCCAGCGCCATGCCCTCGCCGGTCATGTTGCCTATCCAGCGGAAGACCCTCGACGGCGAGTGGATGCCCAGCAGACCCTTGCCGAACTCGATGGCCGAGTTGACGATGCCGCCGATGGCGCCCGTCACGGCCGAGCCCATCGCCGAGATGCCGTTCGCGAAGCCCTGGACGAGCTGCCTGCCGGCGTCCGCGAGCGAGAAGCTCGAGATGGCGCCCACGATGTCGCCGAGCAGGCCGCCCACCGCCGACAGCACCGAGCCGACCACCTGCGGGACGGCCCGGGCGATGGCGCCGAACAGCGTCACGGCCGCGGCGAGCAGCGCGCCGGCGAACGACGGCAGGCTCGAAAGCAGCGTGCCGACGAGCGACGAGAGCGCCGAGAGCAGCGCGGGCGCTATCTGCGGCAGGGCCTGAACGATGGCGACGAACAGCGCCACGGCGGCCGACAGCAAGCCCGTCGCGAACGTCGGCAGCGCGGCGGCGACGGCCTGCACGACCTGCGGCAGGGCCGCGACGAGCGCCGGGATTATCTGCGGCAGGGCCGCCACGATGCCCTGGAACATGGCGAGCGCGCCCGCCAGGACGGCCGGGGCGTTGGCGGCGAACGAGTCGGCCAGCCCCTGTATCAGCGCCGGCATGGCGTCGCCGAGCTGGACGGCCACCTCGCCGAGCGCCTGGAGGACGCCGCCGAGCATCTGCATGGCGCCCTCGAGCAGGACGGGCGCCGACGACACGAGCAGGTCGCACAGCACGCCGGCGGCAGCGCCCACGAGCTCTACGAGCTGTGGCGTCATGGCCTCGACGCCGGACACCACGGTCCGCAGCAGCTCCGAGACCATGGCCGCGAGCTGCGGGCCCGCGCTCTGGAGGCCGGAGACCGCGCCCGGGATGGCCGCGGCGACTGCCGACAGGGCGTTGGCGGCCATCGGCACCATGCCCTGGACGGCGGAGGCCACGCCGCGCACGGCCGCGTTCACGTCGACGCCCATGGCCGAGCCGGCCAGCGCCGCGCCGGCGAGGGCCGCCGACAGCGCTCCGAGCACGACCGTCGCGCCACCGAAGGCCGCCGAGATGCTGGCGGCCGCCGGGGCCACCCTCCCGCACAGGTCCACGAGCCCGCCGAGCCCGCCCCTGGCGGCGCCCGCCAGGCCGCCCGCCGCCGACCTGGCCGCCCCGAGGGGGTCGTTCACGGCCGAGACGATCGCGTTGCCCGCGGCGGTCGCCCCGTGCTCCAGCGCGAGCATGCCGCGGTCGGACGCGGCGGTCACGTCCTGGAGCACGGAGAGGCCAGCCTGGAGCGGGTTCTCGAGCGTGAGCTGGAGGGCCGCGCCCGCGTCCCCGGCACCCCTCTTGAGCGCGGAGAACGCCTTGCCCGCGGCCCCGGCCAGGCCCGTCGCGCCCTCGCCGCCGTCGCGGAACGCCGCGGCCACGCCGGACAGCACCGGCGCGGCGGCCCCGGCGAGCCTGGACGCGACCCCGATGCCCGCACCCGCCGCCGAGACGGCCTTGCCCGAGACCAGCAGCGCCGGGCCCATGCCGGCGAGCAGCCCGAGCGCCGAGACGACCGCCGACACCTGCTCGGGCGTGAGCGACGAGATGGCCGACGACAGCGCCGAGGCGACCCCCTGGGCGACGCCCATGGCCGCCTCGAGCTGCGGCATGAGGCCCTGCACGAGGTCGCCGAGCGGGTCGGCGAGGTCTGCGAGCGTCGAGGCCAGCTCCTTGTACGCGTCGGTCTTGTACAGCTCCTTGACGGCGCCCTCCGCGGCGTCGCCGAGGTTCGAAAGCGCGCCGGAGAGGGTCTTGGACTGGTCGGCCATCATGCCGCCGAAGTCGCCCTCCATGCCCGCCTTGAGCGCGGCGATGCCGGTCGCTGCGTCGACGGTGCCCTTGGACACCTTCTCCTGGGCGCCGGCGACGTCGGTGCCGAGTGCCTTCGCGAGGTACTTCCACGCGGGGATGCCCGCCTCGGTGAGCTGCAGCATCTCGTCGCTCATGACGCGGCCCTTGGCCTGCATCTGGCCGAGGGCGCGGGTCACGGAGTCGATTCCCTCCTGGCCGGTGCCCAGGCCGGCCGTGGCGTCTCCCACGGCCGTCAGGGTCGGGATGACGTCCTCGGCGGCGAAGCCGTAGGCGAGCAGCTTCTGCGTGGCGCTCGTGAGGCCGCTCATCTCGAACGGCGTCTTCTTGGCGAACTCGGTCAGGTCGGCGATCATCGCCTTGGCGCGCTCCGGGCCGAGCATCGTCGAGAACGCGATGTCGGCCTGCTCGGCCGCGCTCGCCGTCGCGAGCGCCCACTGCGACGCCTTGGCCCCGGCCGCGGCCAGCGGCGCGGTGACGGCGGCGGTCAGGATGCCGCCGAACCTCGACATGCCGCCGCCGGCCCTCTCCAGGGCCTGCGACGTGCTCTCCCCGAGCCTGGCGACCTCGGCCTCGAACTTCGACGCGTCGCCCAGTATCTCGATTACGACCTTGCCGTCTGCCACGCTACCCCCTAGAACTCGCGCCGGGCGATCTCAGCGAGCTCAGCGTCCGTTGGCGGTAACGCCCACGCCGCGGCCCGCGCCTCGTGGGCGCGCCGCTCGGCGTCGCTGGCCCTTCTTGGCAGCGGGGAGCGGGCCTGGATGGCCGTCGCCACGAGCGAGCCGGACGTCCTCATGGCCGACAGCGCGAGCGCCATGAACCGGTACCAGTGCATGCGCAGCGACGGGTCGGTGAGGTCGATTCCGTAGAGCCGCTGGAAGTCGGCGCACAGCACGCCCGCGTCGGCGTCCCAGTCGAACACGCGTCTGCCCGCCACGCGGCCGCCGCGCCCCGGCCTGCCGTAGGAGACGAGCGACCAGGCCGCGTCGTGCCACTCGCACGCGGCCGCCAGGGCCTGCGCCGGGTGGGCGAGCGCGCCCTGCCTGAGCGCGCCCGTGCCGTCGCCGAACCAGCACTGAAGCAGCCTCGCCGCGTCGGCGCGGTCGCGGCGGTCCATCGTCTCGGCGAGCAGGTTCTGGCGGAACCCGCTGTTCACGGCGACGGGCGCCCCTGCGACCTCCACGGCCGACGGGGCGCCCGACAGGATGGCGTCGAGCATGGGCTAGGCGAGCTCGAGCGTGGAGGCGTCCGAGGCGGCGGCGCCCGCCATGGCGCCCATCGCCTCGTCGGAGCCGATGGCGTCGGCCAGGATGCGCACCACGTCGATGAGGCGGTACAGGTTCAGGCGGTTCTCGCCGCCCACGAGCTCGTCGGCCGCCTCGTCGCCGAGGGCGGTCGCCACGATGGCGCGGCCCGACTCGGCGAGCCTGCGCGCGTCGTCGGCCCCAGCGCCGGGCTTTGCCAGCCGCTCCAGGCCGCGCTGCCACTCGTCGGCGTCGAGCAGGAAGCTGACGTTGCCGAGCTGCACCTCGTACGGCCTGCCGTCTATCTCGATGCCCATCGTCGGGTTCGTCCTGAGCGTGTAAGTCCTCGTCGTCATGCGTCCCTCCGCGTCCGCGTCGTGTCGATGCCACGCATGGTGCGGCCCCGATAACGCGGGAGGGCCCACGGCGGCGCGCCGTGGGCCCTCCCCGTCGTGGTGTCTGCGTCCCGTCTACTCCGTGGCGGAGGCCGCGTAGGTCGCCTTCGTGGCGTCGAACGTGCCGTAGTCGTAGTCGGTCGTGATGGTGACCGAGCACGCCATCTTGATGGGCGCGATGTCGTCGCCCGACAGCGGGTCCATGTTGAGCGTGGCGCTCGCGTGCTTGGCGACGAGCGCGGTGTCGGGCGCCGCGGCGCCCTTCTCGAAGTCGTAGCCCACCGTGCGAACGTAGTCGATGACGACGTCGGTGGCGTCCTCGTACTTCGCGAGCTGCTGCTGGATGCCGCCCGGGCCCATCGCGTCGAGCTCGAAGTCGATGGTGTCGGTGCGGCCGAGGTTGTACTTCGGCTGCACCTTGCGGTCGAGGTACGTCGGCTCGTAGGTGTTCATGTCTCGCGAGGCGTCGGCCTTGGTGGTCTCCGTCACGCGCACGTACGCGCTCTCGCCCGGGAACTTCACCCAGTGCTGGATCTCGTAGATGGAGACGGGCGCGCGCTTGGTCGACGCCTGGGTCTCCTGGCCGGATGCTTCCATCCTTGTCTCCCTCCTAGGCCATGTACGTCATGGCCGCCGTAAGCTGGTATGTCACGGTGCCGTCCTGCGCGGCGCCGTACTGGGACGGGAGGCTCGTGACCTCGTGCGTCCGCACGGCCGGCCACTCGGGCGCCTCCCCTCCGTCGATGGCCTGCTGCAGGCCTCGCAGCGCGGCCAGCGCGTCGACGCGGCCCTCCTCGGAGCCGCGCGGCAGGACGCGCAGGTAGACCTCGTAGCCGAAGCGCCGCACGCCGCCGCCGGACAGGTAGCGGCGCACCCACGGGTCGCCGGGGGCGGCCCTCACCATGCATCCGGTCCTGCCCGGGAACTGGCCGTACTCGACCTCCACGCCCGGCAGGTGCCCGGCCACGAAGTCGGTCACGGCCCTGGCCACGTCCTCGGCCATGTCAGGTCCCCTCCCTCAGGGTCTTCTCGTACATCCGGAGCCACGCGTCGCCGCGATCGGCGCGGGCGTGCTCGTACCAGTGGTCGCACGCGTTGGGCGCGAACATGGCGTTCTGCGCCGTGTCGTGGTCGTGCGCCACGTAGTACTGCTCTCGGGCGTAGCGCGACGTGTCCTCGGTGCCGCCCCACTCGACGTATGCCGCCGAGTCCTCCAGGCGGGTCTCGCCCGAGCCCTGCAGCGCCCCCGAGTCGTAGGGCACGTAGGGCCGGCAGTCGGACAGGACGTTCTCGGCGGTGACGCCGAGCGCGGCCCGGTTGGCCGTCGCCGCCGCGCGCAGCACGCCGTCGACGTCGACCTCGGAGACGCGCGCCCTCACCGCGCCACGACCTCGGTGTGGTGGTGCTCGTGGCGCACGCTCCATGGCGTGACCGAGCGGACCTCGAGGGCCGTCTCGGGCGGCTCGGCGTCCGCCACGACGCCCACCGAGAGCGCGTCGCCAGGGACGAGCCCGGGGTCGCGGAAGAAGAAGACGCGCGTGGAGCCGTCGGGGGTCGGTCCAGGCGAGGACGGGTCGCTCGCCTCGGAGCGCTCGACCCTGCACCCGGCGTGGACCTTGTGCCGCCACCCGCCGCCGGGCATGCGGTGCCACGTGGTGGCCGTGTCCCATCCCATCACCGCTCGCCCACCCCCATGTAGAGCAGGCCCGTCCCGGCCAGCCACGGCGCCACGGCGTCGAGGTCGGAGGCCCCGGCCACGGCGTCGGCGTACGTCACCGACGTCGAGCCGACGGTCTCGGACGAGACGGTGCCGGAGCGGTCGAGCCCGGCCACGCGGTCGACCATGGCGCACAGCGCGCAGAGCCAGGCGTCACGGCAGCGTTCGGGCACGTCGCCGCCGGTGATGGCGGCGAGGCGGGCCGTGGCGCGGGGCAGGGCGGAGGCGAACGCGTCCCCGTCCAGCTCCCCGCGGTACAGCTCGCCCGCGTACAGCTCGTGCGTGAGCGCGGGCGTAGCCACGGCGCTACGCCTCGGCCTTGGCGTGCAGGACGCCGGCGGCCTTCGTGGCCTTGAGCGCGATGCCGCAGACCAGCTCGCAGTCGCCGGACTTGACGGCGCCGGGCGTGGACCAGTCGGGCAGCGTCACGGACACGGCGTTGCCGCCCGCGAGCGTCACGCCGTGCAGGCCGTCGAGGCCGAAGCAGCAGGCGTACACGTCGCCGCCGGTCATGGCGCCGTCGCGCATCTCCTGGATGGGGATGCCGTTGTAGGAGGCCACGACGCGGCCGGCCGTCTCCATGGTCTGCGTGCCCATGCCCACGACGCGCAGGCAGGAGTTGAGCTTGACGCGCTGTGCGGCGCTCATGACCAGGGCGTCGGGCGTGCGCATGAGGCAGGACAGCATCGTGTCCAGCTCCTCGAGGTACGCGAGGGCCGCGGCCTGGTCGACGACCTTGAGGCTCGTGGCGGACGTGGCCTCGGTGGAGGTTCCCTTGAGCGCCTTGGCCAGGCCGTCGAAGCCGTCGGTCTCCTTGGAGACGTCGCCGCTCACGAACGTCTTGTTGAACTTGCGGATGATGGAGCTCTTGGACTCCTCGAGGTAGAGCTGGTACAGGTCGCCCGCGGCGTCCTTGGCGACGCGGTCCATCGTCCACTTGTTCGCCAGGATGGCGACGTTGGTCGCCTTCTCCTCGGTCGTGGGCACGCTCTCGGCGGGCTCGGAGCCGAGCGCTCGGAACGCGGCCTCGGCCGGCGTCTTGACGCGCTTGTAGTTGTACTTGAGGTCGCTCGTGCCGGTCGCCGTCATGCAGTCGTCGAACGGCATGGCGCCGAGCAGGTACGAGTCGGTCACGATCTCGTTCGTGAAGCCCTGCACCAGCTTGTCGCCGGAGTTGGCGGCCAGGTCGGTCAGTGTGATTGCCATGTGTCTCCCTCTTCGCTAGTTGATTGCCTGGAGGCCCTCGCGGATGTTGCGCGCGGCGCCGCCGGCCGAGCCGGAGCGGCTGCCGCCGGTGGACATGCGCTGGCCCCCGCCGAACAGGTAGGGCTTCGCCTCCCTGAGCTTGTCGACGTCCCCGTCGTACGCGGCCAGGGCCGTGCGCCCCAGCTCGCAGTCAACGCAGCCCGCGGCCGTGAGCGCCGCGTCGGCCCTGGCGTTCGCGGCCTCGGTCGCGGACTCCGTCGCCCGCTTCTCGAGCGCGGCGATGCGCGCCTCGAGGTCGCTGCCGCCCTTCTCGCTGGCCGCCAGCTTGGCCTCCAGTTCGGCGATGCGCTTGTCTCGGTTGGCGACGTCTCGCTCCAGCTTGTGGACGTTGGGTGCCGCGTCGGTGCCCTCGCCGCGCCTGGGGTCCTGGGCCTGGGCGGCCTCTCCCTGCGCGGTGTCCTGGGGCTGCCCGGCGGCCACGGCTTCCTGGGGCTGCGCGCCCTCGGCCGCGACGGCCGGCTCTTCCTCTGCCATTCGGAGGCTCCCTTCCGCATGCGGGGGCCCTTCCCCCGCTCGGGGGGCATGGTCGGCGGCCGGTAACGGCATGAAAAAGGCCCCGCCGAGGCGGGGCCATCGAGTCGTGGCGCGCTGTTGTGCCGAGCCTACGCAGCGGTTCCGGCAGGCGGGAGGAGCGACAGGTCGAACCCGGCGACGAAATCCTCAGGAAGCTGCTTGATGTACTCTCGGCGGCCCGCCTCATCCTTGTCCAGGAGAATGAGGAGGTCCTCCGCGCCCGGGCGGTCGTCGATGATGAGGCCGCCGAAGTACTGCTTGTTCGACTCGTAGAAGTCCCAGAGCGTCAGAGCCTTCTTATCCTCAACCATCTCTCCACCTCGTTTCGTCCATAGAGCTCGTCGAGCGCGCGCATCTTTACCAGCTCGTCCGGAATCGTTCCGCCGAGCTGGTCTCTCAGCTTCTTAAGTATAGCCTCATATGTTGCGATAAGCTGCGGAGACGTGCCAGATACGAGGTAAACGGTGCCGTCGTGGCAGAGGACGAGGGACGCCCTGACGAACTCGTTCGCCGCCACGCTCTTGAGATCAGCCCACGACGGCCTCGTGCTGGCCGGGTGGTTGTGCATGATGACCACGCCGCCATCGGTCGACGCCGCCCTCTCGTACTGGCTGAGGGTCAGTCCCGCCTGTGCCTTCTGTGCGTGCGACCCGAACGTGTCGCATACCAGCCTGCCGCCCCTCCACGAGACGACGCTCATACGCTCGCCGTCGGTGCCGTCGCGGTCGCGCAGTATTCTCCGTGCCTCGGTGTAGCAGGTTGCGGCAGTCCTCTTCGGGAGGCCCGCGGAGTCGAACTTCCTGCGGTAGGAGGGCCCGTTGACGGCCCTCCTGCTGACGTCGTACGCCGTGCCCGCCGCCCTCTGCTCGCGCGGGATGAACCTCTCGCGCTGCTCCAGCGGGAGCGCCTTGAGCGCCCTCGGCTGGGCCACGCCCTCCGGCAGGCCGTAGGCCCTCTCGCGCTCGTAGTCGCGGCGCAGGTGGCTGGCCCGGCAGTGGTCGCGCAGCCTGCCCTGCAGCTCGCCCAGGCGCACCCTGGCGGCCGCCACGTCGGCGCCCGCGGCCTCGCCCAGGGCCACCTCGCGCTTGGTCTCGCGCATCCGCGCCTCCAGCCGGCGCTGGGCCTGCGTGGCGGCGTAGTACTCGTCGCTCGTCATGCCGGTCAGGCGCTCCTGCTCGGCGTAGTCCGTGCTCGGCAGCTTGGACAGGCCCTCGACGTAGGGCGTCATGGTGTGGCGGCAGTTCACGCCGCACAGGCCGCCGGCCGTGCCGTAGCCCGTCGACTCCACGAGCGGCGGGTACTTCGCCGAGGACCCGGAGCGGCTGAACACGCGGCCCTGCCAGACGGCGTGGCTCGGGCGCGCCCCGTAGTGCGCCGATACGAACACGAGGTCGACGCCCCACTCGTCCATGCGGCGCACGAGCAGGTCGTTCCTCGCCTGGTTGGCCTGCGTCACGACGTGGCGCCGAAGCGCGGCGTCCACGCGGCAGCGCACCCCGGTACGGTAGTCGATGGTCTCCAGGCCCAGCGACGCGAGCCTCGCCGTGGCGTCGGTCAGCACGCGCCTCGGGCTCTCGCCCGACTCCACGCGCGTCACGGCGTCGGCCACGGCCTCGCCCCACGAGCGCTCCAGGTTTGACGCCAGCGCCACGTTCTCGCGGCGCAGCACCTCGGACATGCCGCGGGCCGCCTCGGCCGCCACGCGGGAGGCGTATGCGGTCTCGTGCGGCCTGTCGCCGGCCCAGCGCGACAGCGAGGCCACGATCGCCTCGTCCTCGTCGGAGACGGCCTCCTCCCACGCGGCGCGGCACCCCTCGCTCACCCTCGGCTCCCACTCGGCCCACAGGCGCATGGCGCCGACGGGGGAGGTGCGGGCGAGCGCGCGGTAGGCGTCGGGGTTCGCCACGGAGCGGGCCAGCAGCGAGGCGCACCTCTCGGTCAGCGCGGCGACCCAGCGCTCCTGGGCGCCGCCGACCAGCTCGGACGCGAGCCGGTCGAAGTAGTCGGCGGCCACGCGCTACTCGCCGTAGCCCTCGTCCTCGGCCGCCAGCGACGCGGCCTCGGCCTCGGAGAGGTCGTAGTACTTCATCACGTAGCGCCAGCGCGGGCACAGCCCGCGCGCCACGTCGTCCTTCATGGTCTCGCGCTCGGCGTCGGCGTCCTCCACCACGGAGTCGTCCCACGTCACGGTCACGGAGGCGCCCTCTGCCACCGGCAGCCCGCGCAGCGAGCGCTCGGCCGAGTAGGCGCCCATCATGAGGCGGCGAAGCGCCGCGCCCACGACGCCCTCGTGCTTGCGCAGGTTTCGGTACAGCACGGAGTTGTCGGACACGACCTCGCGGGCGGTCTTGAGGCCTCCCTGGCGCGTATAGCTGAAGTAGTTGGGGCCGAACCCGCACTTGATGCTGAACAGGCTCAGCGCGTCGTTGAGCGCCACCTGGCTCTCGGCCGCGCGGGTCTCGGGGTTGTAGACGGTGACCGGCACGCCCTGGCCCACGGCGCCGCGCAGGCCGTGGAACAGCAGGCCGTCGATGGTGCCGCCCACGTCCTCCTGCCCCGTCTTGGGGTCGCGCCTGACTCCGGCCTCGTCCACGAAGACGCGCGGCACGCACAGGCGCGTGCGCCAGTACATGGCGTCGAACGCGGCGTCCACGTTCTTGATGGCGTCCACGGCGTCGTCGTAGACCGACACGCCCAGCGGCGTGAAGTCCTCGTATGTGTTGGCGAGCGCCGGGCGCACGAACGCGTAGGTTGGCAGCGTCGAGCCCGTGTCGAGGTCGGCGACCACCAGCTCGCTCGACACTTCGCGGCCCTGCGCCCGCGGGTCGAACAGCCACGTGCGCAGGTGGTACGTGCCGCCCGTCTCGGTCACCGGCTCGTGCACCTGCAGCTGGTCGTACGTGCGGCCGCCCACGAGCACGCGGCCCACGAGCGCCACCGACACCGACTCGCGGCCGTCGGTGGCGAGCGGGATGACGGCCCCGGCGTCGTAGAACTCGACGCGCGCCGTGGCCCCGGCCGTCGAGGCCTCAGTGATGCCGTCGAACTGACAGGCCCACACGCCCGAGCCGAGCGCGAACGCCAGCGCGAGGCTGTCGGCCTGTTCCGAGACGAACGAGCCGAAGCGCTCGGAGAGCCACCGGGACAGGTCGTCGTCGGCCGAGCCGATGGCGGTCTTCTCGTCCATGACCAGGCTCGCCCACTCGTCGGCGGCGGCGCGGGCGGGCCTCAGCGACAGCCTGCCGCCGTCGGGTCCGCGCCCCGTGTCTCTGCGCTCCGTCGCGTAGAACCCGTTGCTCGCCTGGTACCAGCTCCACCACGCCGCGATGCGCGAGTCCATGCAGTTCGCCGGCGAGTACCCGGCCCTGCGCAGGAACCTCGTCGCCCACCCCGGCACGCCGTTAATCCTCTTCAACGCGACCTCCCGCCGCTAGACCACCGATGCGTCGTCGATGAGTCTCGCGACCGCGTAACGCAGGGCGTCTATCGCGTGGTTGTCGGCGTCGGGCAGCATGCCGGTGGGCTTCCCGTCGCGCGTGAGCGCGTACTGGTACGAGGGCAGCTCGCGGGCCGCGACCCCGCACCTGGGGTCGACCACGATGGCGGCGCGGTCCTGCAGCCAGCGGACGGAGTTGCGCACGTTGTGGGCGCCCTGCTTGGGCACGCTCGCCGCCTGGATGCCGGCCGCGCGGAAGTCGGCCACGCTCTTCGGCTCGGCCGAGTCGCACATGACCTCGGCCCACGGCTCGGCGTCCTCCACCACGTCCGGCCCGTCGTGCCCCGGCTCGCCCAGGGCGCCGCCCTCCAGGCGCGGGCGGGACATGCGGGCGGCGACCATGTGGGCGCTCTCCTCGTTCGACAGGCCCACGCCGCTGATCTCGTCGAGCACGTAGAGCGTGCGGGACCCCCGGTCGTAGGCGGCCTGGACCCAGACGAACGGGTCCACCGAGAATCCCCAGTCCACGCCGTAGACGCGGTGCTCCAGGCGGCGGCGCTCCTCGTCGGTGACGGCGCGGACCTCGACGCGCTGGAACACCTCGGCGCCGTAGCCGGTGCTCTCGCCGCCCCACTCGTGGCGCCAGCTCTCCTCGTCCAGCTCGCGCAGGGCCTCGGCGTCGCGGTAGACCTGCTCGGGCACCCACTCGCGCGGCATGTCGAGGTAGGTCGTGGAGATGACCGACGCCGGGTCGGCGGCCGCAACCTCGGCGACGTGGGCGTTGACCCACGCGTCTCGCGAGCGCGGCGGGTTGTAGTCGAAGAAGCGGAAGTAGACGGCGCCATCCGGCGCGTCTCGCGTGACCGACTGCAGGACGGTTCGCACGTCGCGCATGCCGCCGAACTGGTCGACCTCGCTTATCCACTGGTAGGCGTAGTAGGTGCCGGCCGGGGCCTTGATGGCCTTCGTCTTGTCCGAGCGGTCGCCGCCCTTGAATGTCACGACCTGCCCGGTCGACGGGCGCGCGAGCCTGCACGGCCGCTTGGTCGCGACCCACTCGCCCTCGCATCCCAGCTTGCGCAGCGCCCACAGCATCTGCTCGAACACGCCGCCCTCGATGTCCTGCCCGATCTTGGGCATCACGAAGGCGGAGCGCTCCGGGTGGCGCATGAGCCCGTAGGCTATCTCCAGCGAGATGACCGAGGACTTGCCCGAGAAGCGGCCGCCGTGCAGCCAGCGCTCCAGGCCCTCGTCGCGCTCCACGGCGCGGTGCAGGGCCACGTAGGGCGGGGCCAGGAGCGTGCCGAAGTCGCGGACGAACGGGGCGCCCTCGCGCTCCTCGGCGGCCCTGCCGCGCTCGTCGAGGTCGAGCACCAGGCGCGCCGCCTGGGCGTTGCCGTCGCGGGCGCTCGCTATCTGGCCGGCCACGACGGTGGCGGCAACGGTCGCGTCCTCGTCGGGCAGGTCGGGGACCACCTCGCGCAGGGCCTCGCGGGACTCGCCGCGCGCGGGGCTGTCGAGCAGGGCCGAGGCGAGCCGCGCCATGTCGCGCCTGCGCCTGCGCGACTCGCCCGAGGCGATGCCGCCCTTGCGCCCGTTCCTCGCGGCCTCCTCGCGGCTTTGGTCGCTCGTGAACGGCTTCGTCAGGTTCCTGTTCTGCGGGCGCGACGAGGCGGCGGCGCGCCCCGATGGCCCGCCGCCGCGCCCCGCCGCCCTTTTACTCCTGCGCTTCGCCATGCCCCGATGATGCGCCGCCGCTGTGGCGGCGCTTGAACCTGGCCTGCCGCAGGGCGTTGTCGGCCCTGTCGAGCCTGGGCCCGTGGTCCATGCGGTAGCGGCGCTCGGCGATGGTGCACTCCTTGCACAGGCCCCAGCGCCTCCCGTCCCCGGCCTCGCGCCACACCGGGTGCTGGCCGCAGCGCTGGCAGATGGGCGTCACCCCGGCGACGCGCCAGCGCCCCGCCTCCTGGCGCTTGTTCTTCACGGCGCGCTCGGTGTGGCGGGGCAGCAGGGCGGCGAGCTCGCGGGCCGTCATGTCGGGGTGGCGCCAGAGCGTCTCCAGCTCCTCCCACGTCCACGACGCCCACCGCTTGCCGCCGTCCGAAAGTTTTTGAGAATTTGGGCCCTTTGGGCCATTTGGCCCAAGTTCGTCAGCCACTGGCGCCCTCCAAAACACGGAACGGGCGGCCGTCCCACGCCGGGCGGCCGCCCCATCACCTCGCCCACAGGACCCACGCGGCGAGCTCCACGAGGGCCACCGCGACGAAGAACCAGACCGTCTCCCAGTCGAAGCGCCTCACCGCCCCACCACCCTGGTCGTGGAGTGCACGGAGCGCTCGACCGCCCCGCTGCCGCCCGAGAACGGCCTTGCCGCTGTGGTTGCCCGCCTTGCGTGCGAGCGCGTCTCAGAACGGCCCACAGCGCCCCACAGGGCCAACAGGCGGCACAGCAGGGCAAGCACGACAACGAGAAGGCACGCCACCACGACGAGCACACCCACCATGGCGGCGAGAAGGGCGCTAATCATCCGTGCCACCTCTCGTCGTCATATGCCCTGTCGTTCCAGAACATCGCGGCTCCATCGGCGCTTGGGCAGCCGGGACCAACAGCGTCGCAGTCTGTGCACCTGGCGTAGTACCAGTCCCCGACGTGGTAGACGCCCGGCTCATCTCCTCCGCAGAAGGGGCACGGTCTGAGTCTGATTCCACCATACGTCGGCAGCTCTCCCCTACTCGCCATCGCCCCTCACCACCCTCGCGCCGCAGTTGGGGCAGTAAAGCGGCTTGATGTAGTTTGTCGCGTTTGCGACCGAATCCCTCATGTTGACGAGGGCTCCGCACGCCGAGCAGACGCCAAACTTGCCGGGGCTAATCGGGCGAATGATCTCACACGTCGGGTCTATGAGCTTGGCAAGGCGACGCATGATGCCACGCCAGTTCATGTAGCCAACTCCGAGAATTTCGAGGAACGGAACTATTGCGGACTCCTTGAATCCGGTGACGTCATACGCCCGCAGCCTCTCCGCCACCTCGCGCCTCTCGTCAGTCATCGGGCACCCCCTCGAACCACTCGTCGGGGCGCTCGCAGTCGTCTCGCCCGTGGCGGCCCCGGTCGGCCGCCCAGTCCAGCGCGCGGGACATGCCGCAGCCGCGGCACGGCGCCCCCTCGCCGGCCTCGCGCCCGCAGACGCCGAACCAGTCCTCCGGGCGCCTCGGCCCGTCGTCAAGCACCGCGAAGTGCCTGCAGTTGCCGCAGAGCACGTCCATGCCCGCGTCCCCCTTCCGCGCGTCCTCGCGCGCCTCGTCCACCCACCGCCGCAGCAGCACCACGGCGATGCTCGCGTACTCCTCGCCGGTGGCCTCCCAGCCGTCGGCCTCGGCCTCCAGGGCGTCCAGGCCCCTCGGCCCGTCCGTCTCCGCCATGCCGCCCCCCTTGAACGGGATGTCCTCGTCGTACAGGTCGGCGGCCGGGTCGGCCGGTACCTGCGCGGCGGGGGCCGCGGGGTGCGGGGCCTGCGCGGCCGGGGCTGCCGCCACCGGCGCGGCCTGCGGCGCGGGGTCGCGCCGCTGCATCAGGTCCACCTCGTCGGCGACGACCTCGATGCGGGAGCGGGCGCGGCCGTCGGCGTCGGTCCAGCGGTCCTGGCGCAGCCTGCCGTGCAGGGCGACCTTGGCCCCCTTGGCGAGGATGCGCGCCAGGGCCGCGGCCCGGTTGCCGAACACCACGCAGTCGACGAAGCTCGGGCGGTCGGCCCACTCGCCCGTCGCCGGGTCCTTGGCCCGCTCGCTCACGGCCACGCCCAGGCGCAGGGCCTGCGTGCCACCCCGCGTCTCCCTCAGCTCGGGGTCCCTCGTAAGGTTTCCGCTGATGGATACGCTGTTCAGTCCCATCGATGCCTCCAATCCGACGGCTCCCGCCGCCAGTCTCCGCGCGCCGGGCCACTGAGGGCCCGCCACAGGCCCGCTTTGCCCGCGCCCGGGTACTTACTCCACCTCGGTCCAAAACGCCCCTTCAGGCAAGGGATGCGGCGCCCACAGCGGCCTTCCCGGGCCATGCCGCGAGCCGCCTGTCGGCGCCCGCGACCTCGATGCGCTCGCACGCCCCGGCCAGCCGCGACACCAGCCGCTCGCCGGGCATGCCGCCCCACGCCTCGCCCAGCCGCCCCAGCGGCAGGTTCGACGTGCAGACGACGGGCAGCCCGTCGGCGACCCTGCAGTCGACCAGGCGCGTCAGCTGCTCGACGGCCCAGTCGGTCGCCCGCTCGGCGCCGATGTCGTCGAGCACCAGCAGCCCGCAGCCCGCCGCGCGCTCCAGCGCGCCGCCCTCCCCGCCGTCGAACGCCGCGCGCTCGGCGGCCAGCAGCTCGGCCGTGGTCACGATGCGGGCCGGGAACCTCGGCGGATCCACGCCGCCCGACGTCGCGCCCAGGCCGTAGCCCGCCCGCTCCATCGCCAGCCGCACGGCGCACGCCGCGGCGTAGGTCTTGCCCCGGCCGGGGCGGCCCCACAGGTACGCCCCGCGGCCCCGCCGGGCCAGCTCGTCGACCCTGCGGCCCAGCTCGCAGTCGGCGGCGAGGTACGCCCCGCCCAGGCCCGCCTTGCGCAGCCGGGAGCGGCGCACGCGGCCCAGCAGCTCGGCCTCGTCAGAGCGCGGCGTACTCATCGCCCACCGCCCCCCTCGGCGGCGCGGACGGCGCCGCGCCGGGCCTGCCGCGGGCGTCGCGGCGGCACCAGTTGCGCACCGCCGCGCGCCAGTCGCGCATCGGCGAGGTGCCCACGCGCCAGCCCTTGGCGGCGTAGAAGTCGACGAAGGCGGCCGCGTCGATGCCCAGTCCCAGTCCCTCGGCGTAGGCCCTGACGTCCTCGGGCGAGGGCGGGGAGAAGCCCGGCGGGGCGGCGCGCTTTCTCTTTTTCACTTTCTCTTTCTCTATCTCACTCTCTATCTCACTCTCACTCTCAGCATTTCCGGAAGTCGATGCCTGCGCGTCGCCGTGCACGATGCTTGCGCGCTCCCGTGCATCATGCTTGGGCGCGTCCGTGCATCGCGAGTCGGCGATGCTTGAGCGCTCTCGTGCATCGCGAGTCGGCGATGCTTGCGCGTCCTCGTGCATTGCTCCCTCGTCATGCTTGGGCGCGTCCGCGCGTTCGCCCTGCCCGCGCGTGCCCTCGCCGTCACCCGACCAGCGCGCGTCGGCCATGCGCTGGGCCTTGCGCCGCTTGGCGACGCTCAGCTCGACTCGGCCCTTGCACGCCACGAACGTCGGATACCACGGGGCGCCCGGCCCGGGCTCCTCGCCCGTGGCCCCGAAGCGCACGAGCGCGTAGATGAAGTCGCGCGCCTGGTCCTCCGGCATGTACTGCGCGGCCTCCCAGAAGTCGTCCTGGACGCTCACGGCCATCAGGACTCGCCCCCGGACGCCCCGCGGTCCTCGAGGATGCGCACGAGGCGCCCCCTCTGCCGGATGCCGAGCCCGGCCACGCGGCGGGACGGCTTGACCTGCGCGCGCGTCATGATCTGCTGGGCGCGCGCCGTGCCGATGCCGGGGATGGCGCGCAGCCACGCGAACACCTTGCAGCGCGCGAGCCTCGGGTCGTCGAGCGCCGCGCGCACGCCGAGCGTCCCGCGCCTGACCTCGTCGAGCGCCGCCTTGCGGACGCGGCGCGCCTCCACCGCGCGCGTCAGGTTCGCGCGCCTCTGCTCGTCCGTGAGCTCCGGTACCTCGTGCCTTGCCATCGATGCTCCTCTCGTCTTCGCTTGCTAGAACTCGACGGCGCCGTCGCCGTCGTATGCCTCGTCCGGCGCGCACTCCGTCTCCGGCTCGGGGTCCGGCTCGGCCGTCGGCTCGGGCTCCGGTCCGGGCTCCGGCTCCTGGGCCGTGACCGCCTCGGCCGGCACCGGCTCCGGCGCGGGCGGCACGTCGGCCACGCGGTTGGCGGGCATCTCGTCGGAGTCGTACAGGCCGCCGTAGGCGCCGGGGTACGCCTCGCGCAGCGCCTGGACGAGGGCGACCTTGCGGATCATGGTCGCGGGCTTGGTCTTCCAGAGGCTGCGGTGCTGGTCGTACTCCTCGAGTGACACCTCGGCGCGGCTCGGGTGGCTGCGGCCCCGGTCGTAGACCTCGGCCCAGCCGCCCACCAGCCGCTCGGTGGAGCTGCCCACGATGCTGCCCTCGCGGTAGCGCAGCTGCCCGTCGCGGCCGACGACGACCACGCCCGCGGCCAGCCCGTCGAACCCGGGCTGCTGCGTCGCCGTGCGGACGAAGTAGTCCTTCGACACGATCACGGACGCCTTGCCGCCGAACACGGTCATGTAGGCGTCCCCCGCCAGCGGGTTGAGCCTGCGCGCCTGGCACTTCGCCAGGAACGCGAACACCTCGGCGTCGGGGGCCTGCTGGCCGCCCGTGACGATGTAGCGCTGGACGATGGCGGGCGACAGCCTCACGTCGCTGCCATCGCTCGCCTTGTACTGCACGATTCCCTGGCCCATCAGGCGGCCCTCCTCTTGCCGTGGATGCCCTCGGCGCGCAGGAACGCCATGAGGCGCGAGAGCTGCGCGGGGGTGCACTCGAACTCGAACACGTATCTACTCGCGGCCTCGGCGGCCTCGCGCGGAGCGTGCGCCACGGGTGACGGCGCGGCCTGTGGCGCGGGCGCCTCCTGCGTGGCGGGCGCGGGCTCGGGCGCCGGGGCGACGTCCGGCACGGCCTCGCGCAGCGGAACGGTCCGCGGCGCCAGCGAGGCGGCCTGGGCGCGCCTCGCCTCGTCCATCTCGCGGATGCGGGCGAGCCTGTCGCGCT
The DNA here is from genome assembly GCF_900143685.1 of Parolsenella massiliensis. Classification (NCBI taxonomy): domain Bacteria; kingdom Bacillati; phylum Actinomycetota; class Coriobacteriia; order Coriobacteriales; family Atopobiaceae; genus Parolsenella; species Parolsenella massiliensis. The sequence goes on along the minus strand of NZ_LT671675.1, from coordinate 552,231 downwards.
CGTCGCTCACGCGCCGCACGGCGGCGGCGAGGTCGAGCGTGCGGAAGTACTCGGCCCGGCACGCGTCGCGCTCGGCGGGCGTCATGTCCAGGGACTGGACGGTCTGCTCGTCGGCGGCGATGCCGCGCACGACCTCGGTGAGCGAGTCCATGCAGCGCTGCTCGCCGGTGGAGCGGTTCTGCCACTTGAGGGCGCGCCCGCGCCGCTCCCAGACCACCTCGAACGGGCACAGGCCGCCCGCCAGGGCCGGGGCCATGTCCGCGTAGGCGGCGGCCATCGCCTGCCGCCTGCGGTCGATGACGCCCGCGTCCCACTCGTCGAGCTGCGCCTTGTAGCCGCGCTCGACCTCGCGCAGCGGCTCGACGGCCTCGTTGGCCTCCTGGCGGAACCTCGCCACGGCCTCCTCGACCGCGCGGGTCGCGCCGCGCCTCTCGGCGTCGATGGCCTCGATCTCGCGGCGCAGCATCGTGCGGCTCTGCCTGATGTCGCGGTAGCCCGCCTGGTCCTCGATTGGGTGCGTGCCGTACTCGGCGAGCAGCGCGGACACCCTGCCGCGCGCGCCCGCCAGCCACTCGTCGGCGCGCGAGAGCTCGGCGGGCGGCTCGATGACCTGGGCGTCTGCCTCGACGGTCGCGCTACTCATCGCCGGCCCCCTCCCCGTCGTCGCCGGGCGCGGGCCACACGTGCACGAGCGTGAGCTCCCCCTGCCCGCGGCGGCGCCCCATCTTGGTCACCTGCAGGTAGGTCACCTGCGCGTCGTCGGCCCAGGCCAGGCCGTTGAGCGCGTCGCACACGAGCTTGGCGACGTTGTCCACGTCCGGGCGGAACGTGTCCGGCTCGGACCCGACGCGCGCCGGGCGGCCCTCCGGTAGCGGCCTGAAGGTCGTGATCGCCACGGCCACCGGCTCGTGCGCGGCGAACAGCGGGCGGGGCAGCCCCGTGCCGCTCACGGCGGCCAGCCACTCCGCCTCCACGAGATCCATCGCGCGCCTGGTCTCGGCGGGCGTGTAGGTGCCGTTGCGCGTCGTGCGCGCCCTCTGCTTGCCGCGCACCTCCGGCACGGAGAACGACACCGAGCGTCCCTCCGCGTTGACGTTCCTCATCTGCTATCCTCTCCTTGGTTGCGTCGGCCCCGCCGAGCCCTCGGGCTCCCGGGGCCGTCCTAGTACTCCGTGTACATGTACATGTCGACGCTGTCCGCGTTCACCACGCGCTCGCGCCGCATCCTGTCGGGACGGCCCGACAGCCTCGCCGACACGCTGGGCACGCTCTCCACGCACCCATCGGCCACGAGCTGGCGCATCGTGCCGACGCTGCAGCTCGCGTAGAACGCCGCGTCGCGGATGCTCATCCAGCCCTTGCCGCGCCTCGTCGGCACCGACAGGACCGGGTCCTGCGGCCTTCCCGCCGTCTCCGCCATCGCCATCACCTCCCCTCCTACTCCAGCGCCCCGACGACGCCGTACGCGAGCAGCGCGAGCGCCGTGAGGGCCGCCACCGCCGCCGTTGGGTGCGCCTCCTGGAACCAGTCCAGCCAGTCGCTGAGCGCGCACAGGGCGCGTCCGAGAAGCCCCGCCATCACCGTCTCCAATCGATCTCGTGGCGCCCGCCGGGCGCCGTTACCCATGCCCTACGCTGCGGGCATGTTGAACAGGAAGCCGACACATCAGCCAAGGCATGCGAAGCCGGACACGCCGCCCGAGACCGATGCCGGTCTCGGGAAATGGCTCCTGGGCGTGCTCCTCGGTGAGCTGGTCATCCGGGTGTTCGACCCGGAAATAGCCGCGCTCGCCGACCTCATCCACTCCCTCATGCGCATCCCGTAAGGTGCAGCGCCAGACGCAGCGCAAGCTCGAACAGGGCGCCGGTTCCTCTGCGGCTTCCTGTCCGGCGGTCGCTCTGCCCAGTCCCTCACCGCTCCCCCTCCGCCTCGCGCAGCTCGTGCCAGGCGTCCAGCCACTCCCCCAGGCGCTCGGCGGCCGTCCTCCAGTCGGCGGCGAGGAACGCCTCGTACGCCTCGCGCTCGCGGCGGCGCAGCTTCTCGGTGCCGTCGTCGTCCGCGAAGTACACGGCGACGAGCTCGACGCGCTCCAGGCGGACGTTGCACCCGAGCCCGCGGAGGACGCGGCACTGCGCACGCGCGTCGCCCTCGTCATCGAACGCGAAAGACCTCCAGCGGCCGCCGGGCCACTCGGCCGTGACGACGGCCGCGACGCCGCGCGGCATCTCGTCCGGAAGCTCGATGTTCCTTCCCATGGTCTCCTCCTTCTCAGTCGTGCAAACTTCTACTTTCCTCGGTCGCCAAAAAAATATCGTCGCGAGAGACTCCAAGGAACTTCAGGACTCTCTCCAGGTCCTTTGCGCGCATCTCGCCTGGATATAGCTCGTAGCGGTCATATGTAGGCTGAGACACACCAAGCATCCTCTGAACTGCGACTTTCTTCACACCTTTGCTCTCGCGAATATCTCGCAAAGTGTTCACATGGCCTCCTCTCTCTTGCTGAAACAATCGTAAGTCTTTCTTTGCATTGTGTAAAGAAAGACTTTTCTAGAACGAAAAGTTTTCTTTTCTAGAATGAAAAGTAAAGTTTTACACGTGCAAGGAGAAGACCATGGAGATCGGTAAGAATCTTCGTCGCCTAAGGGCCAAAGCTGGCCTCACGCAGCAGGACATAGCCGACAAGCTCGACGTATCCCGTGTCGCTGTCGGACAGTGGGAATCAGACAAGTCCATGCCACGCAAGTCGAACCTCATTCAGCTCGCCGACCTCTTCGGCACCACCGTCGCCGACCTGATGGGCGAGGGAGCGGAGCCCGTGGCGCTCGTGGGCACCTCGCGCATGGTGCCGCTGCTCGGCTACGCGCACATGGGCGAGCCGTGCGACGAGGGCTCCCTGTCCGACGAGGTCGAGGTCCCCGCCGACATCGCCGAGCGCCACCCCAACGGCTTCATGGTCCACGCCCAGGGCGGCTGCATGGACAACGTCTTCCCCACCGACGCGCTTCTGCTCGTCGACCCCGACATGGAGCCGGCCAACGGCCGCCCGGTCCTGGCCGAGACCGAGGACTACGGCGCCGTCGTGCGCAACTACACCCGCGGCTCCTCCACCGTCATGCTCACCGCCGACAGCCACACCGGCGACTACGACGACATAGTGGCCGGCCCCGACGACCCCCCGGTCGCCTGCCGCGGCCGCGTCGTCTGGTACATGGGCGAGACCGACGAGGTTGTCTAGGCGGGTACGACCGGGTCTGGAGCTGGGGCAACGGCTTGACCGCCCAGCCGAGCGCGGGTACAATTGGCGGCGTGATGAGGCCCGGCGACGGTACGTCCGGCCGGGTCCAAGAAGGCCGCCAGCGATGGCGGCTTTCTTGCTTTGGAGGGTTCATCACAATGCCGAAGCCATTCAGGACGATACGTGAGCAGGTCGGGATACTCTCATCCAGGGGGCTCGCCACCGACGAGCGCACGGCCGGGATCCTGGAGCGCGAGGGCTACTACTGCGTCGTGAACGGTTACAAGGACCCGTTCATCGACCGCGAGGCCACCGGCCGGGCCGGGCGGGACGCGTACGCCCGAGGAGCCGCGTTCGAGGACGTCTACAGGCTCTTCAGGTTCGACAGGGACCTGAGGCTCGTCATGTTCCGGTACTTCGCGCAGGCCGAGGCCGTGCTCAAGACCACGTGCGCGAGGGTCACCGCGTCTCGCCACGCGGACGAGCCTGAGTTCTACCTCGAGAGGTCTTCGTATCGCGGCGAACAGATGTACGACGGCCGGGTCGGCAGGCTCGTCGATGACTTCGCGAGAATCGCGCATAGGCACCCCTACGAGGGTCGCCCGTTCAAGCGCGAGTACATCGAGCACTACGTCCGCGACCACGGCGAGCTGCCGATATGGGTCCTGGCCAACTACCTCATGCTCGGCCAGGCGTTCAAGTTCTTCGAGTATCAGCCCGAAGACGCCAGGAACGAGATCGCCAGGGAGTTCTCCCGGCTATACGGCGAGACCCACCCGGCTGGCATCAGGGTGTCGCCCAGGAGGCTCAGGCTCGCGTACGACCACATCAAGGACTTCCGCAACATCTGCGCGCACGACGAGCGCCTCTACTGCGCCCGGGTCTCGCCGTCCAGGGACATCACGTTCAGGGCGATGCTCGACGACCTCGAGCTCGTCCTGGCGAGGGACGAGCACTCGCGGATGCTCCGCGAGGTGATGGGGCTCCTGATGGGTCTCACCTCCGACCTCGACGGCGACGTCGCTAGGCATGTCACGTCGTCCATGGGCATCGACAACGTCGCGTCGACGTTCATGCCCATGGTCGGCAGGAGCATGTAGGGAAGGCGCGCGAACTTGGAGGTGACGGGCATGCCCAAGGGCAGGCCGATGACGGGGAGCGTGGAGCGGCGCGGCGACTCGTGGCGCGTGAGGGTGCGCGGCAACGGGGTCGACGTCTCGCGGACGTACAGGGGCGTGACGCGCCAGGAGGCGGAGGCCCGCCGCGTGGCGCTCATGCAGGAGGTCGGCGGCGTGGAGACGGCGTCGGACGCCGCCATGACGCTCTCCGACTACTACTGGGGCATATTCCGCGACAAGCCGAGCGTGCGCGGCACCAGGCGCGCCGAGGCCACGACGAGGTGGTACGACGACGCCATGCGCAGGTACGTGCTCCCGGCGCTCGGCGACGTGCGGCTGCGCGACGTGACGCACGCCATGGTGCGCAGGGCGATCTACGCGGCCGGCTCCCCGGCCAACTGCAAGCGCACGCTCTCGGCGGTGCTCAGGAGCGCCTACGACGACGGCCTGCTCGAGGAGAGGCCGCTCGACCGCCGCGTGCCCGTCCACAGGGACAGGCGCCCGCAGGAGCTGCCGTGGAGCCGCTTCGAGGCCATGGCGGCGCTGGAGGCCGCGCGCGAAGCGCCCGCCGACATAGAGCTCTACTGCGTGCTGGGCCTGTCGGGGCTGCGCAAGGAGGAGTGCCTGGGCGTGCGGCCCGTGGACATACGCGAGCAGTCCACCTACTCGGTCGTGACGGGCGAGGAGGTCCGCACCATGACCGTGAGCGTGTGCAAGAGGTTCACGGACGCCGACGGGTGGGTGGACGGCGCCAAGAACGAGTTCTCCGTGCGGACGGTCCCGGTTCTGGAGGCGGGCCGCGACCGCGTGAGGGCGCGCCTGGCCGAGCTGCGCGCCGCCGCCGAGGCCGAGGGGCGCGTCGACGAGTGGGCGGCCGGCAGGCTCATCCCATTCACGTCGTCGGGCTACCTGCGACGCTGGAAGCGCTGGTGCGAGTCCGCCGGGCTGCGGCCGATACCCACGAACATGCTGCGGCACACCTCCGACACGCTCATGCTCACGGCGGGGGTGGGCCAGGACCTCTCCGACAGGATGCATGGCCGCACCGAGCACACGAGCACCTACGGCAGCTACTTCCGCCCCGACGTCGCGATGATGGAGGAGGCGAGCCGGAAGGTGTCCGACGTCCTGCGCCGCGACGCGTGACGGCCCTCGCGGCCCTGGGACGAAACGGGGAGAATACCGGTCGCGACTGGTTCCCACATGCGCGCGTTGTCGAAAACGCAACCATATATGTGCGCAGGTCAGCGATCCCCAGCCATCCGCCCCGTCTGATTCTTCTAATCCGACGGTCGAGCGTTCGAATCGCTCAGGGCGCACCAGCAAAGCACGAGGCCAGCGGGCATGTTCGCTCGCTGGTCTCTTTTTGTGTCCGCGTCCGCCTGGGACGAGCCGCGATTCCCCGCTCGTCTCGCGCCAGGTAGGGTTTCTCGCCCCCGTACGTCTCGCTCTCCGCGCGCATATCAGCCCGTTTTGTACAAACGTGCGGAAATGTACGACTCGCATGCAGCAAACGCGCACATCTGTGCGGAAAAGCGCGCATATCTGCACGAATGGATCAAACGTGCAGACGAACGGCGACCATTTCAGTCCGTTTGCACCATTCGTGCAGATATGTACGATCACAGGCGCGACCTAGGGGACCCGCACAGGAAACGCCCGCCTCGCACAAAAAAGCCGCCCGGATACGCGGGAGCATCCGGGCGGCGTCACAAGACGTGGGAGAGGGCCCTAGAGCAGAAGCTCGGCGATCTGCACGGCGTTCGTGGCCGCACCCTTGCGGATCTGGTCGCCGCAGCACCAGAACGTGATGCCACGCGTCTCGTCGGGGTTGGAGATGTCGCGACGCACGCGCCCCACCCACACGAGGTCCTGGTCGCTCGTGTACAGAGGCATCGGGAAGCGGTCACGGGCGCGCTCGGCGCCCAGGTCGTCCACGAGCTTCACGCCGGGGGCGGCGGCAAGCGCCGCGCGGGCGTCCTCGAGCGAGACCGGCTCGTCAAACTCGAGCGTGATGCTCTCGGAGTGGGAGCGAAGCACCGGCACGCGCACGCACGTGCAGTTCACGCGCAGCTCGGGGAGGTGCATTATCTTGCGCCCCTCGTTCTGCATCTTCATCTCCTCGGACGTGTAGCCGGCGAACTTCTCGGAGCCGATTTGGGGGATGAGGTTGCTCGCGAGCTGGTCGGCAAAGGCGCGGGGCTCGGGAAGCTCCTCTCCCCTGCCCATGGCGCCAATCTCCGCCTCGAGTTCGGACATGCCCGGCACGCCGGCGCCGCTCGCCGCCTGGTAGGTGCTCACGATCATGCGCGAGACGTGCCCGAGCTTGTGCAGCGGCCACGTGGGCACAAGGCCGATGATCGTGGCGCAGTTGGGGTTGGCGATGAGGCCGTGGTTCCAGGAGACGTCCTCGGCGTTGATCTCTGGCACCACGAGGGGCACGTTCTCGTCGAGGCGGAAGGCGTGGCTGTTGTCCACCACGGTGGCGCCGCGGCGCACGGCCTCGGGAAGGAGCTGCTTGGCCACGTCGTCACCGGCGGCGCCCAGCACGATGTCCATGCCCTCGAATGCCTCGGGCGTGGCCTCGACGAGCTCGATGGTGCGCCCGCACCACTCGACGGTCTTTCCCGCGGAGCGCGCGCTCGCCAGAAGGCGCAGCTCGCCCACGGGGAAGTCACGCTCGGCCAGGCACTGAAGCATCTGCGTGCCCACCGCGCCCGTCGCACCAAGGATCGCCACGTTCTTCTTCTCTGCCATGACTATGCCTCCTCGTCGAGGAACGCGTCGTACACCGCGCGAATCGTGTCCTCGAAGTCGCAGTTGTTGACGCCAAAGATGATGTTGATCTCCTGGGAGCTCTGCGTGATGAGGCGAATGTTGATGCCCTTCTTGCCGAGCTCGTAGAACAGGCGTCCCGACGTGCCGGGACGGTTGGACATGTTGCGGCCCACGACGCTGATGAGGGCCAGCTGGTCGATGACCTTGACCTCGTCGGGCTTGAGCTCGCGCTGGATGTCGGCCACGATCGAGTAGATCTTGTCCTTGACGTCTGCGCTGTTCACGACGACGCCAAACGAGTCGACGCCCGTGGGCACGTGCTCGACCGACACCCCGTAGCGCTCGAAGATCCCAAGGGCGCGGGCGAGAAGGCCCACCGAGTCGCTCATCTTAGTCTTGGAGACGTGGACGGTGAGGAAGTCCTTCTTGCCGGCGATGCCCGTGATGACCGGGTCGTCGTCGCTTGCCTCGACGCGCTCCTGGATGATCGTGCCGCGCTCCTCGGGGTGGTTCGTGTTGAGGATCGCGATGGGGATGTTGGCCTCGCGCACGGGGAAGATGGCCTCCTCGTGCAGAACGCTCGCGCCCATGTAGGACAGCTCGTGCATCTCGTCGAACGTGATGCGGCGGATGGCGCGCGGGCGCTTGACGATGCGGGGGTCTGCCGTGAGGAATCCCGAGACGTCCGTCCAGTTCTCGTAGAGGTCCGCGTTGAGGGCGCGCGCCACGATGGCACCGGTGATGTCACCGCCGCCGCGGCTGAACAGGCGGATGTCGCCCTCGGCCGTGGCGCCGTAGAAGCCCGGCAGCACGAAGCTGCCCTCGCGCACCACCAGGTCGTGGATGCGGTCGCAGGTGCGCTGCATGTCGAGCGTGCCATCGTGGTGGAAGCGCACGTAGTCGGCGGCATCGGCAAACGGAAGTCCCAGGTACTCGCTCATGAGCTGGGCCGTGAAGTACTCGCCGCGGCTCACGATGTACTCGGTGGAGTAGCTCTTGATGTTGGCGGCGAACTCGTTGAACTTCTCGGCCATGGGGTACTTGAGGCCAAGCTCGTTGGCGATGCCCACGAAGCGTTCCTTGATGTCCTCGAGCAGCGGCGTGCAGTCCACGTGGTAGGTGCGGTGTGCGTCCACAAGGTAGAGCAGGTCGGTGATCTTGTTGTCGTCCGAGCTGCGCTTGCCGGCGGCCGACACCACGACGAACCTGCGGCCCTCGTCCGCCTCGATGATGCGCTTGACCTTCTTGAACTGGCCGGCGTCGGCGACGCTCGAGCCTCCGAACTTGGTGATCTTGATCATGTGGCCCGCTTTCGTCCGCTGTGCCGGCTGGCAATCGGCTGAGGTTTCCATACGGTCTCATATGGGGCCGCCGCGCCCCGGCGGCCACCCTTCCCCGCTACTATGGGCGATACATACCATAGGGGTGTTGCCCCGCCAGGCCAATCGCTCACGACGCAAGGAGAAGAGCAGTGACAACGTACCATAGCACGCGCTCGCGAAACGAATCCTTAACAAGCAAGCAGGCGATTCTCGAGGGTATTGCCCAAGACGGCGGCCTGTTCGTGCGTGACGACGTCGCCGCCGGGGCGCCCTCGCTCGAGCAGCTGCTCGCCGGGACCTACCAGGACCGCGCCCGCCTCGTTCTGGGGCATCTGCTTGACGACTTCACGGCAGACGAGATCTCCTCCTGCGTGGAGGCCGCCTACGGCGCCAACTTCGACTCCCCCCTCGTCACGCCCGTGACGCCCTGCGGCAACGACTGGACGCTCGAGCTGTGGCACGGGCCCACGAGCGCCTTCAAGGACGTGGCGTTGCAGATGCTGCCGCAGCTCATGCGCGTCTCGCGCGCCGGTGACGGCCGCCGCGTCATGATCGTCACCGCCACGAGCGGCGACACCGGAAAGGCCGCGCTCGAGGGGTTCGCAGACGTTGAGGGCACGGGCGTCACCGTGTTCTACCCGCACGGCAAGGTCTCCGACATCCAGCGCCTGCAGATGGCCACGCAGCGCGGGGCCAACGTCGCGGTCTGCGCCATCGAGGGCAACTTCGACGACGCCCAGACCGAGGTCAAGCGCATCTTTGCAGACGGCGCGCTGCGCCAGCGCCTGGCCGATGAGAACGTGGTGCTGTCGAGCGCCAACTCCATCAACGTGGGCCGCCTCGTGCCGCAGGTCACCTACTACTTCGACGCCTACGCCCAGCTTGTGGCGGCAGGCGCGCTCAAGCCCGGCGACGCGATCGACTTCTGCGTGCCCACCGGCAACTTCGGCGACGTGCTCGCCGGCTACTACGCCAAGCTCATGGGCCTGCCCGTGCGCACGCTCGTCGTGGCCTCGAACGCCAACGACGTGCTCACCGACTTCATCACCACCGGCACCTATGACCGTCGCCGCCCGTTCCACAAGACGATCTCGCCGTCCATGGACATCCTCGTGTCCTCGAACCTCGAGCGCCTGCTGTTTTACCTCTCCGACGGCGACTGCGAGCTCGTCTCCTCGCTCATGGCAGGCCTCGCCGAGAAGGGCTCCTACACGGTGCCGCCCGCGCTGCTCGAGCGCCTGCACGAGACATTCGCCTGCGGTCGCGCGGACGACGCGGCCACCAGCGAGACGATCCGCCAGGTCTGGGAGCAGCACCATGTTCTGCTCGACCCGCACACGGCCGTGGCTCGCCACGTGCTCAATGCCCGCCCGCAAGACGGCGTGACCCGCGTGTGCCTCTCCACGGCAAGCCCCTACAAGTTCTCCGCCGACGTGCTCGCCGCGCTGGGCCACGACACGACCGGCATGGGTGGCTTTGCCTGCATGGACAGGCTCTCCGAGCTCACGGGCACCCAGGCGCCCGCGGCCCTATCCGCCCTTCGCGACGCCCCCGAGCGCTTCGACGACGTCGTGAGCGTCTCGGGCATGAACCGCTACGTGGAGGACGCAGCTGTGAGGATCCTCGCATGATACGCATAAGCGTTCCCGCCACAAGCGCCAACCTCGGCATCGGTTACGACACGCTGGGCATGGCCGTCTCGCTGTACTCGCACTTCACGTTCGAGCGCGCCGAGCGCCTCACGATCACGGGCTGCCCCGAGCAGTTCCGAAACGAGGACAACCTCGTCTACGTTTCGCTCGTGGACGCGTTGGCCGAGTGGGGCGAGAAGCCCTTCGGCGTGGCCATCGACATCCAAACCGACGTCCCCGTGGCCCGTGGCCTGGGATCGAGCTCCACGTGCGTCGTGGCCGGCATCATGGCCGCCGCCGCGCTCACGGGCCACACCGTGACGCGCGAGGAGCTCGTCGCCATGGCCGCGCGCGTCGAGGGGCACCCCGACAACGTGGCCCCGGCCATCCTGGGAGCCGCCGTGTGCTCGTTCACGCCCGAGGGACAGCTCCCCCGCTGCCTGCGCTATGACGTGAGCAGCCGCCTGCGCTTCCTCACGATCATCCCGCCCTACGAGGTGCACACCGCAGACGCGCGTAAGGTCGTGCCGCAGCAGGTGCCGCTCTCATCCGCCGTGTGGCAGATGGGCCGCATCGCCGGCCTCACGCGCGGGCTCGAGACGGGCGACACCGCCCTCATCGCCGATGCGAACGACGACCGCATCCAGGAGCCCTACCGCCGCACGCTCATCCCGGACTACGACGCCATCCGCGAGACCTGCCTTGAGGGCGGAGCGGCCACGATGTGGATATCGGGCTCGGGCTCGACGCTCATGGCCGTGACCGACGACACGATTGTGGCGAAGTTCCTCCAGGTGCGACTCCAGGAGCGCTTCCCCGAGTGCGCCACGCATATCCTCACCTGCGACACCGAGGGAGCACAAATCGAATACCTGTAACGAGGGCGGCACCACATGCGACGCCAAGGCAGTCGAGCATGACGTCTGAGAGCTGCCCGGAGCGTCCGGGCACGAACAGCTGGATTGTCTCGTCCACGCAGGGAACGGACACGCCGAGAAGGGCGCGGGGCCACACGGGTTTCGCGCCCTTCTCCTTGGTTAGCGCGAGCAGCGCGCCCAGCACGAGGTACTCGAGGAAGTGGGCGGCCTTGCGCACGATAAACGTGCACATCGAGAACTCGTGGATGCCCAGTGCCTCGAACATGGGGCGCAGTAGCTCGGCCACGACGTTGCTCTGGGCGCTCGAGGCGGGGCCGGGAAACAGCGAGCGACTCCACACGAAGCAGGTCCATGCAGCCACGGCAAGCCAGCGCGCCCACGAGGGGACGCGCCTTGTCACAGGGCCACGCCCTTGGGACGCGGCCATGCGCTAGGCCTGGTTCGCGGCCAGGTGACGGGCGCCGGCGATGTTGCCGGTACCGTCGATGACCTTGAAGTAGTCGCGAATCTTGTGACGGGCGAGCCTGCGGACGCTCGCGCTCTCGTTGCGCGCAAGCTCCTGGTCAACGAGCAGGTCCACGTAGCTGTCCGTGTCAACGACCTCGGGGTGGCCCGCCTGCGGCCTGAACGGGATGAACGCCGTGTCGGCCTCGAGCCCCTCGGGCTCGTCGAGCAAGTCGACGCTCGCAGGCACGGGCGCGGGGGCGGCCATGTTGACCTGTTCCTCGTAGCGCTCGTCGAGCGCGGCGAGCGCCACGGCCCACAGGTCCTGCTGCTCGTCGGTGTAGCGTTTCTTCTCGGGGAAGGCCTCCTCGGGGTTGCCGAGGCGGGCCTCGAGCTCGTCACGGACCGAGCGGGTGGGCGCCTCGGTGGCGGGCTGGGCCGCGGGCGCGGGCTGCACGGCGGGCGCGGGCTGCGGCGCGGGCTGCTGGGTCTGCCAGACGGCGCGGGCGGCCGCGGCCTCGGCGGGGGTCTGGGCGGTGAAGAGCACGGCACTGTTGTCGGCCATGGAGTCCTCGACCGACTGACCGCCAAACGAGGCGGAGGCAACGGTGCGGACGTCGTCGCCGAACGCCTCGTCCCACCAGCTCTCGCCCACGTCTCCCACGCTGCCGTCGGCGCGCTCGATCACGGGCAGGCCCTCCATCTTCGCCGATCCCAGGCGCTCGGAGAGTACGCTGGCGACGCCCTTGGCACGGGCGCTCATGCGCTCGGCGAACGTGCGGGTGCGGACGTAGCCCTCGGCAACGTCGACGTAGTCGTTGGACGCCTTGGCGCCAGCCTCCCAGGCGCTCCACGCGTCCTCGATGGCCTCCTCGGCGTTACTCGCGTCCGAGACGGACTGGACGCGGATGTTTCCGGTCTGCTCCCACTCACGGGTTGCCGAGGCACGGGGCGCGGACGCCGGGCGAGCGGAGCCCTCGGAGACAGGGACGGCGCCAGTCGAAGCGCGGCGGGAGGACGCGTGAGCGGCGGCCATGGCCTGCGCAACCTCCTCGCGTGCGGCGCGCGACGCCGTGGCATGCGACACGATGGCCGAGACGCCACCGACAACGACGGCGCCCACGACGCACCCGGCCGCGAACGTGAACGTGGGGTCGGTCGTGGGGACCTCATGGCCCATGACCGTGAGCGCCTGTGCGCACGTGGGGACTCCCCACGCGCACGCCCCGGCCAGGCCGGCATAGATGGCAGGATTGACTCGCCTGCTCGTCATGACCCAACGCCTCCCCTGTGAGGCGACGGCTTATGCAGTCAGACGAAATTGCGGCGACGGCACGAGCGCCCGGGTGGGCTTCTCGGCCAATCGGGCAACGGCGGGGTCTGGTTGGTCTGCGTGTACCGTCGCTCGTACGAATTCTCTCGATGGGCGCCTTGCACCCTTCAGAAGCACTATACAGCAGTTTTGCAACTACCTGACAGCAAGTTTGGCCGGGGCGAAAAGAAAAGGGCGAGACCGGCGTCCTGCCGGCCCCGCCCAACACGTGAACGGGGGTACGTCCCCTGTTCACGCTCTGCCCTACAGGGCGTCGACGTACTCGCTTTGCTGGGCCTTCTTGGCCGAGCGTATGAGGAACTCCTCGTTGGTGGAGGTGGCCTTCAGGCTCTTGATGAGCGAATTCTCGGCACGCTCGATGTTGTTCATGTTTGCCAGGATGCGGCGCAGCCCCCACACGAACGGCTGCAGCTCGGGGTCGATGAGCAGCTCCTCGTTGCGCGTGCCGGAGGCAACCGGGTCGATGGCCGGGAAGATGCGCTTGTCGGCGAGCTCGCGGTCGAGCTTGAGCTCCATGTTGCCCGTACCCTTGAACTCCTCGAAGATCACCTCGTCCATCTTCGAGCCCGTCTCGACGAGGGCCGAGGCGAGGATCGTGAGCGAGCCGCCGTTCTCGATGTTGCGGGCGGCGCCCAGGAACTTCTTGGGCGGGTAGAGCGCCGAGGCGTCCACGCCGCCAGACAGGATGCGGCCGCTCGCCGGCTGGGCGAGGTTGTAAGCGCGGGCGAGGCGCGTGATGGAGTCGAGGATGACCACGACGTCGCGGCCCATCTCCACGAGGCGCTTGGCGCGCTCGATGACGAGTTCGGAGACGGCCGTGTGGTTGTCGGCCGGCATGTCGAACGTAGAGGCCACGACGTCTCCGTGGATGGAGCGCTGCATGTCCGTGACCTCCTCGGGGCGCTCGTCCACGAGCAGGCAGATGAGGTGCACCTCGGGGTTGTTGGCGGCGATGGACTCGCAGATGCGCTTGAGCACCGTGGTCTTGCCGGCCTTGGGCGGGCTCACGATGAGGCCGCGCTGGCCCTTGCCGATGGGCGCCACGAGGTCGATGGCACGGCCTGTGATGGAGTCGCGACCGTGCTCCATGGTGAGGCGCTCGTTAGGGTAGACGGGCGTGAGGTCGCGGAAGCGCGGGCGGCTGCGCAGTACCTCGGGCGGCAGACCGTTCACCGAGGCGACCTTCTGGAGCGCCGGGTACTTGTCGTTGGGGCGGCTGGGGCGCACGGTGCCCTCCACCCAATCTCCGCGACGAAGGCCCATGTGCTTGATGAGCTGCTGGGGCACGAAGGCGTCGTCGTCGCCAGGCATGTAGTTGCCCGTGCGCACGAAGCCGTAGCCCTCGTTCGTGAGGTCGAGCACGCCCGCGACGTCACGGAAGCCCTCGGCGCGTGCCGAGGCCACGTAGACGTCCTCGACGAGCTGGGCCTTGCGCACGCCCACGTACTCGACGCCCAGGCCCGCCGCATGCACGCGCAGCTCGGCCACGAGCATGGAGGAGAGCATCTCCCGCGAGAGCCTGGGCTCGACGATGCCCTGCCCCGCGTTGTTGTTGCCGTGGCGGCCACGGCGCCTGTTGTTCTGGAACTGCTGGTTGCGCCCCTGCTGCTGGTTGCGCCCGCCGCGGTTGTCACGGTTGTCGCGGCCGTCTCGCTGGGCGTGGCCGCGCTGGGGCTTGGGCTGCTCGCGCTGCTGGGGCTCGCGGTCGCGGGCCGGGGCGGCCTCGCGCTCGGGGGCCTCCGCGTCCTTGTGCTGGCGGGTGCGGCGTCGCTTGGGCTGCGGCGCGTCCTCTTGCTGCTTGGGCGCGTCAGACCGCTTGGACGGCGTCTGCTGCTTGGGCGCGTCCTCGGCCTGGGCCTTGCGCGTACGGGTACGACGGCGCTTAGGCGCCTGGACGTCCTCGTTCTTCTCTTCTGTCACGTGGGTGATCCTTCGTGTCTGGCGAGCGAGTCGCCTCCCTGCGCATGGCAAGGCGCAAGACGCAGGCAGGTATGGCGGCCGAACTATGCGCGGATGACATGCTGGGAACGTGGAGGTGCGCCGACGAGCGGCGCAAACGGGCCCTTTGGCCCTTATCGAACGTGACTATAGCACTGTGGGGCTGTCTGCGCGAGCATGGCCCACGCGAAACGCAGCGAGACGCTCGGCGATCTTTGTGGCGCGTGCACGGCCCGTCTCCGTGAGACGAACGCCGGCGGTGCTGTGGGCGTCCAGATCGACTCGGGCGGCTAGGCCGGTCTTCTCGAGCGACGAGACGGCCATGGACACCGTGGGCTGCAGAAGGCCGAGGATTGCGACGAGCTCGCTCACGGACCTGCCGGGCTGTCCGTCCGTGACCTCCGACAGGGCAACGAGCACCATGTCTGCCGAGGAGACCGACACCCTCGCGCACTCGTCGATGATGAGCGACATGCGACGCGGGACGCAGCGGCACAGGGGCATGCCCGCCGTGATGTTGCGGCACATCTCTGTGACGACCCTGCGGACCTCGCTCACGCCAGCAGGCGTCAGGGAGCAGCAGACGCTGCGCCTGTCGTTCTCCCCCATCCTGCGTTCGATGAAGCCGAGGTCTGCCAGGTGGCCCGTCCTGTGGGTCATGGTGGGGCGCAGAACGCCCTGATGCTCGGCAATCTCCGACGTGCGGAGCGGCTCTCCCACGTTTGCGAGGTGGCACATGATGCCAAGCTCGTCGAACGTGATGCGGCCGGAGGCAGGCGTGGACTGACGTACCAGGCCAAAGGCCCGGCGCACCGATAGATACTCACACACCTTCAACGACAAGACCCCCGAGAAGCAACTAACTACCTCATCCCTAGGATACCCCTAATTATCGCCGTTGGGCCTTTAATTTAGGGATACCTGCAAAATACTTCTCGGAACATAGGAAAAGCCCAGCACGCCATGCGTGCTGGGCCAAAAAGATTTAATTTAAGGATGATGCGCTACATGCGCTCCGGGGCGCTGACGCCCACGAGCGAGAGCGTGAGCGCAAGCACGCGGCGGCAGGCGTCGCACGCGGCGAGGCGGGCCTTGGAAACCGCCGGGTCAACGGGACGGCCCTCGCTCGGCAGCACCTGGCAGACGGTGTAGAAGCCGTGAAAGGCGGCGGCGAGCTCCTGGGCGTAGTGCGTGAGGCGGAACGGCGCGCGGTCGCGGGCGCATCCCTCGACGAGCTCGCCGAACTCGCCGAGCTTGCGGGCGAGCGCCGCCTCGGTGGGGTCGGTGAGGACGGAGAGGTCGCAGTCGATGGGGCACGCGCGCAGGGCCACCTCGTCCATGCCGATCGCGGCGGCCTCCTCGGCCGTCACGCCGGCGGCACGACGCAGGATGGAGCAGATGCGCGCGTGGGCGTACTGCACGTAGTACACGGGGTTCGTGTTGTCCTGGCGCTTCACGGCCTCGATGTCGAAGTCGATCATCTGGTTGGAGCTCTTGGAGACGAGCGTGAAGCGCGTGGCGTCGGCACCCACCTCGTCGAGCAGCTCGCGCAGCGGCACCATCGTACCCTTGCGCTTGGACATCTTGACGGGCTGGCCGTTGCGCAAAAGGTTCACGAGCTGGCCGAGAAGTACCTCGAACTTGCCCTCGTAGCCCAGAGCGTCGGTGGCGGCGCGAACGCGGGCGATGTAGCCATGATGGTCTGCGCCCCACACGTCGATGACGTGGTCGACGCGCTCGTACTTGTTCCAGTGGTAGGCCACGTCGGAGGCAAAGTAGGTGTAGGCGCCGTCTGCCTTGACGAGCACGCGGTCCTTGTCGTCACCGAAGTCGGTGGAGCGGAACCACAGGGCGCCGTCCTTCTCGTACAGGTAGCCCTGCTCGCGCAGGCGGGCGAAGGCGCGGTCCACGGCACTCGTGCCGTCGGCGTCCTTCTCGTACAGGGAGCGCTCGGAGAACCACAGGTCGAAGTCGGTACGCATGTCGGTGCAGGTCTGGCGGATGTCGTCGAGCATGAGCTTGTAGCCGCGCTCGCGGAACGACAGCATGCGCTCCTCGGCGTCGGCGTCCACCCAGCGCGTGCCGTCGGCCTCCATGAAGTGGGCGGCGAGATCGATGATGTAGTCACCACCGTAGGAGTCGGCGCCGAGCTTGGCGCGGAAGGCGTCCATGTAGGGGTGGGAGTCGGGGTGCTCGTCGGCCTCGTCCTCCACGAAGGCGCTCCAGTCGGCGATGAGGGCCTCGTGGGCGGCGTGGGCGTCGATGCCCTTCTCGTCCATGATCTGGGCGAGCTGCAGGTAGCGCTCGGACACGGAGTTGCCGAACGTGTTCATCTGGTTGCCGTGGTCGTTGACGTAGTACTCGCGCTCGACGTCGTAGCCGGCGTGCTCCAGGACGCGGGAGAGCGAGTCGCCCAGGGCCGCCCAGCGGCCGTGGCCGATGTGCAGCGGGCCCACGGGGTTGGCCGAGACGAACTCGACCTGGACGCGCTGGCCGGCGCCGAGATTGGAGCGGCCGAAGTCGGCGCCCTGCTCGCGGGCCGTGCGGAAGATCTCGTTGCCGGCGGCGGCAGACAGGTAGATGTTCACGAAGCCAGGGCCGGCGACCTCCACGTGGTCCACCTCGGGGGCGTCGGGCAGGTGCTTGGCGATGGCGTCCGCGATGGCGCGGGGGGCCATGTGGGCGGCCTTGGCGCTGCGCAGGGCAACGGTGCTCGTCCAGTCACCGTGCGAGGCGTCTGCCGGGCGCTCGAGACCCAGGTCAGCGACCTCGAACTGCGGCAGCTCGCCGGCCGCCTGCGCCTCCTCGACCGCCGCGCGAACCAGCTTCTCGATCGTCTCGACCACGATGTATCCCTTCTCCGTGCACGCGATGTAACTGAGTGAGTGTATCAGATATGCCGAGGGCGGCGGTGGCAGTTGGCCCCATCCCCAATTGTCACCTAGCGAGCCTGGGCGGCGCGCTCCTCGCGAACGAGGCGCTGGCGCAGCCGCGACAGCTCCGTCTCGATGCCCACGGGGTAGACCTGCGGGTTCAGGAAGCGCCGGACCGCCGGGTCAAGGTGCATGAGCGCGTCTCTGCAGCGGTGCTTCGCGTCCTCGATGCCCTCGGGGCCTCCCACGCGCTCGCCGTGGGTCACGACGGGCACGAGCAGGTCCTCGCAGGTGTGGCCGGCAAAGTCGTAGCTCGTCTCGGCGTCCAGGACGTCCACGCAGCGCTCGCGGCTGGCGCCTTCCATCGTCTCGTCGTAGATGACGTCTCCCACCGGGCAGCCCGCCTCGTCATAGAAGCGCGCGACCTGCTGGATGCCGGGGATGGTGCGCTTGTAGGCGACCTCGGACAGCTTCATCGTAGGGCGCCAGTCGCACTCGCCGGCCTTGCGCACGGCGGCAAGCTTGTAGACGCCGCCCAGCGAGGGCTGAGGGTCGCACGTGGCGAGCTTGGTGCCTACGCCAAACGAGTCGATGGGCGCACCCTGGGCGAACAGCGACTGGATCGTGTACTCGTCGAGGTCGTTCGAGGCAGACACCCTCACGTAGGGCAGCCCCGCCTCGTCAAACGTCTTGCGCGCGTACTTGGAGAGCTTGGCGAGGTCTCCGGAGTCGATGCGCACGGCGGCGAGGCGCTCGCCGTCCCGCTCCATCTCCTTGGCAACCGTCACGGCGTTCTCCACGCCCTGGCGCACGTCATAGGTGTCAACGAGAAGCACGCAGTTCTTGGGGCTCGTGCGGGCGAACGCGCGGAACGCCTCGAGCTCGGAGGGAAATGCCATGACCCAGGAGTGGGCGTGCGTGCCAAACACCGGGATGCCGTAGATCTTGCCGGCAAGGCAGTTGGACGTGGAGCTCGCCCCTCCCACGTAGGAGGCGCGAGCCACGGCCAGGCCGCCGTCGGGGCCCTGGGCGCGGCGCAGGCCAAAGTCAGAGACCGCGTGGCCCTCGGCCGCCTGGACGACGCGCGCCGTCTTGGTGGCGACGAGCGTCTGGAAGTTCACGAGGTTGAGCAGGGCCGTCTCGATGAGCTGGCAGGCCGCCATGGGACCCTGCACGCGCACGATCGGCTCGCGGGGGAACACCACCTGTCCCTCGGGCACGGCCCACACGTCGACGTCCATCGAGAAGCGGGAGAGCCACTCGAGAAAGCCCGGCTTGAACAGGGCACCGCCGCCGGGGGCCTGGATGGAGGCGAGGTAGGCGATGTCTTCCTCGGTGTAGCGGAAGTTCTCGACGAGGGCCGCAATCTGGCCGGTGCCGCAGGCCACGGCATATCCTCCGTTGAACGGCGCGTCACGGAAGAAGACCGTGAAGCAGGCCTCTGCGTCCATGAGGCCGCTCTCCCAGAATCCCTGGGCCATCGTGAGCTCGTACAGGTCCGTGTTGAGCGAGACGTCCGTGGGCCTCGTTGCGTCCGTGAGCGACATTGCGCTCCCCCTCTTTCGTGAGTGTTTCGCGGCTTGCGTCACTGCCGGCGCGGGCGCGGCGCTAGTTGGAGATGAGGCCGCCGCCCACGACGCTCATGACGAACAGCGCCACGATGACGGCGAGCGCGAGCAGGACGATCTTCTGGCCGACGGGCATCTTGAGGTCGTCGTCGGGCTCCATGTACTCGCGGGCGCGCTCGCGGCGGCTGGCGTCGAGCGCCTCCTGCTCGGCCTCGGCCTGCTCGGAGCGCAGGCGCTCGAGCTCGGCCTTCTGGGCGGCGTCTTGCTGCGCGCGCTCGCGGGCCGCCTTCTCGGCGCGAAGGCGCCTGAGCTCCTCGCGCTCCTCGTCGGTCAGGGGTGTCTCGTCTGCCATGGGTGCTCCTCGCATCTGCCCCGCAAGTCCCGGGGCCATGTTGGTCCTACCCTTTTTAGTCTAGCCGTTCTGGACGGGCGCTAGTCGTGCCGACGACTCGCCAGCTCCGGCCCCTCAACGCCCGTCATGTCGAACGCTGGCACGAAGCTCTCGGACACCGTACCGCCCTGCTGCCACCACATGCGCTCGAAGCCCAGGTCGTCGGCATGGTCGAGCACAAGCTCGTACTCCTCGTCCGTCACGGCGCGCGCGAGGTCGCCGCCACGGGCGCGACACGCGGCGTTGGGCGTGTACTGGTTCATGACCGAGATGTCCACGTCGTTGCCCGCGAGCTCCCAGACGCGGTCGAGCACGGCCATGGAGTCGTCCGTGTGCCCGGGCAGCACGAGGTGACGCACGATGACGCCGCGAAGCATCCGGCCGCCCTCGCCGCTGGCGGGCCCTCCGTGGGCACGCACGCTCTCGAGCATGGCCGTGAGGGCCACCGCGGCAACGGCCGGGTAGTCACGGGCGCGTGACAGCTCGGCGGCCAGGTCTGCGCTCGCGTACTTGAAGTCCGTGAGCCACACGTCGACCACCTGGGACAGCAGGCGCACGCACTCGAGCGTCTCGTAGCCGCCCGTGTTGCACACGATGGGGATGGAAAGCCCGGCGTCACGTGCCATGTGGACGGCCTCGACCACCTGCGAGGCAAAGTGGCCCGGCGTCACGAGGTTGATGTTGAGCGCGCCCTGGGCCTCAAGCTCGAGCATCATCTGGGCCACGCGGGCCACGGAGACGTCCGCGCCAAAGTTGCCCGAGCTGATCTGGACGTTTTGGCAAAAGACACAGCGAAGCGTGCAGGCCGAGAAGAAGATGGCGCCCGACCCCGCCTCGCCCGAGATGGGCGGCTCCTCCCAGAAGTGCAGGGCCGCGCGGGCCACGCGAAGGGTTGCCGTGGCACCGCACGCCCCGCGCGCACCGGCCGCGCGATTGGCTCCGCACGCGCGCGGGCACAGGTGGCACGACACGTATTCGCTTGGGATCCGCTCCATGGAGCCTCCAGATGCCCCGCCGCAGCGGGTCTTGATATAAAAAGAGCGGACCACATCGTGGCCCGCTCGGCAATTCCTGGTGGAGACGAAGGGAATCGAACCCTCGGCCTCTGCCATGCGACGGCAGCGCTCTCCCAGCTGAGCTACGTCCCCAGGCGCGTTTGCGCGAGGGATATTGTACCGTGCCGAGCGCCCCTGTCAAACGAGAATCTCGCAACGGGGCGTGGCCCGAGGCGACGCGCACAAAAAAGGCGCCCATGGGCGCCGTAGCGACAAAGACAACGTCGCTCCCCGCAGGTGCGATAATGAACCCACCTCTCAGAAGGTGGGTGCCCTCGCCGGCTGTTCCAGCTTCCCCCAAACGGAGGATCCCTGTACTGAGCTCGGTATATGGGCTCCCAGGAAACGCTTGTCGGTTCACCCAGTTTGCCCTGCGGGGAGCTGACACCTCCACTATACCCAAGCCATTCGTCGTTGCCAGTCTTGACATGGGCGCGCCCTCGGTTTCCCACTCAAAGTCATGCCCGCCAAGCTGGTATCATGTGACTGTTTTATCGTTTTACGAACCTTGCGCCGGCGCCAGCCCGCAGTCCGAAAGGCTTCACGTTTTGGTGAGAGAGTGGATTCCGTATGCGTCCCTGTTCGTCACGGCCCTCGTCGTGACGCTCGTCGCCACACCGCTCGCCCGCCGCATCGCCACGCGCCTCGGTGCCGTGGACAAGCCCAGCAAGCGCCGCATCAACAAGAAGACGATCCCGCGTATGGGCGGCATCGCCATCTTTCTCGCGCTGGTCGCCGCGGCCGTCGTCCAGCTCGTGGGCACGGCGCACCTTGGATGGCCCACGGTGCTCACGCCCGGCAGATTCTCCACCGTCAACTACCCGCTGCTCGGCGTGTCGTTTCTCGTCATCTTCCTCACGGGCGCCATCGACGACGTCTTCCAGCTGAAGCCCCTCGCCAAGCTCGCGGGCCAGGTCGCAGCGGCCGTAATCGCCGTCATGGCCGGCCTCACCGTGGGCGCCATCGTGAACCCGTTTGGCCCCGGCGAGGTCATGCTCGGCTGGCTGGCCTGCCCCATCACGGTCATCTACCTCGTGGCCTACGTGAACATCATCAACCTCATCGATGGTCTCGACGGCCTGGCCTCGGGCATCACGTTCATCTCGAGCTGCACGCTGTTCTTTTTAGCCACGCAGTCCGGCCGCCTCGACGCCGCCGCCGTCTCCATCGCCGTGGCCGGCGCCACGCTGGGATTCCTTCGCTACAACTTCAACCCGGCCTCCATCTTCCTGGGAGACTCGGGCTCGCTTCTGCTTGGCTTTGCGCTCGGCACGGTGTCGCTGCTCAACGTCAGGCGCGTGGCCGGCCTCACCACCATCATCGTGCCGCTCGTTATCTCGTTCGTACCCATCATCGACACGTTCTCGGCCATCATCCGCCGCAAGCGCGCCCACGTGAGCGTGGGCCAGGCCGACAAGGGCCACATCCACCACCGCCTCATCCAGGACGGCTACAACCAGCGCCAGGCCGTACTGCTCATGTACCTGTGGACCGCCATGCTGAGCGCAGGAGCCATCGTCATGACCAAGATCGAGACAACGCCCAGGATCGTTGTGTTCTGTGCGCTCATCGGCGCATCGTTTGGCTTTGCCGCGCACCTGCACCTGTTTGACCCGGTGCTTCTCCACCACTACAACCCCAAGAGCGGCGAGGACGAGCTCGTCTCCCCCGACGACCCCGCCTTTGCCGTGGAGCAGGCCAAACGCGAGGAAATCACCGAGGAGCGTCGCGAGGAGTTCGTCGATCGCCTCTTCCACAAGGATGACGAGAAGTAAGGCGCCCTTCTCGGCCACGCAGTCGCCACCATGCCACCCTTCTTAGCCCGAGAACCGCTTGCGACAGGGTTTTGCGCCTCTTGCCATGGCAGACCCGTACAGATTTGCCCGAATGGCACAAACGGGCTCATATGGCCTGCACGTTTGGCGCAAACGTGCGCATCTGCGCGCTTCTCGGGTCCCAGGACGTACATATCCGCACGTTTGGCGCATTTGGGCGTACATATCAGCCCGAATGGCGCAAACGTGCACCCGTGACGCCGAGAAAGCCGTAACGGACACAGCACCACCCAACGCCGAGAAAGCCGCGGCGGGCGCGGCGCTCCCATCGCTTCTCGGCATAGAAAAAGGCCCGCACGCGAGCGCATGCGGGCCTTGAAGCCACGGTATGTGGAAGACGCTTACTCGGCGTCGGCGATGGCCTTCTTGGCGACCTCGGCCAGGGCGGCGAAGGCAGCCTCGTCCTCGTAGGCGATCTGCGAGAGGACCTTGCGGTCCAGCTCGACGCCAGCGAGCTTCAGGCCGTGCATGAACGTGGAGTAGCTCATGTCGTTCATGCGGGCGGCGGCGTTGATGCGCTGGATCCAGAGACGACGGACGTCACGCTTCTTGTTGCGGCGATCGCGGTACTGGTACTGCAGGGAGTGCTGGACCTGCTCCTTCATGCCGCGGAAGGTGCGGGAGGAAGTGCCGTAGTAGCCCTTGGAGAGCTCCTTGAGGGTCTGACGCTTCTTACGGCCAGCAACGGCGCGCTTGACTCGTGCCATGTTAGATCAACTCCTAGTGAAAAAAGTACGGACAGGCGCGATGCGCTACTTGCCCATGCGGGACGAAACGACCTTGACGTCGGCCTTGGCGAGCTCGGTCTCCTTGCGGAAGCCGCGGATGCGCTTCTGGGACTTCTTGGTCAGGATGTGGCTCTTGAAAGCCTTGGCGCGCATGATCTTGCCGGTGCCGGTGCGGCGGAAACGCTTGGCCGTACCCTTGTGCGTCTTCATCTTAGGCATGCTAGTTCTCCTTCGTATCCTTCTCGCTCGCCTCGGAGGCCTTCTCATCGAAGGCGCCCTTGATCGGCGCGACGAGCATGTGCATGTTGCGGCCCTCCATCTTCGGCTGGCTCTCAACCGTGGCGTAGGGCTTGAGGTCGGCGGCCAGTCGCTCGAGGACGTTGAGACCCTGCTCGGGGTGGGCCATCTCACGACCACGGAACATGATGGTCACCTTCACGCGCGCGCCCTTCTTGAGGAAGCGCATGACGTGGCCCTTCTTGGTCTCGTAGTCGCCGGTGTCGATCTTGGGACGGAACTTCATCTCCTTGACCTCGACCTTGGCCTGCTTCTTGCGAGCCTGCTTGGCCTTGATCGCCTGCTCGTACTTGTACTTGCCGTAATCCATGACCTTGCAGACGGGCGGCTCGGCGTTGGGCGCGATCTCGACGAGGTCGAGGCCCTGCTCGGAGGCGATGCGAAGGGCATCACGGACACCGAACTGACCAAGCTGGGAGCCGTCGACGCCAATCAGGCGGCAGACTCGAGCGGTGATCTCCCCGTTAATGCGGGGACCTTCGGACTTTGCTATCTTACACACCTTCCCTTCCCTGCGGCGTGCCTTGCGGGCACCTCGCCGCTTGTGTGGCCCCCGGCCTTGTGCCGGAAGTCGCAGTGCCGCGGGCGCGAGACCCGCAACGAAAAACCGGAGCTGCGCTTGGCACAGCTCCGGCAAGATTCAGGCTTGGACGCCACGTGGCGTGATTCCCTTGTCCAACCAGACAGCTGCCCTGAGGCGCCGTTCAGGTGGGGTCACGAGTTCTGACCCGCTTGGCATGTGCAACCTCTCGGCCACACGAATTGATAGTATTGCACGCGAGACACACCCGCGCAAGGAGAAATATGAGCAGCAGGCAGCGCACGCACAAGAGCACCACACGAGCACGTCGCCAGGCGAGAGGCCCACGCGAGGAGTACGCCAAGCCCCAGGAGCTCGATGCCCAGACGGGCCTGCCCGCCCACCTCGTCGAGGCCGTACGCGCCTCGACGGGCGAGCTTGCGGACACCATCATAGCCGGTTGGGGGCAGGATCGTCCCGTCACCATGCGCGTCAACACGCTGCGGGCCGGGCTTGACGAGGTCACGCGCGAGCTGGACGAGGCACGCATCGCCTACGCACGCGTCCCGTGGTATGCCGATGCCCTCGCGCTTGCGGACGGCGTGCGCGAGCGTGACGTCTGGGCGCTCGATGCCTACGCCCAGGGCAAGGTCTATCTCCAGAGCCTCTCGTCCATGCTGCCGCCGCTTGCGCTGGAGCCTCGCCCGGGCGCCGACGTGCTCGACATGTGCGCGGCCCCCGGCGGAAAGACGAGCGAGCTCGCCGCCCTCGCCCCCGCTCGTGCCGGACAGCGTGCGGCGCGCATCACGGCCTGCGAGCTGTCCGCCCCGCGTGCCGAGAAGCTCGAGCACAACCTCTCCAAACTCGGGGCCACGAACGTCCAGGTCATGCGCACGGACGCCCGCAGGCTCGATGACTGGTTCTCGTTTGACCAGGTGCTGCTCGACGCCCCCTGCACGGGCTCGGGCACCGTCCACACCCACGACGAGCACGCGGCCCGCTACCTCACGCCAGAGCTTGCCGCCCGCGTCGAGCGCTCGCAGCGCGCCCTTCTCGACCGCGGCCTCACGGTCCTCAAGGCGGGAGGCGACCTCGTGTACTCGACGTGCTCCATCCTGCCCAGGGAGAACGAGGACATCGTCGAGTGGGCGCTCGCGCGTCACCGGGACTGCGAGCTCGTGGACGTGAGTCTGCCGCATGGCATGGCAGGCACAGACAAGGACGATGTGGCGCCGCTGGCCCTGCCGGGACGGCTTCCCGGCACGCTCACGGTGTGCCCGAGCAGACTCTACGAGGGGTTCTTCGTCGCAAAGATCAGAAAGCACGGCTAGCCGAGAAAGGTCAGCACACGCACGCGTTACGCCTCGTCGTCAAGGGCATGGCCGCGCGAGACGAACATGGCCTCGACGTCCTCGGGCGTCGTGTCCAGCGCGCAGGCAAGCTCCTCGAGCGAGCGCTCGCGGGCGTCTCGCAGGACGCGGACGAGGTAGGAGCTCGGCTTTTTGGAGTGCGCCTCGGCATCGGCGATGCGGGCGCGCATCGTCTTCACGACGCGCACGGAGTCTGGCACGCCATGCTTGACGAGCTTCTTGAAGTGGGTCTCCTCCAGGCCGGAGTTGCGGTCCGTAAACGTGTCGCAGGAGAGCTCGGAGTAGCCGTCGATGACGGCGAGGGCCTCCTCGCGTCCCACAGGCGGGTGGAGGTTCTTCTCGGCCTGAGCGGCGGGGTACATGAGGCGCGTGGCGCCGCGGCCGCTGCCCGTCTCGAGGATGAGCATGGGCGTGGGCGAGTCCTTGAATCCCACGACCGTGCACAGGCCCTGGCCGGGATGCATGACGCGCTCGCCAACAGAAAACATCGCTACCTCCGCTACGGTCCCGTCGCATAAGGTGCGGGCGATTCCCTACTCGACTGGTATTAGATTAGCACCAAAAAACTGTATAACCGCAGGTAACTTCCCAGGTTTTACGGAATTCGAACACTTGCGGACACCCGGCGTCAACTGGCCCCGGCGCCAACGGTGACAAAACGACCCCGTCCCCAAGCGTCACCATTGCGATATACTGAGCCCCTAAGCCCGAGTGGTGGAATGGCAGACACGGAGGTCTCAAAAACCTCTGGGGAAACCCGTGCGAGTTCGACCCTCGCCTCGGGCACCAGGCAAATGAGGGGCCCGGATGAGCGCACGCTCATCCGGGCCCTTTTTCATCGCGCGGCTCTCAGGTAGGGGTTGTGCCCGAGCTCCCAGGACATCGTCGTGTCGTCACCGTGCCCGCACAGCACGTGCGTCTGCGGCGCAAGCTCGCGGACGAGGCGCCCAAGCGAGGCCATGAGCACCACGGGGTCGCCGCCGGCAAGGTCGATGCGGCCGGCGCTTCCCACAAAGAGCGTGTCGCCCACGAACGCAAGGCCGGAGGCGGCGTCTGTGCCCACGAGCGTGATGCCGCCCGGCGTGTGGCCCGGCGTGGCAGTCACCGAGAAGCGCGCCTCGCCCACGCCCGCGACGTCCCCAGGGACGAGAAGCTCGTCGGGCTCGGGCGCGTCGGCGTCGTACTCGATGCCAAAGGCGTGGTTTCTGCGCGCGTGGCGGGCAAGCTCGACGTCCTGCTCCGCCATGGCGAAGCGTGCGCCCGTGGCCGCAACGAGGGCTGCCACGCCACCCACGTGGTCGGCGTGCCCGTGCGTGGCCACGACGAGCCGCACGTCAACGTCTGCGAGCGCCTCGGCTATGCGCGCACCCTCGGCGCCGGGGTCCACGACCATGGCCTGGCCCGCGCAGATGACGGCGTAGCAGTTCGTCGAGAACGGCGACACCACGAACTGCCTGAGCTCGATGGCGCCCGATGCCATGCCGGCGACGTCGCCAAACGCAACGCTCCCCTTGTTCCAGAACGCACCCATGGCTACCTCCCGTGGATCGAGTTGGCGCCCTCGCCGGGCATGATGCGGCGCGCGTCATAGACCGACGGCACGCGGCCCACGGTGGACAGCAGCGTGTCGAGCAGGCTCGCGTCGCTGATGGCGATGAGGAAGCGCAGCTTGGCGACGCCCTGGGCGTTCGTGTTGGTGGCGGCGGACAGGATGTTGCCGCCCGCCTCGCCCACGGCGATCGTGACGTCCTTGAGAAGGCCCATGCGGTCCGTGGCCTCGACCATAATCTCAACCTGGAACTGCGTGGCGCCCGAGGTGTCCCACTCGACCTCGATCATGCGCTCGGGGTGCGCCATGAGGCCCTTGACGTTGGGACAGCTCGAGCGGTGCACCGACACGCCGCGGCCACGCGTGATGAAGCCCACGATGTCGTCTCCGGCCACGGGATTGCAGCAGTGCGCGAGGTGCACGAGCAGGTCGGCGTCGCCCTTGGCGACCACGCCGCAGCTCGCGTGACGGCGCTTGGGGCCGCCCTTGGGACCGCGCGCCTGGCGAGGCGCGCTCATGGGCTTGGAGCCGCCCTCGAAGAACTCCTCGCGCGCGGCGTTGGCCTCGGCGTTGGCGCGCTGCTGGGCGGCGAGCATCTCGGCCGGGGAGCCCTCCTCGAGCACAGCCTGTACCTTGTTGGCCACGGACTTTGCCGTGACCTTGCCGTTGGCGATGGCCGCGAGCATGTCGTCGGTCTCCTTGAACGACAGCTCCTCGCTCACGCGGGCGAGCGCCTTGGCGGAGCGCGGCGTCGAGATGCCGTAGCCGCGCTTGCGCAGCTCGCGGCCAAGCTCGCCTCGGCCAGCCTCGGCGTCGTCAGACTTCGTGGAGGCCGCGAAGTACTTGCGGATCTTCGAGCGCGCCGAGGGCGTCGCCACGATGTTCATCCAGTCACGCGAGGGCTTGGCGCTCTTGTTCGTGAGGATCTCCACGCGGTCGCCGGTGGCGAGCGGCTTGGTGAGCGAGACGACTGAGCCGTTGACCTTGGCGCCCACACAGTGGTTTCCCACCTCGGTGTGGACGGCGTAGGCGAAGTCGAGCGGCGTGGAGCCGGCGCGCAGGTTCATGACCTCGCCCTTGGGCGTGAACACGAAGATCTCGTCGCCGAACAGGTCCACGCGCAGGTCCTCGAGGAACTCGTGCGGGTCCTCCATGTCGCTCTCGACCGTCCAGTCGAGGCTGCGGCGGATCCTGGAGATCTGGCGGTCGACGCTCTTGTCGTCGGCACTCATGTTGCCCTGCGAGTTGCCCGCCCGCTTGTACAGCCAGTGGGCGGCGATGCCGTACTCGGCCTGCTCGTGCATCTCGACCGTGCGCAGCTGGATCTCGATGGGACGCGCCTCGGGGCCCACGACCGTGGTGTGCAGCGACTGGTAGCCGTTGGGCTTGGGCGTGGCGATGTAGTCCTTGAAGCGGCCCGGCAGCGGGTGCCACAACGAGTGGACCGCGCCCAGGGCCGAGTAGCAGTCCCCCACCGTCTGCAGGATGACGCGCAGCGCGATGAGGTCGTAGATGTCGGAGAACTCCTTGCCCTTGCGCTTCATCTTGAGGTAGATGCTCCACAGGTGCTTGGGGCGCCCCGTGATCGTGAAGCCGTCGAGGCCCACTCGGCGAAGCTCGTCGGTGAGGGTCTTGATGGCCTCCTCGGTGTCGCGCTCGCGCTGGTCGCGGGAGTCCTGGACCATGCGCGCGATGCGCTGGTACTCCTCAGGCTCCAGGTAGAAGAACGCGAGGTCCTCGAGCTCCCACTTGATGGAGGAGATGCCGAGGCGGTCGGCGAGCGGCGCGTAGACGTCCATGGTCTCGTGGGCCTTGAACGTGCGGCGATCGGGCGGAAGCGCCGCGAGCGTGCGCATGTTGTGCAGGCGGTCCGCGAGCTTGATGATGACCACGCGGATGTCGCGGCTCATGGCGAGGAACATCTTGCGAAGGTTCAGCGCCTGCTTGGCGTCCATGGAGTCGACCTCGATGGAGGTGAGCTTCGTGACGCCGTCCACGAGCTCGGCGACCGTCTCGCCGAACAGCTCGGAGAGGTCCGCGAGCGTGGCCGGAGTGTCCTCCACCGTGTCATGAAGGAGCGCCGCGCAGATGACGTCCTCGTCCATGCGCAGGTCGTGCGCCAGGATGAGAGCCACCTCTACGGGGTGGTTGATGTAGGGCTCGCCGCTCCTGCGCCTCTGGTCGCGGTGGAACTCGGCGGCGAAGCGGTACGCCTCGTCGACCTTTGCCATGCCCTCGGCAGACAGGTACCTCGAGCAGGTCTTTCTCAGCAGCGGGTAGTCGTCGGCCCCAACCTCGGGAGCGCCCTCGGGCGGCGCGGCGACGTGTTTGGCCTGTGCCATGGCGTCACTCCCCCTCCTTATCGATCAGCGTCCCAAAGCCCGGGACGATGGGCCTGTTGATGTGCGCGAGCAGCTCGTCGGGCGTGGCCGTAAGCACCCAGTCGCAGAAGGCGTGGAACTCCTCGCCGCTGCGCTTGCCCTCAAGATAGCGGATGGAGCCGTCGAGCTCCATGTGGCCCGGCGACGGAGCCATGTGGATGCGCCTGCCCGTCCCGTAGCCCTCGATGGTGAGAAAGCCCAGGTCGCGGAAGATCGCGATGCCCGCCGACACCGAGCGCTCCTCGAGCGAGGTGGCGGGCGCCGTCTGCAGGCACGCCTCGAGTATCTCGGCGTTCGTGCGGCAGATGGCGTCGTCTCCGGCCTGCGCGGCGCGGCCGGCAAGGGAGCGCAGCGTGCGCCACAGGCACACGAGCTCGTCTCGGCCCGGGGCGTAGGAGGACAGGATGCGCTCGTTGACGCGGGCGTCTCGCGAGCCAAACAGCAGGTGAATCGTTGCGGGCGCGCCGTCGCGTCCAGCTCGGCCGCTCATCTGGTTGAACTCGATGGCGCCGAACGGCATGTGGTAGAGCACCACGTGGCGGATGTCGGGCAGGTTGACGCCCTCGCCAAACGCGCTCGTCGAGATGACGCACGTGAGCTCGCCGGCGCGAAACGCCCGCTCGACGCGGTTGCGCTCCTGGCGCGTGAGACCGGCGTTGTAGAAGGCGATGCGCTGCCCCAGCTCGGGATTGGCTTTTCTCAGCGTGCGTGCGAGCACGACGGACTGCTCGCGCGAGTTCACGTAGCACACGCACTTCTCTCCCGTGCTCGCGATTCCAACGAGCGCGGCCTCGCGGTCGTGGAGCTCTCGCTCGTCGTCGAGCACGAGGTTGGCGCGGCACGTGTCGTCGACGATGACGTCATCGATGCGGGCGAGCTCGCAGATCTGGCGGGCGACGGGCTCGGCGGCCGTTGCCGTGACGGCAAGCGTCACGGGATGCCCGAGCTCGTCGAGCACGCGCGGCAGCTCGCGGTAGGTCGTGCGCGAGCCGCCGTCGGAGGTTCCAGCGTGGTGCGCCTCGTCGATGACGACGAAGCCCACGCGGCCTGCGGAGGCAAAGCGGCCGGAGTGGATAGCGAGGAACTCGGGCGTGGTGAGCACGACGTCCACCGTGCCCGCGGCAAGCCCGCCAAAGACCTCCTCGCGCACCTCCGGCGAGCTCTCGCCCGTGAGCACGCGGGCGGAGAGGCCCAGCGAGGCAAGCTCACCGGTGATGTGGAAGCTCTGGTCGGCGACGAGGGCGCGCAGCGGGTAGACGAACACGCTGGCGCGTCCCTGCGCAAGCGCGAGGCGCGCCGCGTGGACGTGGAACACGAGCGACTTGCCGCGGCCCGTCGCCATGACGCACAGGGTGCTGCGCCCGGCCGCCAGGGCGTCAAGCGCGGCGCGCTGGGCGCCCAGCAGTTCGTGGTCGCCGATGAAGCGATGGACGAGACGGTCCGTGAGCTCGGAGGCGCTCATGCCGCGCGCCTGCTCGCGCGCGTCGGTGCTCGCCGGGGCGGGCGGCTCGTGGGTGTCAGACGCCAGTATCTGCGGGACGCGGGCGAACAGCTCGCCCACCACCTCGGGCGTCTCCACGCCGGGCGTGGCCTGGCGATAGATGATGTCTCGCACCATGAGCTTGGGCTTCGTGCGGCCCTGCCAGGTCTCCGCCACGGCCTCGAACACGAGGTCGACGGCGCCCTCGTAGTCACAGGCGCACTCGACGTCGGGCGTGCGGAACATGATGGCGGGCACGGAGCTCACGCCGTCGGTGGCCAAAAAGCGCAGGTGCTCTCCGGCGCGCCCCACGCGGCTGCGGGCGCGCATGACCACGCCCGTGGCGGCAAGGAGCGGCACCTTGTTGCCCTGGCCGAACGGCTTGAGGACGCCGAGCGACTCGATGGTGGGAACGTCGAGCTCGTCGAGACCCACGACGGCGGCCACCTCTCCGGTGTCCACGAACTGCTCGGCGGGCAGCTCGTCGAGTACCGACTCGAGGCGTGCGCGGAACGCATCGATGTTCTCGGCGTCGATCGTGACGCCCACGGCGCCCGCATGGCCGCCAAAGCGCACGAGCAAATCCCCGCAGCGCTCGACGGCCTCGAAGAGGTTCACCGAGCCCACGGAGCGGCCCGAGCCGTGGGCCACGCCGTCGGAGATGGAGAACAGGATGGCGGGCACGTGGTAGCGGTTCACGACGCGGCTCGCGACGATGCCCTTCACGCCCTCGTGCCAGCCCTCGCCGCCCACGACGATGGCGCGGCCCCCGTCGTAGGTCTCCTCGATCATGGCCATGGCCTGGTCGGCGAGGTCGCGCTCGATGTCGCGGCGGTTCTGGTTGATGGTCTCGAGCTCGGCGGCAAGAGATGCTGCCTCGGTGGCGTCGCTCGAGATGAGCAGGTTGAACGCCACGTCGACGTCGCCCATGCGGCCGGCGGCGTTCAGGCGCGGCACGAGCGAGAACGGCAGGCCGTCCGCCTCGATGGTGGAAAGGTCGCAGTTGGCAACGGCCGCGAGCGCCACGATGCCGGGGCGCTGCGTGTGGCGCATGCGCTCGATGCCGTCCGTAACCAGGGCGCGGTTCTCGCGCGTGAGGTTCATCATGTCCGAGATGGTGCCAAGCGTGGCCACGTCGGTGTAGGAGCGCCACAGCTCGGGCATACCCATGCGTCGGCCCAGCTCCTGCACGAGCTTGAGCGCCACGCCCGCGCCGGCCAGATCACAGCTGGGGCAGTCGTGGTCGAGCTTGGGGTCGCAGACGGGCACCCCCTGGGGCACGAGGTCGGACGGCTCGTGGTGGTCCGTCACGACGACGTCGATGCCCTGGGCTCGCACCATCTCCACCTCGGCCGCGGCGGCGATGCCGTTGTCCACGGTGACGATCAGGTCTGGGTGGCACCCCTCCACCACGCGGTCGAGTGCCTCGGCAGACAGGCCGTAGCCCTCTCCGAAGCGACGCGGGATGTAGGGGTGCACCTCGGCGCCCAACTCGCGAAGCCCCAGCGTGAGCAGGCACGTCGAGCTCATGCCGTCCACGTCGAAGTCGCCGAACACGGCGATGACCTCGTGGTCGCGCACGGCGCGCTCCACGCGGTCCGCCGCCTGCACGAGGCCGGGCAGCTCGACGGGGTCGATCCAGTCCCTCTCGAGCGAGGGTGTGAGGAAGTCATGGGCGTCTGCCGCCGTGCGGATGCCGCGCGCCACCATGACGCGCGCCGCGAGCGGCGTGACGCCCGTTGCCGCGCGGACCTCGTGCTCGGCGACGGCGTCGCCGGTGAGGACGTGCCAGCGGTCGCTCTCTCGAAGGCCGCTCATCGGCTACTCCCCGCTCTTGGAAGCGGGCGCCTCGAACTGCTCGTCGGCGGTCTTCTCGGCGTCTGCCACCGTGAACAGCGCAAGCTGCGTGGGCACGGTCACGGCCAGGGCGTAGACGACGCAGCCCATGCCGCAGGCAATCGTGGCGGCGAGCTCGCGGACGTGGCCGGGGACGACGAAGGCCACGATGGCGGCCAGCACGAGGATGGCGGCCGCCACGCCCATGAGACGGTGCGCCTCGGGGCCGCAGGCAACCTGCTGGGACTTGCGCACCGAGGAGCCGGCGGCGCGCTCGGCGTGGTAGCGGGCGGCCACGCGCGCACCCGCGGCGAGGGCGGCGAGCTCGGTGACGAGCAGGCCCACGAGCTCCATGCGGCCAAGGATGACCACGTCGAAGCGCGCGATGATCGTGAGGGCGCCGAGCGAGAGGATCACGGCAACGGTGGCGGCATCGGCGCACACCCTGCCGGCCGCGCCGAACATGCGGGCGCACACGGCGCACGCCACGAGCGAGACGATGAGGAACGCCGCCACGACGATGCCGGCCGCGTCGTCTCCGAGCGTGGCGCCCGTCTCGGCGGGCTCGGTCTGCGAAAGCGAGCAGGGCAGCTTGCCACCGGCGATGGCGGAGGCGTACGCATAGGCCTGCGACTCGGTGAAGGCACCGGAGACGTTGATCTTGCCGCCCTCGATCTTGCTGCTCACGGAGGGCGAGGCGATGACGGTGCCGTCCATGAGCACGGCCACCTGGCCCGAGGCGCCGTCTGCCGACAGCTCGCCCGTGACGTCGGCGAGCGCCGTCGAGCCGTCCGCGTCAAGGGTGAGGGAGATGCCGTAGTAGGTCATGCCGTAGTAGCTCTGCGACACCACGCTTGCGCCCTTCACCTCGTCGGACGTGACGAACGCGTCGTAGCTGCCCGGCTCGAGGGTGACGTTGCTGGCGTTGTTCTGCAGCTTCTGGAGCACGTCGGCGTCGGAGATGGAGTCCACGCGCACGAGCTCGACCGAGCCGCCCTGCGTGAGGGCGTCCGCCACCGACGAGGCGTCATAGCCGGCCGGGACGCGTAGCTCGAACGTGTCATCCCCCGTCTGGGAGATCTGGACGTCGTGCTCCTTGAGCGCGTCGGCACGCGCGCGCAGGACCGCCAGCACGTCCGCGGCGCCCTTGCCGTCCTCGTAGTCCGAGGCCGTGAGGGTCACGGCGTTGCCGCCGGCGAGGTCCACGCCCTGGGAGACGCCCCATGCGGGGAGGAACAGCGCCACGAGCGAGGCCACGAGCAGAACCACCGTGAGCGCGAAGGGGCCCGCGAGCCTCCTTCGCTCGGACGCCATCTTTGCCTTGAACTTCTCGTCTCGCTTCATGCGAACCCCCTAGTCGTCGTTTTAACCTTTTGATTGTACCTAAAACGGCAGGTACGCGACATGAGGGGGCATGTCTTGGGCAGGGCCGGTCCTGGCACCTTTGGGCCGGCCCCGCAAAAAACGGCCCAAAGGGGTCGGACCCCTTTGGGCACGTCTCGGCGCTAGAAGTCGTTCGCGGCGGGCGAGTTCATCCAGTCGCGGTAGAACCGCTCGTAGCGACCCTCGGAGATGGCGGCGCGCACGCGCTCCATGAGGGCGAGCAGGTAGCGGATGTTGTGCTGCGACAGCAGGATGCCGCCGAGCATCTCGTGCTGGCGCACGAGGTGGTGGATGTAGGCGCGCGTGAAGCCGCCCGCGCACGCCGGGCAGTCGCAGTGCTCGTCGAGCACGCCGTGGTCGTGCTTGAAGCGCGCGTTCTTGAGGTTGAGGCGTCCCTCGCTCGAGAAGGCCGTGCCCATGCGGGCCGTGCGCGTGGGCAGCACGCAGTCGAACATGTCCACGCCCGCGGCCACGGCGCGCACGAGCGTCGTGGGGTTGCCCACGCCCATGAGGTAGCGGGGCTTGCTCTTGGGCATGTGCTCGGAGACGAGCGGCTCGAGCGTCTCGTACATCGTCTCGTGGTCCTCGCCCACCGAGTAGCCGCCGATGCCGTATCCCGGGAAGTCGCCGCACTCCTCGAGGTGCGCGAGGCTCCGAAGCCTCAGGTCCATGTGCATGCCGCCCTGGACGATGCCAAACAGCGCCTGGTCGGGGCGGGTGTGGGCGCGACAGCAGCGCTCGGCCCACATGCTCGAGAGCTCCACGGCGCGCGCCACGTAGGCCTTCGTCGCCGGGTAGCCGGGGCACTGGTCGAGCTGCATGCAGATGTCGCTGCCGAGCTTCTCGGCGATGGCCATGTTGTCCTCGGGCGTCCAGCGGATGCGCGCGCCGTCGTACTCGATGGCGCGGAAGCTCACGCCCTCGTTCGTGAGCTTCATGAACTCGTTGTGCGAGAACACCTGGAACCCGCCCGAGTCCGTGAGGATGGGGCCGCTCCAGCGCATGAACTCGTGCACGCCGCCCATCTCGGCCACGAGGTCCGCACCCGGACGCATGGCGAGGTGGTAGGTGTTGTTGAGGATGATCTTGGCGCCAAGGTCTGCCACCTGCTGGGGCATGAGGCCCTTCACCGTGGCCTTGGTGCCCACGGGCATGAAGATCGGCGTGGGAACGTCGCCGTGGGCGGTGTGGAAGACACCGCAGCGCGCGTGGGTTTTGGGGTCTTGCGCCGTGATATCGAAGCGAAACAAGTTGTCCGGCAGGCCGGAGGGCTCGGGCCAGGCGGCCGCGAGCTGCTCGTTGGAATGCGTCATGCATGCCCCTCTTGTCTGTGGCCGCAGGTAGCGGCCGTTGTGCTCCGTGAATTGTCGCACAACGGCAGAATCGTGGGACAAATCGCACATACTGTCCGCCCGATGCGTGACAATGGGTCTCAAAAGACGAAACGGGAGCGAGCAGACATGGCAGACGAGAGCGAAAAGGTCGAGGAGCTGGCAACGGGCGAGGCCGAGCAGGGCGTCGAGGTCGAGGAGGGCGTTGAGCTGGACGCGTCCGACGAGGGTGCCGAGGTGACCGGGGACGAGCAGGTCGAGGCCGAGCAGGACGCCAAGGTGGCCGAAGACGAGCAAGGGGCCGAGGGAAGCGCCACGGAGGAGGAATCCGAGCAGGAGTCCAAGGACCAATCCGAGGAGACGAAGCCCGAGCAAGAGGCCGATGACGTCGAGACGCCCGATGACGAGCAAGCCGCCGAGCAGGACGCGCCCGAGCCCGTCTCGGCGCAGAAGCGCATCATCGACACGGCGCAGCGCGCCGCCCAGGCCGGCACCGCCACCGTCACCGAGGGCGTCTCGGCCATGCGCGAGCTCTCCGCGGCACGCCGTGCCCACGCAACGGCCTTCAAGGAGCTCGAGTCGCTCGAGAGGGATGCCACGCAGCTTGAGCAGCAGCTCGAGCACCGCCGCGAGGTCGAGGACAACTACGAGCAGATCGTGAAGCTGCAGACCCAGGAGACCGAGGGCGCAGCGCGGGCGCTCGAGCAGGCGCGCGTGCGCAGGGTGAGCCTCGAGTCTCAGCTCGAGGGCAAGAAAAACGAGCTCACGCGCCTCAAGGACGCAAACGAGCAGAAGGTGGCCCCCTCGCGCAAGCTCATGGAGCAGGCAAAGGGCGCCCTCACCAAGGCGGAGCGCGCCCAGGCCGAGGCGCTCCGCGCGCTCAAGGGCGCCCAGGCCCAGGCAAACGAGGCCCAGGCAAGCCGCGACTCAAAGCTTCAGGCCGCCAAGCGCTCGGCAGACAGCGCCTCCGCCAAGCTCGCACGGCAGCAGGACCAACTCGCCGAGATGCGCCGGGACCCCTCGACGGGCGCCAAGGCGCTCTCCCAGGCGAGCAGCGCGGTGGCCGCGGCCCTCGCCCAGCTCGAGAACGCGCGCGAGAACGTCACGCGCGTCACCCAAGAGACGAGCCAGGCCGTCCAGATCGCCCAGACGCACCTGTACACGCAACGCAAGTCGCTCGAGGAGGCCGAGGCAGATCTCAAGGAGGCCCGCGAGCGCGAGGAGGAGCTGCGCGGCGCCTATGACGCCAAACGCTCGAAGGCAGACGAGCAGGAGGCGGACGTCTCCTCGAAGATATCTGCGCTCAAGGACGCCGTCGAGCAGGCCAGGGACGACGAGGCCGGCGCCCGGGGTCGCGGGGACGCCGCCCGGGCCGCGCTCGAGGAGGCAAACGACGTCCATGCCCACCCCGAGCTCACCGACGAGCTCGCAAGGCGCAGCGAGGCAAGCCGCGCCCAGGCAGACGAGCAGCGCAAGCTCGTCGAGCGCCTCGCCAGCGAGGAGCACATGGTCCGCGAGCGCACCGAGCACACGAGGAAGATCTTCTACGCCCTTGTGGCCACCGCCGTGGTCATCGTCCTTCTCGTCCTGGTCTTCGCCCTCGGCTAGATGCCAAAGGGGACGGGTTCCCTTGGCACCCCCAGCCACCGCTATCATTCGCCGCCCGAGCCGCACATGGCCCGGGCGGCGTTTTGCCAAAGGCGACTCAAAGCACCGCGCAACCAATCGTAAGTGCACTCAAAGGCGCCTAAATGGCAGAAATGACCCTCGAGAGTGCGCTCGGAGAGATCACGAGTAGTCCAAACACCCTCCAATAGCCCAGGACAACTCCCCGACGGCGCCCCGTGGGCACCCGATATTGCGCAAACGATCGATTTTGTGGCAGAGAATCAACCTCGAGGCCACGGGTAACCCGACCGCATCGCACAATCGGGGCCAAAAACTGCCAACAAGCAAGTTCTCAATCCTAAAGTTGCAAATAATACCCGAGGTTTGTGCGCTCGACGGCCCGCCGCCGTCCGTGCACGGCTGCCTCGCGCCCCCTTAGGACCCCACACGGGACCCAAATGGCCCCAGGGGCGTTCCTGCGACCAAACAGGCGGCGCCAGGACCCCCGATACCGCACAAACCTCATTCAGTTTTTGCAGCAAATCAATCACGAACCCTATTTCCGCGCGCAGTCGCCAGCGTGTGCCCAAAGAGACCTGACCCCTTGGCCCGCAAACTCCGCCGCCGGGGACGTTTCTCGCGCGAATATGCCGAGAAATCCTCCCCAGAGGCGGAGTTTGCGAAGACGT
Source organism: Parolsenella massiliensis (assembly GCF_900143685.1). Classification (NCBI taxonomy): domain Bacteria; kingdom Bacillati; phylum Actinomycetota; class Coriobacteriia; order Coriobacteriales; family Atopobiaceae; genus Parolsenella; species Parolsenella massiliensis. Next base: position 514,660 of record NZ_LT671675.1, on the reverse strand, counting down.
GCCAGCGGAACCCGTCCCCGATGGCACTACTCGATGAGCATGGCGTCGCCGAAGCTCAGGAAGCGGTAGCGCTCGCGCATGGCGGCGGCGTAGGCGTCCATGATCTGGTCGTGCGTGGCCAGCGCGCTCACGAGCATCATGAGCGTGGAGCGCGGCACGTGGAAGTTCGTGATGAGCGCGTCCACCACGTGATAGGTGCTGCCCGGCATGAGGTAGAGCTGCGTGGTGGCGTTCTCGCGCACCATGATGTCGCCGCGGCCCAGCGTGTCGGCGGAGTCCTCTCGGCCCGCGAAGCCACGTGCCACCATGGGCGGCTCGGCCGCCGGCGCCTCGGCGTCAAACGCGCTCTCGAGCGAGCGCACGGCCGTGGTGCCCACGGCGATCACGCGGTGTCCGGCCGCCTTCGTGGCGTGCACGGCGTCGACGACGTCTTGCGTCACGTGGAAGCGCTCCGTGTGCATCACGTGCTGGGTGGGGTCGTCCTCCTCCACGAGGCGGAACGTGTCGATGCCCACCTCGAGCTCCACCGTGGCCCAGCCGATTCCCTTGGCCTTCAGGCTCTCGATGAGCTCGGGCGTGAAGTGAAGGCCCGCCGTGGGAGCGGCCGCGGAGTGCTCCTCGTGCATGGCGTAGACGGTCTGGTACTTCTCGGGGTCGCCCTCATACTGCGTGATGTAGGGCGGCAGGGGCACGTGGCCCGCGGCGTGGATGGCAGCGTCGAGCGTGCGGGTCTCGCCCGTGGCGGGGTCGTCGCCCTGCGGCTCGAAGCGCACGAGGCGCCCGCCCTTGGAGTCCTCCACGAAGTCAACAACCTCGCCCGTGAGCACCACCGGCGAGCTCTCGGGCGCGTGCAGGCCGCCCACGCGGTACTCGATGACGGCGCCGGGCTTCAGGCGCTTGCCGGGGTTCACGAGGCACTCCCAGACGTGTCCCATGGCGTCGAGGTCCTCGCGACGCTTGAGCAGAAGCGTCTCGGCCACGCCGCCCGTCTTGGCCTTGTGGCCCACGAGGCGCGCGGGCATGACACGCGTCTTGTTCGCCACGAGAAGGTCGCCCGGCTCGAGGTAGTCGGCGATGTCAAAGAAGTGGCGATGCTCCACCGAGCCGCCGTCGGCGATTGGCTCAGCCGCGCCCGTCACCCCGGTGCCGCCGCCTCGGTGCAGCACGAGCAGGCGGCACGAGTCCCTGGGCTCGGCGGGGGCTTGGGCGATCAGCTCGTCTGGCAGCGGGTAGTCAAAGTCATCGGTGCGCATGGGTGCTCCTTCTCGCGTGTTCAGCGCTCCCCAGTGTAGTTCTCACGCGCGATGGCCGCAAAAGAGGCGGGGTCGGAAGCCTGACGCCTCCGACCCCGCACAATCGATTCGAACTATTTGGACGAGAAACCGCCCCGGAAACGGCCGAAAAGGTCGAACCGCGAGTCCGCCGTGCCACGACGGCGCGTCGTCGCTACGGACGCTGGCCCATGCCGCCCTCGAGGGTGATGGTCTCGCCGTTCATGTACTTGAAGTCCGGGCCGCACAGCTGCACCACGACGCGGCCGATCTCGCGCTCGACGTCGCCGTAGTGGCCGGCGGGCGGCATGTGGACGTTGGCCGCAAACGCCTCGGGGTAGGCGGCCTCGAAGTTCTCAAGCTGGGCCGTCCAGGCAAGCGGGCAGACGATGTTGACGTTCACGCCGTCCTTGCCCCACTCGTTGGCGGCAACGCGCGTGAGGCCGCGGATGCCCTCCTTGGCGGCGGCGTAGGAGCACTGGCCGTAGTTGCCGAACAGGCCCGCGCCAGAGGCGAAGTTCACCACGGAGCCCTTCGTCTCCTTGAGGTGCGGGTAGGCCTTCTGCATGTAGAGGAACGTGGCGTACAGGCCCGAGTAGATGGCGAGGTTGAACTGGTCCATCGTGTGGTCGGCGATCGTGACGCCGGAGGCGGAGGCCTGGGCGTTGTTCACGAGCGCGTCGATGCGGCCGAACCTCTCGATGGCCTGGTCGATGACGTTCTGGACGACGGCCTCGTTGTCCTGGCCGGCGGAGATGTCGGCGGCGATGGGCAGGACCTCGATGCCATACTCGGCCTCGAGCGACTCCTTGGCGGCCTCGAGCTTGGCCACGTTGCGGCCGGTGATGACGAGGTTGGCGCCCTCCTTGGCAAACGCGATGTCGATGCCGTAGCCGATGGAGCCGGCCGAGCCGTCCTTGAGCGTCGCCTTGCCGCCACCCGTCACGATGACGGTCTTACCAGTGAAAAGGCCCATGGGGTGACCTCCTATGTCGCAGGCTCCGAGCGCGTGCGCGCGGTTCGCCAGGGCCTTCAACCCTATGCGGCGGGCGGGCACCGGGTCTGTCTCCTATACACATCTTACGCGAGGGGCAATCGGGCGGGCGGGCCATGGCGTGGCGCAAGCGGACACGGCCGGGCGCAAGCGGTACCTCACCGGCCGCGAGCGGCTAGGCCTCCCCCGCGAGCCTGGCGGCACGCCGCGCGGCCTTCTCGCGCTTGCGCTCGTCGCGGCGCTCGTGGCGCTCGATGGCCGCCTCTGCGGCCGAGAAGCGGCACCCACAGTAGTTCTGGCGATACATGCCGCGCTCGCGGCTCTCGACGGCGGTCTGCGGGTAGAGCGGGCGCCAGTCGCGGATGACGGGCTCAAGGCCGCTCGCGCGCGCCGTGCGCTCGAGAATGGCCGAGCAGTCGTCGAACAGCTGGTAGGGCGAGACGGCAAGCGTGGTGGAGATGTGCGTGAAGCCCAGCTCGGAGGCCGCCTTGCACGCGGCCGAGAGCCGGATCGCGTAGCAGGCGCGGCAGCGGGCGAGCCTGTCGAAGCCGTGCGGGGCACACGCGCGCTCCCAGGCGTCGCGCTGCTCGGCGAGCGTGGGCGTGGAGGTGACGGCCGAGCCGCTCCCGGCCTCGCAGCGGATGACGGAAACGCCCGCGTCGTCTGCCCAGGAAAGGAGCGTGGCGAGGCGAACGTCGTGCTCGGCCACGGACTGGATGTTGGGGTTGTCCCACAGGATGGTGGGCTCAAAGCCCTCCTCGCGCAGGCTCTTCACGGGCATGAGCGAGCACGGCCCGCAGCAGGCGTGCAGCGCAAGCGGCGTCACTCGGCATCGCCCTGCCCGGGCTCGACGGCCACGCCATCGGCCGCAAAGGTGAAGTCCGCAAGCGTGCGCGCCACCGAGGCGCTCATCTCGCGCGAGAACCCCGAGTTCCACTTGCGCCGGCAGAAGGCAGAAAGCCACACGTCGAAGCCGTCGTCGGGGTCCGAGGTGTGGCCCTCCTTCTGGGCGAGAAGCTCGCGCAGCTCGTCGTCTGAGGGGTCGTTGTAGCGGTTCTCGAACACGACGCCATCCAGATCGAAGCGCCGCGGCTTCTTGCGGGCGAGCTGCGCGGGCGTGGGGTGGCCCATGACGAGCATGGCGGCGGGCACCACGTAGCGGGGGCACCCCAGAAGCCTCGCCTGCTCCTCGCGACGCTCGAGGATGTCGCCGATGTAGCACGAGCCGATGCCCAGGGACTGCGCGGCCACGACGGCGTTTTGCGCCGCGCACATGACGTCCTCGAGGGAAAGCAGCGCGTCTCCCGCACCGGGGTCTCGCGGGGAGGCGCCTACGAGGCCAAAGCCGCGCCACCAACGGCGCACGTCGATGCAGAAGACGAGCACGAGCGGCGCCCTGGCGATGAAGGGCTGGTCGTCACACGTGTGGGCAAGCGCCTTCTTGAGGGCGGGGTCACGCGCCACGATGATGCTGTAGAGCTGCTGGTTGCCGGCGGTGGGCGCCTGGCAGGCGGCCTCGAGGATGGCGCGCTCGTCGGCGGCCGAGACGGGCTCGTCGGTGAAGGCACGCACCGACGTGCGCGCCACAAGCTGGGATATGACCTCGTTCATCGTGACTCCCCTATCCGGCAGACTGTCTGCCATGACCGTAGCGTGACCATGGTGCCAAGGTCAACCGTCACCGCAGACGTAAGCCCCGCGTAAGGGTTACTTTTCATCTTTGTTAACGTCTACCTCGCGAAACACGCATGCAACGTTGCGAGGCCACCATTCTCTCAAGCGCGGCGTGCGGAGAGGTTTTTACCCTTCCTCCCTTCCCTCTCCGCACGCCGCACGGCCCGGCTGGCGCATTGCGCAGCCCCATCCAAACGAGAAGGCGGACGGCCCCATCGGAGCCGTCCGCCTTTTGCCGTTCTTGCCCCGTCCCGGCTAGGCCGTGTAGCGAGCCTTCCACAGGCCGTGGAGGTTGCAGAACTCGTAGACGTCCGCCGAGGCGCCGCCATGTAGGCAGAACTCGGCCTCGGGAGCGTCGCCCGGGCTCAGATGCCTCGTCTCGACCGTGCCGTCCTCGCGCGCGATGGTGATGAACTGGATGTAGTGGTTCTCGAGCATGGGATGGGCCGCCTCGCCCACGCGCACGTGGACGCGCCTGCCGTCCTTGGCCGCCTCGAGCGCGGGCACGTGTTTCTCGTGCGCGCCGTCGGTGGTGTTGGCGACGAGCAGCTCCATGGGCTCGCCGCAACACACCGGTGTGACGCCCGTCTCCACCATCTCGAGAACGACCTTGCCGCACCTCTTGCAACGGAAGAACTTGAGCTCGCTCATAGACGCTCCTCTCTGCGAGACGCCTTGCCACGCCGCCTCCGGCGTGGCCCTCACCAAGTGTCTTCCCACGATCGACGCACGAGAAACGCCGCCCGGCAAATTGCCGGACGGCGTCTGCGAACGAGCGATATGCGGCCGCGGGCGGCACCGCCGGCCGCGGGCGGCCTACGACACGACGTGGGCGACGCCCTTGCCGGCGATGAGGTCCTGGACGCGGGCCATGAGCATGACGTTCTTGGCGTCGACGCGCGTGGGCACCTCCATGCGCAGGTGGTCTCCGCTCGATGACTCCACGAACAGCTCCACGCGGTCCAGGCCCGGGTGCAGGCCGAACACCTTCTGCAGCTGCTCGAGCAGAAGGCGCGACAGGGCACTGGGCTCGAGCATGACCTCGAGCACCTTGGGCTTGTTCGTCTTCTCGGACAGCTCGAGCGGCTCAATGGCCGTGGCGAGGAACTGGTCGCCGCGGTCGCTGCGGTCGATGCGGCCGAGGATGCGAACGAAGACGTCTCCCACCTGCTCGCCGGTCTGCTCGTCGGTCTGGCCGGCGAGCACGGCGGCGCTCTTCTTGTACGCCTTGGGGAACACGACGACGTCGAGCTCGTTCTCCATGTCCTCGAGCTGGACGATGGCCATGGCGTCGCCGTTCTTCGTGGTGCGCTTCTGCAGGCCGCTCACCATGCCGGCCACCCAGACGGGCTTCTCGCCGCCCACATCGACGTGGCGCACCTCGCCGGTGGCGCTCGTCTTGTCGTAGCCGTTCAGCACCTCGCCGAGCGTGAAGTCGCGGGCCTTGGACAGCGCGTACTCGTAGGGGCGCAGCGGGTGGTCCGAGACATAGAGGCCCAGCACCTCGCGCTCCTGGGCGAGCTTGAGCGTACGGTCCCACTCCACGGGGCTCGGCTCGGGCGCCTCGTTCTCGAAGCCCGATCCCTCGACGTCCCCGAACAGGTCGAACATCGAGCTCTGGCCGGCAGCGCGGTCCTTCTGGCGCTTCGTGGCGGCGTCGATGATGTTCGCGGGATTGTTCTTGTCCACGAACTCCATGAGCTGGCGGCGCGGGTAGCCCGTCGAGTCGAACGCGCCGCCCTTGATGAGGGCCTCGATGACGCGGCGGTTGCACGTGCCGGTGTCCACGCGGTCCACGAGGTCGTGCAGGTTCTTGAACGCCCCTCCGCGCTCGCGCTCCTCGATGATGAGGTCTGCCACGCCCTCGCCCACGCCGCGGATGCCGGCCAGGCCGAAGCGCACGCCCTCCTTCGTGGCCGTGAACTCCTTGCCCGACTCGTTGATGTCTGGCGGCAGCACCTGGATGCCGTCCTGACGGCAGGCCGAGACGTAGTGGACGATCTTGTCGGTCTTGCCGGTGTAGCTCGTGAGCACGGCGGCCATGTACTCGTTGGGGTAGTGGGCCTTGAGCCAGGCCGTCTGCATGACGAGGATGGCGTAACCGGCGGAGTGCGACTTGTTGAACGCGTACGAGGCGAACTCGAGGACGTCGTCCCAGATCTTCTGGGCCGTCTCGCGCGAGTAGTCGTTCTTGACGGCGCCGTTCATCCAGTGGTCGTAGGTCGTCTCGTCAGAGCCGTCCTCCCAGTGCAGCACCGTGGACGTGAGCAGCTTGATCTTCTTCTTGGCTACGGGCTTGCGGATGCGCGAGTCCGACTCGCCCTTGGAGAAGCCGCACATCTCGACCGAGATGTTCATGACCTGCTCCTGGTAGACCATGGTGCCGTACGTCTCGCCGAGGATGCCGTCGAGGCGCGGGTCATAGGAGACGGCCGGCTCCTTGCCGTTCATGCGGTTGATGTAGGACGAGACCATGCCCGCGCCCAGGGGGCCCGGTCGGTACAGGGCGATGAGTGCCACCACGTGTTTGTACTCGGTGGGCTTCATGTTCTTGATCGTGGCCGACATGCCGGCGGACTCCACCTGGAACACGCCCGCCGTGTGGCCAGATCCCATGAGCTTGAAGATCTCCGGGTCGTCGAAGGGGATCTTGCTCTCGTCGATGTCGATGCCGTAGCTGGCCTTGATGTTTGCCTTGGCCTTCGAGATGACCGTGAGGGTGCGCAGGCCCAGGAAGTCCATCTTGAGCAGGCCCATGTCGGCGACCGTGTGGCCCTCGTACTGGGTGATCTCCACGCCGCCCTTGGTGTCGAGCTTAGTGGGGCAGTGCTCGTTGACGGGGTCACGGCAGATGAGGACGGCGCAGGCGTGCACGCCCTCGCCGCGGATGAGGCCCTCGAGCGACAGCGCCGCGTCGATGATGCGGTGGGCGTCCGGGTCTGAGTTGTAGGCGTCAACGAAGTCCTGCGAGTACTGGTCCTCGCGGCCGTCCACCTTGTTCATCGTGGCCTTGAGTGTGGCGTTGGGCGCGGCGCTGATCATCTTGGAGAGGCGCTGCCCCACGTAGACGGGGTAGTCCAGCACGCGCGCGGCGTCGTTGACGGCCTGCTTGGCCTTGATGGTGGAGTAGGTGATGACGTGCGTGACCTTCTCGGGGCCGTAGAGCTGACGCACGTGCTCCACGACCTCGAGGCGACGCTCATCGTCGAAGTCCATGTCGATATCGGGCATCTCGGTACGCTGCGGGGACAGGAACCTCTCGAACATCAGGCCGTTCTCGAGCGGGTCGAACGCCGTGATGTTCATGGCGTAGGCCACGATGGCGCCGGCGGCCGAACCTCGGCCCGGCCCCACGCCGATGCCGTTGTCCTTGGCCCACTGCACGTACTCGGCCACGATGAGGAAGTAGGCGGCGAATCCCTTGTCGCAGATGACCTTGTACTCGTACTCGAAGCGCTCCTTGATGTTCACGCCGTTGATGGAGCGCGTGGCCCAGTCGTCGCCGTAATGCTGGCGCAGGCCCTTCTCGCACTCGCGGCGGAACTGGCTCTCGTGGGTCTCGCCCGGGTCGAGCAGCGGGAAGCGCGGCAGGATGATCTGGTCCCAGTCCAGCTCGACGTTGCACTTCTCGGCCAGCTCGAGCGTGTTGTCACATGCCTCGGGGCACCAGGAGAACAGCTCGCGCATCTCTTCCTCGGTCTTCATGTAGAACTCGCTGCCCTCCATGCGCATGCGGTTCTCGTCATCGACCTTGGCGTTCATGCCGATGCACATCATGAGGTCCTGCGTGGGGGCGTCGTCACGCGTGAGGTAGTGGAAGTCGTTCGTGGCGATGACCTTGAGGTCGAGCGAGTGGGCCAGCTCCACGAGCTGCTCATCGAGCTGGCGGTCGGTCATGCCGTTCTCGAACGTGAGACCGTGGTCCTGGATCTCTATGTAGAAGTCACCGGGGGCAAAGATCTCCTTGAACGTGCGCGCCCACTTGAGCGCCTCATCCGGCTGACCGCGCAGGATGGAGCGCGGCACGATGCCCGAGACGCACGCCGCCGTGGCGATGATGCCCTCGGAGTGGGTGCGCAGCATCTCGAGCGTGGTGCGGGGCTTGTAGTAGAAGCCGCGGACGGCCGCGTCGCTCATCATCTGCATGAGGTTGACGTAGCCCGTCTGGTTCTTGGCGAGCAGGATCATGTGGTAGAGCTCGGGCTTGTGGTCACGCGAGAGCGAGTCGTCGGGCGTGAAGTAGGCCTCGCAGCCAAAGATGGGCTTCACGAGCGAGCGGGGCTTCACCTCGTCGAGGTCCTGGCCCGCGTCATGGGCGGCGACGTCTATCTCCCACTGCGCGTGGGCCACCGGGTCCTTCTCGGCATCCGGCTCGATGATCTCGCGGCCCTTCTCATAGTTCTCCTTGTCGTGGAACCACTGCTGCCAGTCCGCCTGCTGGTGGTTGTACTTGGCGCACTCCAGGTCCAGGTCTGGGACGCCGTACATGTAGCCGTGGTCCGTGATGGCCACGGCCGGCATCTTGAGGTCTACAGCGCGCTTGACCATGTCCGAGACGCGCGTGGCGCCGTCGAGCATGGAGTAGTCGGTGTGGTTGTGAAGGTGTACGAAGGCCATGTGGTTGGAAGCTCCCCCGTCGGTTGTCTGCCACATGAGAATAGCGCAGGCATCGGACACGAATTGGGCCGCCGACGGGCGCCCACGGAGCGTTCACGTGGCGTTCGATTGCCATGGCATCTGCGCACTTACGGCCACGTTTGGGGCAAATCCGGACTCAATCAGGGCCCGGCCTCCGCAAGTACGCAGATAAAAACAGGAAGCGCCCGCCACCGAACGGGTGACGGGCGCGAGACGAGCTCAAAGGCGTCGCGGGGCTATGCCGTGGCGGCAGCCTTCTTGGCGTCCTGGGCCTCGAAGTGCTTGTGGACCCAGCTCGTGACGATGGGCGTCAGGATGGCGGTCACGATGGCGCAGGCGGCAACCTGGGCCGTGGCGACGGCCAGGACCTCGCCACCGTACAGGCCCTCGTCCGTGGCGGCCATGGCGGCAGGCGTCGCGACGTTGGCGCCGGCGCAGCTCGAGATGGCGGCACCGGCCGTGCCCGTGCCACCCGTGAGGCGGTCGACGATCACCGTCGGGATGGCGAAGACCACCGAGCAGATGACACCGAGCAGGATGCCCGGCACGCCGCCGGCGATGAGCTGGCCAAACGTCATGGTTGAGCCCATAGCGAAGAACGTGAGCACGATGACGCCGGTGAGCGCCGGGGCCATCATCTTCTTGAAGCTCGGGAAGACGTTGCCCAGGATGATGCCCGCGACGATGGGCAGGATGGCACCGACGAGCGTCCAGCCGATGGAGGCCTGGCCGGCGGCGCCGAGGACGATCATCGTGACGGGTGGGCCCACGACGAGCGTCGTGATGGCAACGGCGCCGCGCTCGGCCTCGTTGCCCATCGTGCCCATGAGGCCGGCGTACATGGCGTTGTTGGCACCGGTGCACGCGGCCAGGATCACCATGGCGGACAGGCCGCAGAAGTTGTTGCCCGTGGCAAGCACGAGAAGCGCCACGGCAATGACGACGACCTGCTTCACGATGATGATGATGGCGCCGCGCGCGGCGGCGGCAGGCGCGCTCTTGAATGAGATCGTGGTGCCCACGATCAGCAGGAACGCGCCGACGAGCGGGCTCACGCCGTTCTGCGTCATGCCGAGCGTGAAGCTGCCAAGCGTGGAGAACAGGTCGGGGAACAGAGTGTTCAGCAGGCAGCCCAGAAGCAGCGGCACGAGGATCGTGGCGCCGGGGATGGAGTTCATCTTGAAGAAGGGCTTCTTCTCCTCCACCGCAGTGGTTTCACTCATATGCAGTACTCGCTTTCAAACGCACGCGCGGTGCGGGGCCTTCGGGCGCCCGGGGCGCGCTTCGCGGGAGGCCGTGCGCCACCCGCCCTTACAAGAGCAAAAAGACGGCCGCGCCCGGCGCTGCGGGCGCGGCCAGGGATTGCGACAGAGGCGCGATTACCCGTCGAGGACGATGCCGCCGTCGCAGTCGCCGATCTCGCCGTTGACGAAACTCGCGAGGTCAGAGGCGAAGAACAGCACCATCTGAGCCGGCTCGCTCGGCTGGGCGGCGCGGCCCAGGGGAATGCCATTGATGATGCGCTGGGAGTTCTCGTCGGACAGGATCGAGGTCATGTCCGTGAGGGTGAGCGACGGGCAGACGGCGTTGCAGCGGATGCCGAACTTGCCGCCCTCCTTGGCGACCGCCTTCGTGAGGCCGTTGACGCCGGCCTTGGAGCTGGCGTAGGCCGCGGTACCCAGAAGGCCGCCGCCGATCTTGCCGGCAACGGAGCTCACGTTGACGATCGTGCCGGCGTGGGCCGCCTTGAAGTGCGGGTAGACGGCGGACATCATCGTGAAGACGCCATTGAGGTTGATGTTGATCGTGCGCGTCCACTCGGCGTCGTCGATCTCGTCGAACTTCTTCGTGGAGATGACGCCGGCGCAGTTGATGAGGATGTTGACGCCCGGCACCTCCGTGAAGATCTGCTCGACCGTCTCGCGGGCCTTGGCCGTGTCGGAGACGTCGAGCTGGTAGAAGTGGTTGCCCTCGCCGAGCGCGGCCACGGCCGCCTCGCCCTTGTCCTTGCTGCGGGCGATGAGCACGACGTGGCCACCTCCCTCGACGATGCCCTTGGCGATCTCAAGGCCGATGCCCTGGGTGCCACCCGTGACAATCGCGGTCTTGCCGCTGAAGTCGAAGGCCATGTCTCTCCCCTTTCGAGCCTGTGCGTGGGCATGCCCGGAAGCCCCCTTCCGGCGCAGGCGCACGCCTTTCGGTCGCACACGATAGGAGCCTCTGAAAATGAGGGGAACCCTTGTTTTCGAGAAATAGGCAAACGGTTGATATTTCTACGCAAACGGTAGGCGGCGTTAAATTGTCGGTGAGCGTAGAAAATGTTCACGATTTCGTGCGCATTTGTGGATGCGTTGTGAATTTACGTGCCGATAAGCAGCGGATTGTCCATTGTGTTTCGAACGCTTTTCCAACGGCGAGCGGTTGCGCGGGGCGTTGGGTCGAGAACTCGTGCGCGTTTGAGGCAAACGTGCATATCTGCGCACACGAACGCCTCGAACGTGCGGATATGTACGCCCCACGCCCCCGAAAGCGCGCACATCCGCACGTTTGCCTCAAACGAGCGGTGCAAAAGCGCACGGATGCGTCATTCGCGCAAATCTGTACAACCTGCACCCGCAACCACACGCGGGCAAACGAACCCGCTACGCCGTCTCGCTCGCCTCGCCGGCGACGCGGTTGATGACCGAGCCGAACACGCCCGCGAGCACCTGCTGGAAGAGCGTCCCCATCATGACGGGGAAGACCACCTCGCCGGGGAAGAACTGCGCCGCGAGCACAGCCCCCGCGGAGATGTTGCGGATGCCCGAGCAGAAGCACGACGTCACAAGGCGGTCACGCGAAAGGCCGCGGGCACGGGCGATGAGAAGTCCCGTCGCAAACCCGCACGACGCGTAGACCAGGATAAACAGCGCCATGCCCAAAAGCTCGGGCGTCAGGTGGCGCACGTAGTCGCTCATCTGCGAGGAGTTGGACGCGATGATGAGCATGAGCAGGACCTTCACCGCCGGCGACATCACCGGAGAGAGCGTCTTGTGGCCCCAGCCGTGCGTGAGCTCGTTCACGAGCATGCCGGCGACGGCGGGCAGGGCGATCATGAACACCATGTTGGACATCATGCCCAGCACGTCCACCTGCACGGTGGCGCCCAGCAGGAGCTTGAGCGAAACGGGGATCGTGAAGGGCGACAGCACGGTGGACACGAGGATGCAGGCGAGCGCCAGGGACAGGTCGCCGCCGTACATGCCGCACCACATGAAGCTCACGACGCCCACCGGCACGCAATACTCGAGCGTGGCGCCCGTCACGAGGTTGGGGTCGCCGCCAAAGATGAGACTCGCGATCGCATGGGCCACGACGGGCATCACGACGATGGAAAGCCCCAGCACGAACAGCATGTTCTTGGGGTGGCGGAACTGCTCGGCCACCGAGCGGAAGTTGTTGTTGAGCGATCCCTGGAACGTCATGATGGCGAACAGGACGGGCACCACGTGCTCGGTGACGCCAAACACCTGCGGAATCATCACGCCGGCCAGCACGCACAGAGGCGCGATGAAGGGCATGTGAGAGCCGATCGCCTTACCAAATCTCGTCCACTTATCCACGCAAAACGCCTTCCTCGGGATAATCCCACTTCCGGTGGGGTATTATCGACAAGGCTCTTTCCTCAAGCAAGGTAAGGACAAGAAATGGAACACCTCCTTAACATTAGCGGCGTGAGCGCAAGCGCCGACGAGAAGCCCATCCTGCACGGCGTCAGCCTCGCCGTGGACGCCGGCGAGTGCCACGTCCTCATGGGCCCCAACGGCGCCGGCAAGTCCACGCTCGGCCACGTCATCATGGGCGACCCGGTCTACCGCACCACGGCCGGCACCATCGAGTTCGACGGGGCCGACCTCACGGACGCCACGCCCGACAAGCGCTCGCTCGCGGGCATCTTCCTCTCCTACCAGGCGCCCGTCGAGATCCCCGGCGTGCCGCTGTACAGCTTCCTGCGCACCATCTGCCAGAAGCGCCCTGAGCTCAAGATGACGGCCAAGCAGTTCCGCCGCCGCGTGGGTGAGCTGTGCGAGCAGCTCGACATGGACTCCTCCTACCTCACCCGCGAGCTCAACGTGGGCTTCTCGGGCGGCGAGAAGAAGAAGGTCGAGATGTTGCAGCTGCTGCTCCTGCAGCCCAAGCTCGCCATCCTCGACGAGACCGACTCCGGCCTTGACGTCGACGCCCTGTCCGTCGTCTCGCGAGGCATCACGGCCTACCGCGAGCAGTGCGGCGGCGCCCTGCTCATCATCACGCACAACACGCGCATCCTCGAGCGCGTCGACGTTGACCGCACGCACGTCATGGTGCGCGGCCACCTCGTCGCAGACGGCGGCCCTGAGCTCATCGACCAAATCGATGCGAACGGCTTCGAGCGCTACGAGGCGGCCGAGGCCTCGCTCGAGAAGGCGGAGGCGTAGCAGATGGAGCGCGAGAACATCGCCGCCGACGCCACGGCCGGGCAGCCCGAGCGCAAGCGCGCCGACGTGGCCGACGTCGACCGCAGCATGTATGACTTCGTGAAGTCCGAGAGGGGCTACGAGCGCTTCGCCGACGGCCTGTCCGGCGATATCGTCGAGCAGATCAGCCGCAAGAAGGACGAGCCCGACTGGATGCTGCAGATGCGCCTGAAGGCACTCGAGACCTACGAGCGCATGGAGATGCCCAAGAACTGGGGCCCGGCCATCGGCGGCCTGGACATGAGCACGATCTCCACCTACGTGGCCAGTGGCGCCAAGCAGGCTGAGAGCTGGGACGACGTGCCCGACGACATCAAGGACACGTTCGAGCGCCTCGGCATTCCCGAGGCCGAGCGCACGAGCCTGGCGGGCGTGGGCGCCCAGTACGACTCCGAGATCGTCTACCACAACATGAAGGACGAGGTCGCCAAGTCCGGCGTGGTGTACACGACGGTCGAGGACGCCATGCACTCGGGCTACGAGGACATGATCCGCGAGCACTTCGGCACGCTCATCCCCATGACCGACCACAAGTTCGCCGCACTGCACTACGCCGTGTGGAGCGGCGGCTCGTTCGTCTACGTGCCCGCCGGCGTGAAGCTCGACTTCCCGCTGCAGAGCTACTTCCGCCTGAACGCCGCGGGCGCCGGACAGTTCGAGCACACGCTCATCATCGTGGAGCCCGGTGCCGACCTGCACTTCATCGAGGGGTGCTCCGCCCCCAAGTACAACGTGGCCAACCTGCACGCCGGCGCCGTGGAGCTGTTCGTGGGCAAGGGCGCCAGGCTTCGCTACTCGACCATCGAGAACTGGTCGAAGAACATGTACAACCTCAACACGAAGCGCGTGCGCGTCGAGGAGGACGGCAAGGTCGAGTGGGTCTCGGGCTCGTTCGGCAGCCACGTCTCCTACCTCTACCCCTCGAGTCTGCTCGTGGGCCCGCGCGCGAGCTGCGAGTTCACCGGCATCACGTTCGCCGGCGCCACGCAGAACCTCGACACGGGCTGCAAGGTGACGCTCGCCGCGCCCGACACCCGTGCCTCGGTCGACACCAAGTCGCTCTCCAAGGGCGGCGGCATCTCGACATTCCGCAGCTCCGTCGTGGTGACGAAGAAGGCCGACCGCGCGAAGGCCTCCGTGAGCTGCAGCTCGCTCATGCTCGACGACATCAGCCGCTCGGACACCATCCCGGCCATGGACGTGAGGAACGCCACGGCCAGCGTGGGCCACGAGGCCACGATCGGCCGCATCTCCGACGACACGGTCATGTACCTCATGAGCCGCGGCTGCTCCGAGCAGGAGGCCCGCACGATGGTCGTGAACGGATTTGCCGACCCGGTCTCGAAGGAGCTGCCGCTCGAGTATGCCGTCGAGATGAACAACCTCATCAAGCTCGAGATGGAAGGGGCGATCGGCTAGATGGCTCTCACGCTTACCGGCGTCGGGCGTACTGACGCCCAGACCTGGAACTGGCTCAAGAACAACGACTGCGAGCTCAGGGTGCCCGCCGCCCGTAAGCGTGAGAGCCATCTAGCCGATCGCCCCTTCCATCTGCTTTTTTTTTTTCCAAGAAGAAGCCGGCATCCGATTTCCGCCTTGGTCCGGGGGCCTGGGATATGTGAATAAGAGCCAGCCGCCGCCGAGGTCCCCGCGGCCGCCCGCCGCATCTCCGGCGGCGCAGGCCCCGATGCCACCGAGTGGCTCGACGCCTCGGCCACCCAGCGCCACTGCGTCGTCGTGGGCGCGGGGCAGGCCCAGACCGTCTCCGTCGACATCGACTGCTCGCTGGGCGCGGTGGCCCAGACGAGCGTGTTCGTGCGCCCGGACGCCGAGGCCAACGTCAACGTCGTCGTGGCAGACGACCTGGGCGCCGCGCCCAAGGAGGCCGACGAGCGCGAGCACGCCGAGGCCAACGAGGACGAGGCCCGCGCCGCCGACGCACCGGCGCCCGCGCCCGACGCCCCCACCACAAGCGGCCACGTCCTGCGCATCCACGCCGAGGCGGGCAGCCACGTGCACGTGACGCTGCTCGTGGCCGCCACGGCAGGCGAGCAGTACCTCGACAGCCTGGGTATCGTCGCCGACGATCGCGCCGAGGTCACGGTGCGCCAGTACGTCATCGGCGCCGCCACGACTGCCCTGGGCGCGAACATCGAGCTCGTAGGCGACCGCAGCCGCCTCGACCTTGCGCTTCGCTACCTCGCGGGCGCAGGCGAGCTCATCGACCTGGGCTACTCCGTGCCCGTGAGCGGACGGCACGCCCGCGCCAACCTCGACATGACGGGCGTGCTGTCAGAGAACGCCCGCAAGGCGCTTCGGGCCACGATCGACCTCAGGCACGGCTGCAAGGGTGCCAAGGGCTCCGAGAACGAGACCGTACTTGTGTGCGGAGACGACGTCGTCAACAAGACGCTGCCCACCATCCTGTGCGACGAGGACGACGTCGAGGGCACGCACGGCGCGGCCATCGGCTCGGTGAGCCCCGAGCAGCTCGCCTACCTCGCCGACCGCGGCCTCACCCAGGCCGAGGCGGAGGCGCTGTTCAGCCGCGCCATCGTGGACGACGCCGCGAACACGCTGCCCGGACAGGCGCCCGTCGCCGTCATCGACTGGGCCGCGGGCTCCCTTGGCCCCGAGGTCTCCGCTGAGATCTCCGACGCGCTTGCGCTCGGGAGCCACGAGGATGATGAGAGCATCTCGCCCAAGGAGGCGTAAGGCATGACCACAGACATCGACAAGAACCCCTACAAGGCGGACTTCCCGCTGCTGGCGTCCCACCCCGAGCTTGCGTTTCTTGACAGCGCGGCCACGGCGCAGCGCCCGGCCGCAGTGCTCGACGCGCAGCGCACGTTCTACGAGACGATGAACGCCAACCCGCTTCGCGGCCTCTACCGGCTCTCCGTTGACGCCACGCAGGCCATCGAGGACGCACGCGCCAAGGTGGCGCGCTTCGTGGGCGCCACCGACCCGGCAGAGGTCATCTTCTGCAGAAACGCCAGCGAGGCGCTCAACCTCATCGCCAAGACGCTTGGGCCTGCTGTCCTTCACGAGGGCGACGAGGTGTGCATCTCCATCATGGAGCACCACTCCAACCTCATCCCCTGGCAACAGGTCTGTCGCGCCACCGGCGCCCGCCTCGTCTACCTGCGCCCGGACGACCAGGGCGTCATCGGCCCCGAGGAGATCGCGGCCAAGATCGGCCCGGCCACGAGGATCGTCTCGGTCACGCACGTCTCGAACGTCCTGGGCGTCGAGAACCCCGTGCGCGCCATCGCCGACGCCGCGCACGCGCAGGGTGCCACGGTCATCGCAGACGCCGCCCAGTCGCTGCCGCACGTCCACGTGGACGTGCGCGAGCTTGGCGTGGACGCGCTGGCCTTCTCGGCCCACAAGCTCGGCGGCCCCATGGGCATCGGCGGGCTGTGGGGCACCCGAGAGCTGCTCGAGAGCCTCCCGCCGTTCCTCACGGGCGGCGAGATGATCGACTCCGTCACCGAAGACGAAGCCGTGTGGGCCCCCATCCCCGAGAAGTTCGAGGCCGGCACGCAGGATGCCGCCGGCATCTATGCCACGGGAGCCGCCATCGACTACATCTGCGAGCACGGCCGAGACGAGCTCGAGGCACGCGAGCGCGAGCTTGCCGCCTACCTGTGCGAGCAGCTCCAGGCCCTGCCGTTCGTCCAGATCGTGGGACCGGACGATCCGCGTGCCCACGTGGGGGCCGTCTCGTTCAACGTGGAGGGCATCCACCCGCACGACGTCTCGAGCCTGCTCGACACCAAGGACGTCGGCATCCGCGCGGGACACCACTGCGCCCAGCCCCTGCTCACCTGGATGGGCATCGAGAGCTGCTGCCGCGCGAGCGTGGCGTTCTACAACGACCGCGCCGACATCGACCAGCTCGTCGCCGGGCTCAAGTTCGTCTGGGAGGTCTTCCATGGCTAACGCCAACGTCTACAGCCGCGCGCTCATGGACCACGTGAGCAGCCCCGACTACAAGTACAAGATGAACGAGCCCACGCTGTCGCACGAGGGCATCAACCCCAGCTGCGGCGACGACCTCGTGCTCGACGTGCGCCTGGGCGACGACGGCACCATCTCCGAGGTGTCCTGGACGGGCCACGGCTGCGCCGTCTCGCAGGGCTCTGCCGACATGATGAGCGACCTCATGGTGGGCGAGACGCCCGAGAACGCACGCAAGCTCTGCCACCTGTTTGGCCAGATGATCCGCGGTGAGCAGAAGGACCCCGCCGAGCTCGAGGAGCTTGACGAGGCGGCCGAGCTCGAGAGCATCTCGCACATGCCCGCGCGCGTGAAGTGCGCCGAGCTCGCCTGGCGCACGCTCGACGAGATGCTCGCCCACCCCGAGGGCTCCTGCACCGCCACGACCACCGAGGACGGCACCGACGAGCGCGGAAACCCCGTGGCCGCCGGCAGGCAGGAGTAGCCATGGCCTCCGGCATCTCGACAAAGGGACGCTACGCGCTGCGCGTCATGGCAGACCTTGCCGTGAGCCAGGGAGACAGCTGCTGGGTCTCGCTCGGCGACATCTCCAGGCGCCAGGGAATCTCGCGCAAGTACCTCGAGCAGGTCATGGCCTCGCTTCACAAGGCCAAGTTCGTCACGAGCCAGCGCGGCAAGGGAGGCGGGTACCGCCTGAGCCGAGACCCCGTCGGCTACACGCTTGGCGAGATCATCCGTGCGGCGGAAGGCAGCTCGCTGGCGCCCGTCTCGTGCCTGGACTGCTCGAGCGGGACGCTGTGCCCCCGCACGAAGATCTGCCCCACGCTGCCCGTCTGGCAGGAGCTTGGTGCCCTCATCAGCGGATATCTCGACAGCAAGCACCTCTCCGACATCGTGAGCGGCATGAGGGGGCCCGAGGACAGCGCCGAGGTCCTCAAGAGCCTCGAGGAGCTTGGTCAGGGTCTCTGCAAGTAGTCTTAAGCCAGATATAACGAACACCGCCCCAGAAGCACTGAGAGTCGCTTCTGGGGCGGTTTCTTGTTGGCGTGGGCAGCCGCGGCACGCACCGCATGACTCCCAGACCTAACAAAAAGGGACCGGTCCGCACGCTGCGAACCGGTCCCAGACGATTCACGCCATAGGGCTCTAAGCCGGCGAACCTGCACGAACGAAGGTCGAGAGGCTGCCATACGTCACACCCTGCGAGGGGCTCATGGCCTCGATGGTGGTGCCACCGCCGATGTAGATGCCCACGTGACCAGCGCGCCACACGATGTCACCCGGCTCGGCCTGGGAGGCCGGCTTGTTGCAGTAGCCGGCAAGGGAGCCGGAGCTGTGCGACACGGAAATGCCGGCAGCTGCGTAGCATGCCTGGACGAGACCGGAGCAGTCGTAGTTGCTGGGGCCAGAGGCGCCATAGACGTAGCCACAGCCGATCTTGCTGTAGGCGGTGGAGATGATGATGTCACGGGCGCTGGAGCTGAGGTTGCCGCCGCCAGAATATCCACCGGAGTTGCCGGAGTTGCCGCTGTTGGAGCTGCCACCGTTGTCCGAGCCGCCACCGTTGTTCGTGTTGGTGTTGGTGTTCGTGTTGTTGTTGGAGTTGTTGTTGCCGGCGTTGGCGTTGCCCTCGGGAACGTAGTTGTTCTGCTGGGCGGCCTTCTCCTCGGCGGCCTTGCGCTCCGCCTCCTGCTGGGCCTCGCGCTCGGCCTGCTCCTTGGCCAGGGCATCCTGGACCTGCTGGTCAAGCGAGCTCACGTAGCTCTGGGCCTCGTTGACCTTGTCGTTGAGCTCGGCCTGCTGGGACTGCTGGTCTGCGAGGAGCTGCTCCTGCTGGGACTGCTTCTCGTTGAGCTCGTTCTGGATGTCCTTGACCTGCTGGATGACCTGGGCATCGGAGTCGCTCACCTTGGAGGCGTACGTGACGCGGTTCACCAGGTCCTCGAAGCTCGTGGAGTCAAAGAGGATGGAGACGAGCGAGACGCCACCAGTCTTGTAGTTGGAGGCCACGCGCTTGCTGAGCGTGTCCTGGGCGCTCGCGAGCTCGGCCTGCTTCTGCTCGATCTCGGAGTTGGTGTTGTCGAGGTCCACCTGGGTCTGGTTGACCTGCTCGCTTACCTGCTCGGCCTGGGAGTACAGGTCGTTGAGGTGGGCGTTGGCCTCGTCAAGCTTGGCCTGGAGCTCAGCGGACGTATCGGCAATGGCCAGCGTGGGCAGGCCGGTGAGAACGGTGGCGCCAAGGGCGACGGCCACCGTGGCGCGGGCAATGTGCGTACGAATCTTCAAGGGATAGTCCCTTCGTTCGGGTGCAGAATCAGGCGGAGGACCGCCAAAAGCTGTGCTCTCCATTCTAGCGCCCGGCGTTTCTCGAACCAAACCGATGTGTGCGCCCGGTGAACCCAGCAGGTAGCGAACGCGCCGCAAGCGGCGCCCAACAGGCTCGTAGCTCGCAGTTCTTTGGGGCAACGCGATGCGCCTCACGTCAGGCGATGCCGATTGTGTGGTCTCGCCAGCCCATGCGATACGCTTCGCTCGGAGGCGGGAACCATCCCCTCTCGAGTGAAGGAGACGCACATGGACCAGCAAGACGCATCGGATGGCAAGCGCAAGGGACTGCTCGAGGACCTCTCGATGTCGCAGGTACTCGCAGGCGCGCTTGCCGCCGTGACGAGCGTGGCCCTCTCCAGCAAGATCGGCATCGCCGGCTCGCTCATCGGCGTGGCCGTGGCATCGGTGGTCTCCACAGTGGCCTCACAGCTCTACCGTGGCATGCTCCGGCGCGCCAACGACAAGATCCGCGAGCTCGCCGCAAGCGACGGCGAGGAAAGCGCCGCGGAGAGCTCCAACCCCTACGGACTCGACCGCCCGAGCGATCCCGTCGTGCAGGAGGCGAGCGGCCACGCGGCGGCCCCCTCGGGCGTGCGCGTCGCCCCGGCCGAGCTGAGGGCCGCCGCCCACAGGCGCCGACAGGAGAAGATCCACCGTCGCGTCATCGTGGCCGCGGTCGTGTCGTCGCTCGCCGCCGTCGCCGTCTCGGCGGGCGTGGTGCTGCTCGCCACGAACGGCGAGGGCCTGGGGCAGCGCACGGGAGCCGCCACCCAGGAGAGCGAGGCGGCGGCCACGACGACCGAGCACCATTCCGCGCTCACCGAGCAGACGCGGCCCAAGACGCAGCAGGAGCCCGCGACGAGCACGAGCTCCTCGGCAGGCTCCTCCACGAGCGGCGATGAGGGCGCGTCTGGCGATGCCACCAACGCCACGACGGCGGGCGGCGACACGGACGCAGACCAGGCGACGACTCCCGAGCAGAGCCAGACGAGCACCGCCGCCTCCACGGCAACCGCCGCCGAGTAGCGCCCCCTACGCCACGCGCGGGAGCGCCGCAAGCACGATGCTCGCGCAGTGCGCCGCAGCCGCCTTCTCGAACGTTGGGTAGTCGACGTTGCCCGAGTCATCGGCCTTGTCGGAGATTGCGCGCACGATGACAAACGGCACACCGGCGACGTGGCAGGCGTGGGCGATGGCCGCACCCTCCATCTCGCAGCACATGCCGCCAAACATCGAGACGATGCGCTCCTTGGCCGCGGCCGAGCCAATGAACTGGTCGCCCGAGCACACGCGCCCCTCGAAGACGTTCACGCCATCGAGCTCGCCGGCGGCCACGACCACCGCACTGCGCAGGGCAGTGTCCGCCTCAAAGGCAACGAGATGCAGGTCAGGATGCTCGCCAGGGGCGTAGCCGAGCGCCGTGACATCCATGTCGTGCTCCACGGCGTCCGTTGAGACCACGATGTCGCCGATCTCGATGCGATTGTCCAGCGAGCCCGCCACACCGGTGTTGATGATGCGATTGCAGCTCAGCACGCTCACGAGGGCCTGGGCGCACATGGCGGCGTTCACCTTGCCCACGCCGCACTTCACCACGACGACGTCGACGCCCTCGAGCGTGCCCTCGACAAACGCAAGGCCGGCGAGCTCGCGAGTGTGCGCCCCCTCGACCTTTGACTTGAGCAGTTCGACCTCGGAGTCCATCGCCCCGATGATGCCAACCTTGATGTTCTCGGCCATGCCGGCTCCCCTCTCTCGATTGATGGCAAGTACTATACGCGTCCCTACGTCACCAAAAAGGGGCGGCGGAGCCCCGGAGGACCCCGCCGCCCAATCGCAGCGCTATGACGCAGGCGACAAGCCTACTTCTCGGCCTCGGCGAGCGTGTCGAGGATGTGCTCGTCCTTGCCCTCGAACTTGGGCGCCGGACGGAACAGCATGAACAGGATGGCAGCCAGGGCCACGAAGGCCACGACGGTCCACACGCCGAAGTTGCCGAGCACGATCAGCTCCCACAGCTGGTTGATGATCATGCCCACGATCCAGCCAAAGCCGCACTGGTAGCCGATGGCAGCCCAGAACCACTTGGGGTCGTCCATCTGGCGGCGGATGGTGCCCATGGCGGCGAAGCACGGGGCATCGAGCATGTTGAAGGCCACGAAGGCGCACATGGCACCGGCGTGCATGATGCCGGAGGCGTCCGTGAACATGGAGGCGAAGCCGCTCCACATGGTCAGGGAGTTCTCGGTGGCATCGCCCAGGCCAAACAGGACGCCGAACGTGGAGACGAGGTTCTCCTTGGCGATGAGGGCGTTGATGGAGGCGGCGGCGGCCATCCAGTTGTCAGCACCGAGCGGGGCGAAGATCCAGGACACGGCACCGGCGATCACCTTGAGCAGGGACTGCTCGATGTCGCCGTCGGCCAGGAAGCCAAAGCCGGCGTCCGTGAAGCCGAAGTTGGAGAGGAACCACACCACGACGGCGGCGGCGAAGATGATCGTGCCGGCCTTCTTGATGTAGGCGCTCACGCGCTCCCAGATGTGCAGCCACCAGGACTTGATGGACGGGAAGTGGTAGTCGGGGAGCTCCATGACGAACGGGGTGGGCTCGCCGGCGAAGGGCTTGGTCTTCTTCAGCATGATGCCGGAGACGATGATGGCGGCAAGGCCGAGGAAGTAGAACATCGGGGCAACCCACCAGGCGTCGGAGCCGCCGATGAGCACGCCCATGACGAGGGCGATGATCGGCTGCTTGGCGCCGCAGGGGATCATCGTGGTGAGCATGGCCGTCATGCGACGGTCCTTCTCGTTCTCGATCGTCTTGGTGGACAGGACGCCCGGGACGCCGCAGCCGGAGCTGATGAGCATCGGGATGAACGACTTGCCCGACAGGCCGAAGCGGCGGAACACGCGGTCCATGACGAAGGCGACGCGGCTCATGTAGCCGCAGTCCTCTAGGAAGCACAGCAGGACGAACAGGACGAACATCTGCGGAATGAAGCCGAGCACCGAGCCCACGCCGCCGATGATGCCATCGACGACGAGTGACTTCACGGCGTCGGAGGCGCCGGCGTTGTCGAGCGCGTCAGAGGCGGCGTCGGGGATGGAGGGCACGAAGCCGTCGTAGTCGGCGGGGTCGGGCTCCTCGAGCGAGCCGGCGATAGCGGCCTGGAAGTCGGTCGCGGTGACGGCGGGGATCGTCTCGTCGGTGTCGTTGCCGTCCTCGTCGGTGATGACGACGTCGGAGGCGGTGACGCCCGCGGCCTTGGCCTCGAACTCGTCGATCGTGGCGAGCGCGTCGGCGTCCTCGGAGTCCTCCTGGTAGGCGGCCACGGCGTCGGAGACCTCGGTGGCCTCGTCGTCGGTGATCACGCCGTCATCGGTGGCGGCGGCGATGAAGCCGTCGATCTGGTCGCCGTAGTGGTTGTCAGACCAGGCCTCGGTGTCCTCGTCGTACTGGGCGGCGCTCGTGCCGTTCACGAAGAAGCCGTCGGAGAACAGGTTGTCGTTCACCCAGACGGTGCCGGCCGTGCCCACCGTGGAGATAGCGATGTAGTACACGAGGAACATGATGACGACGAAGATCGGCAGGCCCAGGATGCGGTTCGTGACGACCTTGTCGATCTTCTCGGACGTGGAGAGCTTCTTGGGGGCCTTCACGACGCAGGCGTCCATGACGCGGGCGATCCACTCGTAGCGGTCCGAGGTGATGATGGACTCGGCGTCGTCGTCGCGGGAGGCCTCGACGGCCTTGATCGTGGCCTCGAAGGCCTCGAGCTCGGCGTTCGTGAGGCCGAGCGGCTCGATGGCGGCGGCGTCGCGCTCGAAGACCTTGATGGCGAACCAGCGGTTGAGGCTGGCGTCGCACTTGCCGGCGATGCCCTCCTCGATCTTGGTGAGGGCGGCCTCGACCTCGTCGGTGAAGACGTGGACGGGCGCGGAGGCTTTCCCGGCCTTGCCCGCCTCGACGGCAAGCTTCACGAGCTCGTCGGTGTTCTTCTCGCGAAGCGCGGAGACCTGGATCACCTTGCAGCCCAGCTCGCGGGACAGCGCGTCGGTGTCGATCTTGTCGCCGCTCTTCTCGAGCAGGTCGAGCATGTTGAGGCCCAGCACGACGGGCAGGCCGCACTCGAGGATCTGCGTGGTGAGGTAGAGGTTGCGCTCGAGGTTCGTCGAGTCGACGAGGTCGATGACGGCGCTCGGGCGGTTCTGGATGAGGTAGTCGCGCGAGACGATCTCCTCGGGTGAGTACGGCGAGAGCGAGTAGATGCCGGGCAGGTCGGTGAACGTGACGGACTTGTCGCGCCTCCAGGCCGCCTCCTTCTTCTCGACCGTGACGCCGGGCCAGTTACCCACGTAGCCGTTCGAGCCGGTGAGGGCGTTGAACAGCGTGGTCTTGCCGCAGTTCGGGTTGCCTGCGAGCGCAATGTACATGCGGTCTTCCATGACTCCCTTTCTTGGGTTCTTGCTGGGGGCGGGGTCGGCCCCCTGGTCCCTTTTGCCGGACCTTTTCAGTGTGGCGCGGAGGTCCCCATGAGACCGCGCCCCCTCGCCTGGGCGAGGGCGTGCCGGAAGCTTACCGGTTGCGAGGACGGCGAGCCTACGCGGGCTCTACCTCGACCTTCTCGGCCTCGTCCTTGCGGATGGACAGCTCGTAGCCGCGAACGTTGAGCTCGAGCGGGTCACCGAGCGGAGCCACCTTGACCACCGTGACCTTGGCGCCCTTCGTGAGGCCCATGTCCATGATGCGGCGCTTCACGGCGCCGGTGCCGGTGAGTGCCTTCACCGTGCACGAGGATCCAACGGGGATGTCCCTGAGCGTTGTCACCTTGTTTCCTCTCTTCCTCTCCCACCGGCCCTTCTGCGGCCGGCCTGGTTGAAACCGTCTCATGCGTCGGGCTCGCCGACGCCGCCTTCGCCCTCTCGGGCGTGGATGCGCTAGCTCACGAACACGTGCATGCACGTGGCGTGGTCGACGCCGAGCTGGGCGCCCTTGACCTTGACGATCGTGCCCGAGGAGCCGCTCTGGCTCACGACGTTCACCTCGGCGCCCTCGACGAATCCGAGGTTCTCGAGATGACGGCGCATCTCGGTGCTGCCACTCACCCTCTTGACGTGGACCGAGTGGCCCTCGTGGGCCATAGCGAGCGGAAGCTGGGCGCCTGCGACTGGCATATGACACGCTCCTTACGGAAGTTGTCTGTAGCTAACTCAAAGTAGTATGTGACTTACTTTTACGAGAGTCAACCGTAGCAAACCGTTAGTCGTTGTTAACTTTTTGGCACAACGGCGCAACGCATCCCAAAGGGGTCTCGTCCCAAAGGGGTCTGGCCCCTTTGGGACGGCAGCAAAAAGCGGGCGGCCCGGATGTGATTCCGGACCGCCCACATGGACGTGATATGTGAGGCTCCCCTACTTGAGGCGCGCGAGGACCCCGCGGACGAGGCGCTCGAAGTCTGCCTCGTGCTGGCCGGCGACCTCCAGGACGCTCTCGTGTGTGATGCCCGCCTCTCCCGCCATGTTGGCGGCAAGCGTGAGCCCCAGCACGTTCATGCCCAGTGCGTGGGCCATGATGGCCTCGCACACGAGCGACATGCCCGCAAACGACACGCCGAGGCACCCCAGCGCCGCAACCTCGGCGGCCGTCTCGAAGCTGGGGCCCAGAAGGCCGGCGTAGACGCCCTGCTGCAGCTCGATGCCCTGCTCACGCGCAACGTCAAGCGCGAGCTCGCGCAGGTAGGGCGTGTAGGCGTCCGTCATGCCCACGAACGGCGAGTCGACGCAGGTGAGGTCCTCGTCCTCGATGAGGGGGTTGGCGCCCGTGAGGTTGAGGTGGTCCGTGATGAGGCCCAGGCCCACGTGCCCGCGGCCCACGATGGCGCCGGTGGAGCAGGCGAAGATGATGTCACGGCAGCCAAGCTTGTGCGCATGGCGCACGAGGGAGGCCACCTCGGCCGGACCATAGCCCTGGTAGAGGTGGACGCGGCCCGGATAGACGACGACGGGCACGCCGTCGAGCGTGCCGACCGTGGCCTCGAACCTGTGGCCGGGAATGGGGCGGGCGTGCGCCGGGAACCCCTCGATGTCCTCGTACGGAATGCGACGAACGGGCTTCACGAGCCCGGCAAGTGCGCCAAGCCCGCTGCCAAGCACGATGGCCACCGGGTGCTCCACGCTCGCGCGGCACCCCTCGACGACGCTCTCATCAACCACGACGATCCCCTCCCTCTCGAGCGCCCGGGAAAGAAGCCCCGAGCCACTCACGAGTCTCCCTGTGAAGCTCCCATCGTAGACCAGGCCGTGACCGCAGGCAGGGCTCTTGGCCTTCAGGACGGCAAGCGGCGCCGAGCACTCCCTTGCGCGGTCGAGCGCGGCGCCCACTCCCCTCTCGTAGGCATGCGTCACATCGGTGCCACCCACCGTGACGACGCGGTCCCCGCGAATCTCCGCGGGTGGGCGCGGACAGCCTAGCCCGCCGTCCGTCTCGGGACACACGCCCACCACGCGGCCTCCCGCCCCGCGCACGGTCTCGCACAGGGCGGCCACGCAAGCAGAAGGGCGAGCGCCACCGTCATAGCGGCAGCGCTCGCCCAACAGACACCTGCTGACGATAAGGTCCACGAACGTTCCTTAGGCGCCGAGCGTGGCGATCTGGATGGAGGCGCTCGACAGGATGCCGTTCACGTAGTTGGTCCACTCGGTGCTCGAGGAGCTGGCCTGCTGGGCGTACTGCTGGTAGGCAACCGAGTAGGCGATCTGCGCCTGGGCGTAGGTGGCGGAGTCGGGCGTCCAGGTCTCGTCCTTCAGGGCCTCGTAGTACGGGCCGTCCGTGCGCGCCCAGGTGTTGCTCGAGGAGTCCCACTCGTCTCCGAGCAGGCCCACGATGTAGGCGCCGTAGTCGGCCGTGGCGGCGTCCTGGTCGTTCTCGGCGGGAGCCGCGGGCGCCTCGGGCATGGTGCCGGCATCGGTGGAGCACACCTGCTGCTTGAGCTTGTACATCGCGGCGCTCTGACGGATGACGTCCTTGGCCTGGTCCTCGGTGAGGCCGTACTGGGAGGCGATCGAGGAGATGTCAGACGAGCCCAGGATCTGCTCGGCGTAGCTGCCCAGCTCGTCGTCGGAGACGGTGATGCCTTCGTCGGAGGCCACCTGCGCGAGGATCTTGTTGCGCGCCACGGCCAGCGCGGAGTCGGCGTTGGGCAGCGTGTAGTTGCCGTCCGAGTCCTTCACGGCGTCGAGCGACCTTTGGGACTCGATGGCGTCACGCACGGTGACGTTCTCGGTCTTGCCCTTGTACGTGTAGGTGGCGATGACCTGGTCCAGGTCCCCCTCGGACACGCTCGTCTTGCCCGAGAACGACGCCGACAGCGCGCTGCCACCCAGGACGAAGTGGCCGAGAAGCACGCCCACCACGAGCGCGACGACGACGGCTGCCGCGACGACGGGCATTGCCAGCTGCTTGGGCGAGCCGTTTGCGGACTTGTGGGCGCCCTTGTCGCCCTGCTTGTTTGCCATGCGAGAAACTCCCTGCTCAATCATGCGGCCGGGCGCACCCAGGCGCCCGGCCACGACTCCCTTATTCTGTGTAAGTCTACCCCCGCACGCCCTAGGAGAGCGCGCTCACGGCGCTCGCGACGGCAGCTCCATAGGCGCGCGTGCCCACCGCGCCGTCCGTGCTGCCGGTGAGCTGGCGGCGAATGTCTGCCGTGACCTGCTCGCCGGCAGACAGCACCTGGCGCACGGCCGTGCGGATGCGGCCGGCGGCCTGCCCCTCGCCCAGGTGGTCGAGCATCATGGCGGCCGACAGGATCATGGCCGTGGGGTTGGCTACGTCCTTGCCCGCAATGTCGGGGGCGCTGCCGTGGGTTGCCTCGAAGATGGCCTGGTTGGCACCGATGTTGGCGCCGGGGGCCAGGCCCAGGCCGCCCACGAGGCCGGCGCACAGGTCGCTCACGATGTCGCCGTAGAGGTTGGGAAGCACGAGTACGTCGAAGTCGTCCGGGTTCTGGACGAGGCCCATGCACGTGGCGTCCACGATCTTGGCGTCGAACGCGATGTCGGGGTACTGCTCGGCCACGCGCTGCGCCGTGTGCAGGAACAGGCCGTCCGTGCACTTCATGATGTTGGCCTTGTGCACGGCCGTGACCTTGTGGCGGCCGTTGGCGCGGGCGTAGTCGAACGCGTAGCGCACGATGCGCTCCGAGCCGCTCACGCTGATGGGCTTGAGCGAGATGGCGGAGTCGGGCTTGATGGTGCCCGCTCCCTGCGCCGCGACCGTCTCCATGATGGAGCGTGCGCCCGCAGAGCCCTGCTCGAACTCGATGCCCGCGTAGAGGTCCTCGGTGTTCTCGCGCACGATCACGAGGTCCACGTCCTCGTAGCGGCTGCCGTCACCGGGCATGGACAGGCAGGGGCGCACGCAGGCGTACAGGTCGAACGCGCGACGCAGTGCCACGTTGACGCTGCGGAAGCCCGAGCCCACCGGCGTGGTGACGGGGCCCTTGATGGCCGTGCCCGTCTCGCGGACTGACTCCAGGACGCGCTCGGGAAGCGGCGTGCCCTCCTCGTCCATGACCTTGGCGCCGGCCTGCTGGACGTGCCAGTCAACCTCGACGCCCGTGGCCTCAACGACCTGCTGCATGGCGGCAGAGATCTCTGGCCCGATGCCGTCTCCCGGAATGAGCGTTACCTGGTGGCGCATGCCGTCCCCCTTCTTACGTGAGTGTGCCGAGATTGTACGTGGACCCACGCGGGCTTCCGGGCCACGAGGGCCCGAGCGTCACGTGACGGAAACGAACGCTACTTGCCGGCCTTCACGGCGTCGACAATCTTGGCCGAGCACGTCTTGACGTAGCCGCGGCCGCCCGTGACGTCAAAGCTGATGCGGTCCACGAGCGCCTGCTTGGAGGCGTCGCTCGCGTTGCCCTCGGCGAACTCGAGCAGGCTGTCGAGCATGTCGCGGTAGCCCAGGTCGCCGTGGAAGCACTGGATGGCCTCGTCGAGCAGCGGCCAGACCTTGTCGGACAGCTCGGGCGAGGATGCGCCCAGACGCGCCAGCAGGCGGAAGGCCTCGATGCGCACGCGGCTCGAGTTCTCGTCGAACAGCGAGGCCTCGGCGCCCTCGTAGGCCTGAGCGGCGAGCTCTGGGTGGTTCGTGGCAATCTCGCGCAGCGCCCCCAGGGCCTCCCAGCGTGTCTGGGCCTCGGGGCGGTACAGCGCGTCCACGAGCGCCTCGGTGATGCGCTCGACGTCCGCCTCGACGGACTCGGGATGCTCGCGGGCCATCTCGGCCAGAGACGAGGCGGCCTCCTGGCGTGTGCGGCGGATGGGGCCGGAAAGCTCGTCGATGAGGCGGTCAACCATGGTGATGACGCCCTCGCCAAGCTTCCTGCGCGTGGGCGTGGTGTTCTCCTCGGTCATGTGATCTTCTCCCTTACTCGCAAAAACCGTCGACAACGGCCGTGCCGCTGCGCTGGTCGTTATGAATCTTGATGAGGCCCAGCTCCGCCGCCTCCGTGAGCAGCGCCGTGAATGAGCGGAACCCGTACGTGCGCTCCGAGAACTGCGGCTGCTTGCGACGCATGGCGCCCTTGAGCAGAGACGCCAGGATGAAGCCGTCCGCCTCGCCCTGAAGTGCGTCGATCGTCTCGAGCAGTAGCTTGTAGCACGGGCGCTTGTCTTGCGCCACGCGGCTCTCGTACTCGGGGATGCCGCCGGGCGAGACGATGTCCTCGTAGAAGATGAACTCGTCGCACACCTCGGCGAGCAGCGAGCTCGTGGACTCGCGCATGCCTACGCCGATGACGGTCTTGTCGAACTCGCGCAGCTTCGAGACGAGCGGCGAGAAGTCCGAGTCGCCCGACAGGATGGCGAACGTGTCGATGTGGGACTTGGTGAGGCACATCTCCATGGCGTCCACCGACAGGCGGATGTCCGCGGAGTTCTTGCCCGTGTGCGCGCGGTCCGGGATCTCGATGAGCTCGATGCCCAGCTCGTGCAGCGGCGTCA
The DNA here is from genome assembly GCF_900143685.1 of Parolsenella massiliensis. Classification (NCBI taxonomy): domain Bacteria; kingdom Bacillati; phylum Actinomycetota; class Coriobacteriia; order Coriobacteriales; family Atopobiaceae; genus Parolsenella; species Parolsenella massiliensis. The sequence continues at coordinate 485,289 of NZ_LT671675.1, read as the reverse complement.
CCACGTCCTCGAAGCGCTGCCAGTCGCAGTAGGCGCGCTTGGAGACGATGCGGCCCTTGTCGACGAGGCGCGCCAGGATGCGCTTGACGTCGGGCGCGGGGCCGGGCTGCTGGTGGCCGCCGCGGCGGCGCTTGCCCGTCCCCAACGCGAGGTTCTCGTAGTCGATGAGCACCGCAATCGTTCCCTGCGGCGCCCCGGTCTGGTTCATGTCCTGCATGCGCTACTTGCCCTCTGTCCTCTTGCCGGCCTTGTCGGCAGCATGGCCGTCCACGCTCATGAGCTCGGGCTCGGCGTCGCCGGTCTTGGCGCGCCTCACCGCGGCACGCCTTGCGCGGGCACGCTCGCGGTCGCGCTGGCGAGCGACGGGCGTCATGAGTCGGTCCACGAGCTTCCAGGGGCCCACGGACTCGCCGTAGCCAAACTTGAGCCCGGCCACGGCGCCCGCCACGGCGCCAAAGGCGAACATGCCGAGAACGACATAGCCCGTCATCCACACGAGCATGAACAGCACGGAGCCCACGAGCACCGCCGCGAGGTTGGCCGTGGCATAGCGCGCGGAGCTCTCGCAGCGAGCGCCCGCCTCGTCGCCGAGGTGAAAGCCCACGACGATGCCGAACACCGCAAACAGAAGGCTCACGACCGTGATGGCAAATCCGTCACTCACGCGCTCCCCCTCGCAGCCGCAGCCGCCGTGGCCGCCGCAGCACTCGTGGTCCTGCCCGTGGTCATGGCCGCAACCGCAGCCGTCGTGGCCGTCCGGCTCGAACTGGCTCACGTCGAGCTTGCCCCAGTCGAGGCCGGCCGCGGCGGCATCGGCCTGCTCGGCGTACAGCAGGCTGATGGCCTGCGTGCCCAGGCGCTCGCCGCCGATCTGGCAGAGCATGTCATAGAGCGTGAAGGCCGTCTCGGCACCCGGGAGCGTGATCTCGAGGTCCTCGGACTGCTCGATGGCCAGGCGCAGGTCCTTGCGGAAGTGCTCAACGAGAAAGCCCGGCTTGTAGTCGCCGGCGAGCGCCTTGGGGCCAAGGCCCGTGAGCGCGCGCGAGCCGCCCATGCCGGCGCCCACCATGTCGAGCATGCGGGCCGGGTCGATGCCACCCTGCTGCGCGAGCGCCAGGGCGTCGGCCATGCCCACCATGCAGCCGGCGAGTGACACCTGATTGCAGAGCTTGGCCGTCTGGCCGTTGCCAGCGCCGTCGAAGTAGCAGACCTTGGACGAGAAGGCCTCGAGCACGGGCAGGATCGGGGCGGCGTCGGCCTCGGTGCAGCCCAGGATGAGCGTGAGGGTGCCATCGATAGCGCCCTGCTCGCCCCCGGTCACCGGGCAGTCGACGGCGTGCTTGTCCTCGACCTCGGCCGCGTCGTGGATGTCGCGGGCGAGCTGCGCGGAGGACGTCGTGAGGTCGACGAGCCAGGCGCCCGTCTTGGCGGCGCGCACGAGGCCGTCCGTGGACAGGTAGACGTCCTCGACGTCTGCGGGGTAGCCGAGCATCGTGAAGACGATGTCGGCCTCGCGGGCGGCCGCGGCGGGGCTGTCCGCCCAGGTGGCACCGCGCTCGACGAGGGCGTCTGCCTTGGACTTGGTGCGGTTGTAGACCGTGAGCTCATAGCCGGCGTCCATGATGTGGCCGGCGATGGGCGCTCCCATGATGCCGGCGCCGATGAACGCGACCTTGGGCTTGGCGGTTGCTGTCATGTGGTTCCCTTCTACGCATGCTGCCGTCACGGGCGCGAGACCCGCGACGGCAGCCCCAGGTATGGGTGCTCGTTGCTACTTGTTCGCTCGCACGCGGCGCGCGATGCGGTCCGTGAAGGAGAGGGCCTCTCGACGGTCCTTGCCCCAAAAGACGACGGCCACCATGCCCGGCCCCACGTGCGCGCCGATCACGGGCGACACGGAGCTGTGGATGATGGGGATGTCCTGGCAGCCCGGCTCCTTGCGAAGCTGGTCCTCGAGCCAGCGGGCGTCCTTCTCGGCATCGGCGTCCACGATGCCAATGGGCATGTGCGTCACCACGCCGTCCGTGCCGATGTAGTTCTCCTTGAAGTCCGCGAGGATGGCGCGCAGGGCCTTCTTGCGCCCGCGGCACATGCCGCGCAGCGTGAGGGCGCCGTTGATGTCATAGGAGAGCTCGGGCTTGATGTCGAGCTTGCCACCCACCTGCGCCGCCGCGGGCGGGATGCGGCCGCCGCGTGCCAGGGCGTCGAACGAGTCGAGCGTGAAGTAGCCCTGGATGTAGTAGCGGGCCTCCTCGACCCACTCCACGAGCTCGGAGGCCGTGAGGCCGTTGCCCACCTGGCGCACGGCCTCGATGGCGAGCAGCTCGGCGGCAGCCGAGGGGCAGAGGTTGTCCACCACGTAGATCTCGTATCCCGGGTGCGCCTCGCGGACCATCTCGGCGGCCTGGCGCGCGGCATCGACGCTCGAGGAGAGGCCACGGGTGAACGAGAGATAGACGGCCGGAACGCCCGAGGCGGCGCAGCGCTCGAAGACCTCGAGGTAGTGGCCGGGCGTCACGGCGGAGGTCGTCGCGTGCTCGCCGTTGCGCATGCGCTCGTAGAACTCGTGCGGCGTCATGGAGTGCCACAGGTCGTCTGCGTGCTCGCCGTCCTCCATCACGAACGGGAAGTGGATGACCTCCACTCCCAGGGCACGGGCCACCTCGGGGGCAAAGTCTGCGCACGAGTCAACGATGACGCGACACTGGCCGTCACGGCGATAGCTCGCGCCCGCCTCGGCAACGGTGGCGTCTGCGGAGTGGGCCCCGCACGTGCCACCTTCGCACGCGACGGCCGCGGGCTCCGAGGAACCCGCGGCCTGGATGTTCGAGTTGTCGTTGGAATCGCTAGTCATCTGGCTCCTCAATCTTGGGCTTGATGATTCCGTAGCCGCCGTTCTTGCGGCGATAGATGACGTTCACGAGGCCGGTCGTGGCATTCGTGAACACGTAGAAGTCGTGTCCGATGAGGTCCGTCTGGACGAGGGCCTCCTCCTCGGTCATGGGCGGCAGGTCGATGACCTTCTCGCGCACGAGCTCATCGTCCTCCTCGGGGGCGTCGATGAGGTCGGCGAGGTCTGCCGAGGTGGGTGCCACGGGCAGGCCCTGCGTGCGCTGACGACGGTCGATGACGCGCGTCTTGAACTTGCGCAGCTGGCGCGTGACCTTGTCCGACGCGATGTCGATGGCGGCGTACATGTCGGGGTCTGCGGAGACGACGCGCACCACGTTGTCACGCACGCGAACCGTGACCTCGCACACCGCAGCCTCGGGGTTCGAGCGGTTCTTCTCGACACGGAGAACGACGTCACACGTCATCGGCTGAATGTCGAACACCTCAAGGGCTCCGCCTATCTTCTCGTCGACATAGCTGCGAAGGGCATCGGTGACCGTAACCTTGCGCCCAGAAACCTTGATATCCATCGTGCCTCCAACCGTCGTGCCTTACACGCCTTTGCTGGAGCGGCCGCCCACAGGCATTGCGCCTTTTCCCTGGCGGCTCCCCTGTACTGCACTGGTACCCAAACCATGTCGCGAGCTTCATGGGAATTGGGAATAACCAGTTACCGATTCGCCCCTTCCATTCCGGGAGAAATCGGCACATGCACAAAGGACGCGCTAGCCGGCGATATCGGCGGCGTTGGCGCCGGCCGTCGAGCCGTCCTGGACCCCCGACGTGCCACTCTCGACCTCGGCGGTGTCACTCGCGGCGCCCTCGACCGTGCCGGCGGACACCTCGATGCCCGAGACCTGCGAGGAGTCGCTGAGCTGGCTGAGGCCTCCCAGCCACTTCGCGCGCACGATCTGGGCGACGCCGCCCGAGGTGACCTTGTCCACGGCCGTCTTCACGACCGTCTGGAGCTCGGTGTTGGCAGCGGCCACGCCCACGCCCACGGCGCTCGGCACGTCAAAGGAGCCGCAGAAGGCTATGTCGGTGTAGGCAGACTGCAGGTAGGCACCGGAGAAGGCGTCGCACAGCACGTAGTCGACGATGCCCTGCTCGAGCGCGTCGAAGGCGTCGTTGAGGTTCTTGAACGACTCCTGGCGCGCCTCGAGGTCACTGCGCCTGAGCAGCTGCTGGGAGGTGGAGCCGTCCTGCACGCCGATGGTCTTGCCAACGAGGTCCTGCTTGGCCGCGACCTGCTCGCCGCCCTTGTGGAAGAAGCCCACGGCGTCCTCGGCGTAGGCACCCACGACCGTGGCCCCGCCCGAGCCGCTCGCGGAGGCGCCCATCACGACATCGCACGTCTGGCCAAGCGCCTGCGAGACGTTCGTGACGCTCACGAACTCCACGTCAAGGCCCAGCTCGTCTGCAATGGCGTAGGCCATGTCGACGTCATAGCCCTGGAAGGTGCCGTCCTGGGACGTGACGCACATCGGGGCCGACGACGAGGTGTCGAGGCCAACGGTGAGCGTACCCTGCTTGATGATGGCCGGCGTGGAGACCTGCGCGGAGACGGACGCGGCCTGCTTGGCGCGCGCCTCGGCCACGCTGGGGGTGCCAAACGTCTGCTGGACCGCCGAGACGGGGTTCGAGCAGCCGGCGAGCGAGACGGCAGCCACCGCGGAGAGGAGTGCGACGCCACAGCGTCCGAGCGTCTTGTTGCATGTCATCGAGTCTCCTCGTCTTGCGGGGGCGCCCGCGCGCGCCCGTTGCGGCCCCGCGCTCGGGACCTGGCCTTCGGTGTGTCTCGTTCAGCTGACCTGGTATTTGACCCCACACTCGCGCACGGGGACGGTCGCAGCACTCCACCGCGGTGGCGCCACTACTGGCCCTCTCGCCCGCGGGGCCGTTTGCCCCTGGTTGAACGGACGGTGCGTCTTACTTCTAGGACGAGCCATGCTCGCTCGGACGCGCACGCCCGAACTTACGTGGATCCCTTGGCCCTCGTCTGGCATGGACTTGGGGAGGCTGCCGGCACCGCCGACGAGGCACGCTCGCGCACGCGACGTCCTTGCCGCGCCCGAGGGCCCGCCTCACCACCCCGCAACCACAGACCTGAATGAGACCCGCCAATTATAGCAGCTCTTTGATGTTGACCTTATGTAGCAGCGCGAATGGGAGCAGGACGGATGTCGTGTCGCGGCCCGGAGTGGAGCGGTTGAGAAGAACGCCCCGGCGAAGGGCAGCCCTGCCCTACCACGTGCGGGCAAGGGCGCAGGCGGTGACGCTGCCGGCGCCGTGGGCGAGAAGGTCGCGGGCGCAGGCGCGCATCGACGCACCCGTGGTCACGACGTCGTCCACGAGCAGAAGCGAGCAGTCCGTGATGTCTCCCACGACGATCGTCGAGCAGGCCGCGTTGGCGAAGCGCTCCTCGCGGCCGAGCCTTCGCTGGTCTTGCGCCTCGGGCCGGGCAAGGACGTCGGCAAGCGGCAGGCCCAGCATGCCGGCAAGCGAGCGCGAGACGTCCTCCATGTGGTCGAAGCCGCGCCGCGCGTAGGCGGCTCGCGTCGCGGGAACGAAGCACACGGCGTCGAGCTCGGAGGCGTCGAAGCGGGCCGCACCATCGGCCGCCGGCCACGCGGAGGCCTCGTCCAGGGCGCACGCCATGACGGCCGCGATGACGGGCGCGAGCCTGCGCTCCCCCGCGTCCTTGTACGAGAGGGCCAGCGCGCGCCCGGCATCCGCGAGCGGCAGGGCGCACACGCAGGCGCGCGACTCCCACAGCTCGCCTCGCGAGGCATCGCACTCGGTGCACGAGACCCACCCGAACGGGGCCCCGCAGTTGGGGCAGGCCCATCGCTGGGCAAGCCACGGCAGGTCCTCCCGGCACCTCTCGCATAGGAGCTCGCCGGGCGCGTCGCACAGGACGCAGCGCGTGGGCCAGGCAAGCTCGGCCGCGGCGGACGCCACACGCGAGACGAGCGAGCGCGCACCGGTGCGTGGGCCCTGAGGAAGACCCACGCCGCCCAGCCAGCCGCCAGACGCCTCGCCAAACAGATTCGTCGACACAGAGATCCCCTCCACACCACGCGGGCGCGAAGGGGATGGTCGATTAATTGCCGTGATTGTAGCCGTGCGAGGCAGGCCCCGGGAGCCTTGTCACCCCGAATGTGCCGAGAAGCTCGCCTAGCGGTCCTGCCCGGCGGCGGCCGCGGAGATGAGCTGGTCGAGCACGCCGGCGAGGTCGCGACCTGACGCCTTCATCATCTCGGGGAAACGCGAGTAGCGTGTGAGGCCAGGGATCGTGTTGACCTCGTTGAGCACGACCTCGCCCTCAGGCGTCACGAACAGGTCGACGCGCGCAAAGCCCGAGCAGCACAGGGCACGGTAGACGGCAAACCCAGTCCTTCTCACGAGGGCCATCTGCTCGTCGGAGATCTGGGCAGGGCAGCGCAGCGACGAGTTCTTGGAGCTCGCGGAGGCACCGGCCGTCTGGTCCTGGTGGATGTGGAAGAACCCGCCGTCCGTCACGACCGTCTCGTCCACAACGCCCATCTCGAGCTCGCCGGAGGCGTCGCCGATGATGGCGCAGCCCACCTCGGTGCCCACGATGGCCTCCTCGACCGAGACCTTGGGGTCGAGCGCGAAGGCGACCTCGAGGGCATGGGCCATCTCGGAGGCGTCGGCGACCTTGGAGACGCCGTAGGACGAGCCGCCGCGGGTGGGCTTCACGAACACGGGGTACCCGCCGCACGCCTCGACGGCCGCCTCGACGTCCGCCTTAGGCGCGCCGCGGTAGAGCACCTCGCACTTGGGCACGCGGATGCCAGAGGCCGCGGCCAGGCGGTGCGAGGCGTCCTTGTCCATGCACACGGCGCTGGAGAGCACGCCGCAGCCCACGTAGGGCACGTCCGCGCTCTCGAGAAGCGCCTGCGTGATGCCATCCTCGCCGCCCTGGCCGTGCAGCACCGGCAGGGCCACGTCGATGACGATGCGGGTGAGAGTGCCGTCCTCCTCGTGGCGGAACAGGCCGTCGCCGGGAACGACGACGACGGGGCACACGTCGTGGGACGCCCAGGCGTCGCCCTCGCAGACGTCGGCGACGTCACCGGTGTAGTTGAGCCACGTGCCCTCGCGGGTGATGCCGATGAGCGCGAGGTCGTAGTCGCGGCCGTCGAGCTCGGAGAGGACGTTGGTGGCGGAGCGCAGCGAGATATCGTGCTCGCTTGAGGTGCCGCCAAACAGGACGGCGACGCGAAGGCTGTTGCTCATGGGTGCTCCCATCGTATGGATGCGTGTTGGTCAACCGATTAATCGTAGCAGCCACCGGGCTGGCGGGCGACGCACCTTCCGCGGACGGCGGAGATAGTTGGCCCCGGCACCACCGTCACGGGCGGCGGTGACAGCTCGACCCCGTCCCCAACTGTCACCTAGAGCGAGAAGAGGCGGCGGGCGTTGCGCCACAGGGCGGCGTAGGTCTCCTCGGGCATCGAGACGCCGGCATCGGCGCGGACGTCTGCCAGGCAGCGGGCCGTGAAGGCGACCATCGCCGGCTCGCACTCCTCGCCACGCACGGGCACGGGGGCCATGTAGGGGCTGTCCGTCTCGGTCACGATGAGGTCGAGCGGGCAGGCGGCGGCCGCCTCACGGATGTCGTCGCTTTTGTTGAACGTTGCTGCGCCGCCAAAGGCCACGGTGCAGCCAAGCTCCACGAACGATGCGAGGACCTCGGGGCCAGACGTGAAGCAGTGCACGTCGCAGCCCGCCTCGGGCACGCCCACCTCGGCGAGAATCGCCGCGGCCTGGGCATGGGCCGTGGCATGCGGGTCATCAGCCGCGTCGCGGATGTGGAGCTCCACGGGAAGCCCCAGGTCGCGCGCCATGGAGAGCTGGCGGCGGAACACGTCGAGCTGGGTCGCCGGATCAACCTCGTTGTACGGGCCGTAGTCGAGGCCTATCTCGCCCACGCCCACGCAGCGCGCGGCCGCGAGAAGCTCGCGCATGCGCTCCTCACACGCCGTGTCGAACGCAGGCGCACCATATGGGTGCACGCCTGCAACAAAGCGCAGGTCAAGCGGCATCTCTTGCGTGGTGCCAGGCAAGAGGTCCCATCCCGTAAACGCCGGTGGCACGAGGCCCGCCTCGACAAACTCGCCGAGGAGCCCCGCCGCAAGCTCGCGCGCCTCGTCGAGAAACGCGATGAGCTCTGACGGCGTTCGGGCCGGCATGTCGTCCGCAGGGTCCAGACCGCAGTCGCCCACCGGGTCGATGGGCACCACGAGCAGGCGCACGCCCGCGAGCGCCGCACGGGCCACGGCAAGCGCCGGGTCGTGGCTGCGCAGCACCGTGAGGTGGCCGTGCGTGTCGGCAAGCGGCGCCAGGGGGCGGGGCATGGGGCGCGCCTTGCCCTTCTTGGTGTGGAACAGCTCGCCGTCCTCGAGCGTGAGGGCGTCCGCGATCAACTGCGCGGCATGGCTCATCGAGACGCGCCTCCCGCGCTGAAGCGCACGGGCAGGTCGGCCGGGATGGCGCCCGCGCCGGCAAGTGCCAGGGCAAGGCGCACGAAGTCCTCGCAGGCGAGCGTCTCGGCACGTGCCGTGGGCGAGATGCCCGTGGCCGAGAAGGCCTCGTCGAGCGCAGCCTTCTCAAATCCGCGGGCCGCCATGGAGTTGCGGATGGTCTTGCGGCGCTGCGCGAAGGCGGCGTCGGTCACAGCGGCTGTGGCCGCGAGCTGCTCGGGCGAGAGCGCCTCGGTCGTCTCGGGGTTGGCCACGCAAACGCGGTCGATGCGCACGACGGCCGAGTTCACGTGGGGCGCCGGCATGAAGCACGTGGGCGGCACCTCGAAGCGGCCCGTCACGCGACCGTAGAGGTTGAGCTTGGCCGTGTAGGCGCCGTAGGCCTTGGAGCCGGGGGTGGCGCAGATGCGGTCGGCCACCTCGGCCTGGACCATGGCCACGGCCGCGTCGAGCGCTGGGTGCTCGGCCAGGTACTTGAGGATGATCGTGGCGGCCACGTTGTAGGGCAGGTTCGCCACGAGGATGTTGGGCTCGACGCGGGTCTCGGCGTCGCGGGTCTCGGCGTCGCCGCACGTGGCCACCGTGCAGACGTCGTCCCAGCTCACCTTGAGGGCGTCACCCATCACGTAGGAGAAGGTGCCGAACTCGTGGGCGAGGTCGGCGAGCACGGGCTCAAGCGTGTTGTCCGCTTCGATGGAGACCACGGAGCCGGCGTGCGGCAGCATGCCAAGCGTGAGCGTGCCGATGCCGGGACCCACCTCGACCACGTGACTGTCCTGGCTAAGGCGTGCCAGCTCAAGAATGTGGGCGATCACGTGGTCGTCGACGAGGAAGTTCTGGCCCAGGCGGTGCTTCGTGGCCAGGCCAAAGCGCTCGAGCATCTCGCGCGTGGCGGTTGGGTTTGCAAGGGGCGACGCGGGCATGGGAATCCTTTCGATGCGCGCGATACGAAGGCGTCCCAAAGGGGCCAGACCCCTTTGGGACGTGGGATGCGTGGGAATGCCCAAAGGGCTACGTCCCCTTTGGGACGGCAGGCTAGTTCTTCTTGGCCTCGAGGCGCGGGAAGAGCGGGTCGCCCTTCTCGACGGGCTTGTTGCCCGCAAAGCGGCCCCACTCGCACATGGCGGCGAGGTCGTCGGTGCCGTTCTCGGCGTCGCAGGCGATGCGGCGCAGGGCCTCGGCGCTCGTCTCGGGCATGAACGGGGCGAGCAGGTGCGCGGAGATGCGGATGGCCTCGAGCAAGTTGTAGATCACGAACGCGAGCTCGTCAGCCTTGGCCGGGTCCTTGGCAAGGCCCCAGGGCTCGGAGTCCTCGATGTAGTGGTTCGCGGCGTGGATGAGCGCCATGGCCTCGTCCTTGGCGCCGGCGTAGTCGAGCACCTCCATGCGCTTGCTGTAGCGCTCGAAGATGCCGTCTGCCACGTCTGCCAGCGGGTTCGCGAAGGCGTGGGCATCGGCCGGGCGGACGGGCGAGCCGCCGTCGAAGTACTTCATGCTCATGTTCACCGAGCGGCTGATGAGGTTGCCCCAGCTGTTGGCGAGGTCGGCGTTGTAGACCTGCTCCATGCGCTCGAAGCTGATGGCGCCGTCGGTGCCGGGCGTCACGTCGGTCATGAAGTAGTAGCGGTAGCCCTCGACGCCGAGAAGGTCAATGACGTCGGCCGGCGCGATGGCGTTGCCGCGGCTCTTGGACATCTTCTCCGCGGCGCCCGTCTCGGCGTTGCGCACAGTGAGGAAGCCGTGGGCAAAGACGTGCTCGGGCAGGGCCTCGCCGATGGCCATGAGCATGGCCGGCCAGATGACGCAGTGGAAGCGAATGATGTCCTTGCCCACGATGTGGAGGTTGGCGGGCCAGCGGTAGGCGAGCTCAGCGGCGGCCTCGGGCGTGTCGACGCTGTAGCCCACGGCCGTCATGTAGTTGAGCAGGGCGTCGAACCACACGTAGGTGACGTGGCCCTCGTCGAAGGGCACGGGGATGCCCCAGTCAAAGCTCGTGCGCGAGACGGACAGGTCGTTGAGGCCGCCCTCGACGAAGGAGCGGACCTCGTTCATGCGAAAGTCGGGCTGCACGAAGTCGGGGTGCTCATCATAGAGCTTGAGGAGCTTGTCCTGGAACGCGGAGAGCTTGAAGAAGTAGCTCTCCTCCTTGACGCGCTCGAGCGGGCGGTGGCAGTCGGGGCACAGGTGGGCACCGGGCGTGCCGTTCTCCTCGTCGCCCTTCTCGACCTGGGTCTCGGTGAAGTAGGTCTCGTCGGGCACGCAGTACCAGCCGTCGTAGCTGCCCTTATAGAGGTAGCCAGACTCCTTCATGCGCTCCCAGAGGTACTGCACGGCCTTGTACTGGCGCGGCTCGGTGGTGCGGATGAAGTCGTCGTTGGAAATCTCGAGCGTCTTCCAGAGGTCCTTGAAGTGCGGGGCCTGGGAGTCGGTCCACTCCTGCGGCGTCATACCGTGCTTGGCCGCGGCCTCGGCGACCTTCTCGCCATGCTCGTCCATGCCGGTGAGGAACTTGACGTTGTAGCCGGCGGCGCGACGGTAGCGCGCCTGGACGTCGGCGAGGATGGTGGAGTACGCGGTGCCCAGGTGCGGGTCGGCGTTGACGTAGTAAATGGGAGTGGTGACGAAGTACGAGGGCTTGTCTGCCATATGTGGAACCTCTTCTTAGGACGTGCGTCGGCAAATGGGCCGGCCGCAGGCGAATGAGCCGCGTGACATTGTATCGCGAGGGCGCCATCGCGCGGCCCGAGAGCGTAAGGACTGTTCGCAGTCAATAGGGGGAGGGTATCTGAGCGTCTTCTCGTCTGAACGAGCAGCGACTGGGAGCCCCCATGCCATCAGTCGCGCGATTTGGCCTACCATCAAGACAGGTCCTATGAGAGGAGTTTGAGGCGTCCGTCTCCAAATGGCCTCGAAGAAAGGCGGGATACCATGACTGCGACGCTTAGAGACTGCGATATGGCCAGGCCATCGGTGACGCCTTGGGGTGCCTTTCGGATTCCGTCCTCGCGACAGCTATGAATGTTCAGACATGATTGGCAACGGCACCCACCGCCAACCGACGGGCACCTGGAGCGATGACACCTCGATGACGCTCGCCATATGCGACAGCTATCGTGAGCTCGGACGTATTGACACGGACGACATTCGGAGACGCTTCGTTTCCTGGTACCGCGACGACGCCTATACCTGTGACAGGCTGTTCGATATTGGCAACACCACGATTCTTGCGCTCAAGCGTGGCACAGGCCTCTCGGGCGAGCGTGACAACGGCAACGGATCGCTCATGAGAACGGTCCCACTTGCCTTCACAAGCGCCGTTGACGACGAGATTCGCGCCGTCTCCGCAATTACCCACGCACACAGGGTCTCAACCGAAGCCTGCGTAGGCATGGTCCATGCGGCACGCGAGCTCATAGCGGGCGCCACCCCACGCGATGTCGCCGCTGCCCACGGCGTCAATGTCAACAAAGACCGCAGCGACATCCGCTCCGGCGGTTTCGTCAGAGACACCCATGAGGCAGCCCTGTGGTGCCTCGCCAACACCGGGAGCTTTGCGGAGTGCGTGCTCACGGCAGTCAACCTGGGAGACGACACCGACACGACCGGCGCGGTGGCCGGGGCGCTTGCCGGCATCGTCTATGGTATTGAGGGAATACCGGACAAATGGCTTGAGACGCTCAGAGCCAAGGACCTGATTGACGCCTGCCTATTTTAAAAAGATTACGACTTATTTCGAAGGAAAGCAGAAAGGGCAAGCTCGTGATAGGGCGAAAAACGAATGGGGACGGCATGGCATGCCCGTGCTCAAATTGGAGCATAGTCTCGTGGTTCGAGCAGAGGGTTTTCGCGTGGTCCGATAAGCCCACGCCCAAGCGCTTCGCGGCCGACGCGCTTATCGTCTTCCTGACGATGCTGCTTGCCACGGTTCTTGGCGTCATCTTCTACGACCTCGACATGGAAGCATGCATAGTCATCACGTATGTCTTGGCCGTTCTCTGCGTCTCGCTCCTCGCCGTGGGACGCCTCCACTGCCTCGTGGCCTCCGCACTGGCAGTCCTGTTCTATAACTTCTTCTTCACCCGCCCGCGCTTCTCGCTCACTGCCTGGGGCAGGACCTATCCTGCGACGTTCGCGGTCATGTTCGTGGTCGCATTCATTGCCAGTACCGTTGCCGTGACGCTCAGGCGCGAAGTCCATGCCTCACAGCTCGCATATCGAAGGACGCAGGTCATCCTCGAAGCGGACGAAGCGCTACGCAGGTGCTCAACGCGCGAGCAGATCATTGATGCGATTGGCGCCCAGCTGTCCAAGCTGCTCGAAGCCGAAGTCATCTGGTATGCCGAGGGCATCTCGGGCTTTGCTCCCCAAAGACGCTTCTCCGCTGTCTCGACAACGCAGACAGAGCCAATCGTCGAGACTCCCATGGCTCGTAGGGCTATGGAGAACAGAGGTGCGGTCGGTGCCGGGACCGGCTGCTTCCCCTCCGCAAGCGGCTATTATCTGCCGGTCATCTCGGACGACAAGGTTATCGGCGTGATGGGTACCTGCCTTGGCAATAAGACGCCACTCCCCGCCGAGCAAAACGAGGCGGAGGCAGTTGTGGGCGAGGCGTCTCTCGCGCTCAATCGCATCCAGGCGCTAGAACAGCGCGAGCAGGCCGCCGTGCTAGCCAAGAACGAGCAGCTTCGCGCCAACCTCCTCCGCTCGATCTCGCACGACCTGCGCACCCCGCTCACGGCAATCTCGGGAAACGCCGACGTCCTGCTCTCGGACGGAGATGCGTTGAGCGCGGACAAGCGCGGAGAGCTGCTCCTAGACATTCGATCCGACGCGAACTGGTTGAACGCCACCGTTGAGAACCTGCTCGCCATAACTCGCCTCGAAAACGGGAACGTCCAGCTGAATACCACCGTAGAGCTCCTCGACGATATCATCGAGGAGGCGTTGCGCCACGCTAATCCGGACATCTGCCAGCATGGTCTGGAAATCGAGCCGTGCGAGGACCTCCTTCTCGTCAAGGTGGATGCCAAGCTGATTGTCCAGGTCGTGGTCAACTTGGTAAACAACGCCGTAACCCACACGCAGGCGGGTTCGACCATCCTCGTCTCAACGAGCGCGCGAGACACCGAAGCCATTGTCAGGGTTGAAGATGATGGCCCCGGCATCAAAGATGCCGATAAGGCACATGTCTTCGAATCCTTCTATACGATCGGCCGGACGCTCGCGGACTCCAAGCGAAGCGTCGGGCTTGGTCTCTCTCTTTGCAAGTCGATTGTGGAGGCGCATGGGGGTAGCATCGTCGTTAGGGATGCTGTCCCCCACGGATGCGCGTTCGAGTTCGCGCTGCCACGCTATGAGCTCACGGAAGGAGCCTCGGAAGATGCCGGCTGAATCGAGCCCCACGATTCTCGTTGTCGAGGATGACCCAACGATCAGGAACCTCGTCCTGACGACTCTCGACACGCAGGGATTTCGCCATCTCAGTGAGGCCACCGGAAGGGGCGCCATCGCGGCGTCCGCCTCAAGCGCGCCGGACGTGGTCCTTCTCGATCTCGGACTTCCCGACATCGACGGCATCGAGGTCGTCCGTGCCATTCGCAGCTGGTCTCAGATGCCCATCATCGTCGTCTCAGCGAGGAGCGAAGATGCCGACAAGATCGGCGCGCTCGACGCGGGCGCGGACGACTACCTCACCAAGCCCTTCTCCGTGGGCGAGCTGCTGGCGCGAATCCGCACGACGCTACGCCGTCTCAACTATCAGTCGCCCGCGCAGGGGCAGGAGCCTTCGACATTCCAGAACGGCGACCTGCGAATCGACTACACGGCAGGCATCGCATACCTCGGCGACGGGGGACTGCACCTGACGCCCATCGAGTACAAGCTCCTTTGCCTTCTGTCGCACAACGTCGACAAGGTCCTCACGCACAGCTTCATCCTGCGCGAGGTCTGGGGCAACAATCACCAGGCGGACCTCGCCTCGCTTCGCGTCTTTATGGGAACCCTCCGCAAGAAGATCGAGCCCGACCCGGTTCACCCGCGCTACATCCAGACACATATTGGCGTGGGCTACCGCATGATGCGCGTCGCGGACGAATAGGGATTCCGGCTGGCAGTTCGAGCCGAATCGCAAGTAGGCTCGAGCCCGATTCGCAAGCTTCGCGCCTACATCTATTTCAACAAAGCATATAAGGACGTATTAAACGCTTTACCTCGGTCTTTAGCCTATCTTTAGGTTACCTTCACACACACTTTATGCCTGTAAGGTGTGGAATTGCACACGCCCAAAATAGACCGAAAGCCAGTGTCTTCGCGAGGATATCCTCCCCCTTGCAACGGTGAAACAACCGTCGGTCGCACGCGTCAGAAAACGCATGCGCGAACAAGGAAAGGAGGGTCCTTGAACACCATGTCCGATACGCACGAGGAAGAGGTGCCGCAGATCGCGACACTCACGAGCGACGCGGTATTCAAGTCGCTAGGCACGAGCCAAGCCGGCCTCGCGAGTGACCAAGTGAGCGAGCTGCAGGCTAAGTACGGCAAGAACCTTATCCAGGCGGGTAAGAAGAAGTCGCCCATCCTTGCGTTCCTCTCAAACTTCACGCACCTTATGGCCATCCTCCTCTGGGTGGCCGGCATCATCGCCTTTGTGGCCGGCATGCCCGAGCTCGGCGTCGCCGTCTGGCTGGTCAACCTCATCAACGGCTGCTTCAGCTTCTGGCAGGAGCACCAGGCGGACAAGGCAACCGAGGCCCTGAAGAAGATGCTGCCGTCCTACGTCAACGTCCTCCGCGACGGCCAGCAGGCCCAGGTCCTCGCGGAGGACCTCGTCCCCGGTGACGTCATGGTCCTTGCCGAAGGCGACAAGATCTCCGCGGACGGCCGCGTCGTGCGCGCGTCTGACCTCCAGGTCGACCAGTCAACGCTCACGGGCGAGTCGAACCCCGTGAGGAAGACCGCGGACGCCGTCCTCGAGGCCGACCTCACCGCCGCCGAGACCCCCAACCTCGTCTTCGCCGGCACCTCGGTCTCCGAGGGCAATGGACGCGTCGTCGTCACCAAGATTGGTATGGCGACCGAGTTTGGCAAGATCGCCAGCCTCACGCAGAACATGGAGGACTCCGAGAGCCCGCTCCAGCGTCAGCTCGACCGCCTGACCAAGCAGGTCACCCTGTTCGCGCTCTGCATGGGCATCGTCTTCTTCCTCCTCGACGTGCTGTTTGTTCGCAATGGTCTAGCCTCGTCGTTCATTTTCGCACTTGGTATGGTCGTGGCGTTCATCCCTGAGGGACTGCTCCCCACGGTCACGCTGTCCCTCGCCATGGCCGTCCAGCGCATGAGCAAGCGCAACGCCCTCGTGAAGAAGCTGAGCTCCGTCGAGGCACTTGGCTCCACGAGCGTCATCTGCACCGATAAGACCGGCACCCTCACCCAGAACGAGATGACCGTCAACCACCTGTGGACCTGCGACCGCGAGTACGAGGTCACCGGCGTTGGCTATGCCCCCAAGGGCGAGATTCTCTGCGGCAAGGACAAGTGGGAGGCGGCCGACAACGAGGAGCTTCGCCTGCTCGTCTCCGGTGGCGCGCTTTGCTCCAACGCACGCCTCGTAGAGCCGGACGAGGAGGGCGGCCGCTACACCGTCCTCGGCGACCCGACCGAGGCCTGCCTGCTCGTTAGCGCGCAGAAGGCCGGCCTTTCCCTCGAGGGCCTCGAGCGCGAGATGCCTCGCGTGAGAGAGCTCCCCTTCGAGAGCCGACGCAAGCGCATGACCACCATCCACCAGCTCAAGCGTCCGCTCGATGGCGCCTCGCGCGTCGCGTTCATCAAGGGCGCTCCCAACGAGGTCGTCCGCCTCTCCGACAACTACCGCGCTGACGGCAAGGTCATGCCGATGAGCGACGAGATGCGTAAGAGCATCATGGACGCTAACGACGGCTATGCCGCCAACGGCCTGCGCGTGCTTGCCCTCGCCTACCGTCCCCTGAGCCCGGACGACGCCTCCATTCCCCGCTCGATGAGCGACTACACGCCCGAGAACATCGAGTGTGGCCTCACCTTCGTCGGCCTGCTCGTCATGCAGGATCCGCCCAGGCCCGAGGTTGCCGACGCCGTGGCCGAGTGCCGTCGCGCTGGCATCCGCGTCGTCATGATCACGGGCGACTATGGCCTGACCGCTCTCTCCATCGCCCGCAAGATCGGCATCGTCCAGGGCCCGAACCCTCGCGTCTTCTCTGGCGTCGAGCTCGAGAAGACCTCTGACGACGAGCTCAAGGAGGCCCTGAAGGGCGAGGTCGTCTTTGCCCGCATGGCGCCCGAGCAGAAGCTTCGCGTCGTCGAGAACCTGCAGCAGATGGGCGAGATCGTCGCCGTCACCGGTGATGGCGTGAACGACTCCCCCGCCCTCAAGAGGGCTGACATCGGCGTCGCCATGGGCATCACCGGCACGGACGTGGCCAAGGAGGCCGCGGACATGATCCTGACCGACGACAACTTCGCCTCGATCGTCCACGCCATCGAAGAGGGCCGTGCGGTCTACGCGAACATCAGGAAGTTCATGCTCTACATCCTGAACTCCAACGTGCCCGAGGCTGTCCCCTCTGCGATCTACCTGCTCTCTGGTGGCGCCGTGCCGCTGCCGCTCACGACGATGCAGATCCTCACCATCGACCTTGGCACCGACATGCTGCCCGCCCTTGGTCTTGGCACCGAGCCTCCCGAGGCTGATGTCATGGCCAACCCGCCCCGCAACCCCAACGAGCCGCTGCTCTCCGGCAAGGTCATGCGCAAGGCCTTCCTGTGGTACGGAATGCTCGGCGCCCTGTTCTCCTTCGCCGCGTTCATGTTCTGCCAGGTCATGAACGGCTGGCACCCCGGCATCGAGATGTTTGGCGTGAGCAACGACCTTGATCCGATCTACGTCCGCGCGACGACCATGGCACTTGCAGCCATCGTCTTCACGCAAATCGGCGAGGTCTGGAACTGCCGCACGGATACCGCATCCGTCTTCTCGGTGGGTCTGTTCTCCAACAAGCAGATCAACAAGGGTATCCTCTTCGAGATCGCGCTCATCATCTTCATCACGCTGTTCCCGCCCTTCCAGAGCGTCTTCCACACCAGCCCGCTCGTCCTAAATGACTTCGTGTTCCTGGTGCTACTGCCGCCCGCCATCCTCCTCCTTGAGGAGGCCCGAAAGGCCATCGTTCGTAAGAGGAACCACATCGATCGCAACGGCGTCGCCATCAAGCAGGCACCGGAAAAGAGGTAAAGATGAAAGTTATCGTCGTAGGAATGGGCCGCATGGGCACGAGCCTCGCTCGCAAGCTCGACAGGCAGGGCTACGAGGTCTGCGCCATCGACCAGGATCCCGAGCGCCTCAAGGCGCTCGGCCCCACGTTTGGCGGCCAGACCATCGCGGGCGTCGGATTCGACCGTGAGGTCCTCGCTGCCGCCGGCATCGATCGTGCGAGCGCCGTCATCGCCTGCACCGCTTCTGACGAGACGAACATCGTCGTCGCCCGCATCTCCCGACAGACCTATCGCGTCCCGCGCGTCATCGCGCGCCTGTACGAGATCGGCAATGCCGAGACGTACCGCAGGCTCGGCATCCAGAGCATCTCGACCACCGACTGGGGCGTGAGGCGCGTCTGCGAGCTCCTGACCTTCAACGAGCTCGATGACGTCACCGGCATCGGTTCCGGCGACGTGCGCCTCGTTCGCGCCGATGTCCCGCCGATGCTCGAGGGCAGCCCCGTTCGCGAGCTCACCGCCGTTGGCGAGATCAACATCGTCGCCGTCTCTCACGACAACGAGACCTTCGTTCCCACCCAGGGCACGGTTCTCGACCACGGTGACATCATCTACGCCGCCGTCCAGGCGACCTCGGCAAGCAAGTTCCGCGCCATGCTCGGCATGACGGATTAGGAGGCTGTATGAACATCATCATTGTCGGCGGCGGCAAGGTTGGTTCCTACCTCGCCACTCTGCTGGGCAACCGCGGGTACAACGTTCGCATCGTCGAGTCAAGGAAGGCCGTTGCGCAGCGCCTCGAGGAGAAGCTGCCCGAGGGTTCCGTTGTGAGGGGCATGGGTTCGAGCCCGGATGTCCTCGAAGAGGCTGGCGTGCTCCAGGCCGACGTCATCATTGCCGTGGCGGGCGATGACGAGGTCAACCTCGTGGTCGCGATGCTCGCCAAGATGGAGTACGGAGTGAATCGCGTCGTCGCTCGCGTGAACAACCCGGCAAATGCCTGGATGTTCGACGAGTCCATGGGCGTCGACATCGCCGTTGACCAGGCGGAGATCATCACGAAGTCCGTCGAAGAGGGCCTCGACATGGAGGACGTCTTCACGATCATGCGCCTCGGCAAGGACGGCCACGAGATCGTGCAGGGCGAGGTTCGCCCGCGCTCCGCGATGGTGGGCAAGTCGATTGCCGAGCTCCAGATTCCCGATGGCCTGGTCTTTGTCGCCCTCGAGCGTGAGGGCAACACCCTCATTCCCAACGGCGACACCGCGTTTAGCGCCGGTGACCGTGTGGTCGCCTTCGCGAGCGAGCAAGGCAGGGACTTCCTGAGCCACTCGCTGCAGTAGGGAAGATCTTCGATAGGCCCCGCACCATTGCGTGGTGCATGACCGCCGGAACCAGCCACAGGCTGGCCTCGGCGGTTTTTTGAGTGAGGCGGGCGCCGCTGGCCATGACATCGACGCCGGGTGCGCTTGGAATCACGATGGAAAGACGCCACCGTAAGCGGGTCGGAATGCGAAGGAGACCAGCGATGACGAAGCCCAGCGGCGCCAAGCGCCACTACGATATGCCCCCGCCGACCAAGCAGCAGCGCGGACGGCAGGCATTTGGCGGACCCGCGCGCGCAGCGGGCATCGGCCCCAACAAGGCATGCGGCCACAAGGGAGGCATCCGCCGTCAGGGCTCCAAGCGCGGGTAATCTAGACCAACATCAAGAAGCCTGCAAAAGGGACAGTCCCTTTTGCAGGCTTTTGCAGGTTTCCTTTTGCAGCCATGCGGGGTTAAACGAGCTTGTCGTAGACCTCGGATTTTGGGATGCCAAACTGCTTGGCTAGGCGCTTTGCCAGGGCACTCTTGGGCTCTCCGGCATCAAGCCCCTCGGCGATGGCCTCCTCCAGAGTGGCAGGGCCAGAAGCGCAGGCTACACGCAGACAAGAGAGTTCCTCCGCACTCGGGCCCTCAACGACGACGACACACTCCCCTCGTACCTCACCACGTTCACGAATGCGTCGCGCGAGCTCGCCAGAAAGGTCGCGCACGCATTCCTCATGAAGCTTCGTGAGCTCGCGCACGAGCGCCACGCGGCGGGCCGGATACGCCTCGGCGATTGCATCGAGCGTCGCGGCCACGCGATGCGGGCTCTCGTAGAACACGAGCGCCCCGGGCACGGGCGCGAGCTCGGCCAGGCGACGCGCGCGCTCGCCGGCCTTCCTGGGCAGAAAGCCCTCGAAGAAGAAGTGGTCCATCGCAAGGCCGCTCGCCACGAGGGCGCACGTCACGGCGCTGGGCCCGGGGATAACCTCGACGGGCAGCCCCTCGTCGAGTGCCGCGTCCACGAGTCGCTGGCCGGGGTCAGAGACGCCCGGCATGCCCGCGTCGCTCACGAACGCCACGCGCGCGCCGCCCGCCACGCGGGCGAGCACGCCCTCGACGCGGCTCGCGATGACGTTCTCGTCGCAGCGCTCGAGCGCAACGCGAATCCCAAAGCGCGCGAGCAGCTTGCTCGTGACGCGCGTGTCCTCGCACAGCAGGACGTCCGCGCCCCGCAGCGTCTCGAGCACGCGCGGCGAGGCGTCGGAGAGGTTTCCGATGGGCGTGCCCACGAGCGACAGCATGCCGCCCTCGCCGCCGCGCGCGTCCTTCTCGGCCACGGCCGCAGCCTCGACGTTGTTATCCACTCGCTCCCCCATCAGTCGAACATGCCCGTCTCGAAGCTCGAGAGTGCCACGCGCGCGTCCCAGCTCGAGAGGCGCCCTTCCGTCTTCCACGTCTGGAAGAACCAACCCGCGCAACCCGAGAAGGCGCTCATCTGGCCGGCCGTGTAGACGCGCTCGAGCGCGATGCGCCCCTCCGGCGTCATGCCGGCGTCCGCGAGCGGCAGCGCGCTCGACCACTCGCCCACCATGACGGGCAGGCCGCTCTTGCGCGCGCGGGCCACGTAGGCCGCCGAGGCGTCGGCGAGCCTGCGCACCCCGGCAGGGCCGGCCGCGTTCATCGACTCGGCGTAGTGGTAGACGTGGCTGTCGAGCCAGACGTTCTCGTAGCGCGCCGGCGACATGAACGCGCGCCAGGCGTCGGGCAGGCACGCGTCGTGCAAAACGAGAACGGGACGCTTGCCGGCTGCCGCGCGAAGCACCTCGTAGGCGTCGCGGTAGAAGTTGCGCAGAAGGTGCAGCGGCACGCCCTCCACGAGCGACAGCCCGCGGCGCGAGCGGCCCTGCACCTCGTCGATAGGCTCGATGCCCAGGAAGTTCTCGCGCATCGCGTAGCGCGAGGCGAGCTCGCCCACCACGTCGAGCATGCACTGGCGAAACGCCCCCGTGTCGCCAAAGAAGCTCGCCGGAGAGGCGGGATCGGCGCCCGGAGCCACCGCAACGTCGAGGAGCACCGAGACGCCGGCGGCCTCCGCCCAGTCAAACGCCGCATCCACGTAGCCGATGCAGCCAGCAGAGGGGCCAGGCATGGGACCGTCCTCGCCAAAGACGAACCACGGCACCTGCAGGCGCACGGCGTCGAAGCCGCGCGCGGCGATGCGCGCGAAGTCCTGCTCGTCCACGAACGTCTCGCGATGGCGAGTGAGCATGTCCTCGTAGCGGCCGCGCTCGACGCTGCCCGCGAGCTCGAGCTCGCTGAACGCGCCCGTGCCCGCAAACAGCGAGGGTGTCACCCACGGCTCGAGCACGAGCCAGCCGGACAGGTTGACCCCGTGCAGCGGCCTGCGGGGCTCGGGCGAGCGCCCCGCCTTCTTGTCAGCATGCCTCAGCATCTCAGCTCCCAATCAGTCGAACGTGGTGACAGTTTGACCCCGTCCCCAAGTGTCACCGGTAGTCGATACGGGCGATGCGCACGACCCAGTCGCAGCCGTACGCGAAGCCGTTTGCGTCAATCGTGAGCGTGCCGCGCTCGCAGTCCTGCATGAACGGGACGCTGCCGCCGTCATCGAGCCACGTGACGCTCGAGACGAGCCTCGTGGCGCCGGTGAACGAGCGCAGGTTGGACCCCTCGCCGCCCAGCGTGACGTTCTCGTTGCCCACGATGGCCAGGTCGTGCACGAACACGTAGCTCACGCCGGCCGCCTCGTCGTCGAGCGCAAAGTCGCGGATGGGCCCGTTGGCCACAAGCGTGCGGCTCGGGCGCGCCGTGTGGACAGAGGGGCCAGCCATGGCCATCCAGCGGCCAATGAGTCGCAGGTACTCGCGCTGCAGTGCCGTGATGGCACCCGTTCCCGTGGGGCCGATGTTCACCAGGGCGTTCGCACCGGCACGTCGGGCGTTGGCGATGGTCTCGATGAGCTCGCGCGGGCTCTTGTAGTCCAGGTCGTTCTGGGCGCATCCCCAGTGCTTGTTCGTGGTGACGGACACCTCGCCGGCGACGTACTTGCCGTCCGCCGGGCCGTGGTTCACCTCGCCGGAGATGCGACGCTCGTAGGTGGTGACGTCGATCTCGGGGTCGATGATCTTGCCGCGGTTCTTGAGGCCTGTGTTGTTGATGATGATGGCGTTGGGCTGGTACTTGCGGATGGTGCCGTAGAGCTCCGGCAGCTTCCAGTCCGCGTCCTTCTTGTTCCAGTTGCCGTCGAACCAGAATCCGCCCACCTCGCCGTAGTTCCTGCACAGGATCTCGACCGAGGAACGCAGGTACTCGAGGTAGGCGTCGAAGTCCGTCTCGTACAGGGGCGAGTGCCAGTCGTAGGTGGCCATGTAGAAGAAGGGCTTGATGCCGCCGGCGTGGCAGGCGTCCACGAACTCGCGCACGAGGTCGCGGCCCGCGGCGCTATGCGGCGCGTCGAACGTGGACAGGCCGCACGTGTCATAGAGGAAGAAGCCCTCGTGGTGCTTCGTCGTGAGCGTGATGTAGCCCGCGCCCATCTCCTTGGCGGCGGTCACGAGCTCGGCGGCGTCGAAGTCCTCGGCGGTGAACGTCTCGGCGAGGCGCTCGTAGTCTGCCTGCGGGCGCTCGTGGATGAACTCGGTCCACTCGCCACAGGAGAGCTGCGAGTACAGCCCCCAGTGCACGAACAGGCCCAGGCCCATGTCCTCGTAGTCCTTGATGCGTGGCAGCGGCTCGCTCATGGCGTCTCCTCGTCGTGTGGGGCCAGGGGGCGCCCCTTGGCCCGGAACCGGGAGGGTGCCAAAGGGACCCGTCCCCTTTGGCACCCCGGCCCCTAGCTCAGCTCTCTCATGCCATGGTACAGCTGCCAGTACTCGCCGTGTTGCGCGAGGAGCTCCTCGTGCGTGCCGCGCTCCACGATTCTGCCGTGCTCGAGCACCATGATGGCGTTCGCATTTCTCACGGTGGAGAGCCTGTGGGCGATGACGAACACCGTGCGCCCGGCCATGAGGGCGTCCATGCCCCGCTCGATGAGGGCCTCGGTGCGCGTGTCCACCGAGCTCGTGGCCTCGTCAAGGATGAGCACGGGCGGGTTGGCCACGGCGGCTCGGGCAATGGCGAGCAGCTGGCGCTGGCCGGCCGAGAGGTTGGCGCCGTCTGCCGTCACGAGCGTGTCATAGCCCTTCGGCAGGCGGCGGATGAAGCCGTCGGCGTTGGCCGTGACGGCCGCGGCGCGCACCTCCTCGTCGGTGGCGTCGAGCTTGCCGAAGCGGATGTTGTCGGCCACGGTGCCGCGGAACAGGTGCGTGTCCTGGAGCACGATGCCCAGGCTCGCGCGCAGGCTCGCCTTGGAGATGTCTCGCACGTCGATGCCGTCGTAGGTGATCTGGCCGGCACGCACGTCGTAGAAGCGGTTGATGAGGTTCGTGATCGTGGTCTTGCCCGCGCCCGTGGAGCCCACGAAGGCGATCTTCTGCCCGGGCTTCGCGAACAGCGACAGGTTCGCGAGGACCGTCTGGCCCGGTTCGTAGCCAAACGTGACGTCGTTGAAGCGCACGTCTCCGGCAAGCGGCACCTCCGTGCCACCCTCCTGCCGCCACGCCCAGCCGCTCGCCCCCGCCGCGGCGCGCGCGGGCCCGTCCTTCTCGGCATCAAGGCGCTCGAGCTCAACCGTGCCCTCGTCCACCTCAGGACTCACATCCATGGCCGAGAACAGCCGCTCGGCACCCGCGAGCGCGTTCAGCAGGAAGTTGCCGAGCTGCGTCACCTGGTTGAACGGCATGGCCGCCTGACGAACGAACACGAGGTAGCTCGCGAGGCTGCCCATGTCCGTGAGGCCACGCGCCGCAAGCAACGAGCCCATGACGGCCACGATGGCGTAGTTGGTGTAGGTCATCGCCACGGTGATGGGCACCATCGTGGCGGCGTAGGTCTGGGCCGCCGTGCCCTGCTCGCGCAGGCGCTCGTTGCGCTCGCGAAAGCCGGCGAGGCTCTCGCGCTCGTGGGTGTAGGCCTGCACGACCTTCTGCCCGGCGCACATCTCCTGGATGTAGCCGTCGAGCGCGCCCAGCGTGGACTGCATGGCCGAGAAGTGACGCGAGCTCTTCTTGCCCGCCACGCGCACGTAGGCGATGAGCGCGACGTCGCAGACGACCGTCACGAGCGTGAGGCGCCAGTCGAGCACGAACAGCAAGACGATGGTGCCCACGGCCTGGATGGCCGCCTGGATGACGTTGGCAAAGCTGTTGTTGAGCGCCTCGGACACCGTGTCGACGTCGTTGGTGAAGAAGCTCATGACGTCGCCGGTGTGCGTGCGGTCAAAGTAGGACAGCGGCAGCGTCTGCAGGTGGGCGAACAGGTCGCGACGGATGTCGAACACGACGCGCTGCGCCGCACGCACCATCGTCTGCGTGTAGCCGAGCGCGCACAGCGCACCCACGGCATAGATCGCCGCCGTGAGCGCGATACCACCCCAGAAGCCGTCCACGTTGGCGCCGGTGAGGCAGTTCACGACCGGCTTGATCATGTAGGTTCCCGCAAGCTGGCACAGGGCGCACACGCTCGCGAGCACGCCCACCGCCAGCAGCATGAGGCGGGCGCCGCCCATGTAGTCGAGGAGGCGCCGCGTCGTGCGGCCGAGGTCGGCCGGCTTTCCCGAGCTGCCCTTCGTTGTGAACACCGCCATTACTCCTCGTCCCCTTCCGATACCTGCGTGTGATAGAGCTCCTGGTAGATGGGGTCATGTGCGAGAAGCTCGGCCGGCGTGCCCACCGCATGGACCTCGCCGTTGTCCAAGATCACGATTTGGTCGGCGTCTGCCACCGAGGCCACGCGCTGGGCCACGATCACCTTCGTGACGCCCGTGAGCTGCCGCAGGCCCTCGCGGATGCGCGCGTCGGTCGCCATGTCCACGGCGCTCGTGGAGTCGTCGAGCACAAGGACGCGCGGGCGCCTCACGAGCGCGCGGGCGATGCACAGGCGCTGACGCTGGCCGCCGCTCACGTTGTCGCCGCCCTGGCCAAGGTCGCCGTCGAGTCCGCCGATGCGGCCGAGGAACTCGTCCGCCGCGGCCACACGGCATGCCTCGAGAAGCTCGTCGTCCGTGGCATCCGGGCGGCCCCACAGGAGGTTCTCGCGCACCGTGCCGCTGAACAGGACGGGACGCTGCAAGGCTATGCCCACGGCGCGGCGAAGCGCCGTCACGTCATAGCTGCGCACGTCATGGCCGCCCACGAGCACGGCACCGCCCGTAACGTCATAGAGCCTGCCCAGAAGCTGCACGAGCGAGCTCTTGCCCGAGCCCGTGCCACCCAGCACGCCAATGGTGGAGCCGGCCGGGAACTTGAGCGTGATGTCGTGCAGGACGTCTGCCTCGGCATCCGCGTGGTACTTGAAGCTCGCGTGGTCAAACTCGATGGAGCCGTCGGGCACCTTGGCGATCGCGTGCTCGGGGCTCGCGATGGTAGGCCGCTCGGCGAGGACCTCGCCCACGCGCTGCACGCTCGTGAGGGCGCGCGTCATGAGCAGAAAGACGTTGGAGATCATCATGAGCGAGTTCGTGATCTGCAGCACGTAGCTCATGAAGCCCGTGAGCTCGCCCACCTTGAGCTGACCGGCCATGATCATGGAGCCGCCAAGCGCCAAGATGAGCACGTCGCTCGTGTACATGACGGCCTGGAACAGCGGCAGGTTGAGCGCCGCGGAGCCAAATGTGTGCGTCGAGGTGTCCGTGAGCCGCTCGTTCACCGCACCGAAGCGCCCCTCGACCCACTCGCCGCGCACGAACGCCTTGACGGCGCGAATGGCCGTGACGCTCTCCTGCACCACGTCGTTGAGCTCGTCCATGACGCCCTGCAGCACGCGATACAGCGGCGCCACGTGCCTCACGATCAGCACGAGCGCCACGGCGAGCAGCGGCAGCATCACGAAGAAGACGCAGGCCAGGCGCACGGACAGCATGCTCGCGAGCACAAGGCCGGCCGTGAACATGACGGGGCCTCGCATCATGGGCCTGAACCCGTTCATGAACGCGTTCTGGATCACGGTGACGTCGGTGGTCATGCGCGTCACGAGCGACGAGGTGTCAAAGTGGTCGAGGTTCTCGTAGGAGTAGCGCTGGATGGCCTCGAACTCGGCGTCACGTAGGTTGGCGCCCAGGCCCATGGCGGCCCGTGCGCTGCAGCGCGAGAAGGCCATGCCAAAGCCCATGGCCACGATGCCGCACGCGAGCATCTCGGCGCCGGTTACCCACACGTGGTTCATGTCGCCGGCAACGATGCCCTGGTCGATGAGGCCGGCGGTGAGAAACGGGATGAGCAGCTCGAGCGTGCCCTCGAACACCATGCAGACGGCCGCGAGAATGAAGTCACGCTTGTAGGGTCCCAGGTAGCGGGCGATGAGCTTGAGGTCACGCACGACGGCTCGCCTCGCTCTCACGGCAGGCCGTAAGGTTTTGCCTCGCGCGCTCGAGAAGGCTCGCGAACTGCTCGCGTTCCTTGTCCGAGAAGCCCGCGAGCATCACCTCGTCGATGTGGGCGCAGCGCTCGTCCCACGGCCTCACCACGGCGCGGCCCGCCTCGGTGAGGACCATGCGCTTCGTGCGCCGGTCACTCGGGTTCTCCTCGCACGTCACGAAGCCGCCACGCTCGAGCGCGTCGAGCATCCGCGAGACCGATGCCGGGTCCATGCCAAAGAACTCGGCCATCTCGCGCTGCGTGGCGTGCTCGTGCGCCGCCAGGTACGAGATGATCCTGGGCTGGCCAGACGCCAGGCCAAGCTTAGATCCATAGGGCCTGAGCAGCGCCTTCTGCGCCTGGAACGCCCTCAGAAGCGCCATGTGCGTATCGACGAGGGAGTACCCCTCGCCCACCGCAAGCCTCTCGTTCACGCTTGTCACCTCTTGCATTTCGTTGACATCTCAATGATTGACAAATCAAGAGAATAACGCGATTAGTTGCAATGTCAACGAACCATGACAAAAGAACCCGTCCCCTTTGGCATGCCATTGGGGACGGGTCCCTCTGTCATGGGGAGCTTGCGCTGCTAGGCCGTCACGTAGGTCCAGGGGTCGCCGGAGGCAACGAACGACATCGGCACGTCGGCGCCGCTTGCCTCGGGCAGCCAGCGCAGCATGTACTCCATGCCCGGCTCCTCCACGTTGAAGTGGCCGATGCAGATCATGGCCTTGCCCAGGCCCAGCTGCGCCGAGTCGCGCACGTACTCAGAGGTCGTGAAGTCGGTGGCTTCCATGGTCACGAGGCAGTCCACGCCCGCGTCCATGGCCGCCGTCGTCTCGTTGTCGAACTGCCCGATGAGGTGCATCGGCACCTTCACCGTGCGCACGCGCGCGTCCGCATCGCCCACGATGCGCGTGCCGTTGAGCCCCAGGCGCGCCACAAGGAAGCGCGCGAGCTCGCCGGCGGTGGTCTCGGGGATCGTGAAGTTCATGGGGCGGTCGGGGTTGCCGGTGACGTAGTCGCGCCAGCCGAGCTTGTCGGCAAGGCCCATGAAGATGCTGTCCACGAGGCGGCCGTTCTCGGGCGCACCGGAGTGGATGTGGTCGTGCAGGCGCCACACCGTGATGCCGCACTCGTCGAGCAGGGCCCGCTTGGCCGCAAACGTCTTGTTGTTCGCGAGCCAGCACGTGTGGTCGCCGTGGTTCCAGAACAGCGCCTCGTGGCAGATGATGAGGTTCGCCCCGCGCGCGTGCGCCTGCCGTATGACGTCTGCCGAGGCAAAGCACGTGGTCACGATGCCCGTGCATGCCACGTCAACGGGACCGTAGAGCACCTGGTCGCGCGTGGTGTCGTCGTAGATCGGACCGTCCCAGGTCTGGCCGCAGTACGCCTTGACGTTGGCAATGACCTCGCTGATGAGCATGGCTTCCTCCAGATGGTCGGCATCGAGCGGCGCGTCGGGGACATCCCGGTCACGCTCGCAGAATAGCTCGGGGCTCGCGTTATAACTCAATATAGTATGTGCATGGCTCACCCATCAGATACCGTGCGAGAATCGCCGGCGAACGGAGGCACCATGCTTGACCTCACCAAGCTCACGACCGAGCAGCGCAACCCCAAGACGATGGAGCTCGACTCCTTCTCCCCCATCGAGATCGCGCGCGTCATGAACGAGGAGAACACCAACGTCATCAAGGCCATCGACGAGGTGCTGCCCCAGGTGGCCAGCGCCATCGAGTGGGCCGGCGAGGCGCTCAACGCCGGCGGCCGCATTATCTACATGGGAGCCGGTACCTCGGGGCGCCTCGGCGTGCTCGACGCCGTGGAGTGCCCGCCCACGTTCGGCGTCTCCTACGACACGGTCGTGGGCCTCATCGCCGGCGGCGAGGGCGCGTTCGTGAAGGCAGCCGAGGGTGCCGAGGACAACGCCGAGGCGGGCGCCGCAGACCTCGCCGCGCTTGAGCTCGAGAGCCGCGACATCGTCATCGGCATCGCCGCGAGCGGCCGCACCCCCTACGTCATCGGCGGCCTTCGCTACGCCAACGAGGCAGGCTGCCGCACCGTGGCCATCGCCTGCAACAAGAACTCGGCCGTGGGCGCCGAGGCCCAGCTCGCCATCGAGCCCGTCACGGGCCCCGAGGTGCTCACGGGATCCACGCGCCTCAAGGCCGGCACGGCGCAGAAGCTCGTGCTGAACATGATCTCCACCGGCTCGATGGTGGCCGCCGGCAAGGTCTACCAGAACCTCATGGTCGACGTGAAGCAGAGCAACGAGAAGCTGCGCGTCCGCGCCCAGAACATCGTCATGATGGCAACGGAGTGCACGCGCGAGCAGGCCGCCGAGGCGCTCGAGGCCTGCCACCACCACGTGAAGGGCGCCATCGCGATGCTGCTGCTGGACTGCGACGCCACCGCCGCCGAGACCGCGCTCGACGAGGCGCATGGCCACGTGCGCGCCGCCGTGGAGGCGCACAAGGCCTAGGACGCCGCGCCCGGAGCCACGCAGAGGGCCGCCCAAAGGTAACCCGATGGGCCGCCCGCCACATACGAACCAAAAGCGACCGTTTGCGAGACCATATCCAGCAAACGGTCGTTTTTTGACTGTGAACGGCAAATGCCCACAGACGCAACACCGCAAGCCGAACTGAAATGACCACTTACCAATAGTCATTTGTGCCAACTATATGTATATGGATTCGTAGTCATTTCTCGCGCCGCCGCGCGCTACCCTTCCCTTCAGTCGCACGCGACGGGCGGGCGACGGCAATGGGCGGCTGGCTGGCCGTCCATCCACGAGACCTGGGAGGGGCCATGGAGAAGCGGATCTATCGGTTCGGGCTCGACGAGAACGGCGCCGACGTCACGGAGGGCACGGCGCACGACAACTTCACCCTGGGCGGCAAGGGGGCCAACCTCGCCGAGATGGCGCGCATCGGCCTGCCGGTGCCCCCGGGGTTCACGATCACCTGCCAGACCTGCATGGACTACGCCCGCGGCAACAACACCTGGCCCGGGGGCGTGCTCGACGCCATCTCCGAGGCTCGCGCGGACCTCGAGCGCCGCTGCGGCAAGCGCCTGGGAGACGCAGCCGACCCGCTGCTCGTCTCCGTGCGCTCCGGCGCCCCCTTCTCCATGCCCGGCATGATGGACACGGTACTTGACCTGGGCCTCAATGACGAAAGCGTCCTGGGGCTTGCCGCGCAGACGAGCAACGAGCGCTTCGCCTGGGACAGCTACCGCCGCTTCATCCAGATGTTCTCCAACGTGGTCATGGGCATCGACTCAGACCTGTTCGAGCACGCCATCGACCAGGCCAAGGCCGAGCAGGGCGTACACGCCGACACCGAGCTTGACGCAGCAGCCCTGCAGCGGCTCGCGGCCACGTTCAAGCAGATCTTCTCCGAGCACGTGAGCGCCGAGGAGCACCCCGAGCTCGTGGGCGCAGGCGGCGTCGCGCAGTTCCCGCAGGATCCCGGCGTGCAGCTCACGCTTGCCGTGGCGGCCGTCTTTGGCTCCTGGGACTGCGACCGCGCCCGCCTCTACCGTAGGCAGAACAACATCGCCGACGACCTGGGCACCGCGGTGAACGTCCAGGCCATGGCCTTTGGCAACAAGGGCGAGACGAGCGCCTCGGGCGTGGCCTTCACGCGCAACCCCGCCACCGGCGAGCGCGAGTTCTACGGCGACTACCTCGTGAACGCCCAGGGAGAGGACGTCGTGGCCGGCATCCGCAACACCGAGCCCATCGAGGACCTGCGCCACACGCCGGGCCTGGAGGCCGCCGGCGAGCAGCTCGAGCGCATCTTCGGCATCCTCGAGCAGCACTACCGCGACATGATGGACATCGAGTTCACCATCGAGCAGGGCAAGCTCTATATGCTGCAGACGCGCGTGGGCAAGCGCACGGCCGCCGCAGCCCTCAAGATCGCCGTCGACCTGGAGCGCGAGGGCCTCATCACCCGCGAGGAGGCGCTGCTGCGCATCAACCCCGCCCAGCTCGACCAGCTCATGCACCCGCAGATCGCCAAGGGTGCCGAGAGAAACGTCATCGCCCATGGCCTCAACGCGAGTCCCGGCGCTGCCGTGGGCGGCATCGTCTTCTCGGCCGCAGACGCCGTGGCCGAGAAGGACGCCGGCCGCGACTGCGTGCTCGTGCGCTGGGAGACCACGCCCGACGACCTCGCCGGCATGATGGCCGCCAAGGGCATCCTCACGAGCCACGGCGGCAAGACGAGCCATGCCGCCGTCATCGCGCGCGGCATGGGCAAGCCCTGCGTCTGCGGCGTGGACGCCCTGCGCATCGATGCGGCCCGCAAGGAGGTGGCCGTGGCCGGCACCGACCTCGTGCTGCACGAGGGCGATGTCGTCTCCATCGACGGCGGCACGGGCGAGGTCATGCTCGGCGCCGTGGCGCTCGAGCGCCCGGGCACCACGGGCGACCTCGCGACCGTCCTTGGCTGGGCAGACGACGTGCGCCGCTTGGGCGTGCGCGCCAACGCCGACAACCCCGCAGACGCCAGGCTGTCGCTCGAGCTGGGCACCGAGGGCATCGGCCTCACGCGCACCGAGCACATGTTCCTGGGCGAGCGCAAGGCCATCATCCAGCGCTTCATCCTGTCGAACAGCGACGAGGAGCGCGCGGAGGCGGCAGACGAGCTGTCACGTGCGCAGGAGGGCGACTTCTACGAGATCCTCGACGCCATGGACGGCCTGCCCGTGACGATCCGCCTGCTTGACCCGCCGCTGCACGAGTTCCTCGACAACCCCCGCGACCTGGCCGTTCGCCTCGCCAAGATGGAGTGCGAGGGAGCAAGTGCCGATGAGATCGCACGCACCCGGGCCCTTCTCGCGCGCATCGACGCGCTGTCCGAGGCAAACCCGATGCTGGGCCTTCGCGGCTGCCGCCTGGGCTTTGCCTTCCCCGAGCTGCCCGTGCTGCAGACGCGCGCCATCGCCCGCGCCACGGTGCGCCTCAAGCGCGAGGGCAAGAACCCCCGTCCGCACATCATGGTGCCTCTCGTGTGCCTCAACGCAGAGATTCGCGAGATGCGCGCTATCGTGGAGCGCGCCATCATCGACGTCGAGGTCGAGACGGGCGTGCGCCTGGGCGAGATTCCCGTGGGTACCATGATCGAGCTGCCGCGCGCCGCCGTCATGGCCGACCGCATCGCCCGCCACGCGGACTTCTTCAGCTTTGGCACGAACGACCTCACGCAGACGGCGCTGGGCTTCTCGCGCGACGACGTCGAGGGCAAGGTGCTGCCCGCCTACCTCGAGCGCAACATCATCCCGAGGAACCCCTTCGAGACGGTCGACGAGGGCGTTGCCAAGCTCGTGGGCATGGGCTGCGAGCTCGGGCGTGCCGCGAGGCCCGGCATCTCGCTGGGCGTGTGTGGCGAGCACGGCGGCGACCCCGACTCCATCCGCACGTTCTATGACCTGGGGCTCGACTACGTGAGCTGCTCGCCCTACCGCGTGCCCGTGGCCAGGCTCGCCGCGGCGCAGGCCACGCTCACGAGCAAGGTACGCCCCTACGTGCCCGTGACGCCGAGCCGCACGCCCACCCGCGACCGCCAGCCCTTCGCCGAGCAGGTCTAGCCCGCGGTGACACTTGGGGGGCGGGGTCAAACTGTCACCGTCTCACGAACGACGCCCCGTCGCGGCCGAAGGGTCGCGGCGGGGCGTCTCGCTGGCCAGGGGCAGGGCCGGCGCTGGGTGCGCGCGTCACTTCTGTCAGCAGGTGGCGCGCAGGGGTTGTCAGTGGCGCATGAACGGTGCTACGTCCCCTGTTCACGCGGCGTTGAAGACGTAGCGGTCCAGGCGCGAGAAGGCCTCCTTGACGCGGTCGAGCGGCAGGGCCAGGTTCATGCGCAGGTGGCAGGGACCGTGGAACATGCGGCCGTCCTGGACGTCGACGCCCACGCGCCAGCAGGCCTTCTCGACCCACTCGATGTCGTGGCCGTGCTTGGCGCACCAGTCGGTGCAGTCCACGAACAGCATGTAGGTACCCTGGGGCTTCTGGACCGTCACGCCGTCGAAGTGCTCGTCGATGTAGCCGCACGCCCAGTCGACGTTTGCGCCCAGGACCTCGCACAGCTCGTCGACCCACTCGTGGCCCTCAGGCTTGTAGGCGCCTACGAGCGCGTGCATGGACAGCACGTTCATCTCGTTGTAGTGGCACTTGGAGCTGCGGGCGCAGACGCGATCGCGCAGGTACTTGTTGTAGATGATGTGGTAGGACCCCACCAAGCCGGCAAGGTTGAACGTCTTGCTGGGCGCATAGACGGCCACGGTGCGCTGGCGGGCGTCATCGGAGACGCTCTGCGTGGGCACGTGCTTGTGACCCGGCAGGATGAGGTCGCTCCAAATCTCGTCGGAGACGACGACGCAGTCATATTTCTTGAAGAGCTCCATCGCGCGCTCGATCTCCCAGCGCTCCCAGACGCGACCGCAGGGGTTGTGAGGGGAGCAGAAGACGACGGCGTGGATGTTGTTCTCGGCGAGCTTCTTCTCCATGTCCTCGAAGTCCATGCGCCACACGCCGTCCTCATCGATCTTGAGGGGCGAGTGCACGATGTCGAACCCGTTGTTCTTGAGGCTCATCGTGAAGCCGATGTAGGTGGGGCTGTGCAGCAGCACCTTGTCACCCGGCTCCATGAAGCTCGCGAGCGTGGAGACCACGCCTCCCAGCACGCCGTTCTCGTAGCCGATGCACTCGCGGGTGAGTCCCGTGACGCCGTTTCTCTTCTCGTGCCAGTCGATGATGGAGCCAAAGTACGCGTCGCTGGGGGCAAAGTAGCCAAACGCGGGGTGCTTGGCGCGCTCGATGATGGCGTCGGTAATCGTGGGGCACGTGGGGAAGTTCATGTCGGCGACCCACATGGGGATGCCGTCGAACCCCTCGGCGGGGGCGTCGGGCGCAAAGCCCGTGCCCAGGCCGTCCACGGCGATGGCGTCCTTGCCGTGGCGCTCCATGTGGCTGGTGAAGTCGTACTTCATGCGAGAAGTCCTTTCGCTTGGTTGGACGCGCCGCGCGAGGCGGGCATTCCGCGTGCTCCGCGTCCGTGCGGCTTAAGAATCGCTACAGCACGTCGATGCTCTGGACGGCGTCAAAGCCATGTTCGCCGGTGCGAACCTTCACTGCCTCGGCGACGCCATACACGAACACCTTTCCGTCTCCGATGTGACCCGTGTAGAGGGCACGGCGCGCGGCGAAGACGACGTCCTCGACGGGCACCTTCGAGACGACGATGTCCACCTGGACCTTGGGAACGAACTCGACGCTCACCGGGATGCCACGATACGTCTCGCGGGCACCCTTCTGCTCGCCGCAACCCCTGACGTCGCTCACCGTCATGCCGGTGACGCCAATGCGGTTGAGCTCCTCGCGAAGCCCGTCAAGACGCATGGGACGGCAGATGACCTCGACCTTCTTGAGCGTGCAGGACTCGGCTCCGCCCATGAGGGCGAGGGGCACGGCGACGTCGATGGGAAGGTCCGGCGTGCGAGCAGACGCATCCTGGAGCGCCACGGGGCTGAGCTCGGGCAGATACTCCATGAAGGCGTTGTTGAGGCTCGGGCCGGAAAGGCCGAGGCCGGCCGTCTCCTCGGAGTCGAGCACGCGCAGGTCGGCGTTCTTCTTGACGATCGAGAACACGATCCAGGAGAAAACGGCGGCCCAGGCCGCGATCGCAACGAGGCCCACGAGCTCTGCCACGAACGTCCCAAATCCGCCGAAAATGAGGCCAGACTCGCCAAAGACGCCGGCAAGAACGAGGCCGAGGACACCACAGGCGCCATGGGTGACGATCGAACCGACCGGATCATCAACCTTGGAGCAGCGCTCCACTCGCTCCGTGCCAAACACGACCACAAGCCCAGCAGCGACACCGGCGAGCGCGCAGAAGAGTGGGCTCATGACATCCGCTCCGGAGGACACGGCCACAAGGCCACCAACGAGGCCGTTAAGCGCCATCGGAACGTCGACTCCCCCATAGCACACCTTGGTCGCCACCATCGCCGCGAGCGCGGAGACGCTTGAGGCGGCGAGCATGCCGAGAACGGCCTGGCCAAAGGCATCCACGCCGCTCACGCCAAAGGCGAGGCAGGAAACGCCCATGAGGCCGAACCAACCCACGAAGATGAGGAGGGACCCCTCGAGGCAGCGCGTCAGGCTCTGCCCCGGAAGCGCACGGACCTCGCCCTCAACGTACTTGCCGGACCTCGGCCCCATAAGGGCTGCGGCGACGAGGGCGACGACACCGGCAACCACGTTCAGGGACGCAGAGCCCGCAAAGTCGTGGAAGCCCATCTGGGCGAGCCAGCCCTGGCCCCAGGTCCAACGGTTCACGAAGGGATACACGAGCAGGCTCACGACCAGGGCAGCCGCGACGTTGGCAGCGATGTTGGAGCGCTCCGCAAGCGTGCCGCAAATGATGTTCGCGCAGACGGCGCAGACGACGGCCTGTGCCGCGACGAAGAGCGCGAGGGGCACGCCCTCGGGAAGCTCGGGACCATAGTTGCCGAGGGTAAAGAAGTCGAGCACGCCAAAGAAGCCGCCTCGCCCGCCGAAGAACAGGCCGAATCCGATGAAAAGGAATCCCAGGACACTCGCAAACGTCACGATGACGTGGCGAACGATGGTACCCGACGTGTTCTTATGCTGAACGGAGCCCACGTCAAAGAGCGCATAGCCCAGCAGCATGAGCGCCACAAGGGAGGTTCCGGCGACCGTCCAGACAGTCACTGCAGTGATGGAAGACATTGCCATCCCTCCCCTATGCAAACGTCGGGGCAGCTTCGCCCGCGACCTTGCCATCGACGATGTCCATCGGGTGGGTCACGCGCTCGAGGAACTTCTGCGTGCGCGGCTCCTTGGGGTGGACGAGAATCTCGGAGGGCTTGCCCTCCTCGACCACGACGCCGCCCTCCATGAAGACGACGCGAGTGGCGACCTCGCGGGCGAATGCGATCTCGTGCGTGACGATGACCATGGTGATGCCCGTCATGGCAACGCTCTTGATCGTGGCAAGCACCTCGCCCACCAGCTCGGGGTCAAGGGCGCTCGTGGGCTCGTCGAAGAGGATGACGTCAGGGTCGAGGATCAGCGCTCGGGCGATGCCGGCTCGCTGCTGCTGGCCGCCGGAGAGCTGGATGGGATAGTAGTCGCACCTCTCGGCCAGGCCCACCTTGGCCAGGATCTCGCGCGCGGCCTTCTCGGCATCGGCCTTCTGGTACTTCTTGACGGTGACGAGGCCCTCCATGACGTTCTCGAGAATCGTCTTGTTCTTGAACAGGTTGTAGTTCTGGAACACCATCGCGGTCTTGCGACGAAGCTCGATGACGTCCTTCTTCGAGTGCCTCTTGGCGTCGACCTTGAAGCCGTTGATCTCGATCGTGCCCTCGTCGGCCGGGTCAAGGAAGTTGATGGTGCGCAGGAAGGTGGTCTTGCCCGAGCCGGACGGGCCCAGGATGACGACGACCTCGCCCTTCTTGACGCTCATGTCGACGCCCTTGAGCACGTAGTTGGAACCAAAGGACTTCTGGATGCCCTTGAGCTCGATCATGTAGTCGGAAGTCTGCATTGTGTCTCCCATCGGATTGTGCGGTAGCGCCTAGGCCTTGGCCGTGTCGGGCGCGGTCATGTTGAGGTAGCGCGAGGCGCGATGCTCGATGACGCGGAAGATGCGGTTGAACACGAAGCTCAGGACCTCGTAGACGACCGTTGCCATGAGGTAGGCCTCGATGTAGGCGTAGCTCGAGGTGGCAAGCAGGTTCGAGGTGGCCATGACCTCGTAGACGCCCACGAAGTAGGCAAGCGAGGTGCCCTGGACAAGTCCCACGAACAGGCCGTTGAGGTTGGGCAGGGCGCTCGTGATGGCCTGGGGTAAAACGATGCGCACGTAGGCCACCGGCTTGGTCATGCCCACGGACTGCGCGGCCTCGATCTGGCCCTTGTCCACGGCCAGGATCGCCGAGCGGAAGACCTCGGAGGAGTAGGCCGCCTGGTCGAGCACGAAGGCGCAGATGGCGTAGGCCGCCGGCGGCACCGCGTTGACGTCGACCGAGATGCCGATGGAGCTCGTGTAGCTCTGGATGATGAGCGGCACGGAGTAGTAGGCCACAAACAGGATGACGACCATCGGCACGGAGCGCATGAACGAGACGAACACGACGGCGATCTGGTAGAGCACCGGCACCTTGGCGTTCTTGACGAGCGCGATGAGGATGCCGAGCACCCAGCCGATGGGAATGGAGACGAACACGAGCAGAAGCGTGAGCGGCACCGATGCCAGCACCTGCGGGAACGCCTCGGCGATGAAGGCCCAGTCAATCATTCGTTGCCTCCCTTAGGCCGTGAGGGCGCGGCCGCGGGACGTGGCGCGCTCGACGATTCCGGACAGGAGCTGGAGCAGAAGGCAGATGACCCAGTAGATGATGGCGACGGAGATGTAGACCTCAAGCCTCGTGGCACCGTAGTTGGACTGGGAAATCGTCGTGGCCCTGCCCATGAGGTCCATCGTGCCGATGGAGAACGCCAGGGCCGTCTCCTTGAAGATGCTGATGATGTTGTTGCCGAGGTTCGGCACGGCGATCGCGATGGCCTGCGGAAGCACGATGCGCAGCAGCGCCTGCTTCTCGGTCATGCCCACCGACAGCGCCGCCTCGGTCTGGCCGTGCTCCACGGCCAGGTAGCTCGCGCGCATCATCTCGCCGAGGTTGGCCGAGGAGATGAGCGTCATCGCCACGAGGATGAACGTGGACTTGGGCAGCTTCGCGAGCGAGGGCACCAACTGCGGCAGGCCCATGAACAGCAGGAAGATCAGGACGAGCGACGGGATGCCGCGCATGAGCGAGATGTAGCCGTGGGCAATCTTGGCAAGCACGCGGCCGCCGCGCAGCTGCATGAGCGCGAGCACGAAGCCAATGACGAGGCCGTAGAGCAGCGAGAATCCCAGCAGATAGAGCGTCATCGGGAAGGCCGTCATGATGCTCTCGATGTAGCCGGGGATGAGCCCCGCCTGGAACGCGAAGGAGTAAGAGGTCTGCATCGATCTGCCCCCAGCCTACTTGGCGACGAGCTCGTTGTCGGAAAGCGCGTCGGCGTAGGTGGTGAAGACGTTGGTGCCGAGGTCCTTCTCGGCAATCTCGCCGAGCGAGCCGTCCGACTTCATGTCCTTGAGGGCCTTGTCGACCGCGTCGCGAAGCTCGGTCTGCTCCTTGTTGAACATGAAGTAGGTGGACTCGCACATGAGGACGTCGGTCTTGTACAGGCCCGTGGCCGCCTCCTCGTTGACCATGTCGAACGTGCCGTCATAGCACAGGAAGGAGTCGACCTGGCCGGTGGCGATCATCTTGAAGGCGTCGGCCATGGTGATGGACTGGACGGTCTGGAACGTCAGGGCCTTGTCGGGGTACTTCTCGTTGTAGGCCTGCAGCATGCCGTACTCGTAGCCGCCCGGCGAGACGAGCGTGGACTTGCCGGCCATGTCGTCGAGCGTCTTGCAGTTGGGGTCGGCCGTGGCGAAGACCATCGGCGAGAGGCAGAAGGGCTCCTCGCAGAA
This sequence comes from Parolsenella massiliensis, assembly GCF_900143685.1. Taxonomy (NCBI): domain Bacteria; kingdom Bacillati; phylum Actinomycetota; class Coriobacteriia; order Coriobacteriales; family Atopobiaceae; genus Parolsenella; species Parolsenella massiliensis. The sequence continues at coordinate 447,294 of NZ_LT671675.1, read as the reverse complement.
GATGAACTTGGCCTTGCGGTCGTCGTTGGGGACGAGCTGACAGGAGACGAGGTCGGCAGAGCCCGACTCGCAGGCCGTGATCATGGCGTTGAAGTCCATTGAGTCCATGTCGAAGGTGTAGTCGTCGAGCTTCTCGTCCACGGCCTTGAGGACGTCGACGTCGTAGCCCACGAGGTTGCCGTCGCCGTCGAGGTAGCAGTAGGGCGGGTTGCCGTTGTAGGTGAGGACCTTCACGGTCTTGGCGCCGTCTGCAGCGGCCGTGGTCGTGCTGCCGCCGGCGTCAGGGGCGCAGCCGGCAAGCGAGCCGGTGCCGATGATGCCAAGCCCGAGCACCGCTGCGCTCTTGAGGAAGCTTCGACGGGACATGGTGCGAACGGAGACGGTCTGCTTTGCCATGGTGATCATCCTTCCCTCTGGGCGGTTGATGACCAAGATGGTGCGGCCGCTATGTTGCGCCGGCGTGTCGAGCAAGGCCATGTTCCGTAACGCGAGAGGCATTGCCATGTAAACAGTCATGAGAGCGAACGTGTCCAAAACGTCCGCAAACGGTTAACGGTGACACTCGGGAACGAGGTCAAACTGTCACCCCGCTGTCACCGTCCGCGCCAGCGCGTCAGAAAAGAGGCCCGCGTCCCCGGAAGGGCGCGGGCCTCTCGCGGCTCTCGTGTTTCTCGCCTACTCCTCGCCGAACAGCGCCTTCTCGGGCGTGACCGGCAGGGTGCGCACGTAGTGGCCGGTGGCGTGGGCCACGGCACTCGCGATGGCGCCAAGAGGCGTGTTGATGACGACCTCGCCGATGGACTTGGCGCCGAACGGGCCGGTGGGCTCATAGCTCGGGCAGAAGTCCACGCGGATGTCGGGCACGTCAAGGCGGCTCGGGATCTTGTACTGCATGAGGTTGCGCGTGCGCAGGAACCCGTCCTCGGTCACCTGCACGTCCTCGGTGAGCGCCTGGCCAATCCCCTGCACGATGCCACCCTCGGCCTGGACGCGCGCGAGGTTGGCGTTGGCCACGGTGCCGCAGTCCACGGCGGCGGCGTAGTCCACGACCTTGACCACGCCCGTGGCCTTGTCCACGTCTACCTCGGCGATGCCGCACATGAACGGCGGGGGCGAGACGGGCTGGGAGTTGGACGCCTGGGCAGAGAGGTAGCCGGGCTTGAGTCCAAAGCCGATGCAGCTGTTCGCGAGCTCGGCGAGCGTCATCTCGCGCAGGCGGCCCTCCGCGATCTGCCCCACGGTCACCACATCGTCGTCGGCGCCGTCCACATAGATGCGCGAGCCGTCGAGAACGACCTTCTCGGGCTCCACGCCAAAGGACTTGGCGGCCTGCGCCACGATCTTCTCGCGCAGCTCGGTGGCCGCCTTCACGGCGGCCATGCCGGTGACGTAGGTGCCCGACGAGGCGTACGCGCCGCAGTCATAGGGCGAGGTGTCCGTGTCCACGCCGTTCACCACGATCTGGGAGGGCTCGCAGCCCAGCACCTCGGCGGCGAACTGCGCCGTGATGGTGTCGCAGCCCGTGCCCACGTCGGTGGCGCCCAGGTTCAGCACGTAGAAGCCGTCGTCCTCAAGGCGGATGTCGATGCTGCCGATGTCGAGGTTCGAGATGCCCGAGCCCTGCATCGTCACGGCCACACCCAGGGCACGCACGCGGTCGCCCAGGTCGCGGGCAAGCGGCTTGTCGTGCCAGCCGATCATCTCCTGGGCGCGACGGATGCAGTCGTCCAAGCGGCAGCTCATGAGGGTGTCGCCAAAGTACTGCGGCATGACCTCGCCCTCGTGCACGATGTTCTTGAGGCGCAGCTCGCACGGGTCCATGCCGAGCTTGTCGGCCAGCTCGTTGACGGCACTCTCCACCGCGAACTGGCCCTGCGTGGCGCCGTAGCCGCGGAAGGCGCCGCCCGGCGTGTTGTTGGTGTAGACCACGTTGGCCGTGAAGCGGCTCGCGAGCGCGTGGTTGTAGATGGGCAGCGACTTGTGGCCCACGAGGCCCACCGTGGTGGGGGCGTGGTAGCCGTAGGCGCCACCGTCGGAGAGGCACGACAGGTCGATGGCCGTGATCGTGCCGTCTGCCGTGGCGCCCAGGCGCACGTGCATGCGCATCTTATGACGCGTGTTGGCGCAGGCCATGGTCTCCTCGCGTGTGTAGATGCACTTGCAGGGATGCCCCAGCTTGAACGCCGCGAAGGCCGAGAAGATCTCGTTGCAGCCCGTCTGCTTGGCGCCAAAGCCGCCGCCCACGCGCGGCTTGATGACGCGCACGCGGCTCTGCGGGATCTGCAGCGCCGTGGCGACCTGGCGGCGGATGTGGAACGGTACCTGCGTGGAGGCCACAACGCACACGCGGTCCTGGGCGTCGGTGTAGGCGTAGGAGCGGAACGTCTCCATCATGGACTGCTGCGTGGCCTGCGTCTCGTAGTCGTGCTCGATGACCACGTCGGCGTCGGCGAGCACCGCGTCGACGTCTCCGTAGGCGGACTGCTCGTGGCAGATGAGGTTGCGCGAGAAGTCCTCCCCCATGGGCACGTAGGCGCGGATGTCGTCCTCGTCGTGGACCACCACGGGGTTGTCGAGCGCCTTGGTGAAGTCGGTGACCGCAGGCAGGACCTCGTAGTCCACCTTGATGAGGCGCATGGCGGCGTTGATGGCCAGCTCGTCGGTTCCCACGACGATGGCCACCTCGTCGCCCACGTAGCGCACGGTGCGGTCGAGGATGAGCGTGTCATACGGGCTCATCTCGCGGAAGCTCTGGCCCGCGAGCGTGAAGCGCGCGTTGGGCACGTCCTCGTAGGTGTAGATGGCCACGATGCCGTCGATGCGCAGTGCCTTGTGCGTGTCGATGCTGCGGATGCGGGCATGGGCGTGCGGCGAGCGCAGCAGCTTCACGATGTAGGCGTCGCGCGGGGCGAGGTCGTTCGTGTAGACGGCGCGACCCTGGAGCAGGCCGCGGGCGTCCTTCTTCACCACGGCATGCGAGATGGTCCTGAGCTTGCCGGCGCGCTCGTCGGGGGCAATGTAGTTGGAGATGGTGCTCATGCTTACGCCTCCTCGCGCGTCTGGGCGTCACGGGCGGCGGAGAACGCGTCGCCAGGGGCGGTCACGGATGCCACGGAGGCGTGCGCCACGGTGCCATCGGCCACGGACTCGCGGCCCAGGAAGCGGCGCACGGCACGCATCTGGCTCGCGTAGCCCGTGCAGCGGCAGAGGTTGCCCGACAGTGCGCGGCGAATCTGCTCGTCGGTGGCCTCTGGGCAGTCACGCTTGAGCGCGAGCACGTTCATGATGAGACCGGGCGAGCAGAAGCCGCACTGCTCGGCGCCCTCCTCGGCCATGCACTTGGCGAACTCGGCTGACTCGTCCACGACGCCCTCGAGCGTCGTGACATAGCGGCCGCCCATGCGGCACATGAGCTGAGCGCACGACAGCACGGGGGTGCCATCGAGCCATACGGTGCACAGGCCGCAGTTCGTGGTCTCGCAGCCGCACTTGACGCTCTTGAGGCCGCGCAGACGCAGGAAGTCGAGCAGGCGCATGTCGGGACGGACGTCTGCCGAGACGTACTCGTCGTTGATGAAGAAGCTTACGAGCATGCGGGGTCGCCTCCCTTCGGGGCCTGGGTGGGTGCGGGGTCGTGCGCGGCGTCGCGGGCGGGCGCGGCGACGGCAGGCTCGGCAGCGTGGCCAGCGCAGACGGTGCGGGGGGCAGGCGCCACGGGATCGGGCGTGGGCGGCTCGAGGCCCGCGGCCTGGCAGATGACGCGGCGTCCCAGCTCGCACGCGAGGTGGCGACGGTAGCGCTCGGACCCTCGCATGTTGGAGCCCATGGGCAGCTCGGAGAGGCGCTCGCACGCGGCGTCGAGCTGCTCGGGCGTGAACTCGGCGGGAAGCGAAAGGCGCTCGCCCTCGAGCAGGCGGGCGCGGGTGGGACGGGCGCCCACGGCCACGTGCCAGCCGTCCCAGCGCGCGGCGCAGACGTTGAGCACGGGGAAGTCCGTGGCGGAACGGCGCACGGCCTGGAAGTTCGCGGCGTAGTCGTGCTTGTGCACGATGACGTGGGCCAGGACGTCTCGCTCGTAGGGCATGTTGACGAACGTCGCCAGGCTCACGATGCCCGCACCCGCGAGCTCGACCTCGCAGTCGAGCGCGAGCAGGGCCGTGAGCACGTCCGAGAAGCCAAAGCGGCCAAACACGCTGCCGCCCACCGTGGCGCAGTTGCGCATCTGGGTGCCCACGATGTCTCGCACGGCGTGCTCGAACACGTGGCACGTGGCGTCGTTGAACGCGGCGTGGGTCTCCAGCTGGTGGAGTGTGACCATGGAGCCGATGACGAAGCTGTCCTCGGTCTCCTCGATCTTGTCGAGCCCGCAGGCGGACAGGTCGATGACGGTCGAAATGCGACGCTCCTGGAGGCGCAGCCACACGCCGCCGCCCAGGACTCGGTTCATGCGCCCCTTGCGGAGAAGCTCGTACGCCTCCTCGACCGTCTCGGGGCGGGCGTAGTTCTTGAACTGAAGCACGTCTCTCCTTCGCTCGCGCGTATCCGGCAGCGCCGAACCAGCCGACGCGCGGGCGTGAATCCGCCGCGCGTCAAGGACCCATCACTGGGGCCGCGCATCTCAAGGTTGGGATTACACATGAATCCTAAAGCAAAACGCGCAGGTACGCGATACCTGCGCGTCTAATTCCACAGCTTCTGGGCCACAATTCGTTGTCCTATTTGTGCGATAACGACGCCACGCGCCGCCACTCGCGCGCGGGCCTCGCCCGGCGGGACCGCAGCGCCCCGCCATCCGACGCCCGCCGCGCGCGTACGTCGCGGCACGCCCTGGCTACTTCACCGTGAGCTCCACTGCGCCAAACGGGCCGTCGAACTCGACGCGCCAGGTGCCGGCAGTGAGCGCGGGCGGCACGAACACGGTGCCCACCGAGGCGTGCATGCCGCGGGAGAAGCGCTTGCCCTGACTGGCGAGCTTGCCCACGAGCCACTGCAGCGAGTTCACGGGGTTGCCGAGGATCTCTGAGGTGGCGCCCTGCTTCACAAGCTCGCCGTCATGGTAGCACGTGCCGGTGTAGCCGGCCATGCCCTCGACCGTGAGCTCGGAGCCGTCGACCGGCGTGCCGTAGACCACATAGCCACCCACGGCGCAGTCGCTCATGACGAGGTACTTGGACAGCGTGGGGAACCAGCTCGCAAAGCGGGAGTCGGGCACCTCCATGTCGGCGGCCACGGTGCAGTTGGAAAGCAGCTCCTCGAGCGTCATCGAGGCGTCGAGGTCGACCTTAGCCGTGAAGCACAGCTCGCACTCGAGCAGCGGCTCGTTGAGGTGCGCGAGCTCGACCGTAGCGGGCGCGGGTACAAAGCGCTCGGCCACCTGCGCGCCGTAGAGCGGGCAGTCGGAGTCGAACATGTCCTGGGTCTCCTTGCTCGTGAGCGAGACCTTGTAGCCCGCGACGGGCCCGAGCTTCTTGGCCATGACGGCGTCCTGCACGGCGTAGGCGGTGTCGTCGTCGGTGACGACGCCCTCCCAGTCGGCCATGGCGAGCGGCGTGTTCTCCAGACCATAGAAGTTGTTGCGATAGGCCTGGTAGAGGGCTTCGGCGAGAGCCTGCTGACGGCAGTTGAGCGTGACGTTGGACATGGTGGGTCTCCTTATCGAGTAAGCGTGGTCGTGGAAGTGCGGCGTGCGGCCGCTCGCATCATTCGCTTCTCGACGGGCAGTCCCGGCTCAACAAAAAACCGGTCGCTGTCTGACAGCAACCGGCACGTACCAGCGCTGCCCGTCATCGGACGGGCAGCCAATGTATGGCAACCCGCCCTAGCGAATAATGCTGGTAATAATTCGATCTTGCGGGTTGAACATGACGTTTCCTCTCGTTGCGCCCGCCTCGCGCGGGCTCCCCTCTTTTGGGTGCCATCCATTCTCGCGTCACGCGCGGCGATGTCAATCCCTTATTTTATTAACAGCTTATTACGCGGCGGCCGGTGCCCCGTACGGATGCCCGGCGCGACGCCCGACACGACCGCGTTGCGGCGCCCCGCGCGTCCCTTAGTTTCAGAAACTTCGCACTTCGCGCATCCCACCGCCGATTTTGGCCGTGGAGCGCACGCAATGCGAAACTTCTGAAAATAGCGGACAAGTGCGAGAACAGCACGCGCCTACCTCCGCCACCTGCGGATGGCAAACTCCCGCAAGGCGTTCTGCCTGCGCTGGAAGTCTGCGTCCATGTCGATGTGCAGCCCGAGACGATCGGCAAACCACGCAAGCACCCGATGCAGCTCGAGCTGGCGCGAGAAGTGCCGCGCCGTCACGTTGCGCACCTCGTAGCCCATGTCACCCAACGCGCTCGCCCGGTCGACGTCGTGCGTACGGCGCCCGAGGCTCGCGTGCTCGTCGCCGTCGTACTCGAGGCCCGCATTGTGACGCGTCGCAAACACATCGAGCTCAAAGTAGGGCGACGAGTAATGCCTACGCAGCTCACGAGGCACGTCGACGCGCTCGTTCATGACGGCCCCGGAATACCCCAGGCCACCAAGCGAGCGCGGCGCCACGACCATCATCGCCAACGCCGTCTCCATCGGGGACCTCGAGCCCTCGCACGCCCTGCTCAGCGCACGACGCGCCATGGCCACGCCGCGGACGCCCGCCAGCCCATCGAGGGCGATGGCCAGCGACCTCTCCGTGTGCCGCCGTGGGCGCTCGACATACGTCCAGCCGTTCTCGCCCAGGACCTGTTCGTAGTCCCCGAGCAGCTCAAACGCGTACTCGAGAAGCTCCAGCTCGCTCATCCACGTGGCCGCCTGGACAAGGCAAAGCGGCTCGTCGGCCACGTAGACGTCGGGCGCCGCATGGGCGAGGAGTCCCTCCCACGACCTCCCGCCCAGCACATGAAAGCGAAAGTCCGCGCCCGTTCCACGCTCGTACGTCCGAGACGAGAGGACGTCCAGCGCGCCAAGCTCGTGCTCAGGGACGCCGCAATCGAGGAGAAACCTTCTGACGCGAACGGCAACGCCCCTCTCGCCCAGACCCTCGTCCCACGTCCCATAGCTATCCACGCGCCGACGCACGACCTCGCGGCCCGCCGAATGGTGATAGAGCCAGGCGGTTCTATGGCTCAAGGCAACGGGCGTGATCATGGCGCTCCCTTCCGCGGCGTGGGAGCAGTATGGCAGCGCCCGTGCACGGTAGAGACACAAAATCGGGGGACGGCGCTTCTCACCTCGGACGCCCGCGGCGCCAGTTAATGTCCTTTATTTTCAGGTTCCATGCATTACAGCCGCTTCGTTGCCCAAAGCGCCAACGAGAGGCGAGAAATGCAACGAAGCTGAAAATAAAGGACAACCGCGCGAGCCCGCGATTCGCATCCGCAAACGTTTCATCTTTGTGTCGCACTTTGCACTCGCCACTTTAGTTTGCTAAAGTACACGTCAACGACTTTAGCAAACTAAAGTGCGCGAGAGGCCACACGGCCGTTCCGCACGCAAGGAGGATCCCATGAGCGCCAACAGCATGTCTCGTCGTCAGTTCCTCTCCCTCGCCGGCGGCCTCGCCGCCGTCTGCGGCCTCGGCCTCGTGGGCTGCGGGGGCACCGGCACAAGCGCCGCAACCACCGCCGCCGCAAGCACGGGCGCGGCCGCGGATGACTCCGCCAACATCACGCAGCTCACCGTGGGCTTCGACCAGGCCTACCCGCCCTACGGCTTCGTGGGCGATGACGGCCAGTTCACCGGCTTCGACCTCGACCTCGCTGCCGAGGTTGCCAAGCGCAACTCCTGGGACATCCAGCTCGAGCCCATCGACTGGGACGCCAAGGACACGCTGCTGAACTCTGGCGCCATCACCTGCATCTGGAACGGCTTCACCATGGAGGGCCGCGAGGACAGCTACACGTTCTCTGAGCCCTACATGCTCAACGGTCAGGTCGTCGTCGTGAAGAAGAGCTCCGGCATCGCGAGCCTCGCGGATCTCGCCGGCAAGGCCGTCATCACCCAGACCGACTCCGCGGCGCTCGAGGTGCTGCAGGGCGACAAGGCAGACCTGGCCGCCACGTTCGCCTCGCTCGAGACGATCGGCGACTACAACACCGCGTTCATGCAGCTCGAGAGCGGTGCCGTCGACGCCGTGGCCTGCGACCTGTCCATCTCGCAGTACCAGCTCGCCGCCAAGCCCGACGCCTACGTCCAACTCGACGAGGCCCTCTCCAGCGAGCACTACGCCGTGGGCTTCAAGAAGGGCTCCCAGCAGCTCGCCGACAAGGTGACCGAGACGCTCAAGGCCATGGACGCCGACGGCTTCGTCAAGGACCTGTGCGACAAGTACGCCAGCTACGGCATCTCCTACGACAACTGGCTGCTCAAGTAGCACCCTCCCCGGCGGGCGCGGACGGCCCCCTCCCGTCCGCGCCTGTCATGCGGGCATAGCGCCCGCGACCCACCACAAGCAACAAGCAAGGAGACCCACGTGGACCTCGCCACGATGACAGGAATGCTGCTCACGGGCTTCGGCACGACGCTCGCCCTGTTCGCCCTCACGCTCGTGGGCGCGATCCCGCTCGGTGTGCCCATCGCCCTGGCGCGCATGAGCCGCTTCCGCCCGCTGTCGCTTCTCGCGCGGGCGTTCATCTCGGTGCTGCGTGGCACCCCGCTCATGCTGCAGATGTTCGCCATCTACTTCGCGCCGTTCTACGTGCTCGGCATCGAGCTCACGCCAGCGTCCAAGTGGCAGGCCTGCGTCGTGGCGTTCATCGTGAACTACGCGGCCTACTTCGCAGAAATCTACCGCTCGGGCATCCAGTCGGTGCCGCGCGGCCAGTACGAGGCGGCCGAGGTCCTGGGCTACTCGGGCACGCAGACGTTCTTCCGCATCGTGCTCCCGCAGGTAGTCAAGAAGGTGCTGCCCTCCATGGGCAACGAGGTCATCACGCTCGTGAAGGACACGTCGCTTGCGTTCTCCATCGGCGTGGCCGAGATGTTCTCCACGGCAAAGGCGCTCGTGGCCTCGCAGGTGAGCATGACGCCGTTCGCGATTGCGGCCGTGCTGTACTGGGTGTTCAACTTCATCGTCGAGCTGGCGCTGGGCGTCATCGAGAAGAAGCTCGACTACTACCACGACTAGGAGCGCGCGATGAGCACACAGGCACAGGCGGGCGGCCAGACCCCCGTCTTCTCCATGCGAGACGTCAGCAAGTCGTTCGGCAGCACGCAGGTGCTGCGCGGCATCTCGCTTGACGTGGCACCCGGCGAGGTCGTCGCCATCATCGGCCCCTCGGGCGGTGGCAAGTCGACGCTGCTCAGGTGCGCCACCACGCTCGAGCGCATCGACGCGGGATCGGTGGCCTTCGGCGACCTCACCGTGGCCGAGACGGGCGCGGACGACACCGTGACCTACGCGGGCAAGGACCAGCTGCGGCAGGCCAAGAGCCGCTTTGGCCTCGTGTTCCAGAACTACAACCTGTTCCCGCACATGAGCGTGATGAGAAACGTGTGCGACGCCCCCATCGCCGTGCAGAAGCGGCCCCGTGCAGAGGTTGAGGCCCAGGCACGGGCCTTGCTCGCCAAGATGGGACTTGCGGGCTGCGAGGACAAGGTGCCCTGCCAGCTCTCCGGCGGCCAGCAGCAACGCGCGAGCATCGCCCGAGCGCTGTGCCTCAATCCCGACATTCTGTTCTTCGACGAGCCTACGAGCGCCCTTGACCCTGAGCTTACTGGCGAGGTTCTCAAGGTCATGCGCCAGCTGGCCGAGGAGGGCATGACAATGATCGTGGTGACCCACGAGATGCAGTTTGCCCGCGAGGTGGCCACGCGCGTCGTGTTCATGGACGGCGGCACCATCGTGGAAGAGGGCACGCCGCAGCAGGTGTTTGGCGCCCCCACGCAGCAGCGCACGCGGGAGTTCCTCGCACGGTACAGCAGGTAGACGAGACCCAGCGGCACGATGGGTCGCTCTACTCCCCGCTCGTAACGTTGGAGTAGAGCGTCTTCACGCTCACGCCGGGAAGCGCCCCCACCTTGCCAGACAGTGCGGCAATGGTGTCCTGCGGCGCGTCGAGCACCACCGAGATGACGCTCACGCCACGCTCGCGATACGGGATGCCCATGCGCCCGATGATGTGCCGGCCATACTCGTGAAGCAGCTCGTTGAGCACCTCGACGCTGCCCATGTCCTCCACGATGACGCCCATGATCGCAACCCTCGTCATGTGCCGCTCCCCTCTCGATCCGCCATCGATACGCCCAGAAAACGGATATCATATGCAGTGACACGGAGACGCACCTATCGCTTGTGGTTAAGCGAGCGCCCCGCAGTTACAGTGTCGAGTGTTTGGCCTTACGGCCGCACAACCGAAGCCGTCCTGGCAGGGGCGGCTTCATTCATTCTATCGGCTCCTTCTTCAGCCAAATGCCAAGCATCATCGCGAGCTTTGCCGTATTCTGAGTGTGTATGTGCCTACAATGCCGCAGCGTGGCAACCACGCGGGCGGCCGCGCGCGAGGGGAGCCTTCATGGAGGCCTACAAGGAAGAGTTCATCAAGTTCATGGTTGAGTCCGACGTACTCAAGTTCGGCGACTTCACGCTCAAGAGCGGCCGCAAGTCCCCGTTCTTCATGAACGCCGGCGCCTACGTCACGGGCTACCAGCTCAAGAAGCTCGGCGAGTACTACGCCCGCGCCATCCACGACAACTTCGGCGACGACTTCGACGTCCTGTTTGGCCCGGCCTACAAGGGCATCCCCCTATCCGTCGTGACCGCCATCGCCTACCACGACCTCTACGGCAAGGAGGTTCGCTACTGCTCCGACCGCAAGGAGGTCAAGGACCACGGTGCCGACAAGGGCAACCTGCTGGGCGCCGAGCTGCACGACGGCGACCGCGTCGTCATGGTCGAGGACGTCACCACCTCCGGCAAGTCCATCGACGAGACCTATCCCAAGGTCACGGCCGCCGCGAACGTCCAGATCAAGGGTCTCATCGTGAGTCTCAACCGCATGGAGGTGGGCAAGGGCGGCGTCACCACGGCCCAGAAGGAGATCGAGGCCCGCTACGGCTTCCCCGTGGCCTCCATCGTCTCCATGGCCGAGGTCGTCGACGTGCTCCACAACCACGAGATTGACGGCAAGGTCGTCATCGACGACGAGCTCAAGGCCCGCATCGACGCCTACTACGAGCAGTACGGCGTCAAGGAGTAGCCTCCCGCAAGCCCGTCGTGCCCCAGCACGTCGCACGCGCATAACGCGCCGGCCGCATCGGCGCCGCGCCCACCCGGGCGCCACCACAAGAATCACCGCGGGCGCTCGCCAATGAGGCGGGCGCCCCTCTCATGCAACGGGACACAGCATGCTCAACCTGCTCATCATCGCCATCGTCTGCTTCCTCGCCTCCACGCTGGGGCCGCTGTGCGGCATCGGCGGCGGCGTCATCATCAAGCCCATCGTGGACTCTCTGGGCGTCATGGGCATGGCCACGACGAGCTTCCTCTCGAGCCTCACGGTGCTCACGATGTCGCTCTCAACGCTGGCGCAACAGGGCTGGGGCCGCATGAGGCACCCCGAGAAGGCCAGCGAGCCCTACCCGCCCACGGCCATCCCGCTCTCGATTGGCGCGGCTGCCGGCGGCGTCGCCGGCAAGATCGCGTTCAACGCCATCCGCAGCTCACTCGGCAGCGCCGAGACGATCGGCGCCGTACAGGCTGCCGTGCTATTCGTCCTCGCCGCCGCAACCATCGTCTACACGCTGCTTCGCTCGCGCGTCCGATCGCTGCACGTCACCGGTGCCGCCCCCAGCGCGCTCATCGGCGTGGTCACGGGGGCGCTGTGGGCGTTTCTCGGCATTGGCGGCGGACCGTTCAACCTCGTGATCCTCACGCTGTTCTTCTCCGAGGGCACAAGGGCCGCGGCACGCGAGTCCATCCTCATTATCGCTTTCTCACAGGTAGCAAGCCTCATCTACACCATCGCGAGCGGTAGCGTTCCCGAGTTTGCGCCGCTCATGCTCGTCCTCATGGCGGCCATGGCCGTTGCGGGATCGGTCGCGGGCAAGCGCGTGGCGTCGCGCATCACCGACCGCGGGACGGACGTCCTGTACACGCTCACCCTCATCGTGGTCATGCTGCTGTGCGTGCGTAACTTCCTCGTGCTGCTCTAGCCGGGCACGTGCCGCGTCCCGGCGCACTCCCCGCGCCACCGCGCTGCACGCCACACCGCATCCCGCCGTACTCCCCACCCCGCCTGACAGACGCGTTACCAAAACGATACGTTCACGCTGTGGAAATGTGGGTATAAGCACCTAACGCGAGAACATCGTTGGCGCTGGCGCACAAGCGCGGCGCAGGGGGGGTCGTCATGAAGTATTCGGTTGTCTTCTCGAGCCAGACGGGCAATACCGAGCTCGCCGCAAAGCGCATCCGCAGGGACCTCGGCGAGCAGGGCTGCACCTACTTTGGTACCCCCACAGGCGCCGGCAACGAGGCTCGCCGCGCAGACGTGGTCTTCGTGGGCTCCTGGACCGACAAGGGCACCGCGTCACCGGACGTCATCGCCTTTCTCGGCACGCTCGACCACGCGCGCGTCTTCCTGTTTGGTACCTGCGGCTACGGCGAGTCTGAGGAGTACTTCAACACCGTGCTCTCTCGCATTCGCGAGGAGCTGCCCGACAACTGCGAGGTAGTAGGCTCGTTCATGTGCCAGGGCAAGATGCCCGAGACCGTCCTTGACCGCTATCACGCCATGCTTGTCGCCGCCGAGCCGGGTAGCACGGAGGCCAAGCGCGCCGAGCTGTTCATCAAGAACTTCGAGGCCGCACGCCCCCACCCCAGCAGCGACGACCTTCGCGCCCTCGACGCAGCCCTCCGCGAGGCCAGCCTCTCCTAGCGCCCTCGCGCAAACTTACGCCCTGCAAACGAGCCTTGTAACCCCAGCGGACCCAGCCCTATGCCAGCCTATATGCTCGCATGGGGCTGTTTCTTGCCTCCGACCCGTTCAGAACCACTATCGCCCCCCTCTCGAGCAGCTTTTTGAGCGCATAGGACACGGTGCTTCGCGGCAGCCCAGACTCGCTCGCAATCTGCGCCGGACGAGCCTCGCCCATCTTGCGAATCGCCTCATAGACGACCAACGACGAGCCCGTAGGATGCCAAGCCATGTCGGCACGATGCGAGAGGCCAGCAGCGCCATCCCTTGTCCGCGATTGCAGCCCGGACCATGCCGCGCGCTCCGTCATTCTCATGCCCTCGGCAACATGCCCGCGCCGCCACAACGTGACCGAGAAAAGACTTGGACGGTCCACGATGGCCGGTGGCTCCATACCGGCGGCACGCAGCTCCTCCTCGACGAGCTGAAAGCCTGTCCCACGGTTCTCGGCAACGAAGCCTCCGCCCTCATAAGGGGTCGACTCCAGGAGCTCCGCAAGGTAGCGGTTGCGCGTTGACGACGCACCCACCTCGCCCAGCGAGTCAACCGTAACCGCCCCGTATAGTCCACCCGGACTTAGGACCTCAAGCCTGTCTTCGTACATGTTGACCTGAACCTGGGATCCACAGCCCACGGGCGAGTAGTCGCGATGCATGAGCGCGTTGCACACGAGCTCTCTCACGGCATCGAGGGGATAGTCTGGCACGTCGTAGCGAAGGCCGTTCTGCAGTCTGCCCCCCGTGCGCATGTTCCTTCTCACCGCGGCCATGGTGTCAACCAACACCGCGGGAATCGGTCCCGCCATGCTCTGGGAGTCAAGAAACTTCACGCCTGTATCGGATGACTTTCTCGTTCCGGGATAGCAGGCAAAGCTCACCGTAAGCCGGGGATAGAAGTGCTGGGGATACGTACCGAGGGCCAGCAGACCCGCCAAGGTCACACCGCTCTCCCCCTCTTGAGTCCTTCTCAGGACATTCAGCGCAAACAGTGCCTCCTCATCTGAGAGCCTGGCAAAGATGCGAGGATGCGCCTCTCTCTGCCGAGCCAGAAGGCCGTCAACGAGCCGCTCGTCCAAGTCCTCGAGACGAGCCCCCTCAACGATCTCAAGGTCATGCTTTGGTTGGGAGCGCTCCTCAGCCAGCCGATCGATCTCATATCTGGTGAGCAACCGGTCTCCGTCCCCCACGCGGATGAACGAGCCAGCATACATGCCCTTAGACGCAACATAGCAGGGCTTGTCCTGAGGAGAGAGCTCGGGAATCTCTCCCACCACAACCTCGGCACCCTCGAACTCCACGACATCGATGTGCGCACGCACCGGCGGCACCATGCGGTCCGCGCACAGCTCAGACAAGGCATCGTAGGCAGGACGCGCCTTGAAGCCGGGAGCCGGAACAAACCCCAGCTTTTCCGACAGCCCGAGGACAACAAGGCCGCCAGACCCATTGGCCAGGGCTGAGATGGAATCACCCAGGGACTTGGGCATGCCACCAACGGCCTCCTTGACTTCAACGTCCTGAAGGTCACCGCCAAACCGGCGCATCTGGTCGACGATCTTTGAAAGGCTGTAGGCCATACCAAGCTCTCCAATCTCTCTATAGCTACTTTACAACTACTATCCAATACTTGTAAAGTAGCAATTCAACAGTATTGGAAAGCTTGCAGAGTTAGATGGGAGGAACACAAAAAGGGCGCCTCCCCGCGGGAGACGCCCCCAGACAATCGCATATAAAAGATGGAGACGACCTACTTGCCGGCGACGCCCTCGGCACCAGCCTCGCCGGTACCGGCAGCTTCGGCCTGCTTCTGGCCCATTGCGGCAATCTGCGTGGCAGCCGCGATGCCAGCGACCTTCTCGCGCTCCACGCGGCGCTCGGCCCACACGCGGTTGGGCAGGCCAAAGAGGTCCATGAAGCCCTTGGCAGCCGTGCGGTCGAACGTGTCGCCCTTGTCGTAGGTGGCCAGGCCAAAATCGTACATGGAGCTGTCGGCGCGAGAGCCGGTGACGGTGCAGTTGCCCTTGTACAGGTGCAGGCGAACCTCACCGGTGACGGTCTTCTGCGTGCTCGCGAAGAACGCATCGAGCGCGTCCTTGAGCGGCGAGTACCACAGGCCGTTGTAGACCTGTCGGCTCCAGTCGTGCTCGAGCTGCAGCTTGGTGTGCAGCACGTCGCCCGGCAGGCACAGGCACTCAAGCTGCTTGTGCGCCATGATGATGGCCAGCGCGCCCGGCTGCTCGTAGCACTCGCGGCTCTTGAGGCCCACGAGACGGTCCTCGATCATGTCGATGCGGCCAAAGCCATGACTGCCCACGATCTTGTTGAGCGCGGCGATGAGGTCATAGAGCTTCATGCGCTGGCCGTCGATGGAGACGGGCAGGCCGCCCTCAAAGCCCAGCACCACGTCGCGAGCCTCGTCCGGAGCGTCCTCGGGGTCAACCGTGATGGCCCAGGCACCCTTGGGGGCCTCGTTCCAGGGGTCCTCGAGCACGCCGCACTCGATGGCGCGGCCCCAGACGTTCTCGTCGATGGAGTAGGGGTTCTCCTTCGTGGCGTCCACGGGGATGCCACGGCTCTGGGCATACTCAATCTCGCTGGAGCGGGTCGTGAGCTCCCAGCTGCGCACCGGGCCCAGGATCTCGAGCGTGGGGTCAAGCGCCTTGCACTCGAGCTCAAAGCGCACCTGGTCGTTGCCCTTGCCAGTGCAGCCGTGCGCGATGGCAACGGCGCCCTCTGCCTGGGCAACCTTCACGAGGTGGCGGCAGATGGCCGGGCGGGACAGGGCGGAGAGCAGCGGATACTTGTTCTCATACATGCCGTTGGCAAAGATGGCCTTGGCGATGAAGTCCTCGGCGAACTCGTCGCGGATGTCAACGTCGTAGGCGGCGACGGCACCGAGCTTCTTGGCCTTCTCGTTCACAGCCTCGATGTCGCAGCGCTCCTCGGACGGCTGGCCCAGCGCGGCGATGCAGGAGACCACGTCATAGCCGTCGTCCTGCAGGTACTTGAGCAGGCACGAGGTATCGAGACCGCCGGAATACGCGAGAACGACCTTACCCTTTTCGGACATGTGAGGCTCCTTTTGCTTGAGTTTGCAGATGGTTTGCGGCTCGATGGCCTGGTGTTACTCGTGGACGTTTCGCAGCTTGTTGACGAGCTGCTCAAGGCTCGCGGCCTCTTCGTCGGTCATGCAGACAACCATGATGGTGTCATCACCCGCGATGCAGCCGGCGATGTCGGGCAGACTCGCGTCGTCGATGGCGGCGGCAACGCCCTGCGCCGTGCCGGCCTGCGAATGGATGACCACGATGTTGTTGGCGCGAACGACGCCGGTGACGAGCGTGGACACCATGCGCTGCAGGTGCAGGTCCTCGGCGAGCACGTACACGCCCTCGGGCAGCTTGCGAAGACCCATGTCCGCGATATCGCGCGAGATGGTGGCCTGCGTGCAGACGAAGCCGAGCTGCTCGAGCTCCTCGACGAGCGCGCGCTGGGTCTTGATGGACTTCTCGCGCACGATCTGCCTGATGGCGTCCTGTCTGTTGAAGCGCTTCTTCACGTTGGTGTCCTCCGTGCTGATATACTTTTGCTGCGCATCAATCGCAACGGAATGCATATTAGCATGCTTTCATGCGTTATTTCCGCAATTAATCGTTTTTTTAAACAGTTTTGTGACATTTCCGCGCTCGGACCAAAGGGGACGGGTTCGTTTGGCGCCACGCGGCCCGCTTCGTGCGAGACAATACCTCCTGCAGACACGAAAAACGAAGGGGCATCCATGGTCGTAGGCATACTGGCGCACGTTGACGCGGGCAAGACCACGCTCGCCGAGGCCATGCTCTACGATGCGGGCCGCACCCGCACGCTTGGACGCGTTGACCGCGGAAGCTCGCATCTCGACACCGACGCCATGGAGCGCGAGCGCGGCATCACGATCTTCTCCGCGCAGGCCGAGCTCGAGCACGAGGGGCGGCCCATCACGCTCGTGGACGCGCCGGGCCACGTGGACTTCTCGGCGGAGGCCGAGCGCACGCTCGCTGCCCTGGACTGCGCAATCCTCGTCGTGGGCGCAAACGATGGCATCCAGGGGCATACCGAGACCATGTGGCGGCTCCTCGAACGGCGCGGCATCCCCACGCTCATATTCTTGAACAAGCTCGATCTGCTGCCAGATGCGGGAAACGACACCGAGAAATCGCAGCTCATGGACGTGCTCCAGGCGCGCCTCTCCCCCGCCTGCATCGACGCTGCCGCGCTGTCCAGCGACCCCACAGCCCAAGAGGCCGCCGCCATGACGGACGAGGCCGCGCTCGACGAGTATCTCGAGAACGGCATGCTCGCCCCCGCAACGCTCGCGCGCCTTGTAGGCGAGCGCCGTATCTTCCCCATGCTCTTTGGCTCGGCGCTCAAGAACGAGGGCATCACCCAGCTGCTTGACGCCCTCGTCACGCTCGTGCCCGCACATGCCTGGCCCAGCAAGTTTGCGGCACGCGTGTACCGCGTAAGCCACGGAACACGCGGCGAACGCTTGTGCTGGCTCAAGGTAACAGGAGGCACGCTGTGCGCAAAGCAGCAGCTCACAGGCATCGACGCAGGAAAGCCCTGGGCCGAGAAGGCCAACGAGCTGCGCATCTACACCGGCGAACGCTACGAGCTCGCAGATGAGGTGCCAGCAGGCCGCACGTGCGCCATAACCGGCCTCTCCCACCTGCGCCCGGGCGACGTCCTGGGTGCGGAGCCCGCCTCGCCGGCACCGGCGATCGCCCCCGTCCTCACCTATGGCGTCTTGCCGGGCAAGGCGGACGCCCACACCGTGCTGTCGGCACTGCGTGAGCTCGCAGACGAGGACCCCATGCTTCGCGTCTCCTGGAGTGAGCGGCTTCAGGAGGTTCGCGTCCAGCTCATGGGCGCCATTCAGCTCGAGGTGGTCCGCGAGCTGCTGCGCGGCCGCTACGGCCTCAACGTCAATTTTGGCCCGGGAGGCATTCTCTACAAGGAGACCGTGAGCGAGGCGCAGATGGGCATCGGCCACTTCGAGCCGCTTCGCCACTACGCCGAGGCGCACCTGCTCGTGGAGCCCGCGCCCCGTGGCAGCGGCGTCACGTTTGGCACGCGCTGCTCCACCGACGAGCTCGACCTCAACTGGCAGCGGCTCATCCTCACGAACGCCATGGAGCGCGACCACCTGGGCGTGCTCACAGGTGCGCCGCTCACCGACGTGCGCATCACGCTGTGCGCCGGGCGGGCCCATGCAAAGCACACGGAGGGCGGCGACTTTCGCCAGGCAACGTACCGGGCGGTTCGCCAGGCGCTCATGTGCGCTCGCGAACGCGGAGCCTGCGTGCTGCTCGAGCCCTGGTATGCCTTTGAGCTCGATGTTCCCTCAGACAAGGTGGGCCGCGCCATGGCAGACCTCACGCGCATGGCAGCCCGCTTCGATGCGCCGTCAACGCACGGGGACATGGCGTGCCTCGCCGGCAGCGTCCCCGCCTCCGAACTGGGAGACTACGCCATCGACGTTGCCGCCTACACGGGCGGTCGCAGCCACCTTGCACTAGAACTCGCAGGGTACGAGCCCTGTCACAATGCCGAGAAAATCATCGAGGAGGCAGCCTATGACCCCGAGGCCGACCTCCCCAACACGCCCGACTCCGTCTTCTGCAGCCACGGCGCCGGCTACACCGTGAAGTGGCAAGACGTCCCCGCCCACGCCCACGTCACCGACGACCCCGCGCTCCTCCGCCCCTGGCGCGCCGCCGACGCCTCGTTCTTCTCGAAGTAGGTGCCAAAGGGGACGGGTTCGTTTGGCACCGGCGCCGCTACAAGCCCAATAACTCAGCCAAGCGAAAGCATGGCTAGTCCTCGTCAAGAGAATCAAACATGTCGTCAACCGTTTCAAACGGACCGTACAGATTTCTCCCGGACGCCGCGTCGTCCATCGCGGAAAGGGTCTCCCTCGAGAAGCCGTAGGGGTTCGCCGGATCAAACGGGAAGCCACCACGCTTGTTAAATGCGGACACGAACATCCTGATAGCGTTGCTCGGAGACGTTCCGATGGAGTCACATGTGGCAACAAACGTCTCCTTCTCATCGTGGCGAAGGCGAGAAGAAATGGGCTCCATGGTTGCAGCTGTCGTAGACATCGCGACTCCAATCAAATGCATACGTTGTCAGACATCGTATGCATTTGCCCATAGTTTCGCTCCATCTAATGACAGTTCGAGACATACACCTGGCGGCCGCGAGGCATCCGCCTCTCCTCGGCCGCCTCACAAAGCCTTGCCACGTGACGCTTCGCCTTGCCGCGGCGCAGGTCGCCGTAGCGAAGCGCGAGCGCGTCAGCCAGCTCATCAACGCGCTCGGGCGAAAGCGCCTCATGACCCTCCTCGCGAAGCTTCGCCACCTCACGCTCGATGGCCCCAACGATGTCATGAGCGTCACCGGCCCCGCACGTGCCCACGAACACGTTGCTGCAGAACTCCTCCGAACCGCCCTCGAACCCCAACGGGCGAACGAAGGCCGAAACCTCGTATACATCATCGAGCGCGAGGTCATCGATGGCGTCCGCAAGGCTGTCCGCCTGGTCGGCACACTGGTGAAGCACCCAGCAGGTGGAGCGGCGAACGCCACCGCCCGCGGGCTCCTCCGCAAGCCACTCGAAGTCCGCCGGAGCAATGACCTTAGCGTGCTTGTTCTTAACCTCAACGACGAACACGCCCTCCCGTGCGATAAGCACGGTATCAATCTGCCGCCACAGCGGAGCCGACGCGCCACCATACCCGGCAACAGGCCGCCCGAACTTACTCGCGGGCACAAAGAGATTCGCCGCAAGCCTTGCCCCAAAGAGTGGCGACGCCTTATCCAAGGTGCGCCTCCGCAGTTCCTCGAACGCGAGAAACTCGCCGGCAACGCCACGAGACTGCGACCGCCAGTCTGCTGGCACGGCAACAAAGGAGCCGTTCGCATATCTCAGCTTGAGATGATGGCGCGCGCCGTCCTCAACGCCAGGCGCCGAGACATGCGGGATGCCCGTGGCCCGGTACCACTCGCCCGCATAATAGCGGGCCTGTGCCGTCTGGCCAAGAAGCGAGCAGGCGTTCTTGCGTGTCCGCGTCGCCCTCTCATAACGGCGGCGTCCAAGCAGAAGTTGCACACGCGCGCCAGCCCTGCGCAGCAGATCATGCACTCCGCGTCCGCACCCGGCAAGCCGCTCGCCAAGCTCCTCATGCCGCGTGAGAACGGCATTCGAATCCGCAATCTCCGCCTCGAGCTCGTGAGCCCGAGCGTCAAACGTCTCTTCCGACAGCGAAGCACCACAATGCGGACAGCGAAACGGCCCCCGCTCCGGCGGCAGCTTCCCAAGGGCCACCATCTCCCCGCAAACGCACTCAACCGACACGCCCTTGTACACACGCGCATAGACCTGCTCGCGTGCCTCAGGCAGCACGCTCACCGCCACGCGCTCGTGGTGGCGCCTCTGGCTGTGCAGCTTCTTGACCGTCTTGCCCATAGCCCGCATCCCTCCCAAGACGAACTTGAAGGGATGCTACAGCCATTAGCGGACAATAAGTAAAACGCGAGAAAGGCCTGCTATAAGCCAATACGTGCCAGCGATGCGTCTTTTTTCCGCCGTTCGCATTCGTATAGCGCCATATACGCAAAGCCGCGTTCATTGAGCCTTGTATAACGAAATATCGCGTTGTATACGCTTGTATATTCTTGTCGCGCCTAATCGCGAGAATATCGCTCCGTCGCACGCCGGCACCCTACATCCCCTGCGCCCTGTAGCGCGCCTCGGTGGCCGCCTTGGCCGGGCGCCACAAGTCCTCGTTGTCGCGGTACCACCGGATGGTCGCCCGCAGCCCCTCGGCGAAGTCCGTGTGGGCGGGGCGCCAGCCCAGCTCGCGGCGCAGCTTTGTGGAGTCGATGGCGTAGCGGCGGTCGTGGCCGGGACGGTCGCGCACCCAGTCGAAGTCGTCGGGGTCCCTGCCCATGGCCTCCAGGATCATGCGCAGCACCTCGACGTTGCTCCGCTCGCCGTCCGCGCCGATGAGGTAGGTCTCGCCCACGCGACCGCGGGTAAGGATGTCCCACACGGCGGAGGAGTGGTCCTCGGTGTTGATCCAGTCGCGCACGTTCTCGCCCGTGCCGTAGAGCTTCGGGCGCACCCCGTCGATGATGTTGGTGATCTGCCTGGGGATGAACTTCTCCACGTGCTGGTAGGGGCCGTAGTTGTTCGAGCAGTTGGAAATGGTGGCGCGGATGCCGTAGGTGCGCGCCCAGGCGCGCACGAGTATGTCCGAGCTCGCCTTGGTCGAGGAGTACGGGGAGCTGGGGTGGTACGGGGTCTCCTCGGTGAAGCGGGCCGGGTCGTCGAGCGCCAGGTCGCCGTACACCTCGTCGGTGGAGACGTGGTGGTAGCGCACGCCGTACTTGCGCACCGCCTCAAGCAGGCGGAACGTGCCCTCCACATTGGTGCGCAGGAACGGCTCGGGGTCGGCGATGGAGTTATCGTTGTGCGACTCCGCCGCGTAGTGCACGATGGCGTCGTGGCCGGGCACGAGCGCGTCCAGCAGCTCGGCGTCGCAGATGTCGCCCACGACGAGCTCCACCCGATCGGCCGGCAGCCCCGCAATGTTTGCCGGGTTGCCCGCGTAGGTGAGCTTGTCCAGCACGGTGACGTGCACGCCCGGGTGCTCGCGCACCACCCAGCGCACGAAGTTGCTGCCGATGAACCCGCAGCCGCCCGTGACGATGATGTTGTGGGGATAGAAGGCCCCCGCGAGATCAAAACCGTCCGCCACACCCATTACAAATCGATGCCACCACAAGTCGTCTTTTCGCTCCGGCTCTCCTCAGGCGGCAGCACTCGCGCAGATGAAGCGACAACAGAAGCAGAGTGGCATGGCAGAATATAGTCAACGCAACTCTTGAACTGTTCGGCGCCTATAAGGCTCATACCAAGCGACGGAATTACCACATGACTGAAGATGGCCACTGCAATAAAATGAGCAGCTAGATACAGGATAGCAACAAGGGCGATCAGACTAAAAACCGCCTTCACCAGGATATCCGCCCCGAGTTTCGCGAGTATATCCTCATCAAATAAAAAGCGCTGCGCGGCATATATAACAAGCGCGACCAACGTGATTGAAACCGCATTATCCACCACTTTTCGCGATTCAGCCGTTATCTTTTCAGCAGATTCGATACGGCCGTCAAGATAGTTGCTTACCGCTTGCAATGTCTCCGTCACATCAAGTTCCAGTGAGCTGATCTTGTCGTAAAGCGCATTCTTTATCACGGTTTGAACGTCCTCAATTCGAGAGTCACACTTAGACAAAGCGGACTTCCACGTCTTATATAGGACCCTCGTCAGCTCATACATAGCAGCATCTTCCTTTCCGACAAAAGCGAACTTATAAGTGCGCATCAGACCATCTCGAACCACGATTTCCAGAGTCTCGCTTAACGCCTGCGCACGGAGGGTGTCGTGCCTCAGCTGTCAATACTATTGCCCGTTGCGGACAATATCTATAACTGTAGTCCATAGTTTGAGATAGGTCGTTTTCGCGCCCATCGCAGCTTCCCTGAGCCGAAGCTCCGCCTGATACGCAGAATTCAGTCGGAGATTGTTTGCGGATTACCGCATTGTAAAATAGCGCAGCTAGCACCCGTCAAAGCATACGCAACAAGAATAACTATTCACAGGCGGTCGCGACCTGAAAGTGGCAGTCATGTCCATGAACGCAACCGCGCTATAGACAACAGTCGAAGACAAGGGCGATTCAACGTGTAGGACCATCTGCCTTCTTAACGTTTGCTTCCCGAATACACGCACTCGTAGCGCTCATTTCTCTCGATACGTCTCGTATCGAGAAAACTCTTGCCTCAGAGACTCCGATTCAAAGAAGGATGAGCCAGTAAAGAAGAGTTCATCGAGCCTATCCTTCTCCACCGCGCTCGCCGCAGCAGAAAGAGCATCTGGCGCCAACATGTCATCAGCATCAAGAAAGAGAGCGAACTTGGGAGCCGAAATGTCCCTCCATCAGCCAGCGAAGCGCTGCGTTCCTTGCTGCAGATTGGCCTCGTTTAGTTTGAGACAGAACCGATTTATCCCAACCGTCAATCTGAGCACCCCCAAGAATAGAACGCGAAGAATCAGACGAGCCGTCGTCAATGAAAACAACCGCTTCGGCCCATAGTAATCCTGCGACTTCAGCGAAGAAATCAGATCGCCCAGATAGGGCTCGGCGATATGACCCGGAACAACAACGGCAACGCCTGCAGACGTTTTCAAATGAGTGTCAGCCTTCTCAGCGCAGCGAAGGAAGCAACACGGTCTTTGAACAGTATTATAGAAAGAAATGAAAGCAACCCAGAAACGTCGGAGACGTTGATGCCATTCACCAATTCACCGAGAGATCTTTCGTTTGCTATTGTCGGAACGGGCTATGTCGGCCTCTCGCTTGCCTGTCTGCTCTCGCAGGTTGGAGACGTAAGGGCTCTCGACGTCGTCCCCGACAAGGTTGAGAAAATCAACTCCGGCATCTCCCCCATCGCCGATGCAGAAATCGAGAAGGTCCTCGCAACACGCCCAAGCACGCTGCAGGCAACGCTCGATGCCGACTTCGCCTTCACGGGCAGGGACTTCATCGTCATCGCTACACCCACGAACTACGATGCGGACAAGAACACGTTCGACACCAGCTCCATCGAGACCGTCCTCGATGAGGTTCTCGCGTCCGGTTCAACGGCAACGGTCGTCATCAAGTCCACCATTCCCGTTGGCTACACCGAGCGCATTTCCAGCCGTTACGCCGATCTGGACATCCTCTTCTCGCCCGAGTTCCTTCGCGAGGGGCATGCGCTGGCAGACAACCTGAATCCCTCTCGCATTGTGGTGGGAATCCCCAGCACAGACGATGGGCTCAAGCGCGAGCGCCTTGGCAGCGCGGCGGCATCGTTTGCCGAGGCCCTCAGGCGTGGGGCAAGCCCCTCCCCGCTCGAGGACGGCATTCCCACGCTCGTCATGGGCTCCACGGAAGCCGAGGCGATCAAGCTCTTCTCGAACACGTACCTGGCGCTGCGAGTCTCCTACTTCAACGAGCTCGACACGTACGCCGAGTCAAACGGACTTGACTCCTCCCAGATCATCAGGGGCGTCTCCCTCGATCCGCGCATCGGCGACTTCTACAACAACCCGAGCTTTGGGTATGGCGGCTATTGCCTTCCCAAGGACTCAAAGCAGCTGCTCGCCAACTATGGGGACGTACCCCAGAACCTCATCCGTGCCATCGTGGAGTCCAACAACACTCGCAAGGACTTCATCGCTAACGAGGTGCTGGATAAGAGGCCCCGCCGCGTGGGAATCTATCGACTCGTGATGAAGAGCGGAAGCGACAACTTCCGAGAGAGCTCAATCCAGGGCGTCATCGCAAGACTCAAGGCCAAGGGCCAGGACATGCTCATCTACGAGCCGAGATGCCAGGCTGACACGTTTGAGGGCGTCCCTGTTACTTGTGACCTGACCGCATTCAAGGACTCTGTTGACCTCATCCTTGCCAACCGCATGGCCGATGAGCTCCTTGACGTGAGGGACAAGGTGTTCACCAGGGATTTGTGGAAAAGGGACTAGCCACGACGTCTGCCGCAACTAGCCCCCTAAGGCCTACGTAACCATATGCCCTGCCATGCAGCGCAATTGGAGGTGGAGAAGCTCTTATTCTCCCCGATGCTTCACGGCCGAGAGCGGAGTCAACAGCGCGTGTCCCAACTTGTATGAATGGGACGATTACACTTCCTTGATCTTGCCGTCTCGATCGGCAAGCTCTTCCCTCAACGAGTTCAGCTCCCCGTTGAGCCGAGCGATTTCGGCCTGGAGATTCGCTATCTCATGGGATAGGTTCTCCTTGTCATGAGTCAGACTGTCTTTGTCCAGACTTAAGTTCGTTGCCTTCAGAAGCAGTTTTGACCTATTAAGGGGCGCAAGAGTTTTCAGGGTCCACTCGAGTCTGTTGACATACAGTTCAGCGTCATCAGGCATGGCGGATATCGACGGAATCAACTCCTTCAGATACCGATCAGCGATATCTGCGGGAAGGGTATCGAGGCTCCAGTGTGTGTAATCCAGAACCCAGTTGTTATAGCTTTCCATCAATGGAGCAGGTTCTGTCTGTTCGTCGATTTTCTTTGCAATGGCCCGCATGGCCTCAATTGCACAGTTCCAGCTCTTGGAACGTGTTCCCTCCAGCGACTTTCGGTTGTTGACCCTATGGTGAAATAGAACTTCATCTACACAGGAAATCCCTCCCGCGAGCATTAGGGAAGAAAAGACGAAGTATGCATCGTTTGTAGTGCGAAGTGACTGGAACCGGAGACCGGAGGAGCGAACGAACTCAGCGCGGTAGAGCTTATCCCAAGGCCACCCCATAAAACGCTGGAACAGTCGGTCTGCATAGAAGCTAGGTTTGATCAGTGTGTCAAAGGGAACACCATTGAGCGCATAATCGATTAGCCAAGTGTCCCCTGTCTGGTTATCAAAGCCTTCGCTCCGAGCAACGACGATATCAGAGCCAAGCGATTCAGCAGATGAGCACATCTTCTCGAGTGCATCCGGCTCAATCCAGTCATCCGCATCGAGGAAATACAGGTACTCGCCCGCAGCGGCTTCCATTCCCTTGTTCCTGGCCACGCCAGCATATTGATTCTCTTGGCGAATGAGGCGGACTCGGTCATCACGATGAGTCAGCTCTTCGACAATGCTAGCGGTCCGGTCAGTCGACCCGTCATCGACAACAATGACCTCAATGTCCGTTAGCGTCTGGGAGAGCACGCTCGCAAGAGTCTGACCAATATAGCCCTCGGAATTATGAGCTGGGATGACAACTGAAACAAGGGGCATGTAAGAACCTTTCGAAAAATAGATGCGACTCCGTAAAAACGCATCTTCAAGTGACCTGGACCCGACTTAGCCCCTTTTCCTGACGCGATCAATTACCCTCTGCATGCCCGTATAAGCTCTCGACTCTGCAACCTTGGTCGCAAGCCTCTCCACCGCAAACACACGCCTTCCCCCAGCGCTACGAAGCGGCAGGAGTAAATAGTACGAATTGTCATAGGAGGAGTACTCGCGAATCATCCCATGATTGAGGCTCGCTTGGATATCGACAATCTGCCTGTAGACACCAGAATCCTCCAGCTTGCCCTTGATGGCATCACGGTAGTCGTAGTTGAAGCGACGGACAATCGTGACGTAAAGCTCGCCCATACCCTTTTCCTCAGCGACCTTGAGGTTAGCGCCCATGCCAAGAAGCATGTCGCGTACCTTGGGCACGGTCCACTCGATCTCCTTGTAACCGACCCTGTAATGGTAGACGTCAACGGGAACGACATGGCATCCATCGGCCTTGGCGACTGCACGGAGGAAGAAGACGGGATCCTCGTACCAGTTAAGCTGCGGGAATCGTACGGCTCCATCCGTGAACAGGCTCGCGTCATACATAAAGCGAATCCAGCCGTAGTCCGTCCATATCTCGCTGAGCGCGACGTCACGCTCAGCCGATACGTGATAGAACGACTCACCAAACGAGAAGTTCGACTTAATCTTGCCAGACGGCTTAAGAAGCGACAGTGAGCCTCCGCACAGCAAAGTTCCCGTACGGTCCATAGCCTCCATGAGATCAGCGAAGACATGGTTCGTGGCAAATCGGTCATCAGGGTCAATGAAGATGAGACGCTTGCCGCGCGCCAGCTCGATGCCACGGTTGCGAGCGGCACCGGCACCACAGTTGAACTGGCTCACCACTCGAACGCGGTCGTCGCGAGCGGTGGCAGCCTCAAGTAGCTCGAGCGAGTTGTCTGGAGAGCCATCGTTGACAAGAATGACCTCGAAATCAGGGAACGTCTGTCCAAAGATCGAATCCAGACACTCCTCGAGATAGGCACCGGCGTTGTAAACCGGCGAGATGACGGTCAACGCAGGCTCATCGTCATCGCTTGCACAAGGAGCAGCGAGTGCCGGCGCATTAGCCATAGAGAGATAGTCTTCGCGAAGCTCGCACGCCTTGTCCCAGTCGAGCGTGGAGTACACCTTACGCACGGAGGACCAAATGCTCAGCAGCTGCCCATACAAGAGCTTCTTGACCTCGTATGGGGCGTCTGAGCCCATAAGCTCAGACGCAAACTCCTTGGCGCCCTCAATGGCGGCGCGGAAGTCCTCGTCATCAATGCGAGCATCCGAACAAAGCATGGAGGCCCAATCGGTGGGCAGCCCATGAATAGTCTCGGATGCGTGGTTAACGAGATTACGAAGGACTAGCGACACAAGCGTCTTCGGGGTGCCGTCAGAGACGGATCCGCAGCCTAGGGCAAATGCTTCGTTGTCGCAGAAAAGTTCGTTCGCATCAGCGGCGCTTGCCAGCGCAGAAAAGTCAGCATCGGACGAGCCCAGGCCCACCACGGAAACGCTGCCGCCACGACAAGCACTCGCATCAAACTGCGCGACGAGCCTCTGGCCAATAAGGTCGGCATCGCTGCGAAGCCTGCCCATGTCTTCTTTCTCGTTCTTGAGCTCAAAGACAATTGCCTCAGATGAGGGCGAGACAACAAATACCTCATCATCGGCGGAGAGCTTATCAAGGAGCCCCACAAGTGCCGCCTTCGCGTCCGGCACGGTAAGCCCATTGACGCAGGCAACTATCGTTCGCTCCGGGTTACGAGGCCCGTACTGACTCTGGAAATACATATCTGGATTGTCGATCATCGAATTCAGGCGAGCAAACATCCGCTCATCGAACCTGGCCGGGTCGATGAGGCCGGCATCGCGAATCTCCTTGAACTCCTCCACATAGCGCGGATAGAACCTCTGCTGGAGCTCAGGAGAGAGGCGGTTGAGGTTCCAAAGATAGCCCTCGAACTGCTGGCGAGGAATCCAGCGCTTCATGACCTCAAGCTTCTCGGGTTCGCTCTTGGCATACCTCCACACTTCCGCATACTCATCGCACACACAGAAGAGCTTGTTCTGATTTTTGACAGAGGAATTGGCGTTGTCGATGCGGTAGTGAAGATAGCCTTCCTTGAGCAGCATCACCCTGGAGGCGGCGTAGAAGGCCTTGAAGTAAAACGCCGTATCCTGGAACGATGCGCCAGGAGTGGGCAGAAAGCGCACGTCATGTTCATCGAGAAGGGACTTCTTGTAGATGCTCGTCCAGATAGCGGGCTGGCACATGAACACGCATGGATTGTCCATGGGATTGAAGACCTTGCCATAGCTTCCGCAGATGGCGAGGTTCTCCACCAGGGAATCCTTGGCCGGGTCCCGGCCGGTGACATGCGCACGGTAGTTAGAGCGAACGATGTCCAAATCGTCCTTTTTGGCCGTCTTGTAGAGCTTCTCGAACATATCAATGACGGCGAAGTCATCGGACTCAACTATGCCGATGTACTCTCCGCGAGCGATGTCGATGCCCTTGTTCATGGAGTCGCCATAGCCACTGTTAGGCTTGTCGATGACCACGATTCGCTGGTCACGGCGTTCGTACTCGCGAATGATCGAGAGCGACGAGTCGGTTGAGCCATCGTTGATGCAAATGATCTCGATGTCCTCAAGCGTCTGGTTCACGAGACCATCAAGGCACTGACGCAGAAAGCGCTCGACGTTACATATCGGGACAAGAATAGAGACCTTAGGGTTGTTCATACTATTCCACTTCAATAGCGGCTCAACAAAACAAGACAGCTAATCGACCTCATACAGTCTCATGTCGCCCTCTTTGAGAACTATTTTAAATCCAGGAGTTTCGTCGTTCAATTTCTCAAGGCCCGTCCAGCTTGACTGGGAATAGCCTCCAGCCATGTAAAGACCACCGACTTCCCTATCATAATCGAGCAATAGTACATACTTAATACCAAGAGAACGAAACGCAGCTTGGACATGAGAATTCGAGGACAGCTCGTCCGCCTCTCTTCCCAGCAAAGCGACGTTATAGTCTCTGTTCTCGTACCAACCGCGGTTTAGAACATTCAGGTCATCGACCGCATATGCATATGCGCTACCATCGTATGGATAATTTAGTATCGGCTCATCCCCGGTCACTTCATGAACCTCACGTAGGAATCGAATCTCCTTCCCATCAAGACCATTTTGGTTTTCGGCAAGAAGATTACCCGAGGTCATCATTCCTTTAACTGCACCAAATCCAGTTGTAACATAGGCATTTTTTTGAATGGAGAAACTTGGGCAGAAAATAACAATCAGTAGACAAGCCATCGCAAATGTTGAACGCACATTTGACCGTTTCACTGCCTTATCTCGAGATATTACCAGCCTCAGGCGGGATATCGTAGTAGCTAAGCTATCAAGGCCCAGTGAGGCAAGAATCACCAAGACAAAGACAAAAGAACTAGCGACCCTAAAGCTATCCGAATACCAAAAGCCCGCCAAATAGTGCTGTATCTTTCCTCCGAGAGCAACATCCGCAACATAAATGAAACACATAATTACATAAGACGCGGCAATCCATGAATGCTCTCCGTCATTCACGGAAGCAATGAGGCCAAACAGCACTAATACTCCGAGCACAATTTGGGGCGCGCTGGCCTTATTCAAAGCAAGCGACATAATGTTAACAATTGCCTGAGAAACGGATGTATATGAAGGCCAGTCAAACGAGACGACACCCCTCAGGGCTGGCATTTTATAGAGAGCGGTCCAAATCAGGATGACGAAAACAATGAAGCAAGCGCACAGGAACTTTCTCCTCTTTGCAGTAAGCTCGGCGGAGGATGTCCGGTCCCAGATTGTCTTAACACAAAGGGGCGCCAAGACAACAACGCCCGTAAAGAGGGCATTGGGATGGGCATAGAACAAGAGAAGACTGTCGGTAAGAAAGATGAAGGCCCAATTCAAGGCTTCGCCGCGCCTTTCAGATCGAATCCCCATGGCAAACGCTGTCATAGCAAGAGGCAGCAAGGCATTGCCGGCAATATTGGGATAAAGGGGGCCAAAAATTAAGAGGCCCCATGGAAACGCCGCAAAAGCAGATACGAGGCAGCTGGCAAGGAGTCGCGCCCTCTCATGATTCGGGAGAACAACCTGAATAAAGGCCGCCATTGCCGATGGATAAACGTATGTAATAAACAGCAGATTAACCGCATTTGCAGCTACGGTAACTCCCCCAAGCCCAAAAGAAGCAACAATGGCTGTGAGAGAGCGCCAGAGCGCGGGGTATGACGCAATGCTCTCATGACAGAATACCCCCGTATCTAGAAACTCTCTCACTGCTGATAGATGAGCGATATTGTCGTTTTCTTGATAAAACGAAACGGCTGAATCAAGCGGAAGAACATAGTAGAAAAAAGCAGCAACAGCTGAAACACCGCAGGCAAGGGCGATCAATCTGAAGTCGATTTCAAATTTTAATTTGTTCCTTTCTCTCAGGGGGGCAGTGAGCACACATACCAAAGCGGTCAAAGTGGCCATTGAGAACAGGGCGGTCTGCCAAGTAGCCCATACGCCAAGTGCCCGTAGGGCAAAAACTGAAGCCGTCATTGCCAAAAAGCTAGCTGACGGAGCAAAAGAAATACTCGCCGCTCTACCAAAACCTAGCATTCTGAATGCGAAATAGCCAGGTCCGGCGACGACCGCTAGCGAAAACAGGTAATCGAATAGCAGGTGAATCCACATAAATTCTCATCCCCACAAGTGGTCGATACGACCGTATTAAACGTAAAAAAGAGCGATTGTGTCGCTGTTTAATTCCTTAGTCGAATTTCATATGAAACAACCCACGTCCTCAGAACGACGAACGGCGTCAATTGAGAGGGTTCAACGACCTCTCGGGATTGCGCTTATCGAATCGACGCCCTCGCAATCCAACGCGCACTACCCGTTAGTTCAGACGGGCCTCAACGAGAATTGATTGTCAGAAAAATGCACCATCGAATCGGAGGAGGAATAATCTGAAATCGCTTCCTATGGCACTACCACATTCAGTGATGCACCTGCGACCCCCATCAGCTTTCACCACTTGATGTCGACATGAATCTTCTCAATCATGAAGCTATAGATTGCCAAGAACGCTTGCATTAGATGCAGCTTATACACCTTTTGAACAACAAGCAGCTTGAGCAGGGCACCCCCTCTTGGGAAAGCATATGCAGCATTGATATACGGAGAACGACGCCAGGTTGGGAATTCGGCATCGAGATATCCCGTGATTTCTGATATATCCTTCCCTACGTTTTCACCGGGAGTTGAAGAGAGCCTAAAGACCAAGGACACTCCGAGATGGAGGAAGGCAACCGCGTCAAGCATCGGAAGCAGCTCGGGCCTTGCGGTCTCATACTGTCTACGTATTTCGATAAAAGCGGCGCGAATTGAATCGACTTGGCTCTTCTTCACGCTGTTGATAATTGATCCGGCTCTAACCATGTAGCGAACATATGAGCCAGGCACATACACAACCTTTCTATGCATATCACAATATACAAGGAGATGAAAGGCCAAATCATCAAGTACCGTTGGTGGGTTTGTCAGATTACGCATGCGCTTGAGAACCGATGCCCGAAAGCACTTGTTCCAAGGTGCCCCATTAAGTTCTACGAGACGTCCTGGATCGTCGTCAATAACAAACGACGGCCTTTCGGACGCCATCTCTCTCGAAAACACCTTCCCGGTTTCCAAGTCAATACGGTCAAATCCACAAATCGCTATATCAGCATCATTAGACTTCGCTGCGCTATATAGAGATTCGGCAAACGTTGGGGCAGCGTAGTCATCGCTATCGAGAAAACCAATGTACTCCCCTCGCGCGATCGCAATCCCGTCCCAGCGTCCCTTCCATACGCCCTCATTCTGTTTGTCAATGACTATGACCTTGCCAGGATAGTTCGCCTCATACTCGCGAAGAATATCAATGCAGCGATCGGGGGAGCCATCATTGATACAAATAACTTCAATGTCAGAAAGGGTCTGGTTCACAAGTGAATCAAGACACTTGGGCAGATAAGCTTCGACTTTATAACATGGAACAATAATGCTGAGCTTAATCGCGTTGCTTTCGTCCATAATGCTCCTCGTCCAGTAATAGTTGCTTTTCTATGATAAACGCGCCAGGGCCACATTCAGAAGTGCCACTTTTCTTGGGAGCATTTAAACATATGAGTCACGGAGCAAATAACGAGATAGGTCTAAAGGCGAACATCGCGTGGAATACCATAGGCTCGGTGTTTTACCAGGGTTGTCTTTGGCTGATGACTGTACTCGTCGTTCGCCTCAGCAGCGATTATCAAAATTCTGGCAGCCTTGCATTTGCCATGTCGATTGGCAACATCTACACCGCGTTGGGGACTTACACAGTCAGGACATTTCAAGTCTCGGACGTCAAGAACACTTACAGTGCCTCAAACTATGTCGGCTTGAGAGTCGTAACAGTGCTAGGCGCGCTTCTTGGCTGCGGCGCTTATGGTCTAGCTGTATCCCCCTCGTTTACCACTCGCGCCGCAGTAGTCACTTTTCTTCTCTTCAAGGCCGATGAGTCATTTGTTAATGTTCTCTATGGTTGTGACCAAAAAGGGATGAGACTAGATTACGTAGGAAAATCTCAGATTATCCGTGGCATTTTGGTGGTCTCTCTTTTCATTGTTGGCATGGAAGTCACTCGCAACCTGGCACTATCTATCATTTTGATTGCAATTGGCTGCATCCTTGTGACCCTGCTTTATGATTTGCGGAAAACAAACGGGCTGACTGATTCATTAAAACCAAAAATCAGCAAGGAAAAGGCCCTGTATCTATTGCGCAAGCTATTTCCCACAGTGCTCGGGAATTTCTTGGCCGGACTTGTGACCTCGGCTGCTAGGCAGTACTTCGCCATCGCTTTTGGAGAAGAGGCGCTGGGAATATACGCCTCAGTGGCCACGCCATGCGTCATCGTACAGGTTTTGGCCCAAAATCTATATACTCCGATGCTTGGCCCAATAGCCACACTCAGGGCAAATGGAGACAATCGTGGCGCACGACGCAAATCCATTGGGCTCCTTCTTACGGTGATCGGAGTGGCCCTCGGGCTATCAATTCCCCTTGTTCTTTTCTCTGGAGCAATACTAGGTGCGCTCTACGGCGAGACGATTTTGCCCTATCTTGACGTTCTTCCACCGGCGCTTCTCGTTACAACCGGAGTTGCATCCATATATGTGGTTACGGACCTGTTGATCGTATATGACAAGCTTCGGAAGACATTAACGGTAAATGTTATTGCTTTTGTCGTAATGGCGTCCTTGTTAGTACCGTTAACCTCGCTTTGCTATATGAACGGTTTGAACCTGACACTTCTAATCGCATACTTATCAGGAACGTTATACGGACTATGGGTTCTTCTACGTAGCTCATGACACTGAATATAAGGGCCTCCGCATAAGCATGGATATGCCCCCCGATAACCATCGAAGGGCATATCCTTAGCAGAAATAACTGGCGCAGCTCCCATGAGATTGGGACCAGTGTCACGCCAAGAGCGTCAGTCGTTCAAGTATGCGCCCAACTGATTAGTTCCGTTAGCTCTTTCCATAGGGGCCAAAATCAAGCAGGAACGGTTTGTGATTCTTTCTCTGGTCAACGGGAGGAAGGGTCATATAGTCCCCGTACCCCCTAGTTAGTATTTCATCATAGGCCCGTGGAATTTTGACCATGATTGACTCGAACGGCACATCAATCGTATCAAAGAGGTCTCTTTCGGAAATAGACCAGCGAAGCGGATCAGCATCACAGTAATCCGCAAACATGGTTAGCTCCGAATTATCATCGAACCGCTGAGCAGCCCGATCCCATTTCCCCTGTATAAATCTCATATTGATTCGAAACTTCACCAGCAAGGTATGGACAATCCGGCAACAGGCGAGAACGATGCTCCTCTTAATTCCATCAAAAGAGAGAAAGGGTGTAGAAGTGGCCCTCAGATAAGCCAGTCTGCCCCAAAGCCATGTTCTGAAAGCCTGCTTCCTATAGCTCTTTCTATCGCCAGGGACCCGATCAAGTGGAAACACGTCAATACTTAGGGGCTTCTTGTACTCGCATTCTTTATAGAACTCGGGCACAAAGAAAGTCTCAGAGAGTCCCATATAAGAGAACGTACACGGGAAACAGGGCTCAGTCCTAGAGTTGATAATCAGGTACTCATGACCGATTTCCTCGGGAGCTTCCTTTAGAAATCTCTCATAGTCATCACGAGCCATGCAGACATCCACATCGTCATCCCATGGAATGAAGCCATGATGCCGCACTGCTCCGATGGCCGTCCCGCCATAGACAACATAATGAATGTCCAGCTTGCGACAGACCCTGTCGAGCTCACCGAGGATTTGAGTGCACAACGACTGGACTCGCTTCAAATCCTCAAGGTTTTCGTATTGATCAAACGACATTAATCTCCCACCGAATCCGCGAACCGCCATTGCCATATGCATGCAAAACCAGAGGTTGGTACCCGTGCTTAGCTCTTTAAATAGCCTCAGCTTAAAACACTATTCTGCATAGCCAGGCACCCAGAGTCCATCATCGCCGACCCACCAAGACCCAATCCATTGATTAGTTGCCATGGCACCCGTTTCACCCAGATAGTAATTTCCGCACCAGTAGTTGTTAGCCATTACGCCCGAAGGATACATGTAGTACCAGGCCCCCCTGACCTTCTCCCAGCCGGTGGCCATCGCGCCCGAGGGGCGAAGGTAGTACCAGGACCCGTCGACCATGGCCCAGCCGACCCTCATGGAGCCGTCTTCGCCAAAGTAGTACCAGGTCCCCCCGACCTTCTCCCAGCCCTTTGATACGGTCTCGTAGCCACGCCAAAGACCGTTTGAGTCAAAGACGCATGCACGTCCGTCCACGATTCGTCTGCCTGTAGCCATCGCTCCGTCTTGAGCAAGGTAATACCAACCATCGGCGAGTTTTATCCAGCCGGTTTGCATCGCGCCAGCATCGTTGAACCAGTACCAGTCGCTACCATATCGAGCCCAGCCAGTACTCATTATGGACTGCTTATTTATGTAGTAAGTTTCACCGCCATCGGTTACCCATTTGTCATTAGCGGAGACAGAGCAATCGTCGAACCAAGTAAAGCCGTCCTCGGTCTTTTGCCAGCCGTTCAGTTCTTTTCTCAGTCCGTCTTCGTATGCAATGTAGCTGCCGCACAAACTGTTGTAGTGAAGCTGGACCCCTGGGACGTCCAGATTGTAATTGAGTCCTGAGGAACCCAGTTCGACGACGAAGGCCTTCTCTCCCTCATTGCGACAATCGGAAGATTCAAACAGCCTTGCACCCAAGTCATCGAGCGCATCCAGAGTGTCCAGAGGCGTATAGCGGACGTTCCCCGTCATAAAAGCCAATGAAGGCGAAATGGCCTTGACGTAACTGCTCGTGTTGGAATAGATGTTCCCATGATGCCCAAGCTTAAGATAATCAATATGCCCAAGCGACTGGGCAAGACTATCCTCATCGCCGTCAAGGTTGTTGATATCACCAGAGAGAAATGCAGTTTTGCCGTTAGCAGTTACCTTAACGCCATATGAGAGACAATTTGCATCAGGCAGGCCGTTAACGCAATCAGAGCTATCACTGTTGCATATCTCTATCGTTGCCTGCCCGAGCGGGAAAGTTGGGTTACCCACAGATGTCCCGTCATCCGGAGCCACAGGAGCATTTGCATCGAAATCCTGAATTAGGACGGCTCCATTATCTGCAGCGGCCTCAACTAACCGATCGTATACATATTGGTTATCCCACAGGGCCCCCGAATTAGTGATATAGCTATCGTCATACTTTGGCGTATAGACACGCTTCGGCTTGAACTCCGAAATAATCTGAGGAGCCGAGCCGATATGGTCGCTGTGAGGATGGGTACCGATGTAGAAAACTAGGTTATCTGAAGTAACACCTATTGACTTCATATAACTAATTACTTGTTCTTCCGAGCCCTGGCCCAAAGTCGTCCCCAGTCTAAAAGGATAACGGGGATCAGAGCCGTCGGGATAGTCTTCGCTCTCTCCAGAGTCAACCATCCCGAACTGTCCATCACTTTCAATAATGATTGCATCTTGATAATCAAGGGGAAGGACATGAATCCTCGTTACGCCTTCCTCAGCAAGAGCGATTCGCGGTCTCGCGAGGAAAGCGAAACCCATAAAGAGCGTCACTCCCAACATAAGCCTAAGACCAGAAGTGAATCGCTTAGTCGCCCGTCTCAAACTAACAGCCATCTATGTAAAGCTCCTTCGTATTCAAGTTGCCTTTAAATTATAAGAAGAGACGGAGCCACGAATCCCTTGGACACGCTTGCCAATAATAATGACTGTTCAGATTCTCATTGCAATTTGAAAGGTTGAACGTTATTGTTCAGTTTATCTGAACATCACTATCAAATCGAACGCTATCCAAGGAGCCTTATGCTCGATAAGAAATCCTTCGCTGTGCTCAATGCCCTCCGCCAGACGCCAGGTATAAGCCAACGCGACATCGCCAACGCTTCGGACTTATCCCTTGGTACGGTCAACGCCGCAATGAAGGCCGTCACCGAAGCCGGCCTTGTGCAGAATGGCAAGCTCACGAGCACCGGCCTCCAGGCGCTCGCGCCCCACAAGGTCGAAAACGCCGTCATCATGGCGGCCGGCCTTTCCTCTCGCTTTGCCCCCATCTCGTATGAGAAGCCCAAGGGCCTGCTCAAAGTTCGCGGAGAGGTCCTCATCGAGCGCCAGATCGAGCAACTCCTCGAAGCAGGCATTACGGATATCACCGTAGTCGTGGGCTACAAGAAGGAGTACTTCTTCTACCTCCGCCAGAAATACGGTGTCACAATCGTCAACAATGACGAATACGCCTCTCGCAACAACAACGGCTCGCTTTATCGAGTCCGTGAAAAGCTCGGCAATACCTACGTCTGCTCCAGCGACGACTACTTTACCGAGAACCCGTTTGAGCCTTATGTCTACAAGGCCTACTACTCCGCACAATACGCCGCAGGCGACACCAAGGAATGGTGCATCACCACGGGTGCTCAGGACCGAATCACCAAGGTCGTTGTCGGGGGCTCAAACTCTTGGTACATGCTCGGACATGTCTACTTTGACCGCACGTTCTCGAAACGCTTTGTCGAGATTCTCGAAAGCGAGTACAACGACCCGGAGACCGTCGATAAGCTGTGGGAAGACCTCTACATCGACCACATCAAGGAACTCGACATGACGATGCGCCCCTACCCCGCCGGCGTTATCAACGAGTTTGACTCTCTTGACGAGCTTCGTGCCTTTGACCCGCATTTCCTTGAGAACGTCGACTCTGAGATCTTCGACAACATCACGGAAATCCTTGGGTGCACCAAGGCGGAGATTCATGATGTCTATCCCCTCAAGCAGGGCCTTACAAATCTCAGCTGCCACTTCGCCACCAACGAGGGCGAGTATGTCTACCGTCATCCCGGCGTTGGGACCGAACTTCTCGTGAATCGTCGCAGCGAGTACACCGCTCTCAAGAAGGCCAAGGAGCTTGGCCTGGACGATACGTTCATCCACGAGGACCCGGAGCGAGGGTGGAAGATCTCCAAGTTCGTCTCAAATGCCAAGCAGCCCGACCCACACAACGCCGCTCAGATGGCCCAAATGATGAGGGTATGCCGCACCCTCCATGACTCGGGTGCGCATGTTGAGACCGAGTTCGACTTCTACAAGGAGGCGAAGCGCTATGAATCGCTCCTCCTCGAGAAGGGACCAATCGACATCCCAGGGTATTGGGAGATGGCCGCGGAAGTCGATCGTCTCGAAGAGTATGTCAGAGCGGACAAAGCGCCAAAGTGCCTCTGCCACAATGACTTCTTCTATCTCAACTTCCTTATCGACGAGGCCAACAAGTATTACCTCATCGACTGGGAGTATGCGGGCATGAGCGACTACGCCAACGACTTTGGCACCTGCTGCGTCTGCTGCGAGCTCAAGCCCGCCGAAGTCGACGCCGCGCTTGACGAGTACTTTGATCGCAAGGCAACTCCGGGTGAGCGCGCCCACAACTACGCCCACATCGCCCTTGCCGGCTGGTGCTGGTACCTTTGGGCCCTCCTTAAGGAGGCCGAAGGCGATTTCGTGGGTGAGTGGCTCTACATCTACTACAACTACGGGCGTGAGTACCTCACCAAGGCTCTAGCTCTGTATGAGGAGGCATAGCGATGCGTTTTGGACTGTTCAGCGGCATACTCTGGGGTCTCGATACCGTCGTCCTGGGAATTGCCCTCTCCATGGCGCCCTTCATCGATACGCCGGAGGCCATTGCCTTCGCCGCCGTTGCCAGCTCGTTTCTCCATGATGCCGCCTGTGCCATATGGCTTGCCATCTACATGGGCGTCCGAGGACGCCTCAAGGACACCCTCGCAGCCCTCAAGACCAGGAGCGGGCTCGTTGTCATCGCCGGAGCCCTACTTGGCGGCCCCATTGGCATGACGGGTTACGTAATTGCCATCAACAACATCGGCGCCGCGTACACCGCCATCATCTCTGCCTTCTATCCCGCGCTTGGCGCGTTTCTCTCTTACGTGTTGCTCAAGGAGAAGATGAGCGCCAAGCAGATAGCCTCCCTGATCGTTGCCTTGTTTGGTGTCATGGCCATGGGCTATATCTCCGCGGGCGATTCCGAGATGGGCAATACCACAATTGGACTCGTTGGAGCCATCCTCGCCGTGATCGGCTGGGGATCGGAAGCCGTACTCTGCGCCTGGGGCATGAAGGACGACGCTGTGGACAACGAGACAGCACTCCAAATCCGCGAAACCGCATCCGCACTCGTCTACGGAATCGCTGTTCTCCCCCTCTTCGGCGCCTGGGGCTTTACGGCACACGCCATTCCCAACTTCGCCACGGGTATCGTCGCGCTGTCCGCGCTTGCCGGAACCGCCTCATACCTCTTCTACTACAAGGGCATTTCTGTCATTGGCGCGGCAAAGGCAATGGCGCTCAATATCTCATACTCTGCCTGGGCAGTGGCCTTTGGCTTTATCCTGCAAGGCACTGTGCCAACTCCCGCGACAGTCTTCTGCTGCATCCTCATCCTTGTTGGCACCATTCTCGCCGCGTCAGACTGGAACGAGCTATTTGGACGCAAGAATTCGTAACCAGGTACTAGCACTCAGATTCAAATTCGGGGCCGCCTCCACATGAACTGCGCCCCAAAACTTGGACGCCTGAATAGCGACTAGGCCGTGAGGGCCTGTCTCCGGAACTCCTCCGGGGTCAGGCCCTTCAATCTTACCTGCCTCCGGCGCGTGTTCCAGTGGACGACGTACGCCTCGAGGTCGCGCTTGAAGTCCTCGAAGCTGTCCCACTCGCAGCCCCGGTAGAACTCGTCCTTGACGTGGCCGAAGAGCTGCTCGGTGGCGGCGTTGTCGATGCAGTTGCCCTTGCGGGACATGCTCTGGGCGATGCCAGCCTCCCTGAGCCTCGCCGCGTACCGCTCGTGCTGATACTGCCAGCCCATGTCCGAGTGCATGACCGGCGACGCCCCCTCCGGGAGCCTCGCCAGGAGCTCATCCAGCATCCTAAGCTGCTGGGTCATGTCGGGCGAGGCCGAGACGTCGCTCGCCACGATCTCCTTGGTGCAGAAGTCCAGCGTGGGCGCCCAATAGGCCTTGCCGCCGGCCACCTTGAACTCGGTGACGTCCGTGCCGAGCTTCTCCCACGGGGCGCCGGCGGCGAAGTCCCGGGCGAGCAGGTTCTCGAACGTGCTGCCCACGACTCCCCTGTACGAGCTGTACCTGTGGTAGGCGGTCTCGCGGCGTATGCCGCAGCGGATCCCCATCTCGCGCATCATCTTGAGCACCGTCTTGTCGGCGATCACGGCGCCCTCCTCCGCCCTGAGGCACATCGCGACCTGGCGGTGGCCGCAGCCGTTGGCGGTGCGGGAGAAGATCTCGGCCGCCGCCTCCCAGAGCTCCGGTCTCGTCGGCCGCGGCGGGGGCGCCCGGGTGTAGTAGTAGGTCGACCTTGCGAGCCCCGAGCACGCGAGCAGGTGCCGCAGCGAGTGCCCCTCGGCGCGCAGGGCCGCGACCGCCTCGGCCTTCGCCCCGGTCAGAGCCCGTCCCGCTCGGCCAGGGCGCGCAATTTTTTTAGGTAGGCGACCTCGGCCTCGAGCCTGCGGCAGCGTTCCTCGAGCTCCTCCTCGCGGCTCCTCGGCCCGGGCCCCGCGGCCTTCGGCCTGCCCCTGGGCTTCGGGCGCAGCGCCTCCGCGCCGCCCTCCCGGTAGAGCCTGCACCAGCGGTCGAGGGGAGACTTCGACATGATGCCGAACCTGGCCATCGCCGCCGGCCTTGGCATCCCGCGGTCGACGACGGCCGAGGCGGCGGCGACCCTCTGCTCGTACGTGTACCTGGCCTGCTTCCCGTCCATGCGCAGCAGCACCTCGCTCCCGAACGCGCGGTATATCTCCTGCCATTTTCTCACGGCGGCAATCGGGGCCGGGAGGCTGGCGGCGACCGACCTGCAGCCCAGTCCAGAGGAGAAGAGCTCCGCGGCCCTCCTCCTCACCCCGACGTCGTATCTAAACCTGAGGTCCGCCCGCATGAGAAAGCCTCCCATTTCTCGTGTCCAAGAAATGGGAGGCAGTTCACACGGAGACGGCCCCGAACTCGTCCAGCCCCTATCGCACCGATCTACACAAACGGCCTCAGAACACCGCGGATATCGCTTCGGTATGTAGCCGACACGATTCGAGTGCCCAAGCGCGGACTCGCGGCCTCGATGATGTTTCCGCCACCGATATAGATGGCAACATGACCCGAGTAGCAGACGATGTCTCCTCTTTGAACTTGCGAAAAGTCCAGGTGGAGAAATCCACTGTGATTCCAGAGATCATTTGCATAGTGGTCGTGGCCCGGCGTGTAGTAGTGGTCATACGGGTTCATTGGGAACGTATCAACGCCACAGGCATACAGGCACTGAAGCGCCAAGCCCGCGCAATCAACTCCGACTCCAGGAGCACATGCGTAGTCCCAGATGTAGGGAGTGCCCAGATACTCGTAGGCACGGCCCACAAACGCGTTGATGCAGTCCTCTCGAGTGGCATCGACCGAGATACGAGACGGAGTGGCATAGGCGAACTTGCCAGAACTATAGCTCGGAAGTGTCACGTTCCAAGAGCTCACCTGAGGATACTGCGACGGGTTCTGCCAGCCCACCTTGTCGCACGCACCGTCGGTCCAGAAGTAGCGACGGTAGCCATCGATGTAGCGAACTCCCGTAGCCATCCGCCCGCTCCCGTCGAGCCAGTAGTGCTTCCCGTCCAGCTCGAGCCATCCAGTAGCCATGCGCCCGTCAGAGTTCAAGTAATACCAGGCGTCGTTAGGAACATACACCCAACCAGTTGCCATCGCTCCGTCGCTACGAAGCCAATACCATGAGCCGCCATCCGCAAGCCAACCAGTCTTCATTGCATGCGTCGTCGGGTCAAAGTAATACTGCTTTCCGTCAACAGTCACCCAGCCAGAGCTGAGCTTGCCATCAGCGTCCGCATAGAACCGAGAGCCCTCAATATCGACCCAGCCAGAGGCAAGCGTACCGTCTTCGAGCGTCAGCACGTCATCACGAAGCGTAATCGCGGACAGCGAGCCATCATCGCTTGCCCAGCTCTTTGACCCGTCCTCGTTGTCAACCCAGGCGCTCCTCACCACGCCGGAGTTGGCATTGATCTGATACGTCTTCCCATCGATCTCGACACGCCCCAGCTTGGCCGGATGCCTTGTGCTCGCGGTCTCCGAGTCATCTGAGTTCGGCTCGAAGTAGAACCTTCCAGACGGTGTGTCAATCCAGCCAGAGACACATAGACCGGAGCCGTTAAACCAGTACTTGTTGCCACCGTCATCAAGCAAGCTCGAGGACAGCATCGCTCCAGAGCCAGAAAGGAAGTAGCTGCCATCAGGAAAGTCGAGCCAGCCCGTGCGCATCTTGGCAGCAGCTTGGTCCATCCAGTACCAGCTGCCGCCAATCCACTGCCAGCCAGTAAGGAGCCTTCCGTCATTGTTGTCGGGCGTCGCGTAGTACCAGCACTGGTCTACGTCATCCCACGCCCAGCCAGTCGCCATAGCACCCGAGGAAGTCAGGTAGTACTTGGAGTCTCCAAGACTGAGGAGACCCGTTCTCATCGCGCAATCGGACCGGTCCATCCAGTACCAGAAGCCATTGACCCGGCGCCATCCCGTCCGCAAGGCACCAGAGGAGCTAGCAAGATACCACTTCCCATCGAGGAGACACCAACCCGAGCTCCCCATGCCACATGAGGAATTAAAGACATAGCTCTGGGAGCCTACCTTAGCAACTTCGTTCTGAGCCGCGGTACCCGAGCCTCCAAGCCAGTACCAGGTACCGTTCTCATAAAACCAGCCCGTAGCCATGGCTCCGTTGGGGAAGAGATAGTACCAACGTCCATCAACATACTGCCAGCCAGTAAGCATGGCCCCTGACGGATTCATGTAATACCAGGCGCCGCCGTCCCAAGCCCAGCCCGTGGCCATTTTGCCATTAGCGGGATTCAGCCAATACCAGGCGCCGTTAATCCAGTGCCAACCGGTTTGAGACGCACCGGCGGAAGTCCAGTACCAGTCATCGCTGTCCAGCACCCAACCATTCGTATAGCCGAGCCACTTTCCCTGTCCGTCAAATCGAGACCAGCGTCCCTCGGCAAATGCCTGGTTTATAGCCATCTTGCCCGAAGTCACATCGAACCAGTACCATGCGCCGTCAAGCAGCTGCCAGCCAGTCTGCATGACCCCTGAGCCAGGAGAAAAGTAATAGCGTGCCCCATCGATATCTTGGAACCCCGTGAGCACGACTCCATCGGAAGAGAAACGGTAACGGGCACCGTTTAGTTCAAGCCACTCGTCTTTTAGAGGTGCACCGTCCTTCCAATATTCACGGCCGGCATCCGTGTCAACCCAGCCGTCAGCCGTTGACGGCGCCTCGGATACCCCAGTTGAGGTGACAGGGTCATCCGCTGACGAGGTAGTTGGCCCAGCAACTGCAGACGGAGCCTCATCGCTCGCACTCAAAGTTACCGGCGAAGCGTCTGCTCCGTTCTCGATGCCAGGCACGTCATCCGTTGTCACCTGCCCAGCAAGCGCCGGAACAGGATGGATGAGAGCCGCCATCATCAGTCCGGCCACCATGGGAAATGCAGCTTCCTTTAATCTCACTATTGTCCTCCCACCTTGGGCAACCCAACGCAGCCGCTGAAGGCCAAAACTACTCCGCTAAAATCAAAAACATGTTAGCAACTTAGACTCCCCATCCCTTCAGAGAATCTGAAAGGAATAGACTTTACCTGCCAAAAAGGAGGGAATGGAAGGGACAGTATGAACAGAGCACAACGATTGCTAGCGCTAGGCTCATGCCTTGCGCTCTGCGCTTCTGCGGCAGCGGCAATTCCAAACACCGCGTCAGCAGAAACCGTCGCGAACTTGCCTCAGCCCGCTTCGGAAACGATCGAGACTCCCTCTCCAGAAGAGAACAAGGCCCAAAGCGACAGCGTAACGGCAAGCGCTGAAGCCGAGGGCGAGACGCCCACATCGACGACCGAAAAAGAGCCCATTGCCGAAGAAGTATCAGACGGTTGGCATGGCGGCACCGGATCCCTCTGGTATCAGCAGGACGGAGAGAGGCTAACCAATCGTTGGTTATACGACAACGGAAGCTGGTTCTACTTCTCTGAGGAGGGAATTGTCCTCACTGGAGTTCAGAAGATTGACGGCTCTCTTTACTGCTTCGATAACGATGGCCGCATGCAGGTTGGCTGGACGCTCTGTGATGGCACCTGGTATCACGCCAAGCCCTCTGGAGCTCTCGACATCGGCTGGCTTTACACGGGCGGGAGCTGGTATCTTCTCGCCGACGACGGCTCAATGTTGACCGGGATCCAAGAGACCAACGGAAGCAGCTACCTCCTCCAGGTCAACGGAGCCATGGCCACGGGCTGGGGCGTCGACCCTGCGTCGGGTCGCTGGTGCTTCGCAGACG
This sequence comes from Parolsenella massiliensis, assembly GCF_900143685.1. Taxonomy (NCBI): domain Bacteria; kingdom Bacillati; phylum Actinomycetota; class Coriobacteriia; order Coriobacteriales; family Atopobiaceae; genus Parolsenella; species Parolsenella massiliensis. The sequence goes on along the minus strand of NZ_LT671675.1, from coordinate 403,355 downwards.
CCTCGGGTTGTCTCAAGACCGGTTGGCAATATATAAGCGGCACGTGGTACCTGATCGGTGACGACCACCTTATGCTGACGGGTCTCCAAACGCGCGGCGATGCAACCTACTATCTGCAAGATTCGGGCGCCATGGCAACGGGCTGGGCCTACGATGAAGACAACTCATGCTGGTATCTCGCCTCAAGCGATAGCTCGGACGGACGTTTGCTCGTTGGATGGCAGAAGGTTGGTTCAACCTGGTACTATCTGCGCCCAGACAATGCTCAAATGTTCACCGGCTGGTACCAAGAGGGTGACGCCCTTTATTTCCTCAAGTCATCCGGCGCGATGGCCGCAAATGAATGGGTCGATTACATCGGCGACACAAGGCTCTACATGAGCGCCGATGGCCATGCAACGTTCGAAATGCGGAATGGCCTTATCTACAAGGACCGCAATTCGGACGAGCTTGCATCGGGTTGGGTAAGGCGGGACGACTCCTGGCTGTACATCAATCAAGATGGATCCCTGGCTAAGGGATGGCTCAACCTCAACGGGACTTGGTACTATCTCGACCCGAATAATGGCACCATGCGCACCGGCTGGGTCTTGGTCGATGGCCTGTGGTACTGGCTTGACTCCTCTGGCGCAATGGCCACCGGCTGGATAAATATCGGCTCTTCGCGCTGGCAGCTCGATGATTACACCGGGGCACTCCACGAGCCCGAGCAGGCACCTTCGACCGACCTCCAGAGAAGAATCGTAGAGGCTGCTGGAGTCACCCCTAGCCCGGGAGGCGGACTTTGCGCTATGTGGGTCAGCCAAGTCTTCTCCCGTGCGGGCCTCGGGTATCCAGAGGGCAACGCCTGCGATATGTTCTGGCAGTGGTGCAGCCGCTCCGACCTTCGTGAGCTCAAGGTTGGCATGATCGTTGCCATCCCATCCCACACCCATACCTATCTCGGTGGCATCTATGGGCATGTCTGCATCTATATCGGCGAGGGCATGATCATGGACAATGTTGGCTATGTCCGCACCATGCCGCTCAACGACTGGCTCGAGTACTACACAACCACGTACAGCCCCAAGTGGGGGTGGTGCAACAACCAGCCGCTTTCTTAATTGTCCCCCCACTCCCCAATCGGGATAGACTTTGAAAAGCAAGGATCCTAGACGTTACTCGAAAGGAGCAAGATGAGCACCACAAGCAGAAAGGCAGCTGCCTTTATCGCCGCCTTGGCTCTCGGCGGCTCGCTGAGCGTAGCATCGGTGGCAGTTCCTCGCCTTGCGTGGGCAGATGATGCTATATCCACAGAGTCAGCTGCCCCTACCGACGAGGTGAGCGCCGCAGGCAATCAAGAGCCCGAGACCCCCGCTTCCGACGTCACCGAAGAGCCCGTAGAACAGCCCAAGCAGGGTTGGCAGAACGAGGACGGGACAAGGCGCTACTACGACGAGAATGGCTCGATTCACAAGGGTTGGCTCCAGCTTGACGGCGCCTGGTACTGGCTCAACGAGACCACCGGAAACATGGCCACGGGTTGGCAGTACGTAAACGGCTCCTGGTATTGGCTCGACCCCGCATCCGGCGTGATGGCAACAGACCGCACGGATTGCAACGGAAGCTGGTCGGACTTCTCCGCGTCGGGAGCATGGAGCGGCTATGCCAGCGGCTGGGACCTGAGGGATGGCGCCTGGCACTGGCTTGAGAACGGCGGGCAGCTCGCACGCGGGTGGAGATACGTCAACGGCTCTTGGTACTGGATGGATGATTCCGGCGTCATGTGCACCGGCTGGGCCAACGTCAGTGGCTCCCGTTACCATCTCTCTGCCTCCGGCGCCATGGACTCCGGTTGGCTTCTGGATGGTGGAAACTGGTATTGGCTCGATCAGTCAAACGGCGACGTACGAACCGGCTGGCAGTGGATTGGCGGACGCTGGTACTGGGCAGACCCCGAAACGGGTGTCTGCGCCCAGAACGAGACCAGGGAAATCGGTCCGGAGCTCTACGCTTTTGATTCCTCGTGTGCGATGGGCCAGAGTGGATGGGTGCTCGCCAACAATACGTGGTACTGGGCCGGGCAGTCCGGCGCCCTTGAAAGCGGCTGGCGTTATGTTGGCGGATTCTGGTATTGGATGAACCAAGAGTCCAAGGCCATGGCGACCGGTCTCCTCGATTTCAATGGAACGAAGTACTACATGATGCCCTCGGGCGCCATGGCGACCGGTTGGGCCTATGACCAGACTGAAAAATGCTGGTACTACGCTACCAACTCCTCTTCTGATGGCCACCTTCTCACCGGCTGGCAATGGATTGACGGCGCCTGGTATTGGATGGACAGCACCACCGCCAAAATGCAAACCGGTTGGCTGAGCGTTGGCGGTAAGACGTACCACCTCTCCAACTCCGGTTCCATGGACAGCTCTTGCTGGATCGACGATGGCGATGGCAGCTCTTCTCTGCTTGGCAGTGACGGTGCTCTGACGGCCAAGATCGTCGATGACAAGGTCACCATGTACAACGGCTCCGACGGCTCCAAGCCCGCAGATGGCCTTACCCAAATTGGCGGAGCCTGGTTCTACATCGTTGACGGCACGATTCAGCACGGCGCTATCGACATTGATGGCACGACCCACCTCTTTGATGAGAAGACGGGCAGGGCGGTCACCGGCTGGCACGCGGACGAGAACGGCGCTCGTTATCACTATGACGAGAAGGGCGCAAAGCAGGTCGACTGCTGGGTTCTCGATGGCTCATGGTATCTCCTGGGCCAGGATGGCAGCCCGCTAACGGGATGGCAGAACCGGGGAGGTGCCTACTACTATCTCGACTCGTCTTCTGGGGCCATGAAGACCGGCTGGCTTAAGACCGACGGCGATTGGTACTGGCTCGATACAACGAGCGGCGCTATGAAGACCGGCTGGGTCTGGGATGGCGCCAATTGGTACTACATGAACGCTAGTGGCAGGATGCAGACTGGCTGGCTCAACCTGAGCGGAACCTGGTATTGGCTTGACACCACGAGCGGTGCCATGGGCACCGGTTGGATCTGGGATGGCGGCGCATACTACTTTTGCGCTTCCGACGGGCACTGGATTGACGTCAACGTTCAGTGGCGCGATATGTTCAACTGGGCGCAGGACTACTCAAGCGCCACGAACTACCTCATTCTCGTTGACACGCAGAACTGCAGGGTTGGCATCTATTATGGCCGCTATGGCGCATGGGCTCCCGCAAAGGAGTTCATCTGCTCGCCCGGCGCTCCATCAACTCCCACCGTCAAGGGCCAGTTCACGGTTCAGGACAAGGGTTATGTCTTTGGCCATGGCTATAGCTGCTACTACTACACGCAGTTCCACAACGACTATCTGTTCCATTCGGTCCTGTACTACCAGGATACGTTTAGAATTCAGGACGGTCGCCTCGGCCAGCACCTCTCCCATGGCTGCGTCCGTCTCGCCATCGAGAATGCAAAGTGGATCTACGACAACATTCCTCGCGGCACCAAGGTTGTTGTCTGGTAATCACCAGAGAAGTTACGAAGCCAACGACCTCACTGGATATCCATCCGGTGAGGTCGTTTTTTCTTGGCCCATCCATATAATGATGGAATAGCGCAGCCACGAAACGGAGCTTAACTGATGAAGACAAGAGCTGCTTTTGCCCGTACGGGTTTAATCCCGTTTGTATTTGCATTCGCACTCGTTGCGATGCCAACAGTTGCAAGAGCCGATACAATCTCCGATCTTTATGGAACGGAGTATGACCGCGAAACCGTTATCGAAGCTGGCGAATACGATGACGTTGAAGTCGATTCAGATAACACCTCAAACTCCACTGTCGCACCGTATTCGTTAGATGACAATTCTGGGATTGCCACGTATAGCGAGCGCATCCGGTCCGTCTCCCCTCGATACGTATCTTCCGAGATGCTCTACTTCTGCAAGTGGGAGAGCGGGCAGAACTACGATCAAGGCCTCAGTTGGGGCGATGGCTATCACGCAATGGGCTACTTCCAGTTTGACAACCGCTATGACCTTGGCTCTTTTCTCCAGGCAGCCTATTCCTATAATCCGTCAAAGTACTCTTCTCTCGCAATTATCGGAAGCCGCTATGGTTGGGACGTCAGCGGTGCAACGCGCAGCGACGGTTCCTTTACCCAGCTGGGCAACGACCTGAATTGGGCCTGGCACTCGGCTTACGCAGCAGATCCGAGCGAGTTCTCTGCACTTCAAAACGATTGGGCATACACCCAGTACTACGACGGATCCACGGGCATCCGGGGCAGTCTTCGTGCAATGGGAATAGACATCGACAATCGGCCGGACAGCGTCAAGAGCCTCGTATGGGGTATGGCAAATCTATTTGGGCAAGGTGGGGGCAGCGCCTACGTTTCCCGCGGGCTCTACTATGGTGCCAATTGGTTCATCAAGAACTCCGGCGTCAACGGCGCTATGGATGATGGGCAATTTGTTGAAACGCTCTGCGATTACGTTATCAATAATGTCGCCCGACGCTACCCGTCTCAGCCTGAGTACTGGCAAGGCTGGCAGAACCGCTATAGGGACGAGAAAGCCCATTATCTCTCCGTTGTCAGACGGTGGGTCTACGAAGACGGAACCTGGTATCTGGAAACCGTCTCTGGACACGTGCGAACCAAAGGCTGGGCGCATGTGAACGGTTCTTGGTATTATCTCGACTCAAATACTGGTGCGATGAGGACAGGCTGGGTCTATGTTGATGGCTCTTGGTACTGGCTGGATTCTTCCGGTGCCATGAAGACGGGCTGGCTGCTGCTTGGGGAGACATGGTACTGGTTGAACAGCTCCGGAGCCATGGCCACTGGATGGCAGGTCATCGGTAGCTCCTGGTACTGGTTCAATCCCTCTTCTGGCGTCATGGCCGCATCCAGAACCCTTATCGACGGGCTCTGGTCAGACTTTGCAAGCGGTGGCTCATGGATTGGGTATTCCTCTGGCTGGGATACGAGAGACGGGGCCAAATACTGGTTGGAAAACGGCTCAAGAGCAGCCGGCTGGCGTCAGATAAGCGGCAATTGGTATTGGTTCGATCAAAGCGGCAAGGCCGCAATTAACAGGACCGTCTCCTTCGGCTCATCGGTTTACGCGTTTGATAGCGATGGCCGAATGGGAGAGGCGGGGTGGTGCTTTGCAAATGGCACTTGGTATCTCGCGTCAGAATCCGGCGTGCTCGTAAATGGCTGGCAGCGAGTCGGAGATGTTTGGTACTGGCTTGACAAATCAACTTATGCCATGAAGACAGGCTGGTGTCTCCTTGGGAGCACCTGGTACCACCTATCCTCTTCCGGCTCTATGGACACCGGCTGGTTCCTTGATGGCAACACCTGGTATTGGCTAGACCCCTCGAATGGTGACATGAAAACTGGGTGGCAGTACATCGGAGGAATTTGGTATTACCTCAGCCCCAATGGAGGAGCCATGCAAACGGGTTGGATCCTTGATGGGAGGACCTGGTACTTCCTTGATGGCGGCGGTGCTATGCAATCTTCACGTTGGATTGGCAACTACTACCTGCTTTCCAGCGGCGCCATGGCAACAAGCCAGTGGATAGGTCCCTATTATGTTGACAGCAGCGGACGTTGGGTACCTGGGGCATAGTCGGTTCTCTTTTCAAGCAAGCGGCTGCGGATGTAGCTCCATCCGCAGCCGCTTTGTCTTAGTCCATCTGAGCGCAGTTTCTACACTGCCGCTTCGCGCCAGATGCTAGCACCGATTGAAGCGTCGGATACGTTTGATAGTTCGATACAGAGCCCATGGTCCTGCACCAGTGATTGTGATAGACATCGCTGTTTCCGACTCGATAATAAGGTCCTTGCCCATAGCCCGGAATCCAGGCACCGTCAGAGCCTACATAGTAGGGCCCAATCCATTGACTGGTCGCCATTGCCCCGGAGCCAGAAAGATAGTAGTTTCCCACCCAAGCATTAGAAGCCATGGCCCCCGAGTCGTAGAAGTAATACCAGGTGCCACCGATAACCTGCCAGCCCTTGGCCATCGAGCCATTACCAAAGAAGTAGTACCACGTGCCGCCAACGAGCTGCCAGCCAACCTGCATCGCGCCAGACCCACCAAGCAGATACCAGGTACCGCCGTCAAACAGCCAGCCGGTTTGCATAGCGCCGGAGCCTTCCATGTGATACCAGGCTCCACCCGTGCTAATCCACCCAGTCTGCATGAGACCAGAAGAGTCCAGGAAGTACCAGCTTCCGCAATATGAAAGCCACCCAGTCTGCATGGCTCCGGATTGGTTCAGATAATACCAAGCACCATTGAGATCCAGCCATCCGGAAGCCATGGCTCCGTTGGCTCCCAAGTAGTACCAATTCCCAAGCCACTTCCAGCCGGTGACCATCGCGCCGGACGGCTCGAGATAGAACCACTGCCCAGAGACAAACTGCCAGCCCGTTTTCATCGCTCCAGACGGGTCGAGGTAGTAGCGAGCCCCACCATCATCAAGCCATCCGGTCTTCATGGCTCCGGTCGACAGGTCGAGGTAGTACCAGCTTCCATTGACATAAGCCCATCCTCGACAGGCCTGGCCGGCAGAGTCGCAATAATACCAAGTCCCGTTATCTAGATTCCATCCGGGGTGACCCGAGGTAAAACCTTTGGGGCGATATGACGCGCTTACACTAAACGCAGCTGCACTTGCTTCAAATCTAACGTCAACTTCACTGGGACTCGTTTCCCACCTCATTCCATTGAGCTCGCTAGCCACGATTCCGTTGATGATTCCCGAGATACTCTCTGGATCGTTTGCATTTGTAGCGGCAACGGTAAATGAGGTCTCCCCCGCATCAAGATGCTTCTGAATCTCCGGCGCATAGGCGTCCGCCCACTTCTGGGCCTCACCGTTACGCACAAAGTAGTTATTCGCAAGCGTCGTCTTGTGGGTTCCATACGTGGAGCCGTCAGAGTCCCTCCACTTGCCATGTGCAATGGCCATAAGGTCATCGCTCAGGCCAAAGTAGAGATGCCTTTGGTCAAAGCCATACCAGTTATCGCTCGTGTCATCCCACGTGCAATCGACCTGGCACCACTCGCCATCAATCTTCACGGCGTTCCAGGTATGGCCGTCACCGGCATCGCGGGTCTCCTCATTCTCGATGCCTGCAGTCGCAAGAAGCTTGGAATAGGCCTCCTCATACGCCTGGCACGTACCCGTCCCTCGGCAAAGCGCACTCTCGGCGCTGCTCCACGTCAAGGAATTGTCATATTCCAGCTGCTCAAGCAGCCAGTCATGGAGCCAAAGAGCCTTCTCGTACTCGGAGCCATCGGTCTCGGCATTGCACTGCGCAACGGCCTTGGCAACACGATTAGAGACTGAAGGATAGTTCGAATCGGAGACCTTTACTGACACGGTCTTGCGGAGATACAGGCCCGTGTTCGCCATGTCCATAACCTGGAACTGAAACTGGTAGGTTCCGGAGGCCATCGGCGTGAACTGATAGTCCGCCTCGGTCTGAACTCCCGTATATCCAGGCATGTGAGCCGGGTCCATGACAGAGTCGTAGTTTCCATCGGTGTCGAAATAAAACGGTGCGGACATATAGTACTTGCACTGACCGCTCCCACCGGTCGCTGAGACGTGAAGCGTCAAGGGCTGTCCCGCCACAGGGTCGTTATACGAGACCGCAAGAGTGACGTCTCCTGCCGTCTCTGACTCGACATGCGCATAGCCGCCTTCTCCAGCAAAAGCAGGACTTCCAAAGGCACAAGCCCCAGCAATTGCCACAAACAGAGCGGCAATTATCCCGAAGAGTCGCTTTCTCATGTGTTCCTCTTCCAACCAGATATAAATAAGGAGTGCCACCCCCTAGACAGGAATGGCACTCCTCAAATTAGCACGTATCAGGTTGTTTTAAGACGCGAGCGGCGCTCTTGTCCTCAAACGGTTTCGGCGTCTATTTAATATCTTTAAGCGCAATCTCTTGAGCAAGCGTTGTCAGCTTTCTGCGCAAAGTCACTACGCTCTCCTGGAGTCTAAACAGCCGCCACAGCAGAATAGCGATGACTGCCAGAAACACGAAGTTCGAAGCCGATTGGAAGCCGAGCAGATTCGAAACCGCATACACAAGCTGCGGAAACGCTGCCGCAAGAATCAGCAGGACCGAAAGTCCCAGCCAAAAGAACGTGTCATGCGTATCAAACTGCGACTTCTTAATCTTACGAGCCACCAGAACGAGAAGCAGCGCGGCGCCAATAAGAAGAAAAATGCGAAGGTTGCCCGTCATGGCTAACTCCTAAACCACTGGGAGAAGAGAATCGACATACAGGTGTTGGCCATATAGCTAATCGAGCGCGAGAGATTGAGGTAGCTCTCCCCTGCCAAGCGCTCGCGCATGCTCACCTGCACCTCATCGACCTTGAAACCCCTCCTGATGAGGCATGCCAGGGTATCGGGCTCTGGCGAAAGCCAGTCCTCGGTGGCAAACAGTTTAATGGCGCGCGCATTGTAGAGCCTCATGCCAGAGGTGGGATCCATAATACGCTTGCCCGTGGTGAGCTTGATCATGTCGGAGATGAGGTTGGAGCCCAGCATGCGCAGGCTCTTTGGCTTCTCCTCGGTCACAAAGCGAGAACCCACAACGATGTCCGCACCCGTTGACTCCATGTCGGCAACAAGCGAGGCAATGTAGGCCGGATCATGCTGGCCGTCCGCATCAAACTGAATCGCCATGTCATAGCCATGGCGAAGCGCATACTTCATGCCCGTCTGAACTCCGCCCGTGAGGCCAAGGTTAGTGGGATGGCTCACGTAGTCGAAGCCGTTGTTCTGGCAGAGCTTAAGTGTTCCGTCCCGCGAGCCATCGTTGACGATTACGTAGTCAACTTCCGGCGCCACAGACACAAGCTCGTTAATCGTCGCAAGGAGTGAGCCCTCCTCGTTGTAAGCAGGCACTATTGCTAGGACTTTGGACAAAGCTACTCCTGAATCAAACCTGATTAACCTGGATTGAGATTATAGGTCTCCAAATGAGAGATAACAAAATAGCGGCGCTCTGGGATAAAACGAGCTGGAGCGCCCCATATCAAGATCACCGTATCAAGCAGCACGCTCTAGGCCCTACGCCCCCATTGCCTCCTGGAAGGCAGCCGCAAAGCGGGGGTCACTCGCGGCAAGACAAGCATTCGTCGCAATCCAGCCGGCGGGAGTGCCGGTGTCGTAGCCCTCGTGGACGTCGATAACCAGAGCGTAGAACTCCTCTTCCGCCATGGCGCGAACCATCGCGTCCGTGAGCTGCACCTCGTTGCCAGCGCCGGGCTCCTGGTCGGCCAGCAGCTCCATCACGCGGGGAGAGAGCAGGTAGCGACCCACGGCAAACAGACGGCTCGGGGCATCCTCGACGGCAGGCTTCTCGACCATGCCAGTCATGCGCCAGACGGCACCCTCGTCCTCACCGGTCGCCTCGGGGAAGTCAGAGACGGCGCCAACGGACTCGCCCGCGATAATGCCGTATCGAGAGACCTCGTCCGCCGCACAGGCAGCCACCGCGATGACGGAGGCTCCATTGTGGGCATCAGAAATCTCCTTCATGCGGGGAAGGATCTTCTTGTCGGGCACCACGTAGTCACCAAGAAGCACAAAGAACGGCTCGTCGCCCGTGGCGAAAGAGGCGCAGCGCACGGCATGGCCGAGGCCGCGGGGCTCGCTCTGGTAGCAGAAGTGCACGGGAACGCTACCGGCCTCTGCGATGGCATCGGCATAGGCACTCTTGCCACGAGAGCGCAGCAGGTCCTCAAGGCCCGGATCGCGAGTGAAGTAGCTGGCAATCTGCGGCTTAGAGGGCGAGCTCACGATGATGCACTCGTCGACCTCCTCGGGAGCCAGGGCCTCCTCGACGACATACTGGATAACGGGCTTATCGAGAACGGGCAGCATCTCCTTGGGCGTCACCTTGGTACCAGGAAGGAATCGCGTGCCAAGGCCAGCGGCGGGGATGATGGATTTCATGGATATTAGACTCCGTGCGGTTGGTTTTAGGTGCACGAATATGATACGACATAATATGCTTTCTAAGAGCTATGTATACTGAATGCCACGGGATTTGCATAGGAGCTAAGCAATGGTTAATTCGCAAGATTAACCAATCGCTTAGAGCCTAAACCAAGGGCTTAATCACTACTCGGCGAGCACTATCGACGAAGCCACCGCCCACTCGCCGACTTCATGATTGAGCCCGATTCCTGGATGAGCCGAGACACATCCTTCGCGAGTCACACCTTCTCCAGGCGCCGATTGTCTCTATTAATTCCATCAGTCATTCATAGGGATTTCAACAACTGCACGCTCATCATCCCACGAAACATCAAGCAGTCGTTCGGTGAGCACCCCGAAAATCGCTCGTTCAATCTTGTTCTTCATGATTCTCATGTTGTCATAATGAGCGGCATTGCGAAGAAACCACCCTCGTACATCCTTGTCGTTAACCACCTTGGCGTCATTCTCATCAAGAAAGCCAATCACATAGTCGAAATGTCTGTCAATGATTGTCCTTTTCTCGTCAACCGACAGATCGTTGAACTTTATGCACGCGCTTATGCGCGAGAACATGGCAGGGCCCAATGCCTGCTTGATTTCCTTCTCAGACCCGAAATTCGTAGTCAGAACGAAGAGCGCACCGCCCATTTCCACCCTGTAGTATGTGTCCGTCAGCACGCCCTCGTCGAATAACTCGTAGAAGGCGTTGTAAAGCCCGTGGTTCACCTTATCGAATTCGTCCAGGAGGACGACATTCGTCTCCCTGCCCAGGAGATCGCGTGCAAAGCTGCCTTTGGAATGCTCCGACCCGAAAACATAGTCGAACGCCTCCTGGTTCTGGAACATCGAGAACTGGATTCGGGTTAAACTCCCACCCATGGCCTCGCTCAGCTGTTTCGCGGTCTCGGTCTTGCCGACGCCGGAGGGACCGTAGAACAGCAGGACCACGGGCTTCTCGCCTCCCATCACGGAAAGCTTGTACAGGCTAAGGTCAATCTCGGCCTTGCAGTCTTCTTGTCCGAGCACGGCATCCTCGAGCTTGCTATGCGCCTTAAGAACGGTTTTCTTCCCTATCTTCTCGTACCTAGTCTCCGAGTAGTAAACCGTGTTAGGAAACATCGCTTCAAGCGATTTGAGAGTCTGACGAGGAGGGTTCTGGATGTACATTGTCCTGAAGTCGCACCCCATGACGGCAATCTGCGCAAAGTTGCTGATGACGTGGCTCACCACCGACCCGAAGTCGGCAGACCTGACCACCACGTTGTCGACTCTGTCGTGAATGTGAGAAAGGTTGCTCGTCGCATACTCCGTCGTAGCGCGAATCTTGGCGTTGTAATCGCCGATAAGCTCGAGGTAAGAGATCGAGATCTCGTCCTCCCCGATTTGCTCCTCGATAAAGCGTTCGAAATCCTTGTTGCTGCCCGTAAATACGTGGATGGCCCTATTGGTCATTGCTCTTCACGCCCACTAGAATTACATCGTACATATCAAGTTCCTCATCATCAGACGCCAAATCGTTGCCCGCAGCCGTACTCGCAACGGGATAATCCGGATTCTTCGGCATGCTGGAGCTCCCGACGAACTCAAGCTCGCTCTCAACATCCAAATCGGAGATACGCGTCTTGCCAACCTTTACGGCATAGAAGAGTAGGTCCATCTTGGTCAAATCGGGGAGCTTGTAATTGTTCTTCAACGCCGAGCCATTGAACCTGAGGAGCCGCCTGTCTTTCTCGTTGGTCTTGCTGACGGCAAGAAACTCGTAGTAGCCCTTCCCCTTCTTGATGGCATCGTCTATCCGGTCGAGTGATATGGCGAAGTCCCCGGCCGAAACGGAGCTGCCGCTGTGCAGCATTCCAAGATACGGCGTCAAGAGCATGAAGCTCGACATCGAGTTGTTGACCGGGCTGATGCCATAGCCCTCGAAAACCTGAATCGATGAGTCGTTCGAAGAAGAGACGCAGGCGAGAAAGTCCGTCAGCAGAGTGTTCGTGATGATGCTCTTAGCCATCTCTCCCGAGTCAAACGAAGTAGAAAGAGATGCATCCGCACCAGCAGACGCCTTAGCACCCAAGAGACCGTGAAGCAAAGCGCCCAGGCTGGCCTTCGCTTCAGCATTAACGGTAGCCGCGCTTTTGTCCTCCCCCGACTTAAACAGTTCGGTTGTAGTCTTGAGGCCACCGCCATGCACAATCTGCACGAAGTCCGTAGCAGAGCCTTCATCGAAGTAGACAATCTTGCAAAGTACTCTCTCGGATACCTCCTCGTCAGCCATGCTCAAATCTCCTTAGCTTTTGATACCAAACGGCTAGACACACGCAGCCAGGGAATGGAAGCCTTTGCTCTAATGGTTCAGATGTCTATCAAAGCGCGCTTGCAAGAACAAAACCGCTTGTCTATCCTCTCATCCGCTCCCTCTCGAGGAACTTATCGAACTGAGGGACGGTGAAATCAATCTCCCCATACCCAGTCGAATAGATGAGGCCCTTGCTGATCAGCTTTGCCCTGAACGGCGAGACCTGGCTCACCGTGCGACCCATGTTGTGCGCCACGTTGGAAATCGTGCAGGGGAGCTCTCCGCAGTCCAACATGGCAAACATGAATCGCTGCTCGCACTCGGTGCACCGGTTGTAACGGACACTAAAGAAGCCCTGGTCCAGCCTCTCCGTCGTCTCAACCAAAGCCTTATCCACCATCTCGGGAGTGACGATTCTGCCATCACCAAGCTGCCAAATGGTAGAGCACAGCTCCTGGATAAAATAGGGATAGCCCTCCGTGAAGCACAGGATTTTCTCAACAGCCTCATCCTCATAGCGCACGTCAAGCTTCTCAGCAGGCTCGACGATTGCCTTACGAGCGGCCTCGCCATCCAGCGATCCAACCTCGACGAACTCAAACAGACGCTCGCTGTAGGTTTTTGCCTCGCTCATGGACTTGAGAAGCTTCGGAAGGCCCGCGCAAAAGACCAACACGGGGAGGTTCAGCTGCGCGCACCTATGGAGCGCGGCAATAAGGCCCTCGAGCTCATCGTTCTTGGCATACTGGAGCTCGTCTATGCAGAAGCAGACGGAAGCCTGCGCCTCCTGGGCATACTTCCCAAGCGCAACCAATAGCTCAGTGAGATCATTTGTGATGTCGCCCGTTCCCGCAACGGCCGCCGCAAAGCGGTTCTCGTCTAACCCAAAGGAAACTGTATTGTCCTCCGGGTTCCACGTCGCGGAAAATGAGGCCACGACAGACTTGAGCCTCTCGAACTTGTCCTTCATTCTCTCGCGAGAGCTCAGATTGAGGGTAAAGGCATTCGAGGCGGCTGCCAGGGCCTTTGCAAAGCCCTTCTTCTCTTGCACCTCAATGTGACGCACGAGAACATTCTCGTTCTCGGCTATTGACTCGATGGCATTCAAGATGACCGTCTTGCCCACGCCGCGAAGCCCGTAAAAGGCAACAGACCTCGCCTGATAACCAGCGGAAACGGACTTCAGTCTAAGCTCCGCCGCGCCCAGGAGCTCCTCACGTCCCGCAAGGTACTTTGGCATCACGCCAGCGCCGGGAGTATAGGGATTTCGGAAGTCAATCAATGCGAGCTCCTTTGCAGGGCAAGGGTACGCCAAACGATATATACGAGTATATCCCGAGCTCTCCTTTGTAAATCCGGCCGTGGCTATGGCCAGCGAAACGCAAAAAAGGGCCGCCGGCACACGCCGACGGCCCAAGCTCAATCGCTCCCGCAACGCCCAACTTCGCGTACGCGCAGACGAGCGCCTGGAGCTCCTTGAACGTGTCGATCTCCACGATGTCGTCGGTACTGCACTCGCGCACGTGAACCTCGTAGTGCTCGGCGCAGTACGTGAGCGCCACCTCGTCCCAGTAGCGCTCCTTGCCGCCCGGCATCGAAATCGTCTTTTCGATATCCCCCACGAGCTTGCGCCCGTCCTCGGGCGTCCAGTACGAGATGCCCACCATCTGCCACACGCCGCCGTCGCCGCCCACGCGCACGCGCTCGATGACGCCCTTCTTGTTCACATCGAAGCACTAGTCGTCGCTGCGCTCCATCGGAATCGCCAGGTAGTTGCTGTGGTACTGGTACTTCTTGATGAGCGCTGGGCTGCTCAGCAGAAGATCGCTCTCAATGACGTACGCCCCCTGCAGCAGATACCTCGCCGCCATGAGGCTCGAGATGTTGTTGGCCTCGCTGTACATGGGGTTCTCGATGAACTTGATGTTGGGATGCTTGTACAGCAGCGCATCGAACTGCTCGCCGTAGTAGCCGCGCACGATGTAGGTCTCCTCGATGTCCGCAGCCGTCACGGCATCGAGCAGGGCGTCGATGATCCTCGTGCCCCTCACGCGCACGAGCGGCTTGGGCGTTTTCAGCGTGATGGGCACAAGCCTGCTGCCAAACCCGGCCGCGATGAACACGGCCCTCCTCACGCGGTACGGCTCCAGCGCGGACAGGCCCGCTGCCGTGAGCTTGCCGTCCGCAATCCAGCCGGCCTCGCCGGCCGTGGCGTTTCTCGCCAACGTCTCTCACATGCCGCTGGCGCTGCTCATCAGCGACTTCGACACGCAGATGCTTCGACACGCAGATGCTCGTCGAGTGCGCCGCGCTCGTGTCCATCGTGATCTTTGCGGTCAACGTCATCGGCAAGGTGGTGTTCGCCCTCGTGAAGCGCGCTCGCGAGATAAGCGGGCGCCGTGCCGCCGCAAACTACGCAGGATTTGCCTTGCTATCAGCCTTTTTAGGACGATCAAGGCAAATCCTGCGTATTTATCTACTCGTCGCTCTTCTCGCCCCGCGCCGGCAGCTATTTGTGCGAGAACAGATCTCGCCAAGCAACACGAATAATATGCCGCCTAGCAGCGATAACGGGCTTCTCTGCCCTATACTTGAGCATTGCTGAATGATATCTGCCGCCAGCGCACGTGTTGGCGGCAGTCTTGTGAAAGGCCCGCAATGACTCGCACCCTCCGTCGCGGCGCCGTCGTCCTGCTCGACGTCGCCTTTGCCCTGCCCATTCTCGCCTGCGCCTGGCTCGCGCTCACGCGCCCGGCCCTGGCCTACGTTGACCCCTCGGTCATGACGTACACCATCCAGGCGCTCGCGGGCGTCGCCGTGGCGCTCTCCGCGGTTCTCGGTGTGGTGTGGCGCCGCGCCCGCCGTTGGCTGCTGCGTGCCATGCATGTGGACGAGAACGCCGGCAAGGCCGTCGAGGGCAGCGTCCACGCGCTTGACGCAGACGACGCGGCGGCCCACGTCTCCGCAGACGAAGCCGCCCGCGAGCTCACGCTCCCCTGCAAGCCCTTCGCCCCCGCGCTCTCGTGGCGCACGCGCCTCATCCTCGCACTCGTCTGCGCCCTCTCCCTCACCTATTGCGTCCTGTTCGTGGCGCCGCTCGAGGTTGTCATCCCCGGCAGCTCCTCGCTCTCGTTCACGCTCGCGAACGTCTGGCTGCCCCTCATCGGCCTCGTGGCCCTCGTGGGCACCGCCATCGCGCTTGCGTCCAGCGCCGCCCGCGGCCGCGCCTTCGACGTCGTTCTCGCGCTGCTCGCCGCCATCTGCGTGTGTACGCTTCTCCAGGAGCTCTTCTTCAACGGCAACCTCCCCACGGCCGACGGCTCGCCCGTCGACTGGGGCAACTACAACAAGGCCCATGCGTTCTCTGCCGTCGGCTGGCTCGCCGTCATCGCCGTCTTCCTCGTGCTCGCCATCAGGCGCCCGATTGCCTCGCGTGTCGCCTCCGTCGTAGCCTGCCTGCTCATCGTGATCGCCCAGAGCGTTGGCCTGGGCATGCTCGGCGCCCAGTATGCCGACGCCCTCAGCCGTCCCGTCGCGACCGAGGAGGGCCTCACCACCGTCTCGTCCAAGAGCAACGTCATCGTCTTTGTGCTCGACATGTTCGACACCAAGGACATGGACCAGGTCATGGCCACCTACCCCGAGGCCGCAGACGAGCTCACGGGTTTCACCTGGTACCACAACTCCCTGGGCTCGATGATCCCCACGCGCTATGGCGTCCCCTACGTGGTGACCGGCCATGACTTCGACCCCACGGAGGGTCAGTTCACCACCAATGACCTCGAGAGCTGGTTCAGCGACCGCAACCTGCTCGACGTCGCCAACGAGCAGGGCTACTCCGTGGGCGTCTACTCAGACTCCGTGACCTACGGCGCCCGCGCGCTCGAGGGCAAGACCATGAACGTGCACGAGCTGGCGCCCTTCTTCGCAGACTTCCTCAGCTGCGCGCGCACGCTTGGCGGTGTGGGCCTCTACCGCGACCTTCCCTATGCGTTCAAGCCAACTTTCTGGTTCACGACTGACCAGCTCAACGACGCCGTGGTCCCCACGGACGCGCGCTCACCCGAGAACACGCCCTACGTCATCGATGACCCTGGCATGCACGAGCGCTTCAGCCAGCCCGTCCTCACGGCCGCCGACACCTCCGAGGGCGGCGCCTATCGCGTCATCCACTGCCAGGGCTCCCACTGGCCCTACATCATGGACGAGAACGGCAACCGCGTCACCGAGAGTCAGGACAACACGGCCCTCGTACGCCAGGCGCGCGGCTCGCTCGACATCGTCGAGGAGTACATCCGCCAGCTCAAGGACCTGGGAGTCTACGACCAGTCGACCATCGTCATCACGGCCGACCACGGCGTCTGGCCCTGGAACAACGCCCGCCTGTCCAAGACGACCTCCCCGATCCTTCTCGTGAAGCCCGCAGGCGCAGACTCCACGCAGCCGCTCCAGACGAGCAACGTCCCCACCGGCCACATCGACCTTCCCGCCACGCTGGAGTGGGCCGTGGGCGCCTGGGATGGCAGCGCGGCAGACGAGCAGGGCAGCTCCACCGTCATGGCCGGCAGCACGCCCGTGTTCGAGGTCACGGACGAGGACCGCCCGCGCTACTTCTACTGGAACGACCACGACGGCAAGCACGACCGCTACCTCGTAGAGTACAAGGTCGACGGAGACGCCAATGACTTCTCGGATTGGACCTTTACGGGAAATCAGTACCCGGTCGACGTCGAGGGATACAATTAGCGGGTCGAACCGCGAACGTCTGGAGCTCCGCATGAGAAAGCCGCCCGTACTGGCGATAGTCGTCCCCTGCTACAACGAGGAAGAGGTCCTCCCCGTCACCTGCGGGCTGTTCAAGACGGAGCTCGAGGACCTCGAGGCCAAGGGCAAGGTGGCCCCGGGCAGCCACGTGCTGTTCGTGAACGACGGCTCCAAGGACCGCACCTGGGAGATCATCGAGGGGCTGGCGGCCTCCGACCCAGCCTACCGGGGCTGCTCGCTGTCGCGCAACCGCGGCCACCAGAACGCGCTGCTCGGCGGCCTCATGGAGGCGCGCGGACGCTGCGACGCCACGATATCCATCGACTGCGACGGCCAGGACGACATCGCAACGATGGAGCAGATGGTGGACGCCTACCTGGACGGCTGCGACGTGGTCTACGGCGTGCGCTCCAGCCGCGAGACCGACACCTTCTTCAAGCGCTTCACGGCCCAGTCCTTCTACAGGCTGCTGGCCGCCATGGGCGTGGAGTGCGTCTACAACCACGCCGACTACCGCCTGCTGGCCGCCGACGCCCTGGACGCGCTCTCCGAGTTCCGCGAGGTCAACCTGTTCCTGCGCGGGATGGTGCCACTCGTGGGCTTCAGGAGCACCAGCGTCTACTACGAGCGCCACGAGCGCATGGCGGGGTCGTCGCACTACCCGCTCTCCAAGATGCTGGCCTTGGCCGTCAACGGCATCACGAGCCTGTCGGTGCGCCCGATCCGTCTCATCACCTGGACAGGCCTGGCGGTGGCGCTGGCGAGCCTCGTGGCCGTGGGGTGGGTGCTCGTGGCCCACGCCCTGGGTGCCACGGTCTCGGGCTGGGCGTCCACCACGGCGGCCGTCTTCTTCATGGGCGGCGTCCAGATGCTGTCCCTGGGCGTCATAGGCGAGTACGTGGGCAAGATCTACCTCGAGTCCAAGCACCGCCCACGCTGGATCATGTCCAAGCGCACCTGGGACGAGGACGAGAAATAACAACTAATTCCCAAAGGGGTCAGACCCTTTGGGACATACGCCAAATAAGATTAAGGCCCGAAAGTGTCCAACACCTTCGGGCCTCTCTTTTACTGAGCGTCTCCCGCATCCAGCCACTTCTTGCGCGAGACAAAGTTCCAAACCATGACAATCGCCGTGGCGAGCACCTTGGTGCCCATAACGGCAAGCGCAGAGTTCCCGAGAACAGCCACGCCAGCGGCCATGATAGCCTCGTTAATAGCCAGGCCGATGAGCGACAGCACAAGGAAGATCACGAACTCCCGCGAGCGGCTCATATCCTCACGGTGCGTGAACACGTATCGCATGGAGGCCACGTAGTTAAATACGAGAGACACGCAGAACGAGATGCCCGCCGAGAGAACGGGGTCCAACCCCAAAGGCTGTGAGAGGATGTACAAGACGCCGAAGTCGATGACCGTGGCAAAGATGCCAACGACACCAAACTTGAGGATCTGCTCGATAAGCTTCTTCATGCGCATCTCCAGATACGTCGTCATTTCCAACACATACAAATATACCCTGGTAGATTAACGAATCTACCAGGGTATATCTACAGCAAATGCCCCTCGTTGGTCAGCGACGTCCTGCTCTCCCACGGACTCACTCCGCAGTACCATCGGCGCTGGGGGGCTTAACTTCCGGGTTCGGAATGGGACCGGGTGTACCTCCCCCGCCATGGTCGCTGACCAACGAGGGGCATTCGGCTGTCAGGGGGCGGCCCTGTGGCCGCGCCCTGGGGGCCGCACAGCGCGCAGCGAGGGGCATGGTCGCGTCCGACTCCGGGTGACGTCCCGCACATCGGATAGCCGAATGTGGAAGAGCTCGGGCTATTAGTGACGCTCGGCTGAGCGCGTCGCCGCGCTTGCACCTGCGCCCTATCGACCTCGTGGTCTACGAGGGCCCTTACCGAAGGGAAGACTCATCTCGGGACTGGCTTCCCGCTTAGATGCCTTCAGCGGTTATCCAGACCGGACTCTGCTACCGGGCGGTGCCGTTGGTCGACAACCCGTGCACAGGAGGTCCGTCCACCCCGGTCCTCTCGTACTAGGGGCAGCCTCCCTCAATCTTCCTGCGCCCACGGAGGATAGGGACCGAACTGTCTCACGACGTTCTGAACCCAGCTCGCGTACCGCTTTGAATGGCGAACAGCCATACCCTTGGGACCTGCTCCAGCCCCAGGATGCGATGAGCCGACATCGAGGTGCCAAACCTTCCCGTCGATGTGGACTCTTGGGGAAGATCAGCCTGTTATCCCCGGAGTACCTTTTATCCGTTGAGCGACGGCCATTCCACTCTGGGCCGCCGGATCACTAGAGCCTGGTTTCCCACCTGCTCGGCTTGTTGGCCTCGCAGTCAAGCCTGCTTACGCTCTTGCCCTCTGCAGGACGGTTGCCGACCGTCCCGAGCAGACCTTGCGCGCGCCTCCGTTACTCTTTGGGAGGCGACCGCCCCAGTCAAACTACCCACCAGGCACGGTCCCCCACCCCGGTCAGGGCGTGGGGTTAGGATGCCAGAACGTCGGGGGTGGTATTCCAAGGGTGGCTCCCCGGGGGCTGGCGCCCTCGGTTCCAAGCCTCCCACCTATCCTCTACGCGACGTACCGGCAGCCAATGCCTAGCTGCAGTAAAGGTTCACGGGGTCTTTCCGTCCTTCCGCGGGTAAGTCGCATCTTCACGACTAGTGCAATTTCGCCGGGGCCATGGTCGAGACAGCGTCCAAATCGTTGCGCCTTTCGTGCAGGTCGGAACTTACCCGACAAGGAATTTCGCTACCTTAGGACCGTTATAGTTACGGCCGCCGTTTACCGGGGCTTGGGTTCGTGGCTTCTCCTCGCGGATGACCACTCCCCGTGACCTTCCGGCACCGGGCAGGCGTCAGACCCTATGCGTCGCCTTACGGCTTGAGCAGAGTCCTGTGTTTTTGATAAACAGTCGTTTGGACCTCTTCGCTGTGGCCGGCCCGCGCTCGGGGGGCAAGCCCCTCCACGCCACGCCGGCACCCCTTCTCCCGAAGTTACGGGGCAGTTTTGCCGAGTTCCTTAACCATGGTTCTCCCGATCGCCTTGGTATGTTCTACCCACCCACCTGTGTCGGTTTGCGGTACGGGCCCCTAGCGGATCCCTAGGTGCTTTTCTAGGAAGCATGGGCTCACCGGCTTCGCCATGATGGCTTCGTCCGGCGCCTCGGGCGTCGTGAGGGGCGCGTTTCACTACCCCTCGCCCTACGCGCCATCGCGGGGACGTCCAGAACCCCGTCCGGCTACCCTTCTCCGTCACACCGTCGGTCAAGCTCCGCGTCGGGGGTGCCGGAATGTCGACCGGCTGTGCATCGGCTACGCCTTCCGGCCTCGCCTTAGCTCCCGACTGACCCTGGGGGGATTAGCCTCGCCCAGGAAACCTTGGGTTTACGGCGGCGGCGTTTCCCACGCCGCTCTCGCTACTCATGCCAGCATTCTCACTTCCGGCCGCTCCACCGAGGGTCGTCCCTCGGCTTCGCCGCAGGCCGGAAAGCTCCCCTACCGGTCGCGCCTCGAAGGCGCCACCCCGCCGCTTCGGTGCCGTGCTTAGCCCCGTATATTGTCGGCGCATGTCCACTCGACCAGTGAGCTGTTACGCACTCTTTAAATGAATGGCTGCTTCTAAGCCAACATCCTGGTTGTCTAGGCAAACGCACATCCTTTGCCACTCAGCACGGACTTCGGGACCTTAGCGGGCGGTCTGGGCTGTTTCCCTCTCGAACACACAGCTTAGCCCACATGTTCTGACTGCCGGGATCTGGACCTGTGGCATTCGGAGTTTGGTCGGCTTTGGTAGGCGGTGAGGCCCCCGCGGCCGTCCAGTGCTCTACCTCCACAGGTGAGCTCCCGACGCTAGCCCTAAAGCTATTTCGGGGAGAACGAGATATCTCCGGGTTTGATTGGCCTTTCACCCCTACCCACGGGTCATCCCCCCAGTTTTCAACCTAGGTGGGTTCGGCCCTCCACGGGGTCTTACCCCCGCTTCAGCCTGCCCATGGGTAGCTCACCCGGCTTCGCGTCTGCGGCGCGCGACTGAACGCCCTGTTCAGACTCGCTCTCGCTACGGCTCGCTTCCCAGCTCAGCCTCGCCACGCACCGCAACTCGCTGGCTCATTCTACAAAAGGCACGCCGTCACGCCCCGAGGGGCGCTCCGACTGCTTGCGGGCGCACGGTTTCAGGTACTGTTTCACTCCCCTCCCGGGGTGCTTTTCACCTTTCCCTCACGGTACTTGTCCACTATCGGTCACTGGAGAGTGCTTAGGCTTGGAGGGTGGTCCCCCCTGCTTCCCACCGGGTTTCACGTGTCCGGCGGTACTCGGGTGCCAGGCGGCGGGGACCGCGGATCCGCGTACGGGGCTCTAACCCTGTACCGCCGGCCTTCCCATGCCGTTCCGCTTCCTCGGTCCTTTGTAACCGCGCAGTGCCTGGTCCCACGACCCCGGCGGGGCTCGCGCTCCCGCCGGTTTGGCCTCGTCCCCTTTCGCTCGCCGCTACTGGGGGAGTCTCGTTTGATTTCTCTTCCTCCGGGTACTTAGATGTTTCAGTTCCCCGGGTTGCCTCCCCGCCCGCTATGTGTTCGCGGGCGGGGTGACGCGAAATGACTCGCGCCGGGTTTTCCCATTCGGAGACCCGCGGGTCGACGGGCTTGTGCCCCTCACCGCGGATTATCGCAGCTTGACGCGTCCTTCATCGGCTTCCAGTGCCAAGGCATCCACCGTGCGCCCCTACCATCTTCCATATCGACAAGATGGCGGGTCGTCACATATCCATCGTACAGATGCGATCATGCTAGAAAATCTCGTTGCTACGCTATGCGGCTCTCAAGGTGCGGTCGGGGGGCGAGCCCTCGGGACCGGACGCCGCGACCTCGCGATGCGGACCAGCTTGATAGGCAAATGGAGTGGACGGGCCGCCCCGTAAAAGGTGTTGTCTCTCTTGGAAGACTCATTCTCCCTAGAAAGGAGGTGATCCAGCCGCACGTTCCCGTACGGCTACCTTGTTACGACTTCACCCCCCTTACCCTCCACACCTTCGGCGCCTCCCCCCAAACGGTTGGGCCGGCGACTTCGGGTGCAGACGACTCGGGTGGTGTGACGGGCGGTGTGTACAAGGCCCGGGAACGCATTCACCGCGGCGTGCTGATCCGCGATTACTAGCAACTCCGACTTCACGGGGGCGGGTTGCAGCCCCCGATCCGAACTGGGGCCGGCTTTAAGGGATTCGCTCGCCCTCGCGGGTTCGCAGCCCGTTGTGCCGGCCATTGTAGCACGTGTGCAGCCCTGGACATAAGGGGCATGATGACTTGACGTCGTCCCCACCCTCCTCCGGCTTGACGCCGGCGGTCCCGCGCGGGTGCCCGGCACTGCCCGATGGCAACACGCGGCGGGGGTTGCGCTCGTTGCGGGACTTAACCCAACATCTCACGACACGAGCTGACGACAGCCATGCACCACCTGTTCAGGCTCCTCTCGGCCACGGCGTCTCCGCCGCTTCACCTGAATGTCAAGCCCAGGTAAGGTTCTTCGCGTTGCTTCGAATTAAGCCACATGCTCCGCTGCTTGTGCGGGCCCCCGTCAATTCCTTTGAGTTTTAGCCTTGCGGCCGTACTCCCCAGGCGGGACGCTTAGTGCGTTGGCTGCGGCACGGGGGGATCGTCCCCCCACACCTAGCGTCCATCGTTTACGGCTGGGACTACCAGGGTATCTAATCCTGTTCGCTCCCCCAGCTTTCGCGCCTCAGCGTCAGTCGTGGCCCAGAGGGCCGCCTTCGCCACCGGTGTTCTACCCGATATCTGCGCATTCCACCGCTACACCGGGTATTCCACCCTCCCCTGCCAGACTCAAGCCTGGAGGTTCCGGGAGCGGGCGGGGGTTGAGCCCCCGGATTTGACTCCCGGCCTGCCAGGCCGCCTACGCGCGCTTTACGCCCAATGAATCCGGATAACGCTCGCCCCATACGTATTACCGCGGCTGCTGGCACGTATTTAGCCGGGGCTTCTTCTGCAGGTACCGTCACCTTTCGGCCTCTTCCCTGCTGAAAGCGGTTTACGACCCTAGGGCCTTCGTCCCGCACGCGGCGTCGCTGCGTCAGGGTTCCCCCCATTGCGCAAGATTCCCCACTGCTGCCTCCCGTAGGAGTCTGGGCCGTGTCTCAGTCCCAATCTGGCCGGTCGGTCTCTCAACCCGGCTACCCATAATCGCCTTGGTGGGCCGTTGCCCCGCCAACTAGCTAACAGGCCGCGGGCCCATCCCCCGCCGCATACGCTCTCCCGCCTCCCCCATGCGGGGGTGGCGGAGTACCCGGTATTAATCACGCTTTCGCGAGGCTATCCCGGTGCGGGGGGCAGGTTGCCCACGTGTTACTCAGCCGTTCGCCACTCTATACACGCACCGAAGTGCGTCTTAACCGTTCGACTTGCATGTGTTAGGCGCGCCGCCAGCGTTCATCCTGAGCCAGGATCGAACTCTCCGTTCAAGTGCAGGCGCGTGAGCGCCTCCAGTTTGATTATCGGGTCCGACCCGTCGCTCCGTTTCGCTGTCTATCGCTTCACGGACTCATCTATCTTTGGGAAAGGAATCGACGAGGCGCTTGCGCGCACTCGCCAACCATCCTGAAAATAGTGCTGTCTGTAACTGGTCCGATCTCTTCGATCGCGGTATCCGGTTCTCAAGGTTCGCCCTGGTCGCGGGCCCGGCCGGTCGGCTGGGTGCGCGGCGCGAGGAAGTAATATACGCTCCCGGCGCCGCCCCCGCAAGGCGAGGGGGACGGCTCCACGGTTTGCACACATTTCGGTAACGCACCGTGGCAGCTCCGCGCCCTAGACCCTCATGTGCGCCCCACGGCAACGGAACTCGGAGCAGGCCTTTGCCAGATAGGCGTAGTGCTCGGGCCTGTGGGCGTCGCTCGCTATATAGCGGTAGAGCATCTCGTCGAACATCTTGATGGCCGGCTTCTTCTCGCGCCCAAGGCGACCGCCTGCGATAAAGTCTGCCGACGCCTGGAGCTTGCAGCCCATGCGAAGCAGCCTACGGGCAAGCTCTATGTTCTCCTGGATGGCACGATAGCGCTCGGGGTGCGCAATGATCACGTCGTAGCCCATCCCCTGCAGGACGTAAATCGTGCGCTCGTACTCATCGAAGTCTCGCTCGGAGCAGTGAGTGTCAAGCTCCAGCAGGAACTCCCCCGTTCCGTCAAACCCAAGGTAGGGAGCCCACTGCTCAACGCCAAGCTCGAGGAGCTTCGTGTGGTTGACCTCGAACCCCATCGTGAGCGGAAAGCCAGCCGCCGCCTGCTTGAGGGTCTCGAACGACTGCCACATGGCCTCATAGTCAAAGTAGGGACTGCGGCAGTGCGGCGTGCACACGATGCTCGTGACGCCCGCGGCACGGGCGGCCTCGAGCATCTCGAGGCTCTGCTCGAGGCTCTGGGAGCCGTCATCGACGGCGGGCAGGATGTGGCAGTGAAGGTCTCTCATGTATGTGGCTCCGTGGGTGCGTCTGGCCTTGCAAACAAAGAGCGGCCAGCAGATGGCTGCCGGCCGCTCCTCTCTCTATAGGTAGTTACTCGTCGTCCTCGCCATAGCGGGGACGGTAGCCCGCCTGCGCCAGGAACTGAGACGTGCTGTCGGGCGAGGCGGCCACGGTTCCCTGGGGGATGGGACGAAGACCGCTCCCCTGCCGCGCAACGGGAGACGCCTGAGGCGTCTGCCGGGTGGCTGGAGCCGTTGCCGGGCGAGGCGCAGGGGCCGTCTGCCTTGCTACCGGCGCGGTCTGCCGGGTTGGCGTCGTCGGAAGCTGCGGCGCATCGGCGTCAGCAGCGCGGTCTCGCTTGGAGCCCTTCTTGTTGAAGTACTCGTAGTAGTACTCGGAGTGTTCGTTCTCGCAGTAGTTGAGCACGGTGCCAAGCACGTTGGCGCCCGCCTTCTTGAGCTGCTCATACGACCCAAGCACCGCCTCGCGCTTGGTGAAGTTGCGACGAACCACCAGAAGCGTGCCGTCGACCACAGATCCGATGACCGCGGCGTCCACGAAGGCCGACAGCGGAGGCGTATCGAAGATCACGTAGTCATAGGAGGAGTGCAGGGTCTCGACGAAGCTGTGGAAGCGACGCGAGCCCAGGATGTCCACAGGGTTGGGAATGTGCGGTTCCGCGTCAAGGAAGCTCACGCCTCGCATGGAGGTGCGCACAACAGCATCCTCGAGCTCAACCTGCGCGGAGAGTATGGCGTACAGACCATTCTGTGCATGGACCCCGAGCATTCCGGCGATGGAGCGGCGGCGCATGTCGCACTCGACGAGCAGGACCGACTTGCCGCCGGAGGCCAGCGCCTCGGACAGGGCGACGGAGATGGTGGACTTGCCCTCGTTTGGAATGGAGGACGTCACCACGATGCTGCGGACGGGATTATCGACAGACGCGAAACGGATGTTAGTCGCAAGCGTCTTGACCGCATTCTGCATGACCGCGCGGTCACCATTCTGCTTCGCCATGGCTTATCGACCTCCCTTCATGGCAGGAATGCGCCCGATGACGGGCACACCGAGAAGCTCCTCGAGCTCCTCCTGATCGCGGACCTTGGTGTTGAGCATGTCGGAGACCACAACGATGGCGACGGCCACGAACAGACCGCCGAGCAGACCGATCGCCATGAACAGCGGGCGCTTGGGACCAGAGGGGGCCGTGGGCACCTTTGCGGAGTCAACGACGTTGACCGAGTCAACGTTCATGACGTCATGGGCAACGGAGGAGACCTCGTCGGCCATCTTGTTGGCGACGTTTGCCGCCATCTCCGCGTCGGGACCCGTGACCTCGAGTGAGAGGACTCGCGAGGTGGTGGAGCTGGTGATGGAGGTCTTGTAGGCCTTGAGGCTATCCAGGCCAAGCGCGCTTGCCGTCTCGTTGACCACGCGATCGCTCTTGAGGAGCGTTGCGACGTCGTTCGTGACCATCTGCGAGGCGGAGAGGTCGGAGGAAAGCGAGTTGGAGTTGGTGTTCTCCTGCTTGACGAGGACGTACATGCTCACCGTTGCCGAGTAGGTGTTGGGCATGGCGACGTAGCTGTAGGCACCCACGGCAAGCATGCAGGCAAGCGGCAGGGCAATGACGAGCTTGAGATGCTTTCTCAAGAGATACAGCAGTTCGAGAAGGGTCATTCCTTGTGATGCTCCTTAGCCATACAAGACATCAATATTGGGCGATTTTGATACCCCGCCCCTCAATTACGCTAGGAAATGGTATCAGTTAGCTTCAAGCTTGTTGTCAATGTCCGCAATATTTTCGCTATTCAGACCGGTATTTAAGAGTGGGCCTCGTTTGGGCGCCTCAAACGGGGCTTAGGAGACGGTCCTTGGGCCGGGACTGAACTCCACGCGTATACCAAGGGCAAGCGCAAACTGAGCCACGGTCTTGAGCGTCATATTTGGCTGGGTATTCAAGAGGTTGGCAAGGCGTTGGGGACTCACTCCCATTCGCTCCGCCAACTCCCTCTTGGTCAGACCCTGCCTCTGCATCTCGCTAACCATAAGGTGGGAAATATCGAGGGCGTACTTATATGAGAGCGTCTCCGCACTCTCGGTTTCTTCCATGAACTTGGAAAGGTTGACCGTCTCCATTGGCTTTTCCCTTCATTCAGCCCATGAGCCGCATGATTAGCTTATGGTTCGCAGCCGAATAGTCCCCCCCCGGTCGCCTCCGCCTATGTTTCATTTATAAGTGAATCATAGGCGGAGAAACTGCTATGAGTCAAAGGATAATTCAGTGGACATGGGGGCTAAGAATATTGGTGAGCAAGACGAGCTACCCGGACTCGGCAATTCAAACTTATGTAAATCGGGTAGTCTGCTTTATGCAAATCTGGTAGTCAGGCTTATGTTAATCGGGTAGTCAGTGCCTTAAGCTGCGATTATGCTTCGCACGGTTCCGACATCCGTGCAGGTCTTGATAAAGTTCCGTCCGTAGTTGGTGACGCAATACGTCCAATGACGGACATCGAACTTCCAGCCCTCGGGGAGGCTCGCCTCGACCTTGGCCCTCGCTATGGGCTCTCTCGATTCAAGATCCTCGAATTTGGAAGCTAGGTCCTCGGGATAGCTGTCGGAGTTCTCAATAACCCCGAGGCGCTCAAGATTCCCCAGGTAGACAAGCGACTGATCCGGGCGCTCGCAAACACCCTCGCAGCATACGTTGTAGCCTCGGACAAGATCGCGCCACCTGAAGGGAAGCATCGGACCCGTCGGAACAACCCTAAGGTCGATAAGGGGAATCGCGAACTCGGGATCTTCCGCCATGCCCCTTGCAATAGAGGAAATCAGCCTCGCCTCGTCTGGGCTCATTTCCTTGAGGATCTGAACAAAGCTCGGATGGACGTACTCGGACGTCCGATCGTCCATGGACGAGACAAGCAGGTTCGCATACATCTCGCGGAGGTCCTCGCTGTCATAGCTGTACGCAAGCTGTTGGATGGCGGGAACCGCCACATACGCGGGAGGTTCGACGAGGTGCTCCTCGGGGATGGCTTGCGCCTTCTCACCGGCGGCGTCGATAGCCCTTTTGATGCTCTTTTCTCCGTTGGCTATCCAACATTCCCATCTTCCCAGCCAGACGCCAATCGTTCTGGGGATGAAGCTGGCCGTCTTTCCAATCGATCGCGCGGTGGGATGGACAAGATCGTCATAGAGCTTGCCAGGGATATCCGTTTTGGCGAGAGAGTCGAGCGCGTCGTTGGACATAGGACCTCATTACCTTGGAGAGACGAACGGGGCCTGCCCCAATGTGAGGGGCCGTCCATCCAAGAATAGCGCGGGCGAATATGAGGTCCGTCATTTATGCACCTCAAATGCCGGAGCGCGCGCCATCAGTAGAACGACCGTCTGCAGTTGCCAGCGGCTTATTTGCCTACCGCCATAGGCCTGCAGGCAATCGTGACGTCCCCTTGCATTTACCATAGAAAGCTAATTGTTGCACCCTCCCCTACAAAGAGAGGCATCCCATGAAGAAGACGAAGCCCGTCGCGCTCGCCCTCCTTGTTGCCATGGCATTTTGCTTCACTGCTCCGAGCCCGTCTTATGCCGAGATGGCCGACGCAAGCCTGGATGTGCCGTCAACGACGACGGCGGACGCTGGCAACAGCGAGGCAACCGAGCTTTCCGCCACGTACGCCCATACCGTCACCGCCGAGCAGAGCGGCATTACCTTTACCGTTGGCTGGAACGATGCACCTGCCGGGAGCGAAACCACTTTCCACGTTTTGCAGATCGGTGGCAGCTCCTCCGCCAAGGCGCGCATGGACGAGCCCACCTATTGGGATATCGACAATAGCTAGGAGAGTGTCTGCGACCCCTCGCGAGACCAGTGGGGCGGCTACTACGAGCTTGGCGAGAGCGGATATGACTTCTCGTTCGAGCTAACGGCTTCGGGCACCTACCGAATCAACTTCTACTTTATGGATACCGACAGCGGCATCTGGTACCTGCGCACCACGGTGGTCGTGGAGATAAACGATGCGGCCCGGCCCTCGGTTACCCAGATTGTCAACAACGCCGTGGCCCAGTGCCGGGCCGAGACGTCGGGCTCCGAGTACGACATGGCTCTGTGGCTGCATGACTGGGCCCTTGACCAGCTCGAGTATGACCACTCCCTCAATTACTGCTCGGCCGAGAGCGGCCTTACACGTGGCTTGGGCACCTGCGAGAGCTACCAGCGCATCTACGCCAAACTTCTGAACGCCGCCGGCATCGCGAACGGGCGCATTGAGGGAAACGGCCACACCTGGAATGCCGCGCGCATCGATGGCAAGTGGTGCCAGATGGACCTCACGTGGGACGATACCAATGACAACTGGTACGGCGACCTTGATCAACGCCACCTCTACTTTGGCCTTACCGATGAGCTCATGGCCATCGCGCACAGCAACCATGCAAAGAACTACCAGGCAGACGACTATGCCTACAGGTCAGTCGATCTCTCCGACAACTACTTTGTGAGAAGCGGAAAGGCTGATGAGTGGGCGAAGGCCTACGCCGAGCGCATCCAACAGCACCTGGACGCGCGCGAGGAGAGCTTCTCGATCGATGCCGATAACGGCAGTTTCCCGCCCAGCATCTCCGGGATTCAGAACGCAATCGTTGCGTACGCGATGAACCAGCAGGAGTGGAGCAACGCCGACGGCGCCGTGACGCTCACCGCGGCGTCGAACGTCACGACTGTCTCGAGCTACGAGTGGTCGGCGAGGTTCGACTTCGAGGTCGAGTATCCTGTCGTAGCCCTGATTCCCGACGGCTCCTATAAGATCATGAGCACGATTGACGCCGCCTCGGGCGTGGCCATCTCCGAATCGAGCTGCTCAATGACGAAGGCCCCGCGTGCACTCTATTTCAAATTCGACGCGTCCACGGCACGCTACTCGATAACAGCGAACGGGAAGGCATTCACGATGACGGGCGCCGAACTTTCCCTTACCGAACCCGACGGCTCGACGAGCCAACAATGGTCGCTTGTTGAAGCAGGCGGCGGCTACGCCATCGTGAACGCCGCGACCGGCAACGCCCTCGACGACAGGTGGCGCGACACGGGCGAGGGGGCGCTGGTGTGGGGGTATGCCTCGAGCCTCGGGGACCCCGCCCAGACATGGGCCCTTGCAGCACCCGCCGCGCAAGACATCAAGGACGGGCAGTACCGAATCATGAGCTCCATTAACGACTCGATGGGCGTCTCAGCATTTGAAAACGGCTGCACGCTGTCATCCGCCGCCGGATGCCTCGAATTTAGCTTCGATGCTGACAAGGGGTTCTACACGATCATTTCAGCAGACGGGAAGGCACTCACGATGTCGGGAACCAACCTCTCACTCGCGACACCCGACGGCTCGGCGTCGCAGCAGTGGTCCGTCACGGCCGTCGAGGGCGGCTATGCCATCGTGAACGCCGCGACCGGCAATGCCCTCGACGACAGGTGGCGCGATACGGGCGAGGGGGCGCTGGTGTGGGGTTACTGGCCCTCTATCGGCAACCAAGCACAAACATGGAATCTGCAGGCGCCGGAGGCGCGAACGATCGAGGACGGGACCTACAGGGTGCTGAGCACGCTGAACCCGCGCCTGGCCGTGAACACATCGGCGTCGGGAAGCCAGATGAACGCCGGCGCCGAGGCCATTCGCTTCGAACGCGACGCCTCCACCGGTTACTACAGGCTGTCGAAGAACGGGCTCGAGCTCACCGCAGAAGGCAACACGGCCTGCATGGCGAAACCGAACGGCAGCGGCGCCCAGCTGTGGAAGGTGCGTGCGGTCGACGGCGGCTACGCCATCGTGAACGCCGCAAACAACATGGCCATTGATGCCAAATGGTGCACTGCCGCGGAAGGCTCCGAGGTATGGCTTTACAGCGCCAACGGGACCGCAGCACAAACATGGGCTTTGGCGGGAATCGGGGCCCCCGCCGTGGCGGACGGCGCTTACTCTATCATGAGCGTCATCGACGGCACCGCAGGCATCTCCGCCTCCGAACAGGGCTGCGAGATGTCCCAAGCACCCACCCGTTTCGAATTCGGATGCTCGAACAAGACGGGGTTCTACAAGATAACGGCGGACGGCAAGGCGCTCACGATGGAGGGCGCCGTGCTCTCCCTGACGTCGCCCGACGGCTCGGCTTCGCAGATGTGGTCCGTCACGGCCGTCGAGGGCGGCTACGCCATCGTGAACGCCGCGACCGGCAACGCCCTCGACGACAGGTGGCGCGACACGGGCGAGGGGGCGCTGGTGTGGGGGTATGCCTCGAGCCTCGGGGACCCCGCCCAGACATGGGTATTCGTTAAGGCGGCCTAACTGTCCTGCCACCCGCCCCGCCTGGCTGCATGGCTCGTCATCAGTCTCTGAAAACCCCGCCGCCGCGTTCCACCGATTGTGGGCGACGTTGATCCCTAAGCCCACGGGAAAACGAATCAGCAAATGGCGCGGCGGCTATCGCCGACACGAGGTGGCCGGCTCGCCGAACCACGCGCCGGCGTAAAGGGCGCACACGTGGTTGAGCACGATGACGAGCATAGCCGGCGCCTTCACCGGTCCGGCGAGCCCAAACGCGCGTTCTTTGGCCATCGCAAGCTCACGCACGCCCGAGCTTCCTTCTCGCCTCGGCCGTAACCAACTTCACGCCGTCCTTGTCTATCCGCAGGTACACGACAAGCATCAGCGCCACCGCAGGCCAGCTCCACGAGCCCATGAACCACGACGCCGCCATGAAACCGGCGGTCAGCAGGGCCTCCGAGGCGCAGAAGCCCGCCACGGGATTGCCGAACCTGCGCGACATGATCAGCTCGAACGCCAGGTCGCGAAGCGCCACCGAGGCCACGATCCCGCACGTCGCCAGCTCCACGCTCGCCAGGCCCACGATGCTCGCCAAGGCCAGCGCCGCGTTCAGAGCCATGGCGGCGACGTTCACCGCGCACAGCGTCCCCTCGCGCCGCCCCATCTTCAGGTAGGTGTTGAACAGCAGGTTCGCCTTGCAGCTGTAGACGCACAAGGGCATGGTGAGCGCCAGGTACACCAGGCTCTCGCCGTAGGCCGGCAACCAGAGCCCCAGGAGCAGCTTCACGGGAACGTAAAGCAGGTACGCGCAAGGCAGCGCCGTGTGCAGCAGGAGCCTGATGGTCAGGTACTTCTCCCTCTGCCCCTCGGCGTCCAAGCGCTTGAGCACGGGGAACGCCACCATGGACACCTGCCCGATGAAGGCGAGCACGAAGTTCGTGAGCGAGAAGGACAGCGATAGCTTGCCGAAGGCTGCAAGCCCCAGGCGCCAGTCGGTCAGCATGCGCGTGAAGCCGACGATCAGCGAGTCGGCGTAGTAGGCCACCATGATCTTCAGGCCCGCGCGCACGTCGGCGGCGCAGGTGCGCAGCACGCCCCTGAACGCCGCCTTGGCGCGCAGGGTGTCCCTGGCGCATGCTAGCACGTAAAGGAACGCCGCCGCCTGGCAGGCGACGTATCCCACGATGAACGGCAGCGACGAGCCCACGTCCATGAGAAGCGCCGTCGCCATGAAGATGACGAAAAGCCCCTTGGAGAAGAGGTCGGCGAGCGATGAGATGCGCGTGAGGTTCGTGCACTGGAACACGTAGCGCAGGCACTGAGTCAGGTTCGTGAGCAGGCCGAAGAGCACACACAGCGCGAGCACGAGAGCCCGATACGGCTCGAATCCGGCGGCGAGGACTGCGGCCAGGCAGCAGGCGGCAACGAGCAGCTGCGACACCGCGACGACGCACTGCTGCGCCTTCAGCTCCCCGTGATCAACCTCCGAGTAGCGCTTGCCGCCAAGGCGCAGGTAAATGCCGTCGTTGAGCCCGAGCAGGGCGAACCCTGAGTACGAGGAATACAGCAAGAAAAGCTGCCAGTACGCATAGTCCTCCACGCTCAGGAATTTGGGAAGCACCAGGGATGTCAGAATGCTCGAGAACAGACCTATCCCCTGAGCGATGACGGCGTATGCCAGGTTGCCGGTGATGCCTCCCCGCTCCTCGGTTGAAAAAATGCTTGTCAATTCTAAATCCAATCCAAAAAGCTTATGGCGCAGTGCGCCTTCAGATGGGGTCCGGTTACAGGCTATCTTCTCGCTTTAGCCGCTCTGGCCTTAGCGATGCCGGCTATAATCAGGAAGGACCGCCGCCTCAATGCCCACAGAACCAGACGTCGGTCAAATCGAAGCAACTCTCCCGTGCCCGGTGTCATAAGACAACGCGCAAAGTCACGCGAGGCGAGCAGGTCATCAAGACCCACCGTATCCCCCTGCGAAGCCATCCATTCCGCATATTGTGCGCCGGAGTCAAGCCTGCAAGCGGCGATACCGGCCATAAGTTCATTGCAGCCGTACTCGCGCTCCCAGCGGCGCGCGAAGTCTTCGGCCACATCGAGGCAGCGGCAAACATCGCGGTAGAAGTGCGGATCATATGCGCGAGTGATTCCGGAGCCCGGGCGATAGTAATAGAGGGAGGCGTCGATGAAGCAGAATGTCCGGGCGCGGTCATACACGGTAAGGGTTTGCAGAAAGTCCTCGGCAAAAGTGAGACCTTTGAATTCCGAGAAGTCCACTTCGGCTCCGACACACGACCGACGGATAGCTTTGAACCACATCGGGTTCTCCGAGCCACAGGTCGAGCGACACAGAGCGCGTAGCATCTTATGCTTCTCCTCGGCGGAATAGAATCTGAAAGAGATAGATGACCCAACAGGTGCAGCCTCGCTCTTCTCCCGCGTAAAACCGAAGCGCACAACATCAGCGCCCGTCTCCGCCACCGCGGCAGCAACAGAAGCGAGGGCCCCAGGAACAAGTGCGTCGTCCGAATCCACGCACATAACGTAGTTGCCTGCTGCTCGCGCGAAGCCGTTGCGGCGCGCGAGCAGCAGGCCTTCGTTGTCCTTATGGATAACGAAGGCCCGCTGCGGAAAGCGCGCTGCGTATTCATCGCAAATAGAGCCGCTGCCGTCGGTAGAACCGTCATCGACCATGACGACATCGAAGTCGGCGTAGTCCTGGGAGAAGATGGAGTCTAGGCACTCGCAAAGATACCGCTCGACGTTGTATACGGGCACGCATACGGTGATCGTCACGCCAGAAGCAGGCGTAGCCATCGCAATCGTTCCATTAGAAGGCATTATCAGAAATCTCCAGCACATTTTTCCCGCTACGCTCAAACGTCTGAGTAACAAGGCCGCAGGTCATGTAAGCGAGCGTGAGGCAGAAGTTAGACGTTAACGAATCGGAGGTGATCATGTTGATCATAAAATAACCGATGATAACGACGCCCCATAGAGAGTCACCCGCGACGTCCCAAAAGAGCCAAACGAAAAGAGCCATGACAAGGGGGGTGAGCTCGAGGGCAATCTTGGTCAGATCCATTTCGAAAGGTGCAGCGAAGACAGCCTTGGCAACTTCGTTGGCTGAGCCGTACCCATAACTTTCGAAGCCCGAACTCAACAGATAGCCAAGCACATCGCTCCTGCCCATGGAGAAATGCGACGGCGTGTCGCCGATCAACTGGATAAACAGGTTCTGCTGATCGGGAAGCAGTAACCAGGTCCAAAGGACGGCACACAAGAGCGTGCTAATTTTAAGGGCGACAATGGCGCCATGGGAGACCTTGACCCACATGAGTCTCGGTGCAAGAAAGCTGGCAGCGAGAGCGAAAATCACTGCAACGATAGCAAGCCTCTTAAAGGTAAGAATGCAGAATAAGGCGGAGAGAGCCAGCCATACCTTCTGATGCCTGAAGAAAGCGAAATAGAAGGTGAGTACAAGGAAAATTCCTGAAAAGGTTGAAGATTCTGAAGCGCTGTCTGAATCCTCGAAGCTGGCTTTAAGGATTTCAGAAACCCCCACTCCCTCGTGGGACAGGCTCAATAAGTAGCCGAGAATGGAAACGAGAAGGACGGCCACCATGCAACGGTAGAGCGCATGGGGTGTCAAGGCGTTGAGCACGGCGTATGCGAGGAAGATGGGGATGGCTAACTTGAAGAGCTCAACAAACACCCCGGTGGAGAAGTGCCCCGTCTTCACTTGCAGAAAAGCGGATACCATCGTGAAAATAATGAAGATGAAGGCAAGGGCGTTGAACTCCTTGATGAACACGCGCTCACCGTGCTTAAGGGCATATGCCAGCGCCGCCAAGCAAGCGATAGCCGCGGTGACATACTTGGTGTAAGCAATGCCCGCGGAAATATCACCCCTGGTGAAGGCATCGTCTACGAGCGCCTTGATGAGAAAGGTGAGGATGAAGAACAGCGCCGCCATCATCGGCAGGACGGGAAGGGACGAAAGGCCGCCCCGCGCGACGCGACGCCTCGAAAAAGCATCGTCATGCCCGGATGCGATAAAGCCGCTCATCGGCAATACCTCCTCTTGAAAAAGTAGTCGAGGAGCCCCGTCCGCATAAGGACGAGCCTCCCAAAGCGGTCGAGACCCAGGTGGGAAACGCCGACTTCCCTCACGCGCGAGGAGATCTCGACCTTGTACCGTTTGCGCAGCGACTCAGATTCGAGCCCGCTCCATTCGATGAGTTTGTAGGCATTGAACAGGAGGCTGATCTCAAGGCATAGCTTTCCCCTAGGGTCGCCGGCGTCGTCATGTGCAGAGAGTTCGAGAACCGCACGAAGGCCGCTGTCCGCCGCCTTGTTGCTTGGCTTCTGCGTCATTGAGCCAGCAGACTGCCTATAGCCGTAGTATTGCCCCATGAGGACCTCGATGCCGTCGAAGCGTCTGAGTATCTCCTCCATCGAGACAACATCCTCATAAAGGGAGAAATCCTCGCGGAAGGGCCAACCGGTGTGTTCATTCCTGCTGCACTCGGGCGTGGCGTGGTCATTCCTGCTGAGCAATGCGTCCGCGCGCAGTAGGAATGACCACATATAGTGCTGCCCACGGCCTCGGTATATCTCGCGAAGATATTCCTCGGAGGAAAGGGCAACGGGGTTTTCGGGCGGCATTGAAGCCGGCCAAGCCGGCTTCTCGCCGTCCGAAAACCTCAGGAACTGAATCTGGACGGCGTCGCACTTCGTCGCAAGGGCACGCTCCCTCAAAACGTCAAGCGCATAAGGCGCAATAACGTCGTCGGAGTCGACAAACCAGACCCAATCACCTTCAGCACGCAAGCAACCGGCGTTGCGCGCTGAAGGTGATCCACCGTTATCACGGTGGATCACCTTCACGTTCGCAGATTCAGACGCAAGGCGATCGCATACACCAGGCGTGCCATCGGTCGAGCCGTCATCGACTACAATGACTTCGACATCGGGGTTCGCAGCGAGCCTGAAACTCGAGACGCACTCCTCGAGAAAACGCTCTGCGTTGTATGCGGGCACGACAAGCGACAGCCAAGGCTTGCTGCTACTCACCGAATGCCCCCCCCTTCCGCGCATAAGCGCTCCGTAGATATCGACAACCTGGGCGACAGTCCTATCGAGCCCGAAATTGCGAACAATCTGATCCCTGCCGTTGCGTCCAAGCTCTTCTCGCAACTCAGATTTCGCGAGTAGCGAAGCCAATCTCTCGGAAAGCGTCGCCTCGTCGTCCACATCAACGAGAAACCCGTTCACACCGTCCTCGATGACCTGCGGCACCCCTCCCACGGCGGTTGCCACAGTCGGTATGCCGTACGCCATGGCCTCAAGCACGCTCATGGGAAGCCCCTCGTTCTTGGAAGGCAGGCAGTACACAGCGGCGCGCTCGAAAAGGGCCTCACGCTCATCGCCAGTGACCCAGCCGTGGAACTCGCATCGGTCGGCAATGCCGAGCTCCTCAGCGAGCTGCTTATTCTTTTCGACCTCGCCGTCACCACCGAACACGATTTTCGTGTCCGGAAAACGCTCCAGGACTTCCCTTGACGCGCGCAAGAGCACGTCAGGGCTCTTGCGCGCGTCAAGACGTCCTAAAAACAGGACGTCTTGACGCGAACAAGGTGAGCATGGCTTCGCCGGCACCTTAACGCCGTTATGGACGACATCGATTTTCCCGGGGTCGCAAACGTTTTCAGCGAAGTAATCACGCCACTCTTCCGAGAGCACTACAACGCGGTCAGCGATGCCGAAGGTCTCTCTCACATTGCGGCGGTAAGCGTCATCGCTCTCTTCGAAGGTCTTCTTGAACTCCCCGTCATGATCGTGCAAGATCACGCACTTGCCTGCTTTATGTGCCATGCAGGCCATAATTGACTTACGTTTGTAAGACCCACGGGCGCTAATGTGCAGGTGAACGATGTCGTAGGAGGGCATGGCTTTCGCATAACGAGCAAGAGCACGGGCGAAGGCGAAGGATTTTCCTAGCTTAGAGTAGCCAACCCCCGTCCCCAGGTACTCGAAGGCATCACATGCCTCGGGAAGGCCTCCATCGAGATAACCCTGCACGACGGATACAATCCCGCCGTGCAGGGAAAGATCGGGGCCGACCATCAGAACTTTCGCGTGTACTATTTTTTGAGCTGAAACCATCATCATCCTTTAAGCCGCGAGCCTAGGCAGCGAGCAGGAACCCCCCCCCCCAGATGGAATACTCGGGCTCCACGTTCTTGGTCACAACGGATCCGGCGGCAATCACGCAGTGGTCGGAGACGCAAACGCCCTTGAGGACCGTCACGCCACTACCCATCCATACATCGTCTCCGATGATGACATCCTGGTCGTTCTCGGGGAGTTTGTCCTCGTCGGCGAGCGTCATCATGGGCCGGTCGAGGATATCTATGCGATGGTCACCGGTGATTACTGTCAGATTGGGCCCGCTCATGACGTAGTCACCAACGCGAATCTTCGCGTTGGTCGTGAGCAACGTGGTTCGAGGACCCAGGTAAACGTCGTGGCCAATGTAAATGTTCCCCGCCCCGGCGACCTCGCTGTGGCGACCGAGCGTTACATTGTCTCCACATGCTGCAAAAGAGCGTCGAAGCGCGGGCAGTAGGAGCAGCTTATTGTAGGCACGGGAAGCGCCATCGAGAATCCTGTAGGCGACACCCATATCTACATCTTCCTCCACACCATCTTGTCCACGACACCGGTATAGCTCTGGATAATCTTGACCACCTTGGTGGACACGGTCTCGTCGGCGTAGTCGGGCACGGGCGCCTCGGGCAGCGACCCCTCGGCGTCGAGCTCGACGGCGGTGTGGACGGCCTGGAGCAGGCCTCTCTCGCTGATGCCGGCCAGAGTGAAGCACGCCTTGTCCAGGGCCTCGGGGCGCTCGGTCGAGGTGCGGATGCACACGGCGGGGAACGGGTGGCCGACGCTCGCGAAGAAGCTGGACTCCTCGGGCAGGGTGCCGGAGTCGGAGACCACCGCGAAGGCGTTCATCTGGAGGCAGTTGTAGTCGTGGAAGCCCATAGGCTCGTGCATGCGTACGCGCGGGTCCAGCTTAAAGCCGGTGGCCTCCAGGCGCTTGCGGGAGCGCGGGTGGCAGGAGTACAGGATCGGCATGTCGTACTTCTCGGCAAGCGCATTGATCGCGGTGAACAGGCTCTCGAAGTTCGCCTCGGTGTCGATGTTCTCCTCGCGGTGCGCCGAGAGGAGCATATAGCGCTTGGGCTCAAGGCCGAGCTCGGAAAGGACGTCGGATGCCCCGATCTTGTCCAGGTTCGCGCGCAGGACCTCTGCCATGGGGGAGCCAGTGACGTAGGTGCGCTCCGGGGCGCAGCCGGTGTCCTTGAGGTAGCGGCGGGCGTGCTCGGAGTAGGCCATGTTCACGTCCGAGATCACGTCGACGATGCGGCGGTTGGTCTCCTCGGGCAGGCACTCGTCCTTGCAGCGGTTGCCCGCCTCCATGTGGAAGATTGGGATGTGCAGGCGCTTGGCCGCGATGGCGGACAGGCAGGAGTTGGTGTCGCCCAGGATCAGCAGTGCATCGGGCTGCACCTGAACCATGAGTTTGTAGGAGGTGGCGATGATGTTACCGACTGTCTCGCCGAGGTCCGTGCCCACGGCGTCCAGGTAGACGTCCGGGTCGCCCAGCGACAGGTCGCGGAAGAAGATGCCGTTGAGCGTGTAGTCGTAGTTCTGCCCGGTGTGCGCCAGCAGGCAGTCGAAGTGGCGGCGGCACTTCTTTATGACCTCGGAGAGGCGGATCACCTCCGGACGCGTGCCCACGATGATCAGCAGCTTAAGGCGGCCGTCGTCCTTGAATCTGATATCAGAGTAGTCCTTCGCCATGGGTTGGCTAGACCTCCTCGTAGTAGGTGTCGGGGTTCTCGGGGTCGAAGAGCTCGTTGGCCCACATGACCGTCACGAGGTCCTCGGTGTCGGACAGGTTGGTGATTGAGTGCGTGTACCCGGGGATCATCTCCACGGCGCGCATGTCGAATCCCGAGACGATGTACTCGTCGACGGGGAACGGGTTGCCCTCGGCGTCCTCCCCCACCTTCCTGAGCTTGATGGAGGCGGTGCCGGAGACCACCAGGAACCTCTCCCACTTGCTCATGTGCCAGTGGTTGCCCTTGGTGATCCCAGGCTTGCTCACGTTAATCGAGACCTGCCCGCGATCCGGCGTACGCAGGAACTCGGTGAACGAGCCGCGATCATCGACATTGGGCTTCAGGCTATAGGCGAAATGCCCCGGCTCGTAGTAGGACAGGAACGTGCTCCAGAGCTTCTTGGAGAAGGAGCCCTCCGCGAGGTCGGGCACCGAGAGTGTCTCGCGGCTGTCTCGGAAGCCGTCGAGCAGGTAGACGATCTCGCCCAGCGTCTTCACGTCGGTTCCGGGGACGTAGCAGAACTCCTCGCCCTCCACGCGCTCCAGCCCGTCGTAGCCGCAGCGGTGCTCCTCGCCGAGCAGCGCGCCCAGCATCTCGACGACGAGGTCGTCAATGTAGAGGAGCTCCAGCTCCACGCTCGGGTCGTTGACGGTGTAGGGACGGCCGTTCGCGATGGCGTCGCAGAAAGTCGCGACGGCGGAGTTGTAGCGCGGGCGGCACCACTTACCGTAGAGGTTGGGGAAGCGGTAGATGAGCACCGGGGCGCCCGTGCGCGCCGAGTACTCCCGGAACAGGCCCTCCCCCGCCAGCTTCGACTCGCCGTAGACCGAGCCCTCGAAGCGGCCCGACAGGCTCGCCTGCGCGGAGCTGGAGAGCATGACGGGGCACGTGTTGCCGTGGCGCTCGAGCGTCTCGAGCAGCGTCGAGGCGAACCCGAAGTTGCCCTCCATGAACTCGGACTGGTCCTTGGGGCGGTTGACGCCGGCAAGGTTGAAGACAAAGTCGGCGCGGGAGCAGTACTCCTCCAGCTCCTCGCGTGCCGAGTCGACATCGTACTCCATGACCTCGAGGGGAAGGAGGGGCCGGTATTTCGCGCGACGGTCCTTGCCGTCGCGGATGTTCTTCAAGGCGCAGCAGAGGTTCCTCCCGACGAAGCCCCTGGAGCCGGTGACGAGGACACGCACCCTACTGCACCGCCTCGTGCTCGCGGCCCTCCAGGGCCAGCTGCACGTACTCGGCGGTCTTGATCTTGGCGATGGTGCCCTCTACGTCGAGCCTCTCGGTGTTGTGGGAGGTGTAGGACTCGTCCGCCTGAGTCTTCACGTTGCCCTTCACCACGAACTTGTCGTAGTTGAGGTCGCGCGAGTCGCAGGCCACGCGGAAGTAGTTCCCCATGTCCTCGGAGCGCAGGCGCTCCTCGCGGGTCATCAGCGTCTCGAACAGCTTCTCGCCGTGACGGGTGCCGATCACTTGGGTGCCCACACGGCCGAAGACCTCCTGCACGGCCTCGGCGAGGTCGCCAATCGTGGATGCCGGGGCCTTCTGGATGAAGAGGTCGCCGGGGTTGGCGTGCTCGAAGGCGAACTGCACCAGGTTGACGGCCTCGTCGAGGTTCATGAGGAAGCGGGTCATGTTGGGGTCGGTGACCGTGAGCGGCTCGCCCTTGCGGATGCGGTCGATGAACAGCGGGATGACGCTGCCGCGCGAGCACATGACGTTGCCGTAGCGGGTGCAGCAGATGGTGGTGCGGCCGGCGCCGTTGCGGGCGTTGGCGTAGATGATGGACTCCATCATGGCCTTGGACTTGCCCATGGCGTTGATGGGGTAGGCGGCCTTGTCGGTGGACAGGCAAACGACGCGGTCGACGCCCTCGTCGATCGCGGCGTGCAGGACGTTGTCCGTTCCGATGACGTTGGTGCGGACGGCCTCCATGGGGAAGAACTCGCAGGAGGGCACCTGCTTCAAGGCGGCGGCGTGGAAGATGTAGTCCACGCCGTGCATGGCGTCGCACACGCTCTGGGCGTTGCGGACATCGCCGATGAAGAAGCGCACCTTGGAGGCGAGCTCGGGCGACTTCTCCTGCAGGCGGTGGCGCATGTCGTCCTGCTTCTTCTCGTCGCGGGAGAAGATGCGGATCTCGGCCAGGTCGGTGTTCATGAAGTGCTTGAGCACGGTGTTGCCGAAGCTGCCCGTGCCGCCAGTGATCATTAAGGTTTTGTCCTTGAAGGCCGTCGTTGGCTTCATTCTTTTATATCTCCTTGCGCTTAGCATTGGTTAGCTGATACCAAATGAATTTCGTATTGGTGATCGCATATCGTTTGAATAGGCGACCTGGCTCTTGCATGAGACGGTAAAGCCATTCCAGACCGACATCCTGCATCCAGCGAGGCGCCTCGGGGACTCGCCCCGCCAATACGTTGAAAGCACCGCCCACGCCTACCATCAGGCTGTTAGTGCGACCGTTTAGGTCATGCATTAGAATCTCTTGCCTAGGCGCGCCAAGCGCCACCCAGCAAAAATCGGCGCTTGCAGCATCGATGCGGCCGCACAGCTCGATCTTCTCGTCCTCGGACAGAGGCCGAAAGACTGACGGTTCCATACCACGAATTTCCATACCCGGATATTCGTGCTCAAGCGCAC
Source organism: Parolsenella massiliensis (assembly GCF_900143685.1). Lineage (NCBI taxonomy): Bacteria > Bacillati > Actinomycetota > Coriobacteriia > Coriobacteriales > Atopobiaceae > Parolsenella > Parolsenella massiliensis. Next base: position 361,925 of record NZ_LT671675.1, on the reverse strand, counting down.
AACGCAGCGCATCAAGAGTCTCGGGCTTATCGCCGTAGAAATAGTGACTCCAGCCATGCTCGACGGAGGCCGCAAACACCTCGCGCATCAAGTCGGGGCCGGTCACGCGTCCCATGGTCGGCACCTTCTTCCGCCCGATCACGGAAAGCGGCTTGCCGTCGGGTATGGACGCCGTCGATTCAGCCTGGCAAGCCCAGTAATCCTGATCATCATGAGCCATCACGCAGGCATGAGCATTCGACACGCAAACATAACCGCCACGCATATCATCAAGGCGATCCGAAAGCAGGCTCATGAAATCAGTCATATTAGTAGCGGTAATCGGCACGCCTATGACGTCCACACGCGCCATTCGCGGGTCTTTCGTCAAAGTCTCGGGCACGGCTTAGCTCCCTTGCGCCGTCAGTACGACGCCAACGGTTTGAACAATCAACTTAAAGTCGCTCCAGGCGGAACATTTCTTGATATAAAGCAAATCCAAATCGACCCACTCGTCGAAGGTTATGGAGTCGCGGTTGCGGCGGGTTTGCCAGTAGCAGGTCATGCCGGGCTTCACCAGCAGCCTTTGGCGCTGGTAGTCGTCGTAGGTCGCGACCTCAACCGGCAACGCGGGACGCGGCCCCACGATGCTCATATCCGCGCGCAGGACATTGATGAACTGTGGCAGCTCGTCGAGCGACAATTTGCGCAGCCGCTTGCCAACGCGGGTGATGCGTGGGTCCTCGGCGATCTTGAACACCGGGCCAGTCTTCTCGTTGAGCTCTTTGAGCTCGGCAAGCCTGTCCTCGGCGTCCACGCACATGCTGCGGAACTTCAGCATCCGGAAGGTTCTGCCGTCCTTGCCCACTCGCTCCTGGCTGAAGAACACGGGGCCCTTCGGATCGTCGAGCTTGATGAGGATCGCGATGATGGCGTACAGCCAGCAGAACACGACGAGAACCGCCGCGCTAAAAACGATGTCGAACGCACGCTTAACAAAGCGGTACGCCACCCTGTCTTCGATGCCGGTAACCGGCACACTCCCAAGCTCCTCCTTGAGGCGCCTGGCGCGCTCGGAGCTTTCGACCGAACCCCCGCCGTCATTGATGTCATACGCGACGCCGCTTCGCACGGTTTTGCGCTCCAAAGCACTGTTATTCCCCGTCGCTCGGCTGGCATCAGTTGACGGCGAATCCCGAACGTCGGACCTCACTTTCGCGGGCTCGCAAACGGCCGTGAAAACACTGGCCACTATGCGCACACCGCCTTAAAAACAGGTTTTGCATCGACAATGGCAGCTTCATGACGCTCAGCACGGTCATAGACCTCGTTTGCGTCCGTACTCGCCCCACCAGAAACGCCGTGCTCCACTGGCTCGGAGTACGGCGTCGAAATGACTCTGTCAACTTCGCTTCGAGACAATCTCAAGGCCAACCTTTATCGACTTGGTTCTGCCGAACATCCGCATATCCAGCCAGGCCAGCCGCTTGTGCCGATCGACCTTTGTAATCCACGCCTCCCGCCCCTTGAGCGGGCCCTGCGTCACGATCACCCTGCCTCCCTCGATGACGCCCTCGCTCATCTCCACCACGTGCGAACGCTCCGTGGTGAGCGAGCGAATCCAAGACGTCTCGTCATCGCCGAGGGGTAAGAACTCGCCGCCAACGTCCGCGAGCACGCGCATGAACAACGGCAGCTCGCGCAACCTCTCAGATGCCAGCTCCGGCTCGTTGGTCTCCACGAACAGGTATCCCGGGAACAGCAGCTCCCGTTCCATTTTCCACTCCCCTCCCCTTCGCTTTTTGACCTCGCGAACGGGAATGAAGCAACTGGAGATCACGTCCTTGGGCAGCCTTTGCGCCAGCTCCTCCGCGCGCCTCTCCTGGCCGCCCGGCACCTGCAAGACGTAGACTCCCATGGCGACCTCCCCGTATGGCTTCGCCATCCGAGCGCCCTCACGGCCGCCCGTCCATGGCATCTGATTGCGTCTTCTTGCCCCAAACAGCACCTGCAACGCGCGCTTGACGACGATTGCCAGCCTTTAGGATATGTTCAGCTAGCATAGCACGCTATTGATACCCCCCCCCACGCAGAATTAATGAACTCTGAGAGAGTTTTTGAACGTAGTACGTGCTAACTGCGTGTATTTAAATTTTTGTTTGCTATCTATTATTTTTAAACCCACTACCTTCACAAGTTCTGTCCTATTAAGGTGGGATACTGCTTTCCAAAGCCATGCAATCGAGCACGCACCCTATCCATGACACCCATGGAGGTCATATGACAGACACCCCGCACACCCGCGGCAGGCACTTCAAGCAGACGCCCGGCGAGGACCCGTGGGCCGCAGACGAGACACCCCAGACCCAGCCAGCTAACACCGAGCAGCGATTCTCGGCCCCGCAGGAGACTAACCCGTATGCCCCTGGGCAGTTTGCCCAGGCCACGCAGGGTGGTTCGAATCCTGCACAGGGGGATGGCAATTTTGGTGACGCCTGGATGAGCAATCTGGGCGGAGGCTCGGATGATGGCGGCCACAGGCACCATCGCCACCACCATCATCACCACCACCGTGGCCGGCGCATCGCTGCTGTGGTGGGAGGCGTCGTGGTGGCGCTCCTCGTTGTCGCCGGCATTTGCGGAGCGCTCCTCTATCGCGACGCCATGGACGTCCTGGGCCAGTCAAAGACCGTGATGACCCAGGCCTCCACCGTGGGCGACGCCCTCAAGAGCGGTGACGGGGACTCGCTTGTCCAGACGGCCTCGCAGATGGCCTCGGAGGTCTCGGGCATGCGCTCCAAGGTTGACGGACCGCTTTGGAACGTGGCATCGGCCCTCCCCGTGCTGGGCGACGACATCCGCGCGGCCCGCGGCGTGGTTGAGCAGGCAGACAACCTCATGCAGAACGCGCTTATGCCTGTGGCCCAGAGCCTCCAGGGCGTAAGCCTCTCGACGCTTCTGCAGGACGGCACCGTTGACGTGCAAACGCTCGAGAGCGTCTCGGCAGCGCTCTCCCAGGCCCAGCCCGTGGTGGAGCAGGCCAGCAGCGCCATCGACGCGCTACCGCAGGCACACATCGGCAAGGTGCGCGACGCCGTGGACAAGGTGCGCGGCCCCATCGCAAGCGCGGCCGAGACGCTCAAGGGCTTCAACGAGATTGCCCCCGTACTTCCTCAGATGCTGGGCGCGAGCGGAACGCGCAACTACCTGCTCGTGGCGCAGAATCTGGCGGAGCTACGCAGTACGGGCGGCCTTCCTGGCTCCATGGGAGTGCTCACCATCGACAACGGGCGCATCTCGCTCAACGAGTTCGTTCCTGCCACGTCGCTCGACAACGAGGACGGCGGGCACTACGGCATCACGGATGAGGAGATGGCCATCTGGGGTAAGAACGATCGCCTCGGCAAGCACATCTGCGACACCAACCTCATCCCCGACTTTGCCCGAGACTCCCAGATTTGGAGCGAGTGGTGGCAGGACAAGAAGGGAAGCTCCGTTGACGGCGTCATCGCCATCGACCCGGTGCTGCTGCAGAAGCTGCTGGCACTCACGGGCGGCATCGAGGTCAACGGCCACACCGTTGACGGCACCAACGCAGCCAAGGCCCTGCTCAACGACGCGTACAACGAGATGCCCGTTGAGCAGACGGACCAGTTCTTCTCTGACGTGGCGAGCCAGGCCTTTGAGCACGTCATGGGAAGCCTTGGCAGCGTGAGCGTCACGGACCTCATGCAGACGCTCGGAGACGCCGTGGGCGAGCAGCACCTCTTTGCCTGGATGGCCAACGCCGACGAGCAGGCACTCGTGGAGAAGGCCGGTGCTGCCGGCACGCTCGTGAACGACGCGGCAAACCCGCAGCTTGGCGTCTTCATCTCTGACGACACGTACTCCAAGAAGAGCTGGTTCTTCTCGACCGACACGCAGGTGGGATCAGGCGTCACCAACGCGGACGGCACCGTGACCTACCACGTGACCACCACGCTCTCCAACCACCTCACGGCCGACGAGGCCGCAAGCTCGGCGAGCTACATCACCGGCTACAACACCGACCGCCGCGACAACACGGACATGGTCATGTGGCTGTACCTGGTGGCGCCCGCGGGCGGCAGCATCTCGAACGTGTCGCAGGAGGGTGGCGACATGGCGCTGCAGGACTTCACCGAGCTGCCCTACAACGGCTTCAACGTGACGTTTGCCAACCCGCGCATCGACGGTGGCGAGACCATGACGGTGAGCTACGACGTCACGTGCGCCGCGGGCTCCGCCCCGATGACCCTGCGGACCACGCCAACGGCACAGAGCGTGGCCGGCTGGGAGTAGGGCGAGCCCAGAGCCGGACGGCGGCGCGTTGGCTCGCGTGCGGGCGCCGGGTCGCACGCCGGCTCGCGCGCACGCATCAGCCCTCACGCGCAGCGGCCCACACACATACACGCGCCAACCAAAAGGGGCGCCGGAGATGACATCACCTCCGGCGCCCCTCATTTCATGGATGCGCGATCATCGGCTACGCAAGCAGCTCGGTCTTGGCGACCTCGGCGAGCTTGTCGTTGAGCGCCTGGGACTCCTCGCGGGTCTCGCCCTTGCTGAAGAGGTAGGCCTTGATCTTGGGCTCGGTGCCAGACGGGCGCACGATGACCTTGACGCCCTCGTCGAGCTGGAACTCCAGGACGTTGCTCTTGGGGAGCAGCTGCGCGGGGCACGAGCCGTCGCCACCGGTGACCGTCATCTGGACGTCGGTCTTGTAGTCCACGAAGCCCTTGACCGGCATGCCGGCGATCTGGGTGGGCGGGTTCTGGCGCAGGCCGCTCATGATGGCGCTCATCTTGTCGGCACCGGCGGCACCCGGGAAGCTCACGTTCACCACGCCGTTGAGGTAGTAGCCGTACTCCTTGTACAGGGCGTCCATGGCCTCGTAGAGGTCCATGCCGCGCTCGGCGTACCAGGCGGCCATCTCGCAGGTGAGCATGCTGGCCACGATGGCGTCCTTGTCACGCGCGTGCAGGCCAACGAGGTAGCCGTAGCTCTCCTCGAAGCCAAGCAGGAAGCGGTCGGGCTCGCCGGCCTCGACGAGCTGGTCCATCTGGCCACCGATGTTCTTGAAGCCCGTGAGCACGCGGCGCGTCTCGAAGCCGTAGTGCCTGGCCAGGGCGTCGGGCATGGCAGAGGAGACGATCGTGGTCACGACGACCTTGCGCGAGACGTCCTCGCCGGCCTCGGCCTTCATGCGGGAGAGCCAGTCGATGAGCAGGATGCCCATCTCGTTGCCCGTCATGAGCTTGTAGTCGCCGTCATGCGGCACGGCCACGCCCATGCGGTCTGCGTCGGGGTCAGTCGCGAGCATGAGGTCGGGGTGGACCTTGTCGCACAGCTCGAGGCCCTTCTCGAGCGCCTCGCGGAACTCCGGGTTGGGATAGGGGCAGGTGGGGAAGTTGCCGTCCGGCTCGGCCTGCTCGGGCACCACCGTGACGTTGCTGATGCCCACGCGGGCCAAGATCTTGTTCATGCACTCGATGCCCGTGCCGTTGAGCGGCGTGTAGACCACGGAGAAGTCGGGGTTGGGCTTGGCGCCGATGGACTGGGAGGCCACGGCGTCAATGAAGCGGTCGAGCACCTCGTCGGGCGTCCAGACCACGAGGCCGGCCTCCAGAGCCTCGTCGAAGTCCATGTGCTTGACGCCGGTGAAGATGTCCGTCTCGTAGATGGTGTTCTGGATCTCGTCTGCGGCCTCGTTGGCGATCTGGCAGCCATCGTCGCCATAGACCTTGTAGCCATTGTAGGGCGCGGGGTTGTGGCTGGCCGTCACGGCGATGCCAGCAGAGCAGTGCAGGTCACGCGTGGCGAACGAGAGCGTGGGAACCGGCTCGATGCGCGGGTAGACGTAGGACTTGATGCCGTTGGCGGCAAGCACGCCGGCCGCGGCCTTCACGAAGTCCTCGCCCTTGTTGCGCGAGTCGCGGGCGATGGCCACCGTGGGGTTCTCGAAGTGGGCGTTGAGGTAGGTGGCAAGTCCTTGCGTGGCCTGCGAAACCGTGTAGACGTTCATGCGGTTGGTTCCCACGCCGAGCGTGCCGCGCAGGCCCGCCGTGCCAAACGAGAGGCTGCGGTAGAACGCGTCGGAGAGCTTCTCGGGGTCGGGGTCTGCCATGAGCTCGTCGAGCTCGGAGGCGAGGTCGGCCTCGGTGACGTTCTCCTTCCAGAGCTTCGCCGCAGCGAGAATCTTGTCATCCATGCTGTCTCCCCTTCTCTGCGCGCCCACGGGCGCGGGTTCGTTCGTAACTTTTAGTGTAGCCACGACGGCGACGTGGCGACGCGTGAGCGCGTCTTGTCTCGGTAGACGGGGACGGGACGCCCTGGGCGCGCGACATGAGAAAGCGGCCCGCAGCCTGGGGCCACGGACCGCTTGAGCGTCACCTTTGGGCAGCGCCGCGCGAGTTGGCTACTTGCCCTCGCGGATGGACGCGCCGAGCGATCCGCCCGGGTGCCACTTGACGTACTGCTGCGGGTTCAGACCGAAGTCCTCCTGCAGCAGGATCGAGAGGCTCTGGAGCATGAGGATCTCGACGATGATGGAGGCGCGAGGCGGCTTGTTCATGGGGTCGCCCTCCTCCTTGACGCCGGCGATGAGGGTGACGTCACCCTCCTTGGCCAGCCAGCTGTCGGGGTTGCCCGTGAGGGAGATGATCTTGACGCCGTTGCCCTTGAGGCAGGAGACGGTGGCCTTGAGCTCGGAGGTGTTGCCCGAGTTGGAGATGGCGATGACGACGTCGCCGGGCTTGACCTGGCCAGCGGAGCCGTGGACGCACTCGGTGCCGTGGAGCTCGTAGGTGGGGGTGCCGGTGGAGGAGAACAGCGACGCGGCGTAGCCGGAGACGTGACCCGGCTTGCCGATGCCCGTCACGTGCAGGCGGCCGCCGTTGGCCTCGGACTCCTGGATCAGGCGCTTGGCGGCGGTGATGGAGTCGTAGTCGATGGCGTCCATGAAGGCGGCGACCTGCTCCTTCATGATGCCGAGGAAGACGTCGACGGCCTTCTTGTCATCGGCGGCAGAGGAGATGTGGTCGTGGGACGTGATGAACTCGCCCATCTTCTGGCCGATCTCCTCCTCGTTGGTGATGTCGAAGATGCTGATGACGCTGGGGAACTTGCCCTCGATCTCGGGGGCGAGGTCGCTCATGGTGATGATGACGTCTCCGTCATAGCCGATGAGGTCCTCGAGCTTGCCGTGCGTGACGTCGATGCGGTAGCCGCGCTTGGCGCAGATCTGCTGGATCTTCGTCTGGAGCAGCATGCTGGAACCGACGCCGGCTCGGCAGACAACCAGGGCATTAACCATGTTTGAGCACCTTTCTCCTTGTTGGTTACGGACTTAACTAACGCTAGCTGTATCTTACTCAAATCGCGGGCAACCGCACGTTAAAAACTCGAACTTTTCACGCGATTTGTAAGAGAGAACAGGGCTTGGCCAGGCCGGGATGGTGTGGATGCGGGCGGATGGCAGAAATACCCTTCGAGTGTGCGCTGGTGACACCTCTTGATCACTCAACTTCGCCCTGGAAGGCAACTTGGACTCCGGGAACGAATTTAACGGATAGCATTTGGCGCCGTTTTGCCCTCGTTTGCGTTCCTGGCCTTCCTCCCAGCGCACTCTCGAAGGCCTTTTCTGCCAAAAACGTTGGCCCAAAGTCCCGTACGACGAAAAACGGGGCCGCCCGAACTGAACTGCCTCCCATTTCTTGGACACGAGAAATGGGAGGCTTTCTCATGCGGGCGGACCTCAGGTTTAGATACGACGTCGGGGTGAGGAGGAGGGCCGCGGAGCTCTTCTCCTCTGGACTGGGCTGCAGGTCGGTCGCCGCCAGCCTCCCGGCCCCGATTGCCGCCGTGAGAAAATGGCAGGAGATATACCGCGCGTTCGGGAGCGAGGTGCTGCTGCGCATGGACGGGAAGCAGGCCAGGTACACGTACGAGCAGAGGGTCGCCGCCGCCTCGGCCGTCGTCGACCGCGGGATGCCAAGGCCGGCGGCGATGGCCAGGTTCGGCATCATGTCGAAGTCTCCCCTCGACCGCTGGTGCAGGCTCTACCGGGAGGGCGGCGCGGAGGCGCTGCGCCCGAAGCCCAGGGGCAGGCCGAAGGCCGCGGGGCCCGGGCCGAGGAGCCGCGAGGAGGAGCTCGAGGAACGCTGCCGCAGGCTCGAGGCCGAGGTCGCCTACCTAAAAAAATTGCGCGCCCTGGCCGAGCGGGACGGGCTCTGACCGGGGCGAAGGCCGAGGCGGTCGCGGCCCTGCGCGCCGAGGGGCACTCGCTGCGGCACCTGCTCGCGTGCTCGGGGCTCGCAAGGTCGACCTACTACTACGCCCTGGCGCACCCGCCGCGGCCGACGAGACCGGAGCTCTGGGAGGCGGCGGCCGAGATCTTCTCCCGCACCGCCAACGGCTGCGGCCACCGCCAGGTCGCGATGTGCCTCAGGGCGGAGGAGGGCGCCGTGATCGCCGACAAGACGGTGCTCAAGATGATGCGCGAGATGGGGATCCGCTGCGGCATACGCCGCGAGACCGCCTACCACAGGTACAGCTCGTACAGGGGAGTCGTGGGCAGCACGTTCGAGAACCTGCTCGCCCGGGACTTCGCCGCCGGCGCCCCGTGGGAGAAGCTCGGCACGGACGTCACCGAGTTCAAGGTGGCCGGCGGCAAGGCCTATTGGGCGCCCACGCTGGACTTCTGCACCAAGGAGATCGTGGCGAGCGACGTCTCGGCCTCGCCCGACATGACCCAGCAGCTTAGGATGCTGGATGAGCTCCTGGCGAGGCTCCCGGAGGGGGCGTCGCCGGTCATGCACTCGGACATGGGCTGGCAGTATCAGCACGAGCGGTACGCGGCGAGGCTCAGGGAGGCTGGCATCGCCCAGAGCATGTCCCGCAAGGGCAACTGCATCGACAACGCCGCCACCGAGCAGCTCTTCGGCCACGTCAAGGACGAGTTCTACCGGGGCTGCGAGTGGGACAGCTTCGAGGACTTCAAGCGCGACCTCGAGGCGTACGTCGTCCACTGGAACACGCGCCGGAGGCAGGTAAGATTGAAGGGCCTGACCCCGGAGGAGTTCCGGAGACAGGCCCTCACGGCCTAGTCGCTATTCAGGCGTCCAAGTTTTGGGGCGCAGTTCAAACCCGGACGGCCCCGCAAGGCACTCGCTACATGTCAAACGAGCGCGAGTCCCTCATGGAGAACAGCACCGTGCTCGAGTTGTGCAGCAGGCTCGACATCTGTGGGGTGATCACCCCTGCGATCCCCAGCGCAAGAAGCGCCGAGTTGAACCCGATGACCTGCGTGAACGTGGTGCTCATGCGGTCCATGAGCTCGCAGGACAGCCGGCGCAGACCAACGAGGGCGGCCATGTCGCTCTGCACGAGCGTGACGTCGGCCACCTCCTTGGCGATGGCCGTGCCGTTGCCCATGGCAACGCCAACGTTGGCGGTGGAGAGCGACGGGGAGTCGTTCACGCCGTCGCCAACCATGACCACGCGCCTCCCCTGCTCGCGCAGACGCTCGACGTAGGCGTGCTTGTCCTCGGGCAAAAGGTTCGCCTCGAACTCCGTGATGCCCGCTTGGGCGGCAATGCGAGCCGCAGCGACCTCGTTGTCGCCCGTGAGCATCACGATGTGGGAGAAGCCAAGCTCTCGCAGGCTCGCGATGGCCGCGGGAACGCTGGGCTTGATGGGGTCGGCGATGGCCAGCACGCCCACGAGCTCGCCGTCAACGGCAAGGTAGAGCGAGGACAGGCCGGCCGTCTGCCCCTCGATGAGACGGTCTTGCTCGGCGGAGACGCACACGCCCTCGTCCTCGACCACGAAGTGGCGCGAGCCAATGACGACGCGCTTGCCCTCGAGCGAGCTCGCGATGCCATGGGCCACCACGTACTCGACCTCGGCATGGCGCTCGCGATGCTCAAGCCCGCGCTCCTGAGCCGCGCGAACGACGGCGCGCGCCACGGGATGGGGGAAGTGCTCCTCCAGGCAGGCCGAGAAGCGCAGGACGTCGTCCTTGTGCCAGTCGCCAAAGGCCAGGACGCCGGCCAGGTTCGGGATGGCCTCGGTGAGCGTGCCGGTCTTGTCGAGCACGATGGTGTCGGCAGCGGCGAGCTCCTCGAAGTGCCTCGAGCCCTTGACGGTGAAGCCGGCGCGGGCGCTTTGGCTCATGGCCGAGAGCACCGAGATGGAGCTCGTGAGCTTGAGGGCGCACGAGTAGTCCACCATGAGGGCCGCGCTCGTCTTCACGAGGCTGCGCGTGGTGAGCGCCACGATGCCCGCAAGCAGGAAGTTCCAGGGAACGATGGCATCTGCCAAGCGCTCCCTGCGGTCCTGTGCCTGGCCCTTGAGACCCTCGGACTGCTCCACCATCGAGACAATCGAGCGGAGCTTCGTGCCACCGGCGCCGTGCGTGACGCGCACGAACATCTCGCCGTCCTCGCAGGCGGTGCCGGCATAGACCGAGTCGCCCACGCCGCGCTCGACGGCGAGCGGCTCACCGGTGAGCGCGGACTGGTTCACCATGGCGCATCCGCGCTCCACGACGCCATCGACGCACACGGGCATGCCGGTGCGCACCACGACGAGATCACCCTCGGCAAGCTCGGTGGCGCTCACGCACACCTCGGCGCCGTCCTCGATGCGACGGGCCGTCTCGGGCATCGCGAGCAGCGAGTAGATGAGCTCGTGCTGCGAGCGCGCCTTCGTGTAGCTCTCGAGCGCCTCGCCGATATTGAGCAGAAACATCGTGCTTCCGGCCGTGAGGAAGTCGCCCTTCACGAACGAGATGCCCACGGCGGCGGCGTCGAGCACGGGGACGTCCAGGCGCCCGTTGGCAAGCGAGCGCAGCCCCGCGAGCAGGAACTTGCGGTAGGCCCACAGCGTCCAGGCGGCGCGGATGGGCGCCGGCAAAAACCAGCGGCGCATGTAGTGGAAGCCCACGAGCTCGGCGATGTCCATGAGCAGGTTGTCAGCGCGCGGCGCGAGCGCGCCCGCACATCCCGCGCGGGCCTCGTCGATGGCGGCGGCGTCGAGCATGCCGAGCCAGGCCAGCGCGGCGTCGCACGCGGAGGCGTCGGCGGCGTCATAGGCAAGCGCCACCGAACCGATGCGCGGGTAGACGCGGGCGCTCGCGATGGCAGGCGACTTCTCGAGGGCCGCCTGGAGCGGCTCGACGTCTGCCTCGGGCACGTTGCCGGCGAGCCGCACGCGCACGCGACCCGGTATTTCGCTAACGATTGTGTACTGCATGGGAAGCGCTACTCGGCCTTCTCGCCCTCGTCGTCCTTCTTGGTGAGGTAGCTGGCCTCGGAGACGATGTCGTCGACCTGCGCCTTGGCCTGCTCGACGATGGCGTCGTAGGAGTTCTTGGCGCGCATACCGCAGGCGACCGCCTGGACGTAGCCCTTCTTGGCCGTCTCGGAGGACAGGGCCTTGACGCCCACGGTGCCGAGCAAAAAGCCGCCGGCAACGAGCAGGCCGTTCTGGGTGGACTTCTTCATGGTGTGATCCTTTCCTCTCGCCTTGCGCGGCGCGAGCGCCGCGTCCCCGCCCCTGCGGGGATAGCCGGTTCATGAGTTTACCGCGACTCACTCAGTGAGTTCACCAAGGTTCACTCATTGGTCACATTACAAGGGACGGAGGCGCCAGCCGTCGAAACGAGCAGCCGGCTCGGGCGCGGCAGACGTATCTTTGCCACACGGCACATACAGGAAGGGGAACCCATGAAGACCAGCATCGCAGGAGAGAGGGCGCTCGTCACGGGCGCGGGAAGCGGCATCGGGCGAGCGGTGGCCACAAGGCTCGCGAGCCTTGGCTGCACGGTCACGCTCGTGGGCCGCACGCAGCAGACACTCGACGAGACGGCCACGCTGTGCAACGACGCCGCGCGCGAGGCGGGGCATGACACCACAGCCGTCACCCACACGTGCGACCTCACGAGCGAGGCGTCCATTCTCGGGCTCGTTGCCACGGTGGCCGAGGAGGGCGGGCTCGACATCCTCGTGAACAACGCCGGCATCGTGCAGGCGGGCCCTCTCAAGGGCGTCCCCACCGAGCAGTTCGACGCCGTCATGGCCACGAACGTGCGCGTGCCGTTCATCCTCATGCGCGAGACGCTGCCGCTTCTACGCGCCTCGAAGGCGGCAGAGATCGTGAACGTGTGCTCGGTCGTGGCGCACGCGGGATACCCCAACCAGAGCGCCTACGTGGCGAGCAAGCACGCGCTCTACGGCATGTCGAAGTCGTTTGCCGCCGAGGTGTACGACGAGGGCATCCGCGTCCACGTCATCTCGCCGGGAGGGGTGCTCACCGACATGGTGGCCATCGCCAGGCCCGACCTCACGGGCATGCCCATGATCGCGCCGGACGACATGGCAGACGCCGTGGAGTACCTGCTGTGCCACCGCACCGACGCCGTCTGCGACGAGATCCGCCTGCATCGCGTCACGAAGGCGCCGTTCTAGCGCGGCAGGGCACGAAGCCGGGCTGCCCCGCGCGGCCCGGCTGTCCATTCTTGCCTGGTCATTTAGTTCGCGATTACGAACGGCGTTCCATTTTTGAACCGCTCACCCGATTTGTCAGATTCCCCATGGCATCGCTGGGTATGCTTGTGCTAGTTAGCACGGCATACGGCCGAGCAAGCTGGCCTGTGGCAGGGGCTTGCCGCGAGCCACCACAAACCCTAGGAGGGTAAGCATGGCAGTGAACCGCTTTGTCCTGAACAACATTTCCTACCACGGCGCCGGCGCCATCAAGGAGATCCCCGGCGAAATCCAGCGTCGCGGCTACAAGAAGGCCTTCGTCTGCTCCGACCCCGACCTCGTGAAGTTTGGCGTCACCGCCAAGGTCACCGACCAGCTCGATGCCGCCGGCATCCCCTGGACGCTCTACTCCGAGATCAAGCCCAACCCCACCATCCAGAACGTCAAGGACGGCGTCGAAGCCTACAAGGCGTCCGGCGCTGACATGATGGTCGCCATCGGCGGCGGCTCCTCCATGGACACCTGCAAGGGCATCGGCATCATCGTCGAGAACCCCGAGTTCGCCGACGTCCGCTCCCTCGAGGGCGTTGCCGACACCAAGAAGCACGCCACGTTCACCATCGCCGTTCCCACCACGGCCGGCACCGCCGCTGAGGTCACGATCAACTACGTGATCACCGACCCCGAGAAGGTCCGCAAGTTCGTCTGCGTCGACACCAACGACATCCCCGACGTCGCCGTCGTCGACCCCGACATGATGGCCTCCATGCCCGCCGGCCTCACCGCCGCCACCGGCATGGACGCGCTGACGCACGCCATCGAGGGCTACACCACCAAGGGTGCCTGGGAGCTCTCCGACATGTTCCACTTCAAGGCCATCCAGCTCATCTCCAAGAACCTGCGCGACTCCGTGGCCGAGGCCAAGAGCGGCCAGCCCGGCAGCGGCCGTGAGGGCATGGCCCTGGGCCAGTACATCGCCGGCATGGGCTTCTCCAACGTGGGCCTGGGCATCGACCACGCCATGGCGCACACGCTCTCCGCGCACTATGACACCCCGCACGGCGTTGCCTGCGCCATGCTGCTCCCGATCGCCATGGAGTTCAACAAGCCCGTCGTGACCAAGCGCCTCGCCGAGGTCGCCGTGGCCATGGGCGTTGACACCACCGGCATGAGCGACGACGAGGCCGCCGACGCCGCCATCGCCGCCGTGAAGCAGCTCTCCGCCGACGTCAACATCCCGCACGTCTGCGAGGCCATGAAGGCCGACGAGATTGACCAGCTCGCCACCGACGCCATGGCCGACGCCTGCTTCCCGGGCAACCCGCGTGAGGCCAACCACGACGACGTCGTGGCCCTGTTCAAGAAGATCTGCCCGAGCGCCTAGCGATCGCCGCACGTCTTCTCGCAGAGAGAACGCATCGAGCCCCTCTCGTCCACGGACGGGAGGGGCTCTTCTTGTGCGTGTGCTGCGTTGTGAAAGCAAACTCCGCCTCCGCAGCAGCACATGATGGACCCGATCTGCATGACGCCCTCCCAACGAGAAGGGGCGCGCCAGCCAAGCGGCCAGCGCGCCCTAAAACGGCAAATGTCTTATGGCCTAGTCCAGATAGTAGTGGCCCAGGGCATCGGCGCCGAGAATGGCATCGGCGACCATGTCGGGCGTGACGTCGAACGGCATGTTGCCCATGGTGTCGTCCGGGGCGCACGCGGCCTCGGCCACGATCATGGCCTTCTCGCGCGTGACCTCCTCGACGCCGAGCTCGCCCAGGGTGACGGGCAGGCCCACCTCGATGCAGAAGCCGAGGACCTCCTCGAGCTGCTCGGTGGAGGCGTCGGCGAGCACGAGCTGGGCGAGGGTGCCGAAGGCGACCTTCTCGCCGTGATACATGCCGTGGCACTCGGACAGCAGCGTGAGGCCGTTGTGGATAGCATGCGCGGCAGCCAGGCCCGAGCTCTCGAAGCCGATGCCGGACAGCAGCGTGTTGGCCTCGATGACGTGCTCGACGGCAGAGGTGAGCGCGCCGGCCTCGAGGGCGACCTTGGCCTTCACGCCGTCCTCCATGAGGGTGTCGTAGCACAGGCGGGCAAGCTGCAGGGCTGCCAGGCCGCCCTTGCCGCCGGCGCAGGTGGCGCCATCGGCGTCATGCGTGGCCTGGGCCTCGAAGTAGGTGGCCAGGGCGTCGCCCATGCCGGAGACGGTGAGACGCACCGGGCTCGCGGCAATGACGGTGGTGTCCATGAGGACGATGTTGGGGTTGGCCGGCAGGAACAGGTAGCGGTCGAACTGGCCGTCGTCGGTGTAGAGGACGGACAGGGCGCTGCAGGGGGCGTCGGAGCTGGCGATGGTGGGGCAGATCACGACGGGGCAGCCTAGGAAGTAGGCCGTGGCCTTGGCGGTGTCGAGCGTCTTGCCGCCGCCGATGCCCACGACGACGTCGCAGCCGTTGGCACGAGCGACCTCGACGAGGCGGTTGACCTCGTTCTCGGAGCACTCGCCGTTGAAGTCCTCGTAGACGGGCGTGGCCTTGGCGTCGGCAAAGCCGGCCTCGACCTTGGCGCCCACGCGCTTCACGCCGGAGGGCGTGTTGATGACGAGGGCCTTGGTGCCGAGCGGGTCAACGTAGCCGCCGAGCTTGGCGAGCTCGTCGGGGCCCTGGATGTACTTGCTGGGGCTGTTGAAGATCTTGGACATGAACGCTCCTTCTCCTAAGCGATTCACAGACATCCCGAGTGTACGTGGGCCCGGGCCACGCCAGCGTGGGCCTTCGGCAAACGCGCAAGGTTGCTAAACGTATCTCGCCCATGCCGCTCACCGAAGACGTACGCCCGCCCGCCCCCAAGATGAACAGCGTGCGCAAGCCATTTGGGAGCCCTACCCCTGCCGCCTGGCCCTTGCGAGCGCCAGGCCAACGGAGGTGATGGCGATCGCGAACAGCACCGTGATGCCCATGCCCGTAAGGTAGGCGCCCAGGCCCGCCGCCGAGAGCCCGGACGAGGCGGCCGACAGCGCGACGTCTACCGAGGAGTTCGTCCAGTACGTGGGGAAGAAGTGCGCCGCGGCCACGACGGCGGGCCCCATGAACGAGAGGGGCACCCACGCACCGCCCATGAAGCTCATGACCATGCCGAGGATGTTGCCGCAGGCGTTGAGCACCTCCTCACGCACACCCACGCTCGCCAGCAGAAACGCTATCGAGAGCGGAACGAGGGCGAACGCGAAGTTGCTCCCAAACGCAAGCGCGACCTGCCAGCCGGGAAGCGACGCCACCGCCTCGTGCAGCGCCACGAGCCCCACGGCGCAGCTCACCAGGCAGACGAACAGCGTGAGCACGAGACAGGCGGCAAGCGTCTGCAGCGAGCGCACGCGCGGCGACTGGGGGCCCGCCTCGAGCCGGCTGGCAAGCATGGTCTCGGAGAGCGAGGAGAGCACGAGGCCCACGCACACGATCACGGACGACGTGATGTTGTACGACACGAACTTGAGATAGACCGAGATCTGGTCCGCAGCACTTCCCTGCTGCCGTGCGGCGTGGACGCTCACGTCTGCGCGCTCGGCGGCAGAAGAGGTGGCAAGGCTTGCCACCTGGGTCTCGCTCGCACCCGCGTCAAGCGCGGCGGCGCTGGCGGCAAGGCTCACCCAGCGGCTTGCCTCGATCCCCGCGAGCACGGACGTCTGCGTGCTCACGCCGTAGGCCTCCTGGATGCTGGGCAGCTCTGTCTCCTGCGCCCCGGAGCGCGCGGCGGCAAGCAGGGAGTCCCCAAAGCCGGTGGGGATAAAGAACACGCAGTCCACGCGGCCCGTCGCCACCGCGTCCTGGAGCTCGCCGTCCTCATCGGCCACGTCGATGAGGTCGTAGCGGCCCGCCATGTGCGAGACGAGCGCATGGGAGAGCGCAGATCCGTCGCGGTCCACGATGGCGATGGAGGCGTCGTAGGGGGTGAAGGCCTGCTCGGCCGCATCCGAGTCCGGGCCGCCCGCCACGGACAGCGCGATGAGCGCCCCCATGAGCGTGACGAAGAACGTGTAGATGAGGATGTAGAGCGGGTGCGCCGCGGCCACGCGCAGCGCCGCCTTAAAGGTGCTCATAGCGCTGCCTCCCAAAGACGAGCGTCGTGATGGCGAGAAGCGCGGCCGCAAAGCCCACGCACGCAAGCACGTGCGACGTGAACGGGGCCAGGCTCTCGTAGAAGTACAGGTTCGTGAAGGTGTCGCTGATGAGCTTGGGCGGGTTGAGCCACGCCTCGGCCGGGCACGCGCGGGCCACCTCGTCGGCGAGCGCCATCGCGGGCGTGCCATAGAGGCCCGCGAACAGCGAGCCGCCGCAGTTGAGCGCCGTGAGCAGGCCCGTTCTTGACTGCTTACCTCCCTTGAGCGGCAGCACCGCCACGAACATGCCGAGCGCCACCGCCAGAAGCGACGATGCGGCGAGCCCCACCAGCGCCAGGCCCTCCCTGCCCGAGAAGTCCACACCGGCCACGAACCTCACGAAGAGGAACACGAGCGCGAGGCAGGCATACGAGATGGCCCAGCAGCCCACGAGCGTGCCCACGAGCATGACGGAGCGGCGCTGGCCGCCCACGCAGCGGCGCGCCCCGAGCGGGCTGAGGTTGCCGGCGGCATCGAGCAGGGAGGACGCCGCGGCCGTGCTCGCATAGAGCGCCGCCATGCCGAGCAGCGCGTAGTAGAAGCGCACCGTGTCGTCGGGCGTGGAGCGGGTGAGACTCACGCGCTCCACCTCGGCCCGGATGCCCAGCGCGGAGGCTATTGCCTCGGGGTTCTCGAGAATCGACGGGTCGTCGGCGATGGCTTGCTCTATAAGCGCGGCGGACTGGGTGTAGGAGCTCGCAACGGTCTCGAGGATGGAGCGGTTGATGCTCTTCTCGCTCGTACCGTCGGTGGAGCCCGCGCCCGGACCCAGCGTCACGCGGGGATTTCCCGAGCCGTCCACGGCGTAGACGCCAAAGACGGAGCTCTCGTCGAGGAGCTGCTCGCCCTGCTCGACGGTGTCGACGCTGACCGGCTCGAGCAGCGCGTCATCGGCCTCGCCGGAGAGCGCGTCCACCACCTGGGAGAAGCCGCTTGCCTCCCAGGCGTCATCGGCGACCACAGCCACGGGCACCGATGTCGCGGTGTCGGAGTTCTTGAGGTTGCCGAACATGAAGATGAACAGCGTGGCCAGGATGATCGGGAAGGCGAGGCACCAGATCCAGAAGTCGGCGCGGCGGGCCCTCGCGAGCATCGTGACCTTGATGGTCTCTAGCATCGCTACCCCCTACTCGCGCAGCTCGCGGCCGGTTATCTCGAGGAACACGTCGTTGAGCGTGGGCGGCTCGGAGTAGATGCGCCCAAGGGCCACGCCCTGCGCACGCAGCGCGTCCAGGATGTCCGTGAGGTTGTGCGGGCTTGCCTCGCACGAGCAGGTGAGGCTGCCGGCCGACACGTCAGCGGACAGCACGTGCGGGAGCGCCCGCACGCGGGCGAGTACCTCGGAAGGCAGCTCGGCCACCTCGATGACGACCTTCTCGCCCATGGAGATCATGCGCTTGAGCTCGTCGTTCGTGCCCTCGGCGAGCGTCTTGCCGCCGTCCATGATCATGATGCGGCTGCAGATCTGCTCCACCTCCTCCATGTAGTGGCTCGTGTAGACCACCGTGGCGCCCTCGTCGCGCAGGCGGCAGATGCCGTCGAGGATGGCGTTTCTGCTCTGCGGGTCAACGGCCACCGTGGGCTCGTCGAAGAAGACGAGCTCGGGCTTGTGGGCGATGCCGCAGGCGATGTTGAGCCTGCGGGCGAGGCCGCCCGAGAGCTTGCCGGGGCGGAACCGCGTGTAGTCGCCGAGGCCCACGAACTCGACGGCCTCGTCCACGAGGGAGCGGCGGCGCGTGCGGTCCGCCACGTAGAGGCTGCAGAAGTAGTCGATGTTCTCGCGCACCGTGAGCTCGCCGAAGACGGCCATCTGCTGGGGCACCACGCCTATGCGGCGCTTGAGGTCGTAGCGTGTGGGGCTCATGGGCTCGCCGAACAACTCGATGGTACCCTTGTCGTAGGTGAGCAGCTGCAGCATGCAGTTGATCGAGGTGGTCTTGCCGCTGCCGTTGGGGCCGAGCAGGCCAAAAATCTCTCCCTGGGCAATGCGCAGGTTGAAGTGGTCGAGCGCGAGCATGTCCCCATAGCGCTTGACGAGGTTCTGGACGTGGACGATGTCTGACATGGCATTCCTTTCTGCGGGGCATGGTGCCATCGTACGGGGCCGCGGCACGTGCAGGAAGTGCCATATGTCATTGTCCGGCGGGGCGGGAGGAATGTCACCGATGCGCAGACGCGGCTCACGGCTCGCCTACAATGGGCGCATGAACAGGCTCATCGACAAGCTCATCGTGCTTGCGTGCTGCCTTGCGGCGGCATCGCTTCTGCCGCTTGCGACCGCGACGGTCGTGGGCGCGGCGGCGGCCGTTGCCTGCGCGGGCGCGGGCGAGGTGGCAGGCGACGGGACGTGCGGGAGGCTCGTAAGGGTCGCGGGCTGCGCCGCCTGGGTGGCGGCTGCGCTCGCGTGGCCCGAGGCGGCGGCGTTTCTCCCGCTTGCGGCATACGACGCCGTGCGGGCGGTTCCACGAGGGAGCGAAAGATGGGCGGCGTCCGCGGGAGCAGCGGCGCTGCTCGTTGTATGCGTACGGATGCGGGACGCGGGCGTGCGCGCCGAGGCAGTGCTGCCCGTGGCGCTCTTCTGCCTGGCGTCCTGCCTGCTCTCGGCGCGTACGGGTGCCGGGGAGCGCGAGCGCGCCCGCAACCGGCGCGTGCGAGACGAGCTCCAGGAGCGCTCGCTTTCCCTGGAGGCCAAGAACCGCGACCTGCTCGAGCGCCAGGACTACGAGGTGAGGATCGCCACGCTTGCCGAGCGCGCCCGCATCGCCCGCGAGATTCATGACAACGTGGGGCACCAGCTCACGAGGGCCAAGCTGCAGGCGGACGCCCTGGCAATCGTGCACGCAGGCGACGCGGACGCCGCTCGCGGATTCTCCGACGTGAGCCGAACGGTTGACGAGGCGCTCTCGATGGTTCGCTCGAGCGTCCATGCCCTGCGCGACGAGTCCGTTGACCTTGGCGCCCAGATGCGCGGCGTTGCCGAGGCGGCCGCGAGGGACTCCGGGATCAGCGTCACGGTCGAAGCGGGCGTCGAGGGGGTGCCCGCCAACGTGGCGTCATGCCTTGTCGCCGTGCTGCGCGAGGCGGTGTCGAACGCACTGCGCCACGGCAGCGGCGTCACGCGGGTGGAGGCACGCTGCCTGGAGCATCCCTCGATGTGGCAGCTCGTGGTTTTGAATGACGGGGACGTGGCCCAGGCCCGGACGGGTAGCGACGGAATGGGGCTTGCCTCCATGCGCGAGCGCGTCGAGGCGCTGGGCGGCAGGTTCCTGGCGGGGCCCCAGGACGGCGGGGGCTGGCGCGTGTTCGCGAGCGTGCCCAGAAAGGGCACGGGCACGGCGGCCAGCACTGAGGCCGAGGGACGCGTCGCCGGTGGCAGCGACATGGACGACGACGGGACCGAGGAGGACGCATGAGGATCATCGTGGTGGACGACGACCGGCTTGTCTGTGACTCGCTCAGGATCATCCTTGGCGCGCAGGACGGGATCGAGGTCTGCGGCGTGGGGTCAGATGGCGACGAGGCCGTTGCCCTGTGGCGCGAGCAGCGCCCCGACGTGGCCCTGCTCGACATCCAAATGCCGGGGCGTGACGGGCTGTGGGCTGCCGAGCAGATCCTGGGTGAGGACGCAGGAGCACGCGTGGTGTTTCTCACCACGTTCTCGGACGACGACTACATCGTGCGGGCACTCAAGGCGGGTGCGCGAGGATACCTCATCAAGACCGACGTGCGAGCCATTGCGCCCGCGCTTGAGGAGGTCATGGCGGGCAGGAGGGTGCTCGAGGGCAAGGCCATCGAGGACGTGGACTTCTCCACGGCGAGCGACGGGGACGAGACGGACGCACGACCGGCCGCCTTTGCGCACCTCACGGACCGCGAGTTCGAGGTTGCCCAGCTCATCGCCCAGGGCCTCGACAACAAGGAGATCGCCGCGGCCGCCTACATGGGCGAGGGAACCGTGCGCAACCACATCAGCTCGATCCTCGCAAAGCTTGGGCTGAGGAACCGCACGCAGATCGCCATCGCGTATCTGCGGGGGTGAGGCGAGGGGCGCCAGAGCGTCATCCGGCGGACAGTCGCACCAGCGGTTTCCCCGATTTTTCCCCTTCTCTTCCCCACAAGAAAACAGGCCGGAGACTCACGGCCTCCGACCTGCATCTTTTCTGGTGGCGGGGAAGGGAATCGAACCCCTGACACGGGGATTTTCAGTCCCCTGCTCTACCAACTGAGCTACCCAGCCGAAATGTCTGCTCGCCTTGCGAGCTCGTTAACTATATCAAATCGAACCAAACGGTCAAGCAAGAAATTTGCCGAATTTCGAAAAAATGTGAGCGCTCGACTTGAGCAGCCCATCAACCTGGGGGTATGGCAAGCATCGCTAGGCTGCCTCGATGCCAAGCAGCTGGTCCATGACCTCCGCGAACGCCACGTGCGGGTTGACACAGTAGCAGCACGCAAGGCTCCTCCACTCGTCAACGTGGCCAGCCTCGTCACACGGGAAGGCCATGCACTCCGGAAGCTCGTGGTCTGGCGCGCAGGAAAGCCACGAGAGGTAGTAGAACACGCCCGAGACGAGTACCACCCAGGTCCTATGGATCACGGGCAGGCCCGTCTTTGGGTGCGTCTCACGCGACGTCTTGTCTGAGAGCACGGTGTAGGAGATCACGGCTCGACACCTCCCGCCTCGCTCGGAGCCACCGGCCAGATTGCGAGGTCGGCGCCTCGGACCTCAAGCTTGTCACCCAAGCGCAGGGGGCACGGCCCCGCCAGCGCCCACCCGTTGATGAGTGCCGGGTTCGACGCCCCAAGGTCGCGGGCAACCATGCTCCCCCGCTCCATGCGCAGCCCAAGGTGACGAGCCGAGACGGACGCGCAGTCGATGACGACGTCGTTTCCCGCGTCCCTCCCAAACGACAGGCCCTCAGCGGGGACGCGAAGGCACAGGGAGAGCGGGCCCATGCCAAGGCGCACGTGCGTGGGAGGCACAAGTGCGGCCACGGGCTCGAGACGCCCGTCCTCCCCGCACGGCCCACCGATATGGTCAGGGCGTGCCTCGCCGGTCATGCCGGGGCGCGCCACCTCGATGCCCGCAAGACGCTCCGCCGCGCGAGGCGTCGCCGGCGCATCGTCCCCCGCACCCGAGAGGTCGGGCTCGTCGAGAGCCGCAAGCAGCTCGGACATCACGCCGCCCCCGCCAACGTCCACAGGGCGGTCGTGCTCGGACGTGAAGTCGTACAGGCAGCCATAGCACACGTCCATGTCCGCGAAGAGCTTGGCGCCGCACCGCGGGCACGTCTTGAGCCCGCCGCCACCTTCTGTCCCCATGCCTGTCTCCCGCTCACGAATCTTGTCCATCTTGTCCTCCCATCACGTGCCACACGTCCATCAGCTCAACCAGGTCTCCCTCGATCGGCCACGGGTCGGCGCCAGACGGCCTCTCGAGCGCATGCCTTGCGCCGGCTCGTCGCACGACCCTCCCAGGCGGCAGCGCACGCCACGAGCCAAGCACGAGGCCCTCGCCATCCACGAGGGCGACATCAAGCGGATAGCACATGCCAAACGTGTGCACGGACGGACAGCCAACGAGCAACAGGGGCATCGCACGAGCGTCGCCGGGGCGCGTGCCCAGAAGCCCCCGCAACTTTCCCCCGAAGCTCTCCACCACCAGTGCGCTCACGCTCCACCGGCCCCGGCCGGCGCCCACCGCGAACTCGACCCGCACCCATCGCTCGCAGGCGTCGGATTGGCCCCTCACGAGGCCACCGCCGCTCGATACCTATCCACCACAACGCTCCTCTCGTGTCGGGCCATGGCGGGCAGCTCGAAGCCCACGCCTGCAATCTGGACGGACGACGGCCAGGGCCTGTAGGCGAGCTCGCAGACGTAGCGCGTCGTGCCGGCAGCGAGGTCGAAGCTCGCCATGCCGTCGCCGGCCGCAGACAGGGGTTCCACCCTCACGGACACCTCGCAGGGCATGTCCCCCATGGCAAGCTCGATGGCCTCCCTTACCTCCGACACCCCCGCAAGCTCGCTCGACACGCCTGCCGGCGAGACGCCATGGGCAATCACCGCATCGGGTGACACCCTGTCGAACCGCGCAACCAACTCGGCATAGCGCGAGACGTTCACGCCGATGAGCGCCACGACGACGATCACCGGAATGAGAACGGCGAGCTCCACGGCCATCTGGCCCGATTCCTCGCGAGCCCAGGCACTCATGCGGCCCCCAAAAGCTCGCCCACGTCGATGGTGAGCGGCACCGTAAGCTCCGTGCCCGGAATGGGAATCTCGGCAATCGTCACCTGACCGTCGTCACCGAGCTCGTTGACGATCTCCTGCCCCAGGGCCTGGGCCAATGTCGCCGGATCCGAGGAGTCCGGCAGCTTCCCCACAAGCTCGCGTGCCGTGGAGACGTGGTCGTAGCCCGCCTTGTCAAGCACGTTCTGGCTGTTCGTGACAACAGGCTTTCTCAGTCTCAGGTCCGCCGGCTCGAGCCCGGCATCACGCATGGACTGCTTGATCTTGTCTCGCAGCCAAGAGCCAACCGTGGTTCCAAACACCCCATCGATACCGTCCAGGATCGACCCGGCAACGGAATCGAGGTTGCCCACCGCCGCCCCGTACCCCTCGAGAAGCCTTGCCCAGAGGTTTCCGACGGACCCCAGAACTCCGGCGTCTCCTTCGAACAACTCGTCCGATATGGCCTCGAAGGAGCGGGTCAGGACATCGTTGCCCTCGGTCTCATTGTCTGGCGCAAGGGTCGCCGCCGAGACCGCGGCGCCTGCCGGGACCGTCGACTCCTCGAGAAACGCGCTCGTGACCTGGGAGGGAACCATCTCCTGCCCACGCGTGACCACGGCAACGCATCCCCATGCCCCCGGCGGGCAGAGCCTGGGCCTCGGCACGGCAAGGGCCTCCATGGCCTTGTCGAACGCACTCGCGCCCTCCCCGGCAAGGTCGCGCATCTGCTCCTCTGCCTGGGCAAGCTCCTCGCGGGCATCCTCGTACTCCCTCGACTCGTCCACGATGATCTTCCAGTAGTGCTCAAATCCGTTGTCGATGCTCGTCGAGGCCGCCGCGACCGACCCCATGGCAGACGAGTCCATGCGGCAGGTGTCACACCGCCTGGCAGCACCAGCGTCAAGCTGGGAGAGCGATGCCGTCCCCGCGGCGGCGCCCTTGGCACCCGCGCAGGCCGCACTTGCGTGGAGCGTGCGGCCATCCTGCTCGCTCGTGCACGGCCAGCGCGCATCCGTGTAGAGCGTCGTCTGCCTCATCTGCTCCGCATTGGCCGGCAGCCCCGGAAGCTCGAGGACAACCCTTCCGTCCCCAAGCTCCTCGTAGCTCCCGCGACGAACCTCGCCAAGCGCGTACTCATAGAAGGCACGGCGCACGGAGGAGTTCGTGAGCTCCTCGGCAGAGGAAGAGGCGGGCGCCTCGGTGGCGAGACGAGCGGCGTAGTAGGCCCGGGCGCGCACAAGCGCGGCTCCAAACGTCCAGGCCTCGAATGAATACCCCGGGTTTTGCGAGGCGGACAGCCCGGCCAGCACGTCCACGCGCTCCCGCAGGCACCGGGGCTCCTCCACGCAGTCTGCCCTCCATGCGGCCCTCTTTGCCTCGTCTGCCCTCTCGGCCGCCTCCCTCGCCCGCTCGGATGCCTCCTGCAGCTCGGCTGCCTTGTCCGCTACCTCGCTTGCGTCAACCTCTGCGTCTAGGCCAGAGAAGTTAGACTGCGACTGCGTGGGAAACGGTATGGCGACGCCCGTATACCTGGCAGATCCCTCCTCGCTCGTCTGCGCCACGGCAGCAGAGCGGCAGGCAATGGCGAGCGGCAGCGTTGCCTCGAGCGCCTTGAGCCCCTTTGCGGACGACCTCGCGAAGCCGGCTCGCGCATCGAGCACCTGTGTTGCCGCGCGGACGGTCTGGGCGCCCATCGCGGCCATTCCCGGAATCGCAGACACCACGAGGCCCGCACCGAGCGTCACCATACCCGCAAGCCCAAGCGTGAGCACACACGAGTCAAGGACCGTGGCCACGGTGGCGTACGAGGCAACCACGTTTTCGCCGGCAAGGGCCGTCGAGTCCGCCACCACCTGCACGTCCGCAGACCTGTTCTGCAGCCAGGAGACGGACACGAGCGAGCAAACAAGGGATAGGCTCACGAGCAGGGCAAGGGCCACGGCAACGGACGTGTAGCCACCGTCCTCGCAGACAAAGGTCTCGAGGCCAAGCATCGGCAGCGAACGCTTGTTATCCCCACATGGACACCCAGTCTGCATAGCTTCCCTCCAACCAATCCGGTCTCGTCCTTGCCTGCACGCGCACCCGCACCACGACCAAGTCGCCATCCGCCTCGCCGAGCATCGAGGTGAGCACGCCCACGAGCGGCAGCGGCCTCAGCCGTCCCTCGACCTCGACGCTCACAGAGCCCAACGAGGCGTCTCCCTCACACGTGACGTTCCATCCCTCGTCGCCGCCCACGTGAAACGCCTCGACGCAGGGCACGGCCCGCAGACGCCTCCGCACGTATGACTCGCATGCCTCCTGCGTGGCCACGCCTCCCTGCTCGCGCGTCGCGAGCACGCGAAGCCCCTCTGAGGCGGCCTGCTGCATGACGGCGCGCGTATAGAGCAGAAACGACGGCTGGAGCAGCAGGGCGAGCAGCAGCATGAGGACGGGCACAAACAGCGCCGCCTCCACGCTCGCCTGCCCCCACTGCTCAGAACAACACGAGGTCGCGAGCCCCGTCGATGGCCGCCTCTCCCTCGATCGCATGGGAGGCGGCACGCTCGGACGCCCGCTGCAGTCCTCCCTGTCCCACCGACCGCCACACAAGGCCAAGGACGAGCACGACCGAGAGGAACGCCCCCAGCACCAGCGCATACTCAACGCTCGACTGACCCGTCTGTTCCCTGCGTGCTCGCCTGAGGCTCCCCTTGAACGTCCCCATAGGAATCCCTCCATTCGGACACCTCCATCCGAAGCGTCTGGACGCGCGTGCCCTCATTCACCTGGTCATCCTCGGCCAAGCACACGTCCACCCAACCGGGACCCAGGACGACGCATCCCCAGACGTGTCCAGTGAGGTCAAGCCACCCACTATGGGCAAGGAGCGCCCCAGGCTCCTCCTCGTACTCCTCGAGCAGGGTTGCCGCCGCGCTGGAAAGGTCGGCGTCAAGAGAGCGCTCCGAGACCGTGCTGCCACCCTGCTCCAGGGCCTCCCCAAGATCTGGGACGAGCTCCGCCAGCGACCTTGCAAGCCCATCCGCGGCCGTAGTGCCGGGCTGATCCCCCGTCGCAGAAGGCACATCACCCACCGCCGCACCGTCCGCTCCCGCAGAGAGCCCCCTCGCCACGAACCCGGCGATCAGCACCACGAGCGCCGCGGCGAAAACGCCCGCGAGCACGAGCCGCGTACGTCTTCTACAGCGAGTTGATGCCATCGGTAATCGAGGCCCAGAGCTCCTGGAGCCTGTCCCTGAACGCCACGACGGCCACGATCGCCATGAGCACGAGGACGCCCACGAGAATGGCGTACTCCGTCGTGCCCTGGCCGCTCTGCTCCCCAAGCGCCGTGCGAGCCCCGTCCCTTACCGAGCACAGCGCCCTGTAAACCCGTCGCCTCATTGCCCTTGCCACGTCCATGACCTCTCCCTTCTCACCGGGGCAAAGTGCCCCGCCTTCCACCTCACGAGCCAAGCGCCGCGCACAGCAGCGGCCCCAGAATGGCGAGCAGCATCGCCGGCACGACGAGCGTTCCCAGGGGGACAAGCATCCTCACCGGCACCTCCTCGATGCGCTGCTGCACGCTCGCTCGCTGCTCCTCCCTGATGGCATCCGCCTGCCGCTCGAGCGTCTGCGCGAGCGGCGCCCCAAACGAGAGCGCCTCGCACACCGCGGCGCAAAAGCGCGCGAGCGAGGGGGCGTCGATACGGGCAGCCAGACCCTCAAGCGCCTCTCGCCTGCCCTCAAGGCCCATCTGCCAGCCGCGCATTGCCCGAAGCAGCTGCCTGGCAAGCTCGGCCTCGCTTCTCTCGCAGTACAGGGCAAGCGAGGCATCAAACGACAGCCCCGCAGACAGGCCAAGGGCCAGGAT
Source organism: Parolsenella massiliensis (assembly GCF_900143685.1). NCBI lineage: Bacteria > Bacillati > Actinomycetota > Coriobacteriia > Coriobacteriales > Atopobiaceae > Parolsenella > Parolsenella massiliensis. Next base: position 335,200 of record NZ_LT671675.1, on the reverse strand, counting down.
GTCGAGCATCTCGGGCACCTGCCGCTCGCATGCGGCCACGACGCGGGCGCTCACCTCCCGCTCACGCGCACGCCTGAGCGCCGGCACGGCCACTACCCTCGCAAGCAGCGCCCGGGCGCGCCCGCGGTCAGCCTGAACACCGCCGAGCAGCAGGTACGCCGCCGCCCCGGCTGCGGCACCGCTCGCCAGCCACCACATCACAGAACCGACCGCATGAGGCGCCGGATAATCAGAAGCGCCACGACGTCGAGCAGGGCCGCCACAAGCACGCAGCCAAGGCCCGCCGGCGATGACAGTCCCTGCCGGTAGTCCGGCGACACAAGCACGAGTGCCGCCACGAGGCACACCGGCAGCCCGCTCACGATCCGCGCGGACAGCCTCACCTGCGCCGTCTTTGACGCGAGCTCGCGCTCGAGCTCGAAGCGCCTCTCGACAAGGCGGGCAGACCTCAGGAACAGCCCCTGAAGCGGCGCCCCCGTCCTCGCAGACACGCTGAGCGCACAGACCATGAGCTCGACGCCGGGCGCATCCGTTGCCCGCGACACCCGCTCGACGGCCTCCGTGGCAGACGTTCCGCACGAGACCATGAGCGAGGCCCTCGCAAACTCCCGGTTGAGCGGGCCCGCCCCAAGCGACCCCACATACGAGATGGCCTGGGAGAGCGTCCTGCCGGCGGCAAGCGCACCGGCAAGAGATCGAAAGACGTCCGGTACCTGGCGCGCAAGCTCTCGCCTCCGCACAGCCTCGCGAGCGGAGCACCATGCAAGCGACGCCACGACGCCCACGGCAATGCCCGCCACGGCGCCCACCCAGGACAGCGCCACGAGAAGCCCAGCGCAGCCGCAAATCAATAGCCAGGCGCTCGCAAGCACGGGCGCGGCCTCACGACCCAATCCCAGCGCGCCAAGCTTAACGTCTCTCGCAAGCTCATCGGCCATGCGGCGGCAGTAGTCGGTCTTGCCAAGCGCCACCATGGGCGGGCTCGCACACAGGTCGCGAAGCCACCCGATGGCGCCGAGTGCACGCATGCCCTCCCCTCGCGGACGCATCCGGGCCCTTCCCGAACCCGCGAGCGCCCAGGCGCCAAGGGCCGCGCACGCGCCCGAACCTAGGCAAAGGAGCGTCTCCATGCCTCAACCTCCTCCGCGTCAAGCAGGCCGTCTCGAACGGCCTGGCCCACGAACGCGGGCTCGCGAACGAGCCGCCACGAGCGAGCGCCTGCGTCAAACGACACGACCTCGGAAAGCTCCACCCTTCCTTCCGTGGAGCAGGCAACCTCGCTCATCGTAGAGACGACACGTGTGCCATTGGGCATGCGCCTCGACATGACAATGAGGTCAAGGGCGGTTGCCACCTGCTCCTCGATGAGCGAGGCAGGCAGGTCCATGCCAAAGCGCGCCATGAGCACGAGTCTGGAGATCGCCTCGACGGGCGTGCCAGCGTGCAGCGTGGTGAGAGAGCCATCGTGGCCCGTGTTCATGGCCTGGAGCATGTCGATGCACTCCTCTCCCCTCACCTCGCCCACGACGATGCGATCGGGCCTCATGCGCAGGGCGTTCGTCACGAGCATGCGGATCGTCACGGCTCCCGTGCCCTCGATGGAGGCGTCTCGAGCCTCGAGCCTCACCACATGCAGGCCCTCCTCGAAGTGCAGCTCGGCCGAGTCCTCGATCGTCACGATGCGCTCGTCCTGGGGAATCTCCGCAGAGAGCGCGTTGAGCAGCGTCGTCTTGCCCGAGCCCGTGCCGCCCGCCACCGCGATGTCTTGCCTGAGCCGCACGGACCACGAGAGCAGGCGCGAGAACCAGACGGGCAAAGACCCCAGCTCCACAAGGCTCTCGAGCGTCCTGATCTGACCCGAGAACTTGCGGATGGTCACGGCCGGCCCATCCATGGCAACGGGCGCGATGACCGCGTTCACGCGGTATCCGTTGGCAAGGCGCGCGTTCACGATGGGGCTCGCGTCATCGAGGCGCCTTCCCAGGGGCGCCAGGATGCGGTCCATGACGAGCATGACCTGCTCGGGCGAGTCGAACGACGCCTCCACGGGAAGCAGGCGCCCCTCTCGCTCGCAATAGACCGAGGCGCACCCGTTCACCATGACCTCGGTGATCGTTGGGTCATCCAAGAGGGGCTGGAGCGGGCCCAACCCGATGACCTCATCGATGACCCGGCGCACGAGCTCGTCTCGCTCGCCGTCGCCGAGCTCCGAGAAGCCCTCCTCGTTGAGCACGGCGCGGCACGCCACGGCAAGCTCCTCGCGCACGAGCTCGGACGCCCCGTCGCCCACGAGCGCCGCGACCTCGCTCAGCCCCAGGCGCTCGACGAGGCCGCGCTTCAGGCGCTCCCTCAACTCGCGCTGGCGCTCGCGGCCCTCCTCCCGCCCGTCCTCGACGCGATCGATCCCAAGCTCGCGCACGCGCTCGAGCACGCCCATGGCTAGCTCGCCTCCCGCGGCAGGCCAAAGAGCCTGCGACGGCGTTGGGCACCCTCGAGGGCCGCATGGGCGGCCTCGCACTCGGGAAGCGCCCCGAGCTCCTTCAGAAGGCCGGCAAGTCCGCGCGAGGCATCCTGCGCCGCCGGGTTGCCAGACGCCGACAGCTGCCCGCACTCCCCGGCAGACGCGAGCTCCACGAGGTCGAGCCCGCCGTCGAGCACGCGAACCTCACGGGCGCACTCGAGCCCCACGGCAGCGCGCGCCACGAACGACTCGTCTCGCCTGCGTGGGTCGCATCCGTTCATGAGCCGCACGATGCGCGTCCGCGCCACGCCCAGCCTCACGGCAAGGCTCCCGCAGCGGGCAAGTGCCGGAATGGCCCCGGGCCGCTCGTCAGAGACGATGACGAGCCTGTCCGCCATCTGGGCGGCGCAGGCCACCGCGTCTCCCCAGTTGCTCGACGTGTCGACAATCACGAGGTCATGCGCGTGCGTGAGCCGCGCGATGACGTCTGCCACGACTGGCTGCACCGTCTCGGCGTACTCGGGCGCCCTGCACGGGCCCCATACGGCCAGGCGCTCCGCAACCCTCACGCCCGAGCGCTCGAGCTCCTCGTCGGACGTCACGCCCGCGGCAAGCGACGCTAGGTCCCCGGGGCGCTCGGCACCGCACAGGCTCGCGAGGTTGCCGAACGCGAGGTCAAGGTCGAGCAGGGCCACGTCAAGGCCCCATCCCGCGGCCGCGTGCCCAAACATCGCCGCCAGCGTGCTCTTCCCAACACCACCCCTGCCCGAGACGAGCACGATGACGGGAACGTTGGCCCGCCGGGGCGCAGGCTCGCGCAGCGCGGCCTCGTCCCGGGACGCGTCCCCTCCCCTCGCCGCCGGCCCGGGCACGCGCGCATGACCATCCCCTTGCGCCCGAACCGCCGTGCTGCCCTGGCGGGCGGCGAGGTCGGCATGGGTGAGCACGCTCGTGACGCCCGCGCGCCTTGCCCGCGAGCGCATGGAGCCAGACGTTGACTCAAGCGCGAGGATCACCTCATCGGCCGTGCCGTCACGCACGATGGCTGCGGCAACGTTCACCGGGTCCGGGCCGGCAAAGCCCTCCCCCACGATGACGCACGAACCCGCCAGGTCGCTTCGCAGCCGGCGCCTGAGCACACGTGGGTCGCCCACGCTCACCACACTCGCAGACGCATCGCACGAGCGCACATAGTCGCAAAGCCGCTCGGCCTCGCGCTCCCCCGCGCAGATCACCCACGTTGCCATCAGGACTCGCCTCCCGTCTCGGGCGAAACGCTCGTGGGAGCCTGCTCGTCCGCCGTCTGCGCCTGCGCCACCACGTCATCTGCCGGCAGCGCCACTCGCAGGGTCCCGGCCGCGGAGGCTGCGAGCACGCCCGACACCTCGTCCGGATAGACCGCGAGGGTGATGGAGGCGTCAGAAGAGGAGCGGCCCGCAGATCCCCCAAGCACGAGGGCGTCCGCGCACACAAGCCGCACGCCGTCACCGGCAGCCTCGTAGACAAGCACGCGCGCCCCGCTCGCCACGTCTGCGGGGATTCCCACACGCTCGCCTACGCGGGCAGAGATGGCGACGCGCCCCTCGGGCACCTCCACGTCCCCCTCGCCCGAGGCAACCGACAGCCGCGTGAGGGGCGCCCCCTTGGCGACGGGAGACGTGAGCCTGGTGCCCACGATGTCGCCCACGGACGTGAACGCCCCCTCCGGCGCGAGGTCGGCGAGCCAGTCGCGCTCCTCGACGTCCGTCTCGGAGACGACGCTTCCGCTCGCGAGCTCCCGGCGCGCAACGACCAGGCTCGCCACCTCGCCGCCATAGCGCTCGAGAAGCTCGGAGCGCTCCCGCTGTGCCTCGGTGCGCGCGGACTGAGCACCGCCCATGGCGAGCAGCGCCGCGGCAACGCCGCAGACGACAGACGTCGCGACCCTCGCCCTTCTCCTCATGTCCCCTCCCCACCTCTTCGCCTTCCCGTGCGGGCATCATCACCCGGCAGACAAGGCACGCGGGCGGCGTGGGGAAGAAACTCCCGCGCGGTCAAACGCAAACCTTGCAGGAATCCAACAGAAAATAGGCCCTTCGGTGCAAAAAGGGACAAAGTAGATGATGAAAACTCGAGAAACGGCAGCTCAGGGGCCCCGTTGAAAACCAAGCGGCTCGAACGGCCCCAAGGCCTCGGGCCTAAGAAAAAACCGGCCGGGAACCCTCCCGACCGGTCCTCTCGTCCTATGAAAGCAAGGCAAGCTCGCTACAACACCACGTCTGGGTCGAGCGTGCTCGCACTGGCGCGCATCTCGTCTGCGAGCGCAAGGTAGGACTCGACGCGCACCTCGTCGAGCTCGCCGGCCTCGCGCGCCTCGCGGACGGCGCACCCCGGCTCATCGCCGTGCGTGCAGTCACGGAAGCGACACGTCTGCGCCAGCTCGGAGATCTCTGGGAACGCCTTGGCAAGGCCGCGCTCGTGCCCCACGAGCGGAAGGCTGCGAAGGCCCGGCGCGTCGCAGATGACGCCCGCGCCCGGCAGCTTGACCATCATGCGCGCCACCGTCGTGTGGCGGCCCATGTCGTCGCGCTCGCGCACGGCGCCCGTCGCCAGGGCGTCTGCCCCAAGCAGGGCGTTCAGCAGCGTCGACTTGCCCGCGCCACTCTCGCCCAAGATCATGGCCACGCGTCCGGCGGGCACGAGCGAGCGCACCTCGTCGAGGCCCTCGCCCAGCACGGAGGACGTCACCACGACGTCTCCCTGCGCGCCCACGAGCCTGTGGACGCGCTCGACGTCTGCCGCAAGCGCCTCGGCCGTCTGCTTGCGGTCTGCCTTCGTGAGCACGACGCTCGGTCGCACGCCGCAGTCCCTGGCAAGCACCACCGAACGCGCGATCCGCGCCAGCGGCAGCTCGTCGGCCCCGAGCGCCGCCACGACGATAACGCCGTCGAGGTTGGCGGCAAGCGTCTGGAACTCGCCGCGCCTGCCACCGCGCCAGCGGGCGAAGACGTTGCGGCGCGCAAGCACCTCGTGGATGACGCCCATGTCATGCTCGGGCGGCACGGCGACGGCCACCCAGTCTCCCACGGTGGGCATGATGCCCGCCTCGGCAGACTCGCCCTTCGCGAACTCCGGCGCATGCTCGGCGCGAAGCGTCCTTCCCTCGCAGGCCACGAGCGGAAAGCCGCGGTCGAGCCTCACGACGCACCCAAGCTCGACGGATGCCGCGGCCTGCTCGCCCAGGCGAGCCGCCACGCGCTCGCGGACGCACTCGAGCTGGTCTCGCCTTGCCTGCACAGGCCCCATGTCCGCAAACGACGGGACGTTCTCCAGCTCGTCGACGCAAGGCAGCGACTCGAGAATCCCCGCATCCGTGGCGCGCGAGGCGCCGCCCCCTGCGGAGCGACGCCTCGCCTTGCCCTTATCCCTAGCCTTTTGGGACCTCTTGCCCACGGCTAGTCCTCCTTCTCGATGTGGCGCATGATGGCCTTCTGGACCTCGACCACCGGGATGATGAGGAAGGCCAGGCCAAGCGCCGTGAGCGACCCGGTGAGCTCAAGTCCCGGGACGCCAAAGAACATCATGGCGAGCGGCTCGACCTCGACGACGATGAGCGTCAGCACGAGCGCAAGCGCGGCGGCGCCCCACAGCCACCAGTTCTGCTTCCTCATCTTGAACAGCGAGGTGCGGCGGCTGCGCATGTTGAAGCAGTGGAAGATCTCGATCATGTTGAGCGTGATGAACGCCATCATGACGCCTTCCTCGTCGGCCGTGCCGGCAATCATGTCGGCCACGTCGATGTAGCCCATGTCGAAGTAGACGCCCGCGAAGAAGCTCGCGAGAACGAGCAGCGTGATGATGATGCCCTGCACGATGCAGTCGGCGCCCATGTGGCCGGCGAACACGCCGTCCGTGGCCTTGCGGGGCTTTCTGTGCATGATGTCGCCCTCGGCGTCCTCCATGCCAAGCGCCAGCGCCGGGAAGCAGTCCGTCACGAGGTTGACCCACAGAAGCTGCACGGGCTGGAACAGCGTAAAGCCCACGAGCGTTGCGACAAAGACCGAGAACACCTCGGCGAGGTTCGAGGACAGCAGGAACTGGATGACCTTGCGGATGTTGTCGTAGATGCGGCGGCCTTCCTCGCACGCGGAGATGATCGTGGCGAAGTTGTCGTCTGCGAGCACCATGTCGGCGACGTTCTTGGTGACGTCGGTGCCCGTGATGCCCATGCCAACGCCGATGTTGGCGCGCTTGATTGACGGCGCGTCGTTCACGCCGTCGCCCGTCATGGCCACGACCATGTTGCGGCTCTTCCAGGCCTCGACGATGCGCGTCTTGTGCTCGGGCTGCACGCGGGCGTACACGCCGAAGTCCTCGATGTGGGCGTCGAGTTCCTCGTCGCTCATGCGATCGAGCTCCACGCCCGTGATGGCCTGGGAGCGGTCGGAGATGATGCCGAGGTTCTTGGCGATGGCCACGGCCGTGTCGATGTGGTCGCCCGTGATCATGACTGTGCGGATGCCGGCGGCGTGGGCCTCCTCGATGGCGGCGGCCACCTCGGGACGCTCGGGGTCGATCATGCCGGAGAGGCCCAGGTAAGTGAGGTCGTCCTCGAGGGCGGCGGCGTCATAGCTCGCAGGGGCGGCGTCCCACTCGCGCTCGGCGGCCGCAAGCACGCGCAGCGCGCCGTCGGCCATCTCCTTGTTCTTGGCCAGGATGCCTTCGCGCATCTCATCGGTGAGCGCAACGACGCCGTCCTCGCGGCGAATCCTCGTGCAGCGCTTGAGCACCTCGTCGGGCGCGCCCTTCGTGAACTGCACGATGTGGCCGGCCGGAGTCTCGCACACCACCGACATCATCTTGCGGCCCGAGTCGAACGGCGCCTCGCCGATGCGGCGGTACTCGTTCGTAAGGTCCGCCTTGGGCATGCCCTCCTTGGCGGCGTCGGCCACGAGCGCGGCCTCCGTGGGCTCACCCACGGCCTCAGCGGCGGCCTCGTCCCACTCGGCGTCCGAGCACAGCGCCATGGCGCGCACGTGGGCGGCGAGATCCTCGGTGGCGTGGCGCACGACCGTCATCTTGTTCTGCGTGAGCGTGCCCGTCTTGTCCGAGCAGATGACCTGGGTGCAGCCAAGCGTCTCGACGGCGGAGAGGTTGCGGATGATGGCCTGGCGCCTGGCCATCTTGGTGACGCCAAGGGAGAGCACGATCGTGACGACGGCCACGAGGCCCTCGGGGATGGCGGCGACGGCCAGCGAGACCGCCACCATGAAGGTGTTGAGCAGAAGGCTCGGCTCCTCGGCCATGTTGCCAAAGCCGTGGCGCAGGACGTCGACGGCGAAGATAACCACGCAGATGACGATGACGAGCTTCGTGAGGATGTGGGAGAGCTCGTCGAGCTTCACCTGCAGCGGTGTGAGCTCCTCGGCGGCCTCGGTGAGGGCACCGGCGATCTTGCCCATCTCGGTGTCCATGCCCGTAGCCACCACGACGGCGCGGCCGCGTCCGTAGACGACGGTCGAGCCCATGTAGCACATGTTCTTGCGGTCTCCCAGAGGTACGTCGTCGGCGCCCTCGGCAAGCGAGATCTGCTCGGCGTGCTTCTCGACGGGCACGGACTCGCCCGTGAGCGCCGCCTCCTCGATCTTCATCGAGGCGCTCTCGAGCACACGGCAGTCGGCCGGCACCGAGTCGCCGGCCTCGAGCAGCACGACGTCGCCCACGACGAGCTCGGAGGAGTGCAGCATCACGAGCTTGCCGTCACGGATGACCTTGGACTGGGCGGCACTCATCTCCTGCAGGGCCGCGAGGGCCTCCTCGCTCTTGGCCTCCTGGATGACGCCAAGCGCCGAGTTGATGATGACCACCGTCATGATGATGATGACGTCGGCGAAGTCCATCTCGCCCTGGATGGCGCCCGTCACCGCACTGATGACGGCGGCGGCGATGAGCATGATGACCATGGGGTCGGCCATCTGCTGGAAGAACCTGATCCACAGCGGCGTCTTAGCCTGCTCCTTGAGCTTGTTCGGGCCGTTCTTGGCCAGGCGTGCCTCGGCCTCGCCCGAGCTCAGGCCCTCGTCATGGCTCGAGCCAAGCTGGCCCAGCACCCCGTTGGCGCTCGACAGATACTCTCTCACGTGAGATTCCCCTCCTGGATTTTGGGCGCGCGCCAGATTGATGCCCGATCATAATTCCCAGGAAGGGCAAGGGCTCATCAAGGCTGCCGTGACGCGCGCATGTCTTGCGCGGGACTTCTCGCCCCGCTGCCTGCCCTTGCATGATACCCAATAAAGTGGTGCGGCGCCCCCGCCCGCCCGCGGCACATACATAGCCAGCCTCCAGGTTATGTCCTTAAGCAGGCGCCCCAAATGGCTACTCAGCCCTATACAACTACTTCTAGCTGGGGTTTTATTTGCGAGCATTACGCAAAAAAATGGCTTACACGCTTAAGTTGCGCGTTACAATTCTTTAGCGGTAATCACATCGATCTCGCGTCCCTGGGGTGGGACGCAGAAAGAGGAGACGTATGAAGATCCTGTTCTACGACGCCCGTGACTACGACCGCGACTCTTTTGACGCCCAGCTCAAGAACTACCCGAACATCAAGGTGGACTACCTCGAGGCGGACCTCTCGCCCGTGACCGCCTCCCTCGCCCGCGGCTATGACGCCGTGTGCGCCTTCGTCAACTCCGACGCCTCCGCCATGGCCCTCGAGATTCTCCGCGGCTTTGACGTGAAGCTCGTCCTTATGCGCTCCGCCGGCTTCGACGCCGTGAACGTGCCCGTGGCCAAGGACCTCGGCATGACGGTCCTGCGCGTGCCGGCCTACTCGCCCGAGGCCATCGCCGAGCAGGCCATCGGCCTGGGCCTGTGCGCCGCCCGCCGCATCCACAAGGGCTACCTGCGCGTGCGCGAGAACGACTTCTCCCTGCAGGGCCTTCTCGGCGTGAACCTGCACGGCAAGACGGCCGGCATCGTGGGCACCGGAAAGATCGGCGCCGCCATGGTCCGCATCTGCAACGGCTTCGGCATGAAGGTACTGGGCTATGACGTCTACCAGAACCCCGCGCTCGAGGGCATGGTCGAGTACGTCGAGCTCGACGAGCTGCTGCGCCGCTCCGACCTCATCTCGCTGCACTGCCCGCTGTTCGACAGCAACCGTCACATGATCAACGCCGACGCCATCGACAAGATGAAGGACGGCGTCATCTTCATCAACACCGCCCGCGGTGGCCTCGTCGACACCAAGGCGCTCATCGAGGGCATCCGCTCCGGCAAGATCGGCGCCGCCGGCCTGGACGTGTACGAGGAGGAGGGCGACAACGTCTTCCGCAACCGCTCGAACACGATCATCGAGTCGGTCACCTCGACGCTCTGCTCGTTCCCGAACGTGGTCATGACGAGCCACCAGGCGTTCTTCACCAAGGAGGCCCTCGCCTCCATCGCCAAGACGACGCTCGACAACGCCTCCGCGTTCGCCAATGGCGAGGAGCTCACCGGTCCCGCCGTCGTCTGCTAGCAAAATCGCGCCGCCCTCCCGACGGGGCGGCGCTTTTGATATCGGAGGCCCGCGCAATACGGAGACGCGAGGCCAAGCAGGCGGGATCCCCCACCCGCCCCCGGGTACCAGGCAAGCGGCTCGGCACCCGTCATTCGAAAGGAAAGAAATGCAGTCCAAGAAGACCAAGATCGTCTGCACCATGGGCCCCGCCACGGAGAGCGAGGACGTCCTTCGCAAGCTCATCAAGGCCGGCATGAACGTCGCCCGCTTCAACTTCTCGCACGGCAGCCACGACTACCACCGCGCCGGCGTCGAGCGCGTGCGCAGGGTCTCGACCGAGCTCGGCATCCCCGTGGCCATCCTTCTCGACACCAAGGGCCCCGAGGTCCGGACCGGCGTGCTCGAGAACGGCGAGAAGGTCCACTTCGAGACGGGCGACAAGACCATCATCACGACCGATGACGGCGTCGTGGGCAACCACGATCGCTTCTCGCTCGACTTCAAGAACCTCCCCAACGAGGTGAAGCCCGGCGACCGCATCCTCATCGACGACGGCCTGCTCGAGTTCGACGTTGACGCCGTCGAGGGCACCGACATCCACTGCACCCTTGCCAACGCCGGCGACCTCGGTGAGCACAAGGGCGTGAACATTCCGGGCGTCGACATCTCGCTGCCCGCCGTCACCGAGCGTGACCGCGAGGACATCATCTTCGGCTGCGAGCTGGGCATCGACGCCATCGCCGCCTCGTTCATCCGCGACGGCAAGGGCGTCGAGGAGATCCGCCAGATCTGCCACGAGCACGGCCGCGACAACGTCTCCATCTACCCCAAGATCGAGTGCGCCCTGGGCATCGAGAACTTCGATGACATTCTCGCCCACTCCAGCGGCGTCATGGTGGCCCGCGGCGACCTGGGCATCGAGATTCCGCCCGAGAAGGTGCCGCACGCCCAGAAGCAGATGATCCGCAAGTGCAACGCCGCCTACAAGCCCGTCATCACGGCCACGCAGATGCTCGACTCCATGATCCGCAACCCGCGCCCGACGCGCGCCGAGGTCAACGACGTCGCCAACGCCATCATGGACGGCACGGACTGCGTCATGCTCTCCGGTGAGACGGCGGCCGGCAAGTACCCCGTCGAGGCCGTGAAGATGATGGCCTCCATCTGCCGCGAGACCGAGCAGTACCTCGAGGAGCGCCACAACTACCACGAGCGCGGTGGCGTCCGTGACGTCAACGGCTCCATCGGCTTCGCTGCCGTCACCACGGCCAACCGCGTGGGCGCCAAGTGCATCCTCACGCCCACCGAGAGTGGCCGCACGGCTCGCCTCATCTCGAACTTCCGCCCGACGCTGCCGATCTTTGCCGTGTCCCCGCACGACGAGACGGTGCGCAAGTGCTGCTTCTACTGGGGCGTCACTGTGCTGAAGGGCACCGCCCAGGGCGCCATCGACGAGACGGTGCGCCAGGCGCTCTCGCTCGCCAAGGAGAACGGCCTCATCAACTCCGGCGACCTCGCGTGCGTCACGGCCGGCGACCCCAACACGGCCCCGTCGCAGGGTGACTACATCACCTCGACGAATATGCTGCTCGTGGCCCAGGTTCCCAGCGACAAGTAAGTCTCGCGCACGCAAGTCCACGCATTGAGCGCAAGGCGCCCCGAAGCCCACACGGACTTCGGGGCGCCTCTTGTTAGCAGCGGTGACAGTGGGCAGCTGCCATTGGGGACGGGCTCTGTCAGAAGGGACGGGTTCCGTTGGCATGTCAGAAGGACCCGTCCCCAATGGCAGGCACGTCTCCGCTAGAGTTTGCGGGGCACCGGCGTCACGCAGCGGTGGGCGTGGACGGCCTTGAGGGCTGCGGCCTGGGCGGCGGCGTCACCCGCGGCGAGCGCGCGGCCGTAGGCGTCGGCGTCAAGGATGGCCTGCTCGAAGCGCTCGGGCGTGAAGCCGTAGGGGGCGCGGCCCCACTCATTGGTCTTCTGAGCACGCTCCACGATGCCAGCCAGGGCGTCCTCGGGACACTCGAGCTCGGCAAGCGTCGTGGGAAGGCCGAGACTGGCGTTCAGCGCGGCGAACTTCTCGAGGTCGTCTGGCATGTCGTCAAACGCCTTGAGGACGAGAACGCCAAACGAGACGACCTCGCCATGCAGGTGGCGCTCGGCGGCGGCGCCGATGCCGGTGTACGCGTTGTAGAAGGCATGCGCCGTGCTGGAGTTGAAGTAGTAGGCGCCCTGCTCGGCCCCCAGGTTCGTGGTCATGTTGGACACGAGGCCCGTCGAGATGATGATGTCGAGGATGAGCTGCTCGAGCTCATAGCTTGACGTGCCGGAGCGCTTGTCGGCCAGCGCCTTGGCCGAGTACTCGAAGAGCGGCCGCTCGCATGAGACCGCCAGCGCGCGGCCCATGAGCGGCGTGTGAGGCAGGTCGAGGTCGCGGCTCGAGAGCTCCACCTCGGGCTGCTTGGAGAGGGCGTCTCCGATGCCTGCCCAGAAATAGTCGTCGGGGCTCTCGGAGATGACCTTCGTGTCGATGAACGAGTGGATCGGCGGCTCCTTGGGCAGGAAGTAGTTGTCCACCGAGCCATCCTGCTTGTAGAAGACGCCAATGGCCGTCACGGGCGCGCAGTTCGAGGCCACCGTGGGGAACGTGAACAGCGGTTTTCCCGCGAGCTCGGCGATCTCCTTGGTCTCGTCGATGGCGCGTCCGCCGCCCATGCCAAACACCATGTCCGCCGCCTGTACGCGCAGGTCTGTCGCAAGCTTGGCCGCAACGTCGTGCCGTGGCGAGCCGCCATACCAGATCTGGGCCGTGATGCTTACACCCATGCCCTCGAGGGCCGCACGCAGGCGCGGGGCGGCCTTCTCCATGGCCGTCTTGCCGCCGATGAGCACGGCCGTGGTGCCGAAGCGTCTCGTGACGGTGGGTACGGCCTTATAGGCGTCAACGCCCACGGTGTAGCTGGGAAGATAGTTTGTGGTAGTGAGATCCATGGGGCCTCCTCGTCTCTAGCTTAGGGACCATTCTAGGCCCGCCGCCAGGCCAGGGAGCCAATTCGGTTGTAAGTTTAATTAAGTGCCTGCCAAAGGGGACGGGTTCATCTGTCATGTCCATCCGGTCTGCCAAAGGAACCCGTCCCCTTTGGCAGGTCACGGCACCGCCGCCGCCGCGTTAGCGCGTGCGGACCGAGCTGATGACGCAGCGGTTGGCGGGCATCCAGACGCTGCCCCACTCGACGGGCGTGCCGTCGTCGAGCCTCACGAGCTGGTCCAGGTCGAGCACCGGCGAGCGCTCGCCGCACTGCAGCCAGCGGCCACGCTTCTTGCCGGCGGCGCGGGCGCTGTACGTCATCTCCGCGGTGCCGATCTGCTGGCCGCTTGTGCGCTCCACGGCGTCGAACAGGCCCTCACGCTCGAAGTCGATGTTCTCGAGCCCCGGGCACGGCTCGAGGTTGACGCGGCTCTCAATGAGCATGACCGGCTCGTCTGCCACGAAGCGGACGCGCATGAGGTACAGGTAGGGCGAACCTTCCTCAATCTGGAGGCTCCTGGCACAGATGCGGCTCGCGCGCTCGATGCGCTTGTCCACGACCTTCGTGACGAAGTCGATGCCCTGCTCGGTCATGGACTCGGCAAACGAGTGCAGCTTGTTGCCCGAGGGACGCGCCATGACCGGCTCGATGACGAACGTGCCACGGCCGCGCTGCTGGACGAGCAGACCCTCCTCCACAAGAGAGCGGATGCCCTTCTGCACCGTGCCGCGCGAGAGGTGCAGCATCGCCATGAGCTCGTGCTCTGAGGGAATGCGCTCGTCGACGCCCCACTCCTTGGAGTAGATCTTCTCGCGAACGTAGTCGGCCACCTGCACGTAGAGCAGGGAGGTGTCTTTCCTCTCGAAGTCCGACATGAGAAGGCCTTCCTCGCGGGCGCGCGCGGCGCAGGCTTAGGTGCAACTTGACCAGTTGACCAGAACATCGAAAAGTTTACCTCGCACCTGCTACCTCAATCAAATCTCCAGGCGATAAACAGAGGACTAGTCAACCACATGCTACCTGCAATTTTGTTAGGTAGACAGACAACGAAAGAGGCTATTTGCCGCCTGAGACGCGCGCCCCGTACGCCGTGAGGCGCTCCATAAGGCAGTCATTGGCATGCTCGAAGACCTCATGGAAGAAGTCCGATGTGAACAGGCTGTACTCGGGCGTGCCGTCGATGTGGTTGGCGCGGTTGTCGTCAACGATGCCGTTTGCAACCCCAACGGAGCGCTCGACGTCTATGCGGCGTAGGCCATACTGCGGAAACTCCTCGGTCTGGGCAAGGAGCGCGTCCGTCAGCTCGCCCTTGAGCGTGATGGGCAGCGTGCGGCCGAACTTATCGAAGTCCCCCTGCTTGCGGATGCGCGTGCGCTCGCCGGCCGGCACGTGATAGCGCTGGAGCCAAGCGTGCGTGGCCTCGTTGTAGGCGTGGTCGCACATGAGGTGGGCCCATGCCCCGAGCACGACGTCCGAGGCCCGATAGTCACTCGAGAGCAAACGCTCTTGCACGGCCTCATGGGCGGCCTTCGTGGCCGGGATGGCGAAATGACCACCCGCACGGGAGATCTCCACGCCCTGCTCCACCGTGATGCTGGCAGGACCCAGCGGAACTTCTGTGGGCAACTCGAGCGTGGGCTCCACGTACAGATCCCAGAACTCGCGCTCGCGCGGAACGGGGATGGCGCAGGGGTCAGCGAAGTGCGTGAGCGAGTAAGGCAGGATGCCCGAGGGATTCGGCAGCATATAGCCCACGTATACGTCTGGGACGAGGTTGCCGAAGAGAAACGCGTTGGCGTCGCGAATGCCCAGCGAGGAGGGCGGACACTCGGCCAGAAGGCGCTGCGCGTGTGCGATATGTACGTTCCAACTTGGCATGGCGCCTATGGTAGCACGCACGGGCGGCCTCGCGACTAGCGCGAGACCGCCCGTTACACAACGCGTATGTTGAGGGGCCACGCCCCAAGGTGCAGGTGCGAGCCTAGCCGCGCACCTCGCCGCCCGTGGAGCGGCAGACCTTCTTGACGAGCTTCTCGTGGGCACGCTCGACCTCCTCGCTCGTGAGCGTGTGGTCGCTCGCGCGATACGTCAGCTGGAAGGCCATGGACTTCTTGCCCAGACCCACGCGCACCGGATCGCGGTAGACGTCGAACAGGCGGGCGCTCTCGAGCAGCTTGCCGCCCGCGCTCGTGATGCGCTGCGTGAGCATCTCGCACGTGACGTCCTCGTCGACGACGATGGCCAGGTCGTGCGTGATGGCCGGCAGCGTGGGGACGTCCTGGTAGGGCAGCTCGCGGGCGGCCAGGCGCAGCAGGTGCTGCTCGGCCAGCTCGAACGCCACGACGTCCTCGTCGATGCCGAAGTTGGCAAGGCTCGTGGGGTGGACGTTGCCCACCCAGCCGAGAAGCTCGCCGCCGGCGTAGACCTCGGCAGCACGGCCCGGCTGCAGCCAGGGGTACTCGGCAGGATCTGCCACCTTGAAGCGAACCTTCGTGATGCGCAGGGCAGACAGCAGGCGCTCCACGACGCCCTTGGCGTCGAAAAAGTCCAGCGCATGGTGCTTCTCGTTCCAGCCGTCGAGGCCCCAGGCGCCGCAGAGCACGCCGGCGACGTAGCGCGGCTCGTCGGGAAGCGTGCGCTTCTCGTGGCCAAAGAAGACGCGTCCCTGCTCGTAGAGGGCGACGTCGGGCACGCCGTGGTCCAGGTTGTAGGCCACGGAGCGCAGAAGCCCCGGCAGGATGGAGCGGCGCATCTCGGAGTTGTTCGCAAGCAGCGGGTTCTTGATGCGCACGGGCACGCCACGGCCGGTCTCGGAGATGTTGGCACGCGCAAGGTCGCCGTCCTCGGCGAAGCAGTACGTGAACGTCTCGGACAGGCCGCAGGCGCGCAGCGTGCGCCCGATCAGCTGGGTGCGCTGCTGGTCAACCGTGAGACCGCCGTGGTGATTCTTGGCCGCGGGCAGCGTGGGCTCGACGCGGTCCATGCCCCACAGGCGCAGGACCTCCTCGATGAGGTCGGCCTCACGCGTGAGATCGGGCCTGCTCGTGGGCGCCACGACCTCGAAGTCGCTTCCGCCCTTCTGGGCCACGACGGCGCAGCCCAGGCGCTCGAGCAGGTGTGAGATCTCCTCGTTGGTGATGGGGGCGCCGCAGACGCTGCGCACGCGCTCGCCGCGCAGGCTGATGCGCGCGGCCTTCACGGGCACGGGGTACTCGTCCACGCGACCGCGGCACACCGTGGCGCCGCAGCAGCTCTCGAACAGCGCGGCGGCGATGTCTGCGACCTCCTCGCAGTTCGCGGCGTCGACCTGGCGCTCGAAGCGGATGGACGCCTCGCTCATGAGGTTGAGGTTGCGGCTCGTACGCGAGATGTGGCTCTTGTCAAAGCAGGCGCTCTCGAGAAGGACGTCGACGGTGGAGTCGTCAATCTCGAAGTTGAGGCCGCCCATGACGCCGGCAAGGGCCACGGGGCGCTCGCCGTCGTCGGTGATGACGGCCATGTCACTCGTGAGCGTACGCTCCTGGCCGTCGAGCGTCGTGAGCTGCTCGCCCTCGCGGGCGGCACGCACGACGATGTGGCGGCGGCCATCGCGCTCGGAGAGCTTGCCCAGGTCAAAGGCGTGCAGGGGCTGGCCCGTGAGGTACATCACGTAGTTCGTGACGTCCACGACGTTGTTGATGGGACGACTGCCGGCGGCGATGACGCGGCGGGCGAGCCACTCGGGCGAGGGGCCGATCTTCACGCCGCGGACGACGCGGGCCACGTAGCGGCAGCACAGGCTCGTGTCGGCGATCCTGACGTCCACGAGGTCGGCGCTCTTGGGGCCCTCCTCGTGCTGGATGGCGGGAAGCTCGATGTGCGTGTCCTCGTCGAGTACCGCACCCACCTCGGTGGCCATGCCCACGTAGGACAGGCAGTCGGGGCGGTTGGGCGTGATCTCGCAGTCGAGCACGGTGTCGGACGTGCCGCGATAGTCCGTGAACGGCATGCCCACGGGGGCGTCGGGCGGCAGGATCATGATGCCGGAGTGGTCGCCACCCAGGCCAAGCTCGCGCTCGGAGCAGTTCATGCCGCAGGACTCGACGCCGCGCAGCTTGCTCTTCTTAATCTTGAGGTCACCGGGAAGCACGGCGCCGATCATCGCGACGACGATCTTGTCGCCCTCGTTGAAGTTCTGCGCGCCGCACACGATCTGCAGCGGCGTGGGGTTGCCGGCCTCGTCGACGTTCTTGTCGCCCACGGAGACCTGGCACAGCCACATGTGGTCGGAGTCGGGGTGGGGCTTCTTGGAGAGCACCTGGCCCACGACGACGTGGTCGAGGTCCTCGCCCACGCGCTCGATGGTCTCGACCTCGGTGCCGGTGCGGATGAGCTCGTGGTACAGGACGTGGGGATCCTCGGGCAGGTCCACCATGGAGCCAAGCCACTCATATGAGATGCGCATGTCATACGCCTTTCTGTTGCGCAGGTAGTGTCGGGGGATTCAGTTAGGGGTTTCCACGGTGCCCGAGATGGCCGCGAAAGAGGAGCGAAGCGTACTTAAGGTACGCGAGCGACGGTTTGAGCGGCCAGATTGGGTGCCGTGGGAAGCCCTAGAACTGGGAGAGGAAGCGCATGTCGCCAGTCATGAGCATGCGCAGGTCGGGCAGGTCGTAGCGAAGGGCGGCAACGCGCTCGGCGCCGATGCCGAAGGCGAATCCCGTGTACTTCTCGTGATCGACGCCGCAGTTGTCGAGCACGTTGGGGTCGACCATGCCGCAGCCGAGAATCTCGAGCCAACCGGTGCCCTTGCAGAAGCGGCAGCCCTTGCCTCCGCAGACTCCGCAGGAGACGTCGACCTCGCAGCTGGGCTCGGTGAAGGGGAAGAAGTGCGGGCGGTAGCGGGTGGCGCGGTCCTTGCCGAACATCTCGCGGCAGAAGTAGTCGAGCGTGCCCTTGAGGTCGCCGAACGTGATGCCCTCGTCCACGACGAGGCCCTCGATCTGGTTGAACTGGGGCAGGTGGCAGGCGTCGGGCGTGTCGGGGCGGAAGACCGTGCCCGGGCAGATCATGTAGATGGGCGGCTCGTGGCTCTCCATCGTGTGCGCCTGGACGCCGGAGGTCTGCGTGCGCAGCAGGATGTCGGACTCGCCATTGGCGTGGGCCTCGGAGTGCTCGAGGCTGCCGGGGTTGTTGTCCTCGACGTAGAACGTGTCACGGGCGCTGCGGCTCGGGTGGTCGAGCGGGGCGTTCAGCGCCGTGAAGTTGTAGTAGCTCGTCTCGATGTAGGGGCCGTCCTCCACGGTGTAGCCCATGCCGCAGAAGATCTGCTCGATCTCCTCGATGATCTGGGAGATCAGGTGCTCCGAGCCCACGTTGGGAACGCGGCCGGGAAGCGTCACGTCCACCGAGTCGGCGGCGATGCGCGCCTCGAGGGCGGCGTGCTCCAGCTCGTGCTTGCGCTGCTCGAGGGACACCTCGATGCGGGCACGGACCTCGTTGGCGAGCTTGCCCACGCGCGGGCGGTCCTCCGGGTCGAGCTGGCCCATCTGGCGCAGCACGCCGGTGAGCGAGCCCTTCTTGCCCGTCACGGCCACGCGAATGCGGTCGAGCTCGGCGAGGTCTCCCACGCCGCCGATGCCCTTGGCCGCCTCGCTCTCGATGGCCTTGAGGTCGTCGATGATCGTCATGCCTACCTGCCCCTTTCCTTCGCGGGCTGCTGCCCGTCCTTGTCGCGAGCCTGTCGCGGCAACAAAAAACCGCCCCCGCTCGCCTGTGCGAGCAAGGGCGGAGCTTCTCCGCGGTACCACCTTGCTTGGCCGCCGGATGACTGCCCGACGTGCCCACTCTTGTCCCCGTTCCGTGGGGCGTACGGCTCACCTACTTGCGCATGCGCGTTCAGCTCGCGGCTGGTGGAGTGAACTCTGGCCGTCAGCCTTGGAGGGACCTCTCAGCCGGTGGGCCCCATCTCTCATCCGCTGGCGACGCGACAACCAAACCTCTCCGTCATTGCCTAGCTGCGTATATTAGCACAGCTGCGCCAACGTCCCCTTGCGCGGGCCGTCCGCCTTCGCCGCTTATGCAAACTGCGCAGCTTTCGACTTGAATCACGCCTCAGGAGGCCGATCAAGTCAAATCCTGCGTCATTAGCTAACTCCAGCGCACTGACAAGTCGCTAGCGTGCGCGAGGGACCCCGTAGCCGTCCAGCAGGCGAGAAAAATACGCAGCTTTTGACCTCATCGGGCCTCATGTGGCCCATCTCGGTCAAAAGCTGCGTAGTTAGCAAAGCCTGATGGCTGTCGAGCGGCTACTCGGCGGTCGGGGCATCCTCGTCAGCCGGCTTGCCCTCGCCCTCGTTGGGAACCAGGCCGTAGGACTTGGCGATGCGGTCGAGGTACTCGCGGGAGCGCTTCTCGTCACCCTTGTTGCCATACTGCAGCGACAGGTAGTAGTTGAGCCTCGCGCACTCGTCGGCGTCTGCGCTGGCCAGGGCGTGCTCCATCTCGGCGATGTAGGCGTACGAGCCCCTGAACGCGATGTTGAACGTCTGGCGCGAGTCGCGCTTGAGCTCCTTGGCCGCCTCGAGCGCGTCGCCCTGGCACTTGCCCACGTGCGAGTCGATGAGGTCGAGCACGTGTGTGGCGCGTTCCTCGTCGCCCTGCATCTCGTAGAAGTTGAGCGCGCGGGACAGAAGGATGCGGCGCTGCTCGGGCGTGGCACGAAGCCCGAGCATGGCGTCGAGCGTGCGCTGCACGCCCTCGACATCCTGCTTGGCCTCGTAGGCGTTCAGGCGCATGAACTCCTGGTTGTACTTGGGCAGACAGAAGCTGGCCACGGGTCCGGACAGCGTCTTGATGACGCCGTCGAAGTCTCCAGACATGAACTGGTTCTGGGCCTTGTTGGCGATGACACCACGAAGCATGCCGGGGAGCACCGAGACAAGCAGCATGAAGACGACGGCGCAGATGCCGGCGGTGCTGATGAGGGTTGTCGTGTCCATCTCTCTCCTACTTGGCGTAGAACTCGTGCATGTCGTCGACCATCTGCATGAGCGTGGGGACGTCGGTGTAGGCCATGTGGCCGCAGCCGTAGCGGTGGTAGGTGATCTGGTCCTTGAGCTGCTTGGGCAGGAACAGCTGGCTCATCGTGTGGTCCATGTTCCACCAGGGCGTCGCCGCGTCATAGCGGCCGCCGAGAATGGCGAGCTTGGTCGTGGGGCTGCGGCGCAGCGCCGTGGCGATGTCGAACGCGAGGTTGGGCGCGGCCGTCTTGGTGTCGTCCATGCCCGGCTCGTCGTGCACCCAGTTCCAGCCGATGCCGATCTCTCCCCACACGGACAGGCGGTACTCGGCGGGGTTCTCGTAGCCAAGCTCGCTGCGCAGAAAGCTGCGGAAGGCGCCGTACCAGGCGTTCTCCAGGGCGTGGCCCGCCGGGTCCTCGCAAGCAAAGTAGAACGTGTTGCGCTGGACGGGCAGCGTCATCGTCTCGGTGTAGCGCATGTCGAGGCGGCCGCACATGAGCCCCTTGTCCTTGAGGAGGTTGGCACGGAAGTCCTCGAGCTCGATGCGGTTGTTGTGCGCGAGAAGGAGCTCGGCGGGGATGCCGATGTAGCGCTCCATCTTCTTGGCGACGCGGCGCTTCTCGCGCGGGTCGATGCGGTCACCCTTCATGAGCGAGGCGGCGTACTCGGTCGCCGTGAACTCGCTTGCCTCGTCGAACCACTTGTCCTCGTCCACGCCGCGGCCCGTGATGCCAAAGTGCTGGGCCGTGGAGGCAAAGCTCGGAAGCATGCCCAGGTAGTAGAGGTCGTTGCCCGGCAGGTTCTGTGACCAGTCAAAGTAGGCCGAGAGCATGACGACGCCCGCGAGCGGCACGCCGGCCTCGCCCAGGTAGCGCATGAGCACGGCGGAGCGCATGGTGCCGTAGGACTCGCCGTAGATGTAGAGCGGGCTGCCCCAGCGATTGTGCTCGTCGAGCCAGCGGATGATGGCGCGGCAGAACGTGCGCGCGTCCTCCTCGAGGCCGTAGACGCGCTTGGTGTCATAGCCGTCTGCCACGAACGACCAACCAGTGCCCAGGGCGTCGAGGAAGACGAGATCGGTCTCGCGCAGAAGCGTGCCGGGGTTGTCGACGACCTCGTAGCGGGCGCTCGCGAACTGCTCGCCCTCGCTCACGACGCGGCGGGGACCAAGGCCGCCGAAGTTGATGGGCACCGAGGCCGAGCCTGGGCCGCCGTTGAACGCGAACGTCACGGGGCGCGACGCCGCATCGACCGCCTCGCCGTTCACGGCGCTCGCGACGTAGCTCACGTTGAACATCTTGCCCTCGAGCACGCGCTGCGGGTCATAGATGTCGAGGTGAGAGGCGCTGGCGACGTAGTCGATGGACTCCTCGCCCACGCCCCAGGTCAGGGTCTTGCTCTGCTTGGCGGCAGGCACCGCGTTGGGATCTGCGGCCTGCGCCACGACCTGCTCGCTCATCTACTCCACCCCCAGCATGTCGCACAGCGACATCATGTAGATCTCTGCGGCGTGCACCACGTCGATGACGTCCACGTCCTCGTTGTAGCCGTGGATGCCGGCGTTGTTGGCCGGGCCAAACTGGATCGTCGGCGCGCCGAGCTTGCGGTAGTGCGCGGCGTCGGAGCTCGCCCACTGGTAGGCCGGCAGGCACTCCTCGCCCCAGACCTGCTCGATGTTGGCCTTGAGGCTCGTCACGAGCTTGGACTCGTCGTCGGTGTAGTTGCCCTCGGCGATCCACTCGTAGCTCGCCTCGACGCCCGTGACGCCGCTCTTGGCGATCATGGCGTCAACGGCGGCCACGACGTCCTCGTGCTTGCAGCCGTACGGCAGGCGAACGTCGACGTTGCAGGAGGCCAGGTCGGGCACCTGGTTGATCTTGCCGCCGCCCTGGATGATGCCCACGTTGGCCGAGCAGTGGTCGATGACGTTGCCCACGTTGGGATTGTCGATCGTGCGCTCGGCGATCGTGCGAGAGTTGGCGAGCGCACGGGCCTGGGAGGCGTCGTAGTGACCGGGCACGGCGGTGAGGTCGTCGATGTTCAGGATGACCTTCGCAAGCTTGGTGATGGCGTTGTCGCCCTTGTAGTTGCCCGTGGAGCCGTGGCCGGGCGTGCCGTGGGCCGTGAGCGTGAGGTGCAGGATGCCCTTTTGGCCAATCTCGATCGTGTCGTGGCCGGTGGGCTCACCCACCATGACGGCGTTCGCGCCGTCGGCATAGCCGTTCTCGCAGAACCACTTCGTGCCGGTGCCGGCGATCTCCTCGTCGCAGACGACGTGCAGGCGGATGTCGCCCTTGAGGTCGGCGCCACTCTCGTTGAGCATGGCCATGGAGAACAGCAGCACCGCAAGGCCGCACTTCATGTCGGACGTGCCGCGGCCCAAGATCTTGCCGTCGCGAATCTCTCCGGAGAACGGGTCGAAGTCCCAGCCGTCGAGGTTGCCCACGGGCACAACGTCCACGTGGCCGTTAAGCACGACGCGGAAGCCCTCGTCGGAGCCGATGCGCGCGTAGACCACCGGGTAGTCCTCGCCGGTGTCGGCCACAATGCGCTCGGAGTCGATGCCATGCTCCGCCAGGTAGTTGCGCACGAACTCGATGCCGGGCTCCTGGTCGTCGATCGGGCTCTGGTTCTTGATCTGGATGAGCTGCTGGCACAGCGTGAGCAGATCGTCCTTGTGGGCGAGCACCGTCTCGTGAAGCTGCTGCTTCGTGACTGCCATTCTCGCAATCCCCTCTCGTGAACAGCCCGGCCAAGCTCAGGCCTGGCCGGGCGACTTCTAAGCTGGCTCTATGTTACTCGGCGACCTCGTCGTGATACAGGAAGCAGGCCACCTTGTGGTTGGGCTCGGTCTCTACGAGCGCCGGGCGCTCGCGGTGGCAGCGCTCCGTGGCGTTGGGGCAGCGGCCGGCGAGCGGACACCCCACCTGGTCTCCCACGGGGCTCGGGATCTCTCCCTCGAGCTTCATCTCGGGGTGCCGCTCGAAGGGGTTCTCGGGCGGAATGGCCGAGAGGAGCGCCTTCGTGTAGGGGTGCAGCGGGTTCTCGTAGATGCTGTGCGCCGGCGAAATCTCCATGACGCGGCCAAGGTACATGATGGCCACGCGGTCCGAGATGTGCTTGACCACAGACAGGTCGTGGCTGATGAACACGTACGTGAGGCCGCGCTCGCGCTGAAGGCGGCGGAACAGGTTGAGGACCTGCGCCTGGATGGAGACGTCGAGTGCCGAGACGGGCTCGTCGCACACGATGATCTTGGGGTCGAGCGACAGGGCGCGGGCCACGTTGATGCGCTGGCGCTGGCCGCCGGAGAACTCGTGCGGGTAGCGCTGGAGGTGCTGGACGTCGAGTCCGACCTCCTTCATGAGCTGGAGCACGCGCTCCTGGCGCTTGGCGGCGTCGGGCTCGGTGCCATGGATGAGCATGGGCTCCTCGATGGCCGCCGCGGCCGTGAAGCGCGGGTCGAGGCTCGAGTAGGAGTCCTGGAAGATCATCTGGATGTTCTTGCTCACCGGCTTGCGGGCAGCACCCTTGAGCTTGCTAATGTCCTGGCCGTTGTAGATGATCTCGCCGCTCGTGGGCTCATGAAGGCCGACGATGCAGCGGCCGAGGGTCGACTTGCCACAACCGGACTCGCCGATGATGCCGAGGGTCTCACCCTCATAGACGTCAAACGACACGCCGGACAGCGCATGCAGCGTCTGAGGCTTGCCGAAGAGACCGTCGCCACGAAGACGGAACTCCTTGTTGAGGTTCTTGATGCCAAGAATCACATTGTCGTTGGCCATTTAGTTCGCCTCCCCACGGACGAGCGTCTGCTCGCCGTTCTGCCTGTGGCACGCCACGAAGTGACCGGGGCGCACCTCCACGAGGGGCGGCACCTCGCTCTTGCACTTCTCGCAGGCGTACGGGCAGCGGTTGTAGAAGTTGCAGCAGGTGCCCGTGAGCCTCAGGTCGGGCGGCACGCCCGGGATTGTCTTGAGGTCGGTCTTGGCCTTGTCGGAGAGCTTGGGCATGGAGTCGAGAAGGCCCCAGGTGTAGGGGTGCATCGGGTTGGAGTACAGCTCCTCCATGGAGGCGTACTCGCACGTGCGGCCCGCGTACATGACCATGACGTCATCGGCCATCTGCCAGACGATGCCCAGGTTGTGCGTGATGAGCAGGATGCCCGTGTCCATCTCGTCCTGCAGGCCCTTGAGCAGCGACAGCACCTGCGCCTGGACCGTCACGTCGAGGGCCGTGGTGGGCTCGTCGGCGATGATGAACTTGGGGTGGCAGCTCATGGCCATGGCGATCATGACGCGCTGGCACATGCCGCCCGAGAGCTCATAAGGATAGGAGTCCATGCGCTTCTCGGGGTTGGGGATGCTCACGAGGCGCAGCATCTCGATGGCGCGTTCGCGAGCGGCCGCCTTGTCCAGCCCGTCGTGGATGCGGATGTTCTCGATCATCTGGCTGCCGACCTTGAACACCGGGTCCAGGGCCGTCATCGGGTCCTGGAAGATCATCGAGATGTCCTTGCCGCGCAGCTCGCGAAGCTCGGCGTCGGTGGCGTGGACGATGTCGTGGCCGTCGAACTCCACGGTGCCGCCCTCGATCTTGCCCGTCTTGGGGAGCAGGCGCATGAGGGAGCTCTCCGTGACGCTCTTGCCCGAGCCGGACTCGCCCACGATGGCGAGCGTCTTGCCTCGGTCGAGCGTGAAGCTCACGCCGTCGACGGCCTTGGCGGTGCCGGCGGCCGTGTGGAAGTACGTCTTGAGGTCGTGGACCTCGACAAGGTGCTCCGCAGGGCATGCAACCTGCTCGGCGTTGTTCGTCTTGTCGCTCATGGCACCTACCTCTTCTGCTTCGGGTCGAGGACGTCGCGGACGCCGTCACCAAGCAGGTTGAAGCCAACGACGGTGACGAGTATGAACATGCCGGAGACGGTGGCGATGTGCGGAGCGGTGCGCAACGCCTCCTTGCCCTCGGACAGGATGTTGCCCCACGAGGGCGTGGGCGCCGTGATGCCCATGCCGAGGAACGACAGGGCCGCCTCGGAGATGATGGCGCTCGCCACGTTCAGCGTGAAGTACACGATGATCGGCGAGATCGAGTTCATGAGGATGTGGCGGAACAGGATGCGCGAGCCCGAGGCGCCCAGCACGCGCTCGGCGTTGCAGTACTCGGAGTTCTTGACGATGTGCACCTGGCCGCGCACGACGCGCGCGAAGCTCGGGACGTTCGAGACGCCAATGGCGAGAATCACGTTGATGATGCCCGTGCCCAGGATCGTCATGAGGATGAGGGCGAGCAGGATGAACGGGAACGCCATCATGCCGTCCATGATGCGCATGATCACGGAGTCGACGACGCCGCCGAAGTAGCCGGCGACAAGTCCGAGCAGGATGCCCACGATGGCGCCCAGGATCGAGCCACCCACGGCCACGAAGATCGAGATGCGGGCGCCATAGATGATGCGCGAGAGCAGGTCTCGGCCATAGGCGTCGGTGCCGAGGATGTGCCCCTCGACGCCGGGCTTCAGGAAGCTCTTCGTGACGTCGATGGCGTCGGGGTTCTGTGGGGCGAGAAGCGGCGCGAACACGGCGAGAATCACCATGAACGCCACGATGACGAGGCCGACGACGGCCATCTTGTTACGGGCGAGCTTGTGCCAGGCGTCGTTCGCCTTGCGCTCGCGCTTGAGCATGTCGAGCGTGGACTGCTCGCTCAGCGCCTCCTGAGCGGAGAATGCCTTGGTATCTGACATTAGTTGCTCCCTCCGCCCTCGTAGTTGACGCGCGGGTTGATGAACATGTAGATGATGTCGACGATGAGGTTGATGAACACGAACGCGATGGCGCTGAACAGCACCACGCCCTGGATGAGCGAGTAGTCGCGGCTGTTGACGGCGTTGACGATGAGCGTGCCCATGCCAGGCCAGGAGAAGATGCTCTCCGTGAGCACAGCGCCACTGAAGCAGTAGGCAAGCTGCAGGCCCAGGACCGTCAGGATGGGCGGCAGGGCGTTCTTGAACGCGTGCTTCCAGATGATGAGCGACTCCTTGACGCCGCGGGCGCGCAGGCTCTTCACGTAGTCGGAGTTGATCGTCTCGAGCATGCTCGAGCGCGTGATGCGCGCGAACGTGGCGGCCGGAATCGTGGCCAGGCAGAAGCACGGCAGGATCATGTGGCTCACGACGTCCCAAGCGCCGTTGGCGATGTTGCCCATGCCCATGGCCGGAAGCCAGCCCAGGGTCACGGAGAACTGCAGCACGAGCATGAGGCCAAGCCAGAAAATCGGCATGGAGACGCCCACGAGCGCGAGCACCATGAAGATGTAGTCGAACGCGGTGTTCTGCTTCACGGCCGACTCGACGCCGATGGGCACGCCCACGAGAAGCGCCAGGACGAGGCCCGTCAGCGTGATCGAGAGCGTTGCGGGGATCTTGCCCATGATGAGCGGCATCACCGAGCTGCTGTAGGAGTACGAGTAGCCGAAGTCTCCCTGGAAGATGCCCAGGAAGTAGTCGATGTACTGCTGCAGCATCGGCTTGTTGAGGCCGAGCTTCTCCTTCATGAGCGCAATGGCGTCCGGGGACGCCTGCGGGCCCAGCATCATGGTCGCCGGATCACCCGGGATCATACGCGTGAGCATGAACGTAAAGGTGACGACGACGAAGAGCACCGGAATGATCTGGAGGACTCTCTTCAGGATTGTCTTTGCCACCTGTCCACCACCCTTCTTACAAGGGTCCGCAGGTGTACGTACCAGACGGACCATCGGCCGGCCATTTATGACCGGGTCAATACACGCTGCGGGGCAACCAGGCGCTTGCCCGGCTGCCCCGCAGCAAAATGGCTGCTAGAAGTGGTTACGCCTACTTGGAGACGTTAACCTCGCTGTTCACGACGTACACGAGCTGGTCGGCGCGGCTCTCAAAGCCCTGCACCTTGTTGGACAGGCCCGTGGTGACCTTGCGCGAACCGTAGACCAGGATCGGGTCGTAGGCGACGATGGCCTTGAGCGCCTGCTTGTAGTAGCCGGCACGCTCGTTCTGGTCCGTGGCCTCGAGGCCCTTGTCGAGCAGGTCCTCGACGTCGTCGTGGTCAAAGCCCGCACCGTTGCCCAGGGCGCCCAGCTCAGCGCGGCTGAAGAGCTTGTTGAGGAAGAAGTAGGGGTCGGGGTACCAGGTCCAGGACATCGAGTAGATGTCGGCGGCGCCAGAGGCGGCGTCAGCGGAGAACGTGCCCCAGTCACCCTTGTGGATGTCGAGGTCGATGTTCAGGGCGTTCTTGAGCTGCTGCTGCAGGATTGTGGCGACCTTGTCACCGGTCGTGGAGGTGCTGTAGTAGTAGGAGAGCGTCATGCCGTCCGGGTAGCCGGCCTCGGAGAGCAGCTTCTTGGCGCCCTCAGGGTCGTAAGCGGGGATGTCGGCCTCGACGGACTCGTCGTAGCCCCAGGAGCCCTTCGGCAGCGGGAGCGTGGCCACGGAGCCCTCGCCGTACTGCCAGATGCCGTCGCAGATCTGCTGGCGGTCGACGGCCATGAGGATGGCCTTGCGGACCTTCTGGTCGGCACAGGGGCCGTTGACCTGGTTCATGTAGCAGTAGGTGATGTGCAGGGCGTCCTTCTGGTCGAGCGTGAGGTTGCCATCGTCCTTGACGACCTGGACGGACTCGCCGGACACGTCGGTCGTAACGTCGGCGTCACCGGTCTGCAGGGCGTTGACGGCCTGCGAGGTGTCGGTGATGACCTTGAAGTTCACGCCGTCGAGCGTAGGCTTGTCGCCCCAGTAGTTGTCGTGACGGACGAGCTCGGAGACCTGGTCCTTCGTGAAGGACTTGAGGGAGAAGGGACCGGAGCCCACGAGGTGGTCGCCGAAGGCGTCGCCCCAGCCCTCGACCTCTTCCTTCGGGACAATGACATTGCCGGCATCGGTGAGCGCCGTAAGGAAGGAGGCGGCGGGCTGCTTCAGGACGCACTCGACCTGCGTGTCGGAGACGACGTTGACGTGGTCGAGCATGGACAGGCGGTTCATGGCGGACTCGGTCGCGGAGCGCTCGAGGGCGTACTTGACGTCGTCGGCCGTGAGGGCGCGGCCGTCCTGGTACTGGCCGGCCTGGAACTTGGCATCGCTGCGCAGGTTGAACGTGTAGGTCATGCCGTCATCGGAGATCGTCCAGTCAGTAGCCAGACACGGCACGATCTCGGACAGGTCCATCTTGTACTGGACGAGCGTGTCGCAGACGTTGTTGATGACCTGGGACTCGTACACGCCCGTGTACTTGCACGGGTCGAGGTACTTCGGGGAAGAGGCGAGCGTGATGTTCAGCGTGCCACCCGTGGTGGAGGCAGCCTCGTCCGTGGAGGCGGAGCCAGAGCCACCGCAGCCGGTGAGGGACGCAGCGGCGACGGTGGCGCCGAAGATCGTGGCACCGCCGATGAACGAACGCCTGGAGATCTTGAGGTCCTTCATTTTTCCTCCCTTTAAGGAAAAGGGCCAGCCCGGTGAGCGGGCCAGCCGCAACTGTGACGAATGAGCGGAAATAGTTCCTATCATTTCATATTAAGCACCTTACAAAAGAAACCCCCGCGCCGCCTTATGACGATGCGAGGGTTTATAGAACCGAAATAATATCCAATTTCGGTGACGCGCGGCGTCCGCTCCGGGCGTGTCACCTAGCCGATGGCGAGCATGTTGTCCCAGTAGGCAACGTCCTCGAGCGGCAGCGTGTCCCACAGCTTCTGGATGCGCTCAGGCACGAAGCGACGCTCCACCACGACATCGCCGCCGTACAGGCGGAACCAGTCGGCGTCGATGACGAGGTAGCCGTCGAAGCCGAAGTCGTCTCCCCAGCTGTTCTCGACGCGCCAGGCCACGGGCTTTCCGTCCTGCCCCAGCTCGACGCCCTGGAAGGCCATGCAGTGCGTCATGCCGCACTCGCGGTCGTCGATCATCTCGGCCTTGGTCTGGGAGAGGTCGACGCCGAACGTGCCGTCGAGGTCCATGCCGTCAAGCGCGAGCACGCCGGAGAAGTCCTCGTCCTTGCGCATGAGCTTCTTGTTGACCGCGCACATCATGAACGCGGGCACACCCGCCTTGAGCGACTCCACGGCGGCGTTCTCGAGGTCCTCCATGGGCATGTTGAGGAAGCGCAGGCGCTGGCCGCCGATGACCGGGTCGAAGTAGCGGATGCCGTAGGCGTGCTCGTAGGGACGGCCCTCGCCCGGGAAGTTCACGAGCTCGACATAGTCCTCGAGGTTGAGCTTGACGTAGCGCTCCACGAACTCGCGCGGCGTGATGCCGTGGTCGCGCAGGACGAGGCTCTCCTTGCCGCCGTTGGCGGACAGCTGGCGGCTCACCTTGCTCTTGTCCACGTCGGCGCCCTCGCCCACCTCCATCGTGAGGTCGAACGTCACGGGCGGCTCGCCCAGGCAGCAGCACAGGATGCGGTGGAACTCCGGCAGCATCTCCTGCTTCCTGGCGCGCAGCTCCTCGGTCGTGGCGCCGTCGGCGGCCATCTTGCGAAGAATTGTGGCGTCCTTGCGCAGAAGAGTCGTGAGCAGCGAGTTCATCTGGGCGGTGTCCTTGTTGCACGCCGTGTCGGGCATGAGCGCCTTGGGGATGGCGCCCCACTTCTTCACGAGGTTGCAGCAGAAGACGAACTGGCCGCCGTCCTCGACGGGCGTGAGCATAAGCTGGGTGACCTCGCGGTCGTTCCAGGGCAGGTCCACCGTGTCGATGACGTACTCCAGACGGGAGTTGCAGCGCTCGAGCTTGTCATAGAACTGGATGTAGTTCTGCGAGAACTCGAAGTCGTCGATGTCGAGGTTCTCGAGCACCTTCGAGCGAAGGACGTTGAGCGTCGAGAACATCCAGCAGCGGCCCGAGTGGCGCTGGCCGGTGACGGTCTTGGCGGTCTTGAGTGACACGCCGAACGTGTCCTGGTAGTTGCGCGCCTGGCGGCGGTCGACGCTCGCCTCCACGACGTTGAGCGCCGTCACGGCGTTGCGGGCCACGCGGTTGGCGCGCACGCTGGCGAACTCGTTCGTCAGCTCGTTCACGGCAGAGAAGTCCAGTTCGTCTAGGGCCACGTTGCATGCTCCTTGGTCACTATTTCCGGCAATGTATTTCAGCATAGCGCTTGGGAGACTTTGCAAGCTTCATATTGTCCTATCATGTTCCAGATGACCGCACCGGTCGACCGAATACATTCAAACGAAAGT
Organism: Parolsenella massiliensis; assembly: GCF_900143685.1. Taxonomy (NCBI): domain Bacteria; kingdom Bacillati; phylum Actinomycetota; class Coriobacteriia; order Coriobacteriales; family Atopobiaceae; genus Parolsenella; species Parolsenella massiliensis. The sequence continues at coordinate 305,017 of NZ_LT671675.1, read as the reverse complement.
GAGCCACCATGCTTCTTCGCCAGATGCTCGACGTCTACGACCTCATCGACAAGCCCCAGGCCAGCGGCAACGAGACCGCGGACTTCCTGCGCGCTCACGGCGCCACGGACGTCACGGTCGAGCGCGTGAGCGGCGAGCGCGGCGGCACCGACTGCATCAAGGTCCTCATCCCCGGCTCGAACGGCAAGTCCAGCGGTGGCACCGCCCCCACGCTCGGCATCGTCGGCCGCCTCGGCGGCCTGGGCGCCCGCCCCGAGATGATTGGCGCCGTGTCCGACGGTGACGGCGCCGTGGCGGCCCTCACCGCCGCGCTCAAGCTCGTCGAGATGCACGAGAACGGCGACATCCTCGAGGGCGACGTCATCGTGGCCACCCACATCTGCCCCGACGCCCCGACGCTGCCGCACGAGCCCGTCCCCTTCATGGACTCCCCCATCGACATGGAGACCATGAACCGCATGGAGGTCGACGAGCGCATGGACGCCATCGTCTCCATCGACACCACCAAGGGCAACCGCATCATCAACCTCAACGGCATCGCCATCTCGCCGACGGTCATGCAGGGCTACATCCTGTCCGTCTCCAACGACCTCATGGACGTCATGACGCGCGTCACGGGCGAGATGCCCGAGGTCTTCGCCCTCTCCCAACAGGACATCACGCCCTACGGCAATGACCTCTACCACCTGAACAGCATCCTGCAGCCCGCCACCGCCACCAGCGCCCCCGTCGTGGGCGTGGCCATCGCCACCGAGCAGATGGTCGCCGGTTGCGCCACGGGCGCCACGCACGGCGCCGACGTCGAGGAGGCCGCGCGCTTCGCCGTCGAGGTCGCCAAGGTCTACGGCCCCGGCGCCTGCAAGTTCTATGAGGAGGACCAGTTCTCCCACCTCAAGGACCTGTACGGCGACATGACGCGCTTCCAGGGCATGGGCGAGGCCAAGTAGCGATCGCCAGAAGCGACACACGAGCCCGCCGGCAGCTCCGGCGGGCTTTTCTTTTGAGGCTCGCAGCAACAGGAGGATTCATGTCTCAGCACACGAGAATCGCAGGCATCACGGTGGGCCAGTCGCCCCGCACCGACATGACGTGCGACCTCATCCCCAAGCTCGCGCTCAACCTCGAGCTCGTCGAGTACGGTGCGCTCGACGGCCTCACGCTCGCAGGCATCGAGCGCGACCTGGCGCCCGAGCCTGGGCAGGAGGTGCTCGTCTCGCGCATGCGCGACGGCAGCCAGGCAACCTTCTCGGGGGACAAGGTGGTCCCCCTCGTCCAGGCAAAGATCGACGAGGCCGAGCGGGACGGCTGCCGCGCCATCATCGTGCTGTGCACGGGATCGTTTCCCGAGCTCAGGCATACGGTTCCGCTCGTGTTTCCGCAGCCCCTGCTGCACTCCACGGCCCGCGCCCTCGCCGGCGGCCGCCGCGTCGCCGTCATGGTGCCGGAGGCCTCCCAGGCCGATCAGGCCCGCGAGTGGTGGGCTGCAAGCGGCGTGGACATCGACGTCGTGTCCGCAAGCCCCTACAAGGGCATCGACGGCGTCATGGCCGCGGCCCGCACGCTGCGCGGCCACGACGACGCCTTCCTCTGCCTCGACTGCATGGGATTCACGGTCGCCATGCGCGACGCCGCCCGACGCGAGAGCGGCCTGGACGTCCTGCTCCCGCGCACGCTCGTGGCAAGCGTCGTCTCCGAGCTGATGGGGTAATGCCCGCTAAAGGGCTGGCCGAGGGCCTATCGCCTGCTCGGACAGCTCCTGCGGAGAACTCGCATTCGATAGGCCCTCGGCCAGCCCCCGCACTGTTTTCCCTTAAGCGGGAGCCTTAGTGCGGACGGCATTCAGGCGAACGGCCCGAAGCCCGTCAGCGGGCGGCCTCGCGCACGTCGACAACGTGGGGCTTAAAGGGCGGGCGGGGTGTCTGTCGCATGCGAGTTCTTTGCGAAGCAAAGCTGTTTGAGCAGGCGACAGACACCCCGCCCGCCCACTCGCAGCAACCCACCTACGCCGGCAGCCCGCCGAGCACGGACTCGGTGAGGCGCACCTCACAGGCCAGGCGATGGATGCCGTCCGGCGCGAAGCCGCGACCTATCCGGCCTACAAGGAGGCTGGCGGCAAGGGAGGCGATTCCCACGACCGGCTGGATGACGCTTGTGGGGATGGGGTCGAAGATGTCGGCGAACTCGAGCTCGTCGAAGCCGGCAAAGCCCACGTCGACGCCAGGGCACAGGCCTCGGCGGAGCATGCACTTGAGGGCCCCGAGCTCCAGATAGTGGTTGCAGGCAAAGACTGCCGTGGCACCTGCGGACAGCAGCTCGCAGGTTGCCTGGGTAGCGGCCTCCTTCACGCTGTCGCAGAAGCACACGAGCTCCTCGGGCACCGGAAGCCCACGATCCTCATGGGCAAGCCTCCAGCCTCGGGCCCGCTCGATACCCACGTGTGAGATCTGCTGCATGGAGACGAGGCCCACCTTCTCGTGGCCTGTGTCAAGCATGGCGCCAACTGCCTTGCACACCGCATCGCAGTTGTCCACGACGATGGAGTCGGCGCTTGACCCCACGAGCGGGTTGTCGATGAGCACGAGCGGCACGGCCACCTCGCGAAGAAACTCGACGCTTGTGGGCGCAAGCTCTGAGAGCACCACGATGAGGCCGTCCACCTGGTGCATCTGGAGAAACTCGACCTTCTCGCGAAGGAAGTCGGCGTCTCCCTGGTACTCGACGAACACGGCTGCATAGCCCAGGCGCTCGAGCTCGTGCTCGACGAGCCCCATGAGCGAGGCCGCAAACGGGTTCGTGGCGCTGCTGATGAGGATGCCCACGGTGTAGCTGTGCGCCGTCGCGAAGGCGCGGCCGATGATGTTGGGCTGGTATCCCAGCTCCTCGATGGCCTCGGCGATCCTGACCCGGTTGTCCTCACGCAGCTGTGCGCCGTTGAGATAGCGCGAGACCGTGGCAACCGACACATCCGCTCGCCTTGCGACGTCTCGTATGGTTGCCACGGCCCTCGCCTCCCATCAGGTGATCGCGGGGAGAGAGCCCCGCACGTCTAGTTTTTCTACTCGTCGTCCTCGTCGTCGGCACAGACCTCGAACTTGCGCGTGTCGACGCCGTTCTTGCCGGCGTTGACGGCCGTCTCGACGAGCGAGCCAATCGTGGCGTTCGCGTCGGAGCTGCGGGCAAAGAGCGTCTCGATGAGCATGGGCAGGTTGGCGCCCACGACGATCTCGACGTCAGGCGTGGTCTGGGAGGCCATCATGGCCTGGTTGAAGGGCGTGCCGCCGAGAAGGTCGCAGAACACGACGACGCCGTCGGTCTGCTCGCGCATAGCGGCGATCTCGGAGTGGATGAGCTCGGGATAGTCGGCGGCCTTGTCGACGTCGAACGGAACAACCTTGAAGCCCTCCTGCCTGCCCGCGACGAGCTCGAGCGCGCTTGCGAGGCCGGGGGCGAACTCGCCGTGACCCGTGAGAATGAAGCCGATCATGTGATTCCTCCTGTTGTCGGGGTGCCCGCGGGCGCCCTGTCCTTTCCTACTTGCGGCCGAGGCCCTGACGCTCGAGCAGCCACTCGTTCGCACGGGCGCGAAGGGCGAGCTGACGCGCGTAGACGCAGCCGAACGAGCCTTCGAGCGCCTCCTGGGGGTTCTCGATGCCCGCCTTGCCAACGGTGCGGGCGGCCTGTGCGTAATCCTGCTCGCCCGGCTCGAGCTTGTTGTCCCTCGCGAGGGCGTCAAGCGCCATGAGGCGCGTGAGCTCGGAGCCTGCCTGGGCCTTGAGCATGCCGCGAAGCTTCTGCTCGTCGGTGTGCTGCGAGTTCAGGTACTCCGTGATGGTGTAGCCACCGCCATGGACCTGCTCGAGCAGGCCCTCGAACGAGGAGTTGGCCATCTCGGTCATCGCGTCCTCGGGAGGCATGGACGTCACGCGGCCCGTCAGCTGGTTGGCAGCACGCTCGAGCAGCTCGTCATGCTGGGCACTCTCGGCATCGGCGCGCAGCGTCTTGCGAACGATGTCCTTGAGGCCTCGGACGTTCTTGGCGTTGGGCATGTTCTCGGCAACCCACTCGTCGGTGAGCTTGGGAGCCTTCACGCGCAGGATGTCTCGCACGGCCACGCGCAGCTCGCAGGCGCGCGAGCGACCGCCGTCGCCAAGCTCTCCGTGGATGCGCCAGCCTTGGGAGAGGTTGCAGCGCTTCGTCTCTCGGATGCGCATGCCCAAGAGCAGCGTCGTCACCTTTCCGGGGAGGGCAGCCGAGCCCACGAGGTAACGGAAGTTCGTCTTCGTGAGGTCATCAATCTTGCCACTGGGCGCCTTGCCCTGGATGTCGATGACCACGGTGTCACCCATGCGAGGCACAGACACGCCGAGGGCGGGCGCAAGCTGGCCATGGCCGGCCACGAGCTGCGCCACGCTCTGGTCAACCTCGGCCTCGCTCACGTGCGGGGCCTTCACGGGGCCGAGCGGATAGGGAGCGGCGCTGGCGATGTCTGCCTTGGGGCACGGGAACACCGAGAGCTCGAGCTCGTTTCCCCAGGCATTACGAACCTTGGGCACGAACAGCGACACGATGCCCTCGCGCTCGAGTGCCTCGTCAACCTCCGGAGCGGCTCCGGGCTCGTCCGCCTGCGCCACGTGCGACACGTCAACGTCGAACGTGACCTTCCACGTCTCGAACCCGCCCTCGCCGGGCTTTCTCTCTATGCTCGTAACCCCCATGCACAACTCCTCAAGCGAACGCGCGCCCCGGGCACCAAGCGGCACCCGGGACGCGCCGTGAACCAAATCCCTAGTACTCTGCCAGACGATCGGCGAACTTGTCGAGCAGCTTCTGGTTGAACTCGGGGCCGCCGTCGACGTTGGCGCTCATGAAGACGGGCGGGGTGACGCCACGCTCGAGCAGGATGTCGAGCGACTCCATGATGGCGCAGTCGAGCAGCATGCAGCCGGTGTAGAGCGACGTGCCGCCCACCTTGGTGTCGAGGCCCTCGACGTCGATGCAGGCATCGCCGAACGAACTCTTGTTGTCGAGGACGACGTCGCCGAACTCATACAGCAGCTTGCCGTCAGCGCGACGCGACGTGCCGGCCTTGGAGACCTCGAGTGCGGTGACGACGATGGTCTTGACGCCCTTCTGCTGGGCGATCTCGGCCATCTCGATGCCGAGGGGGTTGCGGCCGGAGTTGGAGATGACGACGAGGCAGTCCTGCGGACGAAGGTCGAGCTTCTTCATGAACTGGACGCCCGTGCCGTTGAGCATCTCGTAGATGCCCGTGGACGGCTCGCGGATGATGCGGGTCTGGATGTAGCCGCCGGCACGGCCGCAGATCTCGAGGGCATTGCCAAAGGAGTGGCCGGAGCCGAACGCGCGAATGATGCCGCCGCGCTCGATGGTGTCGGCAAAGATGGTGGCAGCCTCGTGGATGGCCTCGTCCTGGCCATCCGTGACCTCGTCGATGCGCTTGATGATCTCTGCCTTGAAACGCTCTGCGGTCTTGTTCATATCCTTGTGCCCCTTCCCTTGGTTGTTGCGCGTCAGCGCCTTTCCTAGCGTCTTGCGGACATGAGCCCATTGAAGCCAGAGCCCCTCGCCCTGGTTTCAGTGGACCCGCTCGCCCGGCGAGCGGGCAAGCGCGCAAAAAAGAGGCGCCGGGTCGCGCTCGGCGCCCGACCCCTCTCACTGGGCCCTACTTGAGATAGTCCGTCAGGTGGGTCACCGGGTCCTGCGGGACGAGCTGAGTCGTGATCTCGACTCCCTTGTCCAGCAGGTCGCGGAACTGCTGCTCCTGCTCGTCGGTGACGTTGACGTACTTCTTGATGGGCTTCGTGTCGTCCTTGCCACCCATGTTGCCGATGTTGATCGTCTTGATGGGCAGGCCAAGGTCCATGAGGCGAATGATGTCAGCCGGCTTGTTCACGATGAGGAACACGCGCTGACCGGCATACTTGCCCTCAAGAATCTGCTTGGCAGCACGCTCGACCGGAATGATCGAGGTCTTGATGCCAGCAGGGGCCGCCATCCTCAGTACCGACTTGCGCATGTCGTCAACGGCGACGTCGTCATTTGCGACCATGATGCGCGTGAGCTTGAGCGAGTTGGACCAATAGGCCACGACCTGCCCGTGAATGAGTCGGTCATCAATGCGGATCGCAACAATGCCGGGCATGCCCTCGAACTCTTCAGCCATAGTGCTACCTCCTCAGACTTGGGTCTACTTAGCCAGGATACCGGTGCAGCCAAGCAGCAGACCAACAACGATGACGATGAGAATCGCCTTGTTGGAAGTCATACCCTTCTTGGAGAGCAGCCAATACACGAGAGCCGTGCCGCACAGAGGAAGCAGGGACGGCATGATGCCGTCGAGCAGGTCCTGGACGGGCTGGGACACGTCACCGAAGGTGAAGGTGCCGGGCGCGTGGATGGAGACCACGGAGCACACGAGGGCGCCAACGACGACGAGGCCAAGGATGGAGGCGGCGTCGGTGATGGGCTTCATGTTCTCGGCGATCGTGCCCACGGCGGACTGGCCCTGGGTGTAGCCGATCTTGAAGAGGAACCAACGGATGATGGTCGTCACGACGCCCATGGCAATCCAGATGAAGCAGCCCACGGGGTTGCCGTCGAGAGCCATGTAGGCGGCAATGGCGCCGAAGATCGTCGGGATGACGACGCCGAAGATGGAGTCGCCCACGCCGGCGAACGGGCCCATGAGGCCAGTCTTGATGCCACTGACGGCCTCGAGGCCATCAAGCTTGAGCTCGGGCTCGACGGCGCAGTCGATGCCGAGGATGATGAAGGCCATGTCGGGCGTCGTGTTGAAGAACTGAAGGTGGTTCTTCACGGCAACCTGCAGGTCGTCCTCGTTGGTGTAGATCTCCTTGAGGGCGGGCATCATGGCGTAGCAGTAGCCAGAGCCCTGCATCTTCTCGTAGTTCCAACCAATCTGGCCCCAGAAGTACCAGCGCCAGAAGACCTTGTTGAGCGTCTTCTGAGAAAGAGCGGTGTTACTCGTCGTCATCGATGGTCCCTCCCTCGGTGCTAGCAGCCACAGCGACAACAGGCTTCTGCTGCGTGAACTCGTAGTACTTCACGGCAGCGAAGGCGAGGCCAACGAGGGCGACGCCGAGCATCGGCACGTTGAGGTACGCGGCGAGCACGAAGCCGAGAAGGGCGTACGGCCAGAAGCGGTTGAGCGGCATGAAGTGGAGCAGGATGGCGATACCGACTGCGGGGAGCATGCCGGAGACGCACTTGAAGCCGTTGAGGAGCCACTCGGGAGCGGCGGCGGCGAGGCTGGCGACGACGTCCTGGCCAAGGGCGAGGCACAGGAAGACGGGAATGGCGCGGGACAGGCACCAAGGAATGGTGCCGAGCAGGCAGCCGAGCTCAACCTTGCGCCAGTTCTTCTCCTCGGCACCGGCGTCGGCCATGTTCTGGAACGCGGTGTTGCAGAAACGGCCAAGGATGTCGCACTGAACGAGGAGCAGGCCCACCGGCACGGCGATTGCGAGGCCGACCTCGGTCGAGCCAGTCGTGACGGCGAAGGCGGTGCCGATAAGGGCACCAGACATGTAGTCAGGAATCGACGAGCCACCATAGGTGCCAACGCCGAGGACCATCAGCTGCAGCGTACCGCCGATGAACAGGCCAGTGGCCACGTCACCCATGACGGCGCCTGCGAACAGGCCAGCGATAACCGGCTTCGACAGGTAGAACTGCGGTCCCAGCATCTCCCACGTGACAAACGCCGCATACACAGTAAGAGCTATGATCTGCGGAAAGCCCATTCCAAATCACCCTCTCTTCTCTTTCTCGGGATCCCCTGATCCCTGGCATCTCCCGAACCCCAGGTTGGAGAGATGCCTGTTTACCTACGCGCCCCCACGCCGGAGGCGCATGGGCAGACCCGGGCCCTTGGGTCCGCGATTTAGTATATGAACTTTGTTGTTACTCGGTGTGTCGCTTCTGTAACCGTTTCAATTCGCACGGCGAACGGTTGTGTCACAAAAGTGGCCCGTAGGCGTTTCAAATCGCCTACGGGCCACATACCTGCTGGTAAACGCCTCAATAAGAGATATTTATCTCGCTAGATGGCTAGTCCTCGGGCGCACCGAGCGTCTCGCCCGCCAGATAGGTCTCGCGAAGGTTGAGCTCGTGGTCGAACACGACGAAGTCTGCCGCGCGGCCCGGCTTGATGGAGCCACAGACGCGATCGATGCGCGCGGAGCGGGCCGCGACCTCCGTGGCCATGCGAATGGCCTCGTCTGCGCTCGCGATTCCCCAGTCCACGACGTTCTTGACGCCCTTGGCGAGCGTGAGCACAGACCCTGCGATGTTGCCCTTCGTGCCATCGGGGTTCTCGAGGTAGCACAGGCCACCCTCCATGACGACGGGAAGGCCGCCGCTCATGTAGTGGCCCTCGGGAAGGCCGCCGCAGCCAAGGCAGTCGGTGATGAGCACGGAGTGCTGCCAGCCCTTGGCACGCACGAGCGCCTTGATGGCGGCAGGCTGCACGTGCTTGCCGTCGCAGATGACCTCGGCGTAGGTCTCGGGCGTGGACATGGCGCAGCCGAGCGTGCCCGGCTCGCGGTGATGCAGGCCGCGCATGCCGTTGTAGGTGTGGACGAAGCAGGTGGCGCCGGCGTTCACGGCGGCAAGCGCCTCCTCGTAGGTGGCGTCGGAGTGGCCGACGGAGGTCACGACGCCCTCGGCGTCGAGCGCGGCGATGTAGGCCACAGAGCCCTCGCGCTCGGGCGCAAGCGCGCTCTTGACGATGCGGCTGCCGGCCTTCTCCTGCCAGCCCTTGAAGACCTCGTAGCTCGGGTCGATGAGGTACTCGGGGTTCTGGGCGCCCACGTGCTTCATCGTGAAGAACGGGCCCTCCAGGTAGATGCCCTGGATGTGGGCACCGCGGAAGCTAGAGTCGCGCGCCTCGTCGGCGGCGGCGATGGCGGCGCAGCACTCGCCGACGTGGTCGGCGTCGTCGGTGAACGTCGTGGGGACCCAGGACGTGGTGCCGCGACGGGCGAGCTCGAGGCTCGAGGCGTTAATGCCCTCGGCGTCCGCGTCGATCGTGGCGTGGCCGAAGAAGCCGTGGATGTGCGTGTCCACCATGCCCGGGGCAATCATGCTGCCCGTGTAGTCGCGGACCTCGACGCCCTCGGGGGCCTCGGCGCTCCAGGTGCCAAAGACGCCATCGCTCACCGTGAGGTAGCCACCCTCAACGGAGGAACCCGGCAGGAAGAACCTGTCGGCCTTGATTGCATACGTTGCCATGCTCGTCCTCTCTCGTGTGCGGGCACACCCGCAGCCGCCGGCATGGCATACGACGCACATGCCGTCCAAACTGACATCCGCCGAGGGGTTGGCCCCGCGGGGCCTCCCATCGATACACTAAATATAGTATGTCTGTCCCCGTCCGCCACCCGCTTCGCGCCGAAGCCGCGGACGACGTCCGTAGGCGGTGTGATGCCATGAGAACGCCCAAGTACGCCCTCATCAAGGAGGACCTGCGCCGGGAGATCGAGAGCAAGAAGTTCGAGAACGGCCAGCGCTTCTACAGCGAGTCGGAGCTCATCGAGCGCTACGGCGTGAGCTCCATCACCATCGTGCGCGCACTGCGCGAGCTCGTGAACATGGGGTACCTCGTGAGAAGCCAGGGAAAGGGCACGTTCGTCTCGCGCACGCGCAAGCGCAGGCTCGTGGAGCTCACGGACATGGAGCCCTGGGAGGGTGCCACGAACAAGGAGAGCGTCCGCGTGGTCTCGATGGAGCCCGGGAACGACCCCGAGGTCAAGTCGATGATGCACCTGGCCGCAAACGAGGGCTATCACAAGATCGTGCGCATACGCAGCTGCGACGGCGTGCCTGTGGTGCTGCAGCGCTCCTACATCCCCAGCAGGCTCGTGCGAGGAGACCTCGACCCGAGCGAGTACGTCTCGGTCTATCGCCGCGTGCGCGAGGACTTCAACATCTCGCTGAACGACGAGGCAGCAACCGAGGAGGACGACGTGATGTTTCCCGCTCCCCCAGACGTCGCCAAGGTGCTTGGCTTCACGGGAGACGCGCCCGTCGTGCGCGAGCACAAGCAGACGACGCTCGCCACGGGCGAGGTGGTCGAGGATGCCCTCTCCTACCTGCGCTGGGATTACTTTGGGCTCAAGTTCTCCTCGCTTGACCGCGCGGGACTGCCCCGCGACTAGCCGCCCCGGCAAAAGCGTGCCAGTGGAACCCGTCCCCTCTGGCACGCCGCTGGCGGATGCGCCGGCAAGGGCCGCGAGGCCTGCGGCTATAACAGTGAGTACGTGAAGAACCTCCGCGAAAGGGGAGCAAGCATGCTGAATGGTATTCCCAAGAACGTCTCGCCAGACCTGCTCAAGGTCCTCATGGAGATGGGCCACGGCGACGAGATCGTCCTGTCCGACGGCAACTACCCGGCCACCTCGAGCGGCAACCTGCTCGTGCGCTGCATCGGCCTGGGCGTGCCGGAGATCCTCGACTCCATCCTCACGCTCATGCCGCTCGACGACTACGTCGACAGCCCCGTCGCCATGATGGAGAGCCCCACGCCCGAGGAGCCTCCCATCTGGGCCACGTACCGCGAGATCATCAAGAAGCACTGCGGCGACGTGAGGATCACGCACATGGAGCACGACGCCTTCATCGAGCGCGCCCGCAAGACCTACGCGATCGTGGCCACCTCCGAGGAGGCCACCTACGCCAACATCCTGCTTCGCAAGGGCGTCGTGAAGTAGGGAAACGAGGCATACACGACGAAGGGGCCGCCGCCCCGTGAACTGCGCCCCAAAACTTGGACGCCTGAATAGCGACTAGGCCGTGAGGGCCTGTCTCCGGAACTCCTCCGGGGTCAGGCCCTTCAATCTTACCTGCCTCCGGCGCGTGTTCCAGTGGACGACGTACGCCTCGAGGTCGCGCTTGAAGTCCTCGAAGCTGTCCCACTCGCAGCCCCGGTAGAACTCGTCCTTGACGTGGCCGAAGAGCTGCTCGGTGGCGGCGTTGTCGATGCAGTTGCCCTTGCGGGACATGCTCTGGGCGATGCCAGCCTCCCTGAGCCTCGCCGCGTACCGCTCGTGCTGATACTGCCAGCCCATGTCCGAGTGCATGACCGGCGACGCCCCCTCCGGGAGCCTCGCCAGGAGCTCATCCAGCATCCTAAGCTGCTGGGTCATGTCGGGCGAGGCCGAGACGTCGCTCGCCACGATCTCCTTGGTGCAGAAGTCCAGCGTGGGCGCCCAATAGGCCTTGCCGCCGGCCACCTTGAACTCGGTGACGTCCGTGCCGAGCTTCTCCCACGGGGCGCCGGCGGCGAAGTCCCGGGCGAGCAGGTTCTCGAACGTGCTGCCCACGACTCCCCTGTACGAGCTGTACCTGTGGTAGGCGGTCTCGCGGCGTATGCCGCAGCGGATCCCCATCTCGCGCATCATCTTGAGCACCGTCTTGTCGGCGATCACGGCGCCCTCCTCCGCCCTGAGGCACATCGCGACCTGGCGGTGGCCGCAGCCGTTGGCGGTGCGGGAGAAGATCTCGGCCGCCGCCTCCCAGAGCTCCGGTCTCGTCGGCCGCGGCGGGTGCGCCAGGGCGTAGTAGTAGGTCGACCTTGCGAGCCCCGAGCACGCGAGCAGGTGCCGCAGCGAGTGCCCCTCGGCGCGCAGGGCCGCGACCGCCTCGGCCTTCGCCCCGGTCAGAGCCCGTCCCGCTCGGCCAGGGCGCGCAATTTTTTTAGGTAGGCGACCTCGGCCTCGAGCCTGCGGCAGCGTTCCTCGAGCTCCTCCTCGCGGCTCCTCGGCCCGGGCCCCGCGGCCTTCGGCCTGCCCCTGGGCTTCGGGCGCAGCGCCTCCGCGCCGCCCTCCCGGTAGAGCCTGCACCAGCGGTCGAGGGGAGACTTCGACATGATGCCGAACCTGGCCATCGCCGCCGGCCTTGGCATCCCGCGGTCGACGACGGCCGAGGCGGCGGCGACCCTCTGCTCGTACGTGTACCTGGCCTGCTTCCCGTCCATGCGCAGCAGCACCTCGCTCCCGAACGCGCGGTATATCTCCTGCCATTTTCTCACGGCGGCAATCGGGGCCGGGAGGCTGGCGGCGACCGACCTGCAGCCCAGTCCAGAGGAGAAGAGCTCCGCGGCCCTCCTCCTCACCCCGACGTCGTATCTAAACCTGAGGTCCGCCCGCATGAGAAAGCCTCCCATTTCTCGTGTCCAAGAAATGGGAGGCAGTTCAATGACGCCGACGACCCCTTTCTTCTTGGCGAAACCAGCAAAGGGGGCTGTCCCTTTTGCAGCTTGCGACCTAGCGCTCGAACGGAAACTCGCCGCGGGCCAGGGCGGAGATGGCATCGGCCACGGCGAGGTCCTCGCATGCGCCGATGTGCCAGCGAGCTGCCGCAGCCGCGGCAGGCGCGGCGTTGGCGACGGCCACGGAGTTCTCCACGGCCGTGAGCATCGTGAGGTCGTTCTCGGCGTCGCCGAAGACGAAGACATCCTCGGGCGCCACGCCGAGGTAGTCACGCAGGTACAGGGCGGCCGCGCCCTTGTTCCAGCCTGCGGGCATGATGTTGGTGAAGCCCACCTGCGGCACGTCGAAGTCGAGCTCGGGAAGCTCGGCGGAAAGCAGGTGCGCCAGCTCGTAGGTCCTCTCCTCGTCCCTGGCGACGAAGGCATTCACCTTCACGACGTCATGGGTGGGAAGGCCCGCCGGCTTGCAGATCTTGCCATAGCGGGGAAACGCCACCGTGAGGTCCTCGGCCGTACCCGCGCACAGGAGCGGCTGAGCGTCGTCGAAGTAGACGAGGCCAGCATGCTCGATGCCGGAGACGACGTCTGCCATGCGCCGCACGCACTCGGCCGGGATCGTCTTCTCGAGCACCATCTCGCCGGCGTGATAGACCTGCAGGCCGTTCGTGGCGATGCAGGTGGAGGTGCACATATCGTCGCCGTCGAACAGGATGGACGCCCACGCCAGCGAGCGGCCCGTGCACGGGCCCACGGCGCATCCGTGCTCGACGGCCTCGTGCATGGCCTCGCGCGTGCGCTTGGGAACGGACTGCATGCCAAACGGCAGAATCGTGCGGTCGATGTCCGAGAGAATGAGCCTCATCCATGCCTCCAGAAAAAGAAGGCCCGCCTGCCGGACGGCAGACGGGCCGGGCAGAGCCCTACAGCGACTCGATGACCTTGACGACCTCGTTGACGTACTGCTCGCAGATGGCAGGGGTTGCCGCCTCGACCATGACGCGGACCATGGGCTCGGTGCCGCTCGCGCGCACGAGCGCGCGACCCTCGCCCTCGAGCGACGTCTCGACGCTGGCGACGGCGGCCTTGACGCGCTCGTCTGCCATGACGGCCTGCTTGTCTGCCACGACGACGTTCTTGAGCAGCTGCGGGTAGATCTTCACCGGCTCGGTGAGCTCGGAGAGCGTCTTCTTGGAGCCGAGCATGGCCTCGATGATGCGCAGGCTCGTGTTGATGCCGTCTCCGGTGTTGCTGTACTTGGAGAAGATGACGTGGCCGCTCTGCTCGCCGCCGAGCGAGTAGCCGTTCTCGGCCATGCAGGCGGCAACGTACTTGTCGCCCACCGGGGTCTGCTCGTAGCGAAGGCCCGCCGCCTCGAGCGCCTTGTACAGGCCGAGGTTGCTCATGACCGTGGTCACGACGGTGTCATTGGCGAGCTGGCCGCGCTTGTGCAGGTAGACGCCGCACGCGTACATGATGAGGTCGCCGTCGACGACGTTGCCGTGCTCGTCGACCGCGATACAGCGGTCGGCGTCGCCGTCGAAGGCGAAGCCCACGTCGAGGCCCTTCTCGCTCACGAGGTTCTGGAGCTGCTCGATGTGGGTGGAGCCGCAGCCACGGTTGATGTTGAAGCCGTTAGGCTCGTTGGACACCACGTAGGTCTTGGCGCCCAGGGCATCGAACACGCCCTTGGCGATGGGCGTAGAGGAACCGTTGGCGCAGTCGAGGCCGATGCGCATGCCGTGGAGCGAGAAGCTCGCCGAGGAGATGAGGAATCCGATGTAGCGGTTGCGGCCCTCGACGTAATCGATCGTGCGGCCGATCTCCTCGCCAGTGGCCAGGGGCACCTCGGACTTGCCGTCTATGTAGTCCTCGACCAGCTCGAGGACCTCGGGCTCCATCTTGTAGCCGTCCGAGCCGATGAGCTTGATGCCGTTGTCGGTGTAGGGGTTGTGGCTCGCGGTGATCATGATGCCGCAGTCAAAGCCCTCGCTGCGCACGACGTAGCTCACCGAGGGGGTCGTGGTGACGTGGAGCAGATAGGCGTCCGCGCCGCTTGCCACCAGGCCGGCGCCGAGCGCGTACTCGAACATGTAGCTGGAGCGACGCGTGTCCTTGCCAATGACGATCTTTGCCTTGCGACCCTCGCGCAGGCCGTAGTACCAGCCCACGAAGCGTCCGATGGCGAATGCGTGATCGACCGTGAGGCCCTCGTTGGCGCGGCCGCGGAAGCCGTCGGTGCCGAAGTACTTCATGCGTGTTCTCCTAAGTCAGTTGTGGGGCAAGGCCCGTGAGGCGCTCGCCCCCGTTCGCTAGGAAGCGCCATCAATTATGCACCGCCCCCGCAGGCCCCTCCCCACTTAGACGAAAAACGCGCAAGCGCGAGTACACTTGGCTGCGTGCAACGTCTAACAAGGAGGAGCCATGCCCACCATCGCGCAAGACCTCAAGGCGCTCGACGCCCTGCAGGCGCACCTGTTCGCCCACCGCCACGCCACGACGTCCATCATGTTCGCCGGCGAGACGACAGACCCCGCGGAGGCGGCCGGCCCCCGAGCCGAGGCGCTCGCGACGCTCGAGGAGGAGGTCCACGACCTCATGTGCTCGGACGAGACGGGCGAGCTGCTCGCGCGCCTGGGGGCGGCGACCGCCGAAGGCGAGCTCGACGAGGTGCGTGCCGCGCAGGTCCGCGTGCTTGGCCGCGAGCGCGAGGAGCGCGTCTGCGTGCCGGCAGCCACCCAGGCCGACTTCGCGCGCCTGTGCTGCGAGGCCCAAAGCGTCTGGACCCGAGCCAAGCGCGAGAATGACTGGGCGAGCTTCTCGCCCTACCTGGACCGCATGGTGGCCACCATGCGCGAGATCGCCGAGCTGCGCCGCCCGGGACAGGACGCCTACGACACGCTGCTCGACGACTTCGAGCGCGGGACGTCCCGCGCCTTCTACGACGCGTTCTTCTCGCAGGTGAAGGAGTGCGTGGTGCCGCTCGTCTCCGCGATGCGCGAGAGGGGCTGGCAGCCGAGCCGCGCCTGCATCGAGGGCACGTTCGACCACGACACCCAGATGGCACTCGCTCGTGACCTGCTCGACATCGAGGGCCTGCGCGCCGGCGCGCTCACGCTCGCGGAGACCGAGCACCCCTTCACGGACTCGGTGTGCAGCGCCCACGCCTACATCGCCACCCACGTGTACGAGAACGACGTCATCAGCAACGTCTACTCGATGCTGCACGAGGGCGGACATGCCATGTACGAGCAGAACATCGACCCCGCCTATGACCGCACGATCCTGAACGGCGGCGTCTCGAGCGGCGTGCACGAGAGCCAGAGCCGCTTCTTCGAGAACTACGTCGGCCGCAGCGAGGCGTTTGCGCCGGTGCTGCTGGGGGCGCTGCGCCGCCGCTTCCCGGGGCGCTTCGACGGCGTCAGCGCACGCGAGCTCTACCTCGCCGTGAACCGCGCCGAGCCCGGCCTCGTGCGCACGGAGGCAGACGAGCTCACCTACCCGCTGCACATCATCATCCGCTACGAGATCGAGCAGATGCTGTTCGACGGCACGGCCACGGCGCGAGACGTCCCCGCCCTGTGGAACGAGCGCTACGCGAGCTACCTTGGCCTTGAGGTCCCCAGCGACACGTTGGGATGCCTCCAGGACGTCCACTGGTCGTGCGGTGACCTGGGCTACTTCCCCACCTACGCGCTGGGCGGGGCCTATGGCGCGCAGCTGCTCGACGCCATGCGTGCGGACGGCGTGGACTTCGAGGGCGCCTGCGAGTCCGGCGACCTTGCGCCCATCCGCGCTTGGCTTCGCGAACGCGTGTGGTGCCACGGACGCGCCATCGACCCGATGCCGCTCATCGAGTCCGCCTGCGGCGCGCCGTTCGACGCGAGCCACTACACGCGCTACCTCACCGAGAAGTTCTCGGGCATCTACGATCTGTAAAGGTGGGACAGGGGACACTCCCCTTGCCTCATCAGGATTGGAGGGGCGATGAGGGCACTCATCCAGCGCGTGAGGCGCGCGAGCGTCACGGTGGACGGCCAGGTTGTGGGCAGCTGCGACCACGGCCTGCTCGTGTTGCTCGGCGTGGGCCAGCATGACGACGAGGCGGTGGCCGACAAGCTCTGGCGCAAGATGCGAGACCTGCGCATCTTCGACGACGAGGCGGGCAAGACGAACCTGTCGCTTCTCGACGTGGGAGGCGAGGCGCTCGTCGTGAGCCAGTTCACGCTCTACGCCAACTGCAAGCGCGGGCGCCGCCCCTCCTTTACCGAGGCAGGCGAGCCTGGCCGTGCCAACGAGCTGTACGAGTACGTCTGCGGCCTGGCCGAGCAAGACCTCGGCAAGGAGCATGTGGGCCACGGGGTATTCGGGGCGATGATGGACGTCGAGCTGGTCAACGACGGGCCGTTCACGATCTGGCTGGACACGGACGAGCTGTAAGGGCGGCGCGATGTCCGTCGCATGCGAGTTCTTCGCAAAGCGAAGCTGTCTGAGCAGGCGATGGGCATTGCGCCGCCCCGCGAGACGGATAAGGCCCCGGTGGCTCGACGCCATCGGGGCCTTGGCTTAGTTACTCTCCCGCGGGGGTGCCGGGGTTAGGGGCGTTGCCGGACCCACCGTTGCCGCGGTGGCGACGGCGGCGCTTGCGCTTGGGGGCGTCGCCCTCGGAGGCAGGCTGGGAGTCGCCGGGCTGTGAGGCCATGTGCTTGGGCTTCTTGGGCTCGCCGGAGGGCTGGGCCTGGGGGCGCTGCTGGGCCTCGGCGGCCGCACCGCCCTTGTCGCCCGGACGGCGACGGCGGCGACGCCTCTGCTGGCCCTGGCCCTCGGACTGGGGCTGCTCGGCGGCCTTCTCGGCATCGGGCTTGGGCGCGTTGTGACGGCGCTCGCGACGGGCCTCACTACGCTGCTGGCCCTCGGCCGCGGGCTGCTCGCCCTCGACGTGGTGGCGACGCCTCGAGCGCCTGCCCTCGCCAGGTGCGCTCTGCTTGGCGGGAGCGGCCTTTGCCTGGCCCGGCAGATTCTCCGCGGCCTCGCCGGAGACCTCGACGGTCTTGTGGCGGCGACGGCGCTTCTGGCCCTGGCTCTGCTCGGAGGCGCTCTCGGCGTCTGGCTGCACGGCCTCGGGGCGCTGGCCCTTGTTGCCGCCCTTGTTGCGGCGACGGCGCCCGGAGCGGCCCTCGCTCACGAAGAGGTCCTCGGAGGCGAACGTCTCCTCGGGGATGAGGCCAGCCTTGCGGTCAATCTCCTCGAGGGCGGCGCGCACCTCGGGGCTGTTGAGCTTCTCCATCGTGGAGCGCAGCACCGTGTCGGGACGGCAGGGGCAGCCAAGCTCCTCGCTCTTCTTCTTGGCGGCGTCGCTCGCCTCCATCTCGCCGAGCGGCACGCGGATCTGCTTGCCGTTCTCGAGGCGAAGCGCCAGCTGCTCCTTGGGCGTGTCGTACTCCACGATCTTGGCCGTGCCAAGCGGCGTCTGGATCACGGCGTTCTTCTTGGGCGCGCGCTGCTTGAAGTCGCGGTAGGCCTCGAACTCGTAGCGCAGGCAGCACATGAGGCGCCCGCACGCGCCAGAAATCTTGTTGGAGTTGAGCGGCAGGTCCTGTTCCTTGGCCATGCGGATCGAGACGGGCTCGAAGCCGCTGCCAAAGCGCGTGCAGCACAGCTCCTGGCCGCAGTGGCCAAAGCCGCCCATGAGCGCAGCCTCCTCGCGCACGCCGATCTGGCGCATGTCGACGCGCTCGTGCAGCTCGCGGGAGAGGTCTCGCACGAGCTGACGGAAGTCGATGCGCTCGTCTGCCGAGAAGTAGCACACGCACTTCTCGCCGCCGAGCAGATACTCGACGGCCACGGGCTTCATGTCCAGGCCGCTCTTGGAGACGAGCCGGCGAAACGTCGGGAACGCGCGCTCGCCCTTCTCGGCCAGGCGGTCTGCGAGCTCAAAGTCCGCGTCGGTGGCAACGCGCAGCACCGGCTTGAGCGCGGCGCCGTCGGTCTTGCGGTTGAGCTCGGTCTGGTCGACCTCCATGGGGTCGCCCGTGGCCAGGCCCATCTCCGTACCGCGCTCCGTGGAGCAGATGACGTGGTCGCCCTCGACCGCGTCGGAGTTCTTGGGGTCAAACCACAGGTCGCGCGTGGCATAGGCAAACTTCACCGGAATGACGGTGGGCATAGTGCCTCCTTGCAAGAGCACAGCATGACCTCGAGGGCCAGCTGGGGGGATACGTTATGGGCGAGGTCGTCCGCAGCGCGGTCCACGGCCGAGAGGGCCGCCAGCACGCCGGCGGGACTCGCCTTTGCGGCGATGCGCTCGACGACGTCTGCCGCGTCGGCGTTCACGACCGGCTCGGCCACGCCCTCGAGGCGCATGAGGCAGTCGCGAAGCAGCGAGCTCGCCGCTGCTAGAAGTTCCATCATACCCGAACGCTCCTGGGCCGAGAGGGCGCGCTTGTTGCGCTGCTCCACGAGCTTCATGGCCTTGCTCGACAGGTAGTCGGCGTCCTGGGTGGCCTGCTCGTCCTGGCTCGCACGCACGTCGTCAAGCGGGGCCTTTGCCGCCACGACAAGGTCGCGGGCGGCGCAGAGCACGTCCCAGGCGTCGTCACGGGCAAGTGCGTCGAGCGAGCGGACCATGAGCCGGCGCGCCTCCCTGCGGGCCGGGCTGCCGAGAAAGTCAACGGCGCGCTCCGGCGTGCCCGCGATGGCCAGGGCCACGCGGGCGGCCGTGTCGCTCGGGTCCACCCCGCAGGCGAGTGCCACCCTTCGGGCGGTCTCGGCGGGATTCGAGACGCGAAACGGCACGAGCTGGCAGCGTGAAACGATCGTGGGGAGCACGGCGTCGGCCGTTCGGGCCATCAGGATGAACACGACGCCCTCGGGCGGCTCCTCGATGGTCTTGAGCAGGGCGTTTGCCGAGGAGTCCCGCAGCGTCTCCACGCGGTCGAGGATGTAGACCTTGGCCTTGGCGCGCACGGGCGCAAGCGAGACGTCGGCTATGAGCGAACGGACCTGCTCCACGACGTAGCCGCTCGTCCCCTCGGGGACGATCCAGTGGACGTCCGGGTGCGTTCGGTGGGCCACGCGTATGCACTCGTCGCAGGCGTCGCATCCGCCGGACGGGCACACGATGCACTCGGCGAGCCCAAGGGCCGCCTCGCCCTGGCCCGAGCCCGGCGCGCCCAGGAACAGATAGGCGTGCGAGAGCCTTTTCTCGCGCACAGCGGCCGCGAGAAACTCCCTCACGCGAGGCTGGCCCTCGATGCGCCTGAGCGCCGCCGGCACCGGCTCGCCGCTAGCCATGGGAGACCTCGCCGGCCGAGACGCCCGCACGCGCGAGCGCGGCGTCGATGCGGCCCGCAACCAGCCCAGGATCGCCCGCAGCATCGATGACGCGCACGCGGGCGGGGTCTGCCTTCGCGAGGGCCAGGTAGTCCTTTCGCACGCGCTGCTGAAACGCCAGGCCCTCCGCCTCGAGGCGGTCTGCACCCTGCGCCGTGGCGCGCGCGAGGGCAGCCGCAGGGTCGATGTCGAGCACGAGCGTCACGTTCGGGGACAGGCCACAGCAACCAAGCTCGTTGGCCCGGCTCACGAGTGCATCGGACAGGCCACGGCCCCCGTGCTGGTAGGCGTGCGTCGAGTCGTAGAAGCGGTCGCACACCACGATGGCCCCACGCTGGAGCGCAGGCTCGATGACCTCGCGCACGAGCTGGGCCCGCGAGGCCTCATACAGCAGGAGCTCGCACTCGTCTGCCATCTCTGCGTTTTCCGGGTCGAGCAGAAGGGCACGGATCTTCTCGGAGATGGGCGTGCCGCCCGGCTCGCGCAGGGCCACGACCTCGCGACCCTCCTGGCGCAGGCGCTCCACGAGAAGCGACGCCTGCGTGGACTTGCCCGAGCCGTCGACTCCCTCGAGCGTGACAAACGTGCCGCGTGCGCTAGGCATCAAGCATCTCCCTCCTGGCGGCGACTATCTGGTCGATGACCGTGAGCACGCCGCGGTCCTCGTTGCTGGGGGCCACGTAGCGGGCGTGCTCGCGCATCTCGGGCACGGCGTTTGCCATCATGTAGCCAAAGCCCACGGTGTCGAGCATCTCGGCGTCGTTGGGGGCGTCGCCGAACGCCGCCATATCCGCCGTGTCGATGCCCATGATCTGGGAGGCGCGCTCAAGGGCCGAGCCCTTGCTCACGCCCTCGGGCATGATGTCGATCCACATGATGCCGCCGCAGCAGTACTGGAAGCTGCCCCCGATGCGCTCGCGATAGGTGTCGATGCGGTCGAGCGCGTCGTTGTTGGGGAACAGCACCGTGAACTTGTTGGCGGGCACGTCTACCTTCGTGAGGTCGTCGACGAACTCGCACTTCTTGTAGAACGTCCTGATGAAGTCCTCGTAGGGCTTGGCCTTCGCGTCCACATAGCAGCCATCGAGGCCGCAGATGAAGCCGCAGTCGCCCATGTCGGCGGTGACGCTCGCCATGTGCCGGTACGCCTCGGCGGGCATGTCGGCCTTGTAGATGACCTTGCCGTGGTCCACGACCAGGCCTCCGTTGTCGGCCACGACCATGAGCTCGTCGAGAAGGTCGCCGAAGTTGTCGCGCAGCGTGTACAGGGGCCGGCCGCTCGCGATGGCGAACTCCGCCCCCACGCTCTCGAGCGCCTTGATGCGCTGCTCGACGCCCTCGGGAACCGAACTGTCATTAAGTAGCAGCGAGCCGTCGAGGTCGGTCACGGCAAGCCGCACGCGGCCGAGGTCTGCCGGTTGCGGGCTCACCTCAAACATGTCTTTCCTCTCCTACTCGCTCGCCTCGCTCGAGCCCTTCTTCGTGCTCGAGCGCTTGGAGGTCGTCTTCTTTGCGGCGGGCTTCTTGGCAGCCGCCTTCTTCGTGGCGGCCTTCCCGGCCGCGGCACGGCCACGCCCGCGGGCGGGCGTCTTGCGCTCGTTCGTGGGGCAGTCCATGTTCACGCACTTCTTCCACGGGCCGCGCGCCGTCTCCACGACGATCATGGGCGCGCCGCACTCCGGGCACGTCTCGTCGGTGGCCGTGAGCTTGCCGCGGGCGGGCAGGGGGTAGCTCACGCCGCACTCGTCGTAGTTCGTGCAGCGGATGAAGCGCTTGCCCGAGCGCTCGCTCTTGTGGGCGATGAGGTCTCCGTGACGTCCCGCCTCGGCGCACACCTTGCACTCGCCCACCTTGAGGTCGGGCTCATAGTTGGTGGGGCACTTGGGGTTGATGCACATCTCGTAGGCCTTGGCGCGGAACGGCTTGCACTTGATGCGCGGGGCTCCGCACTCCGGGCACACGCCTGCCTCGCCCTCGATGGCCTCGTAGCGCACGCCGCTCGGCAGCGGGTAGGTGACGTCGCAGTCGGGCCAGCCCATGCAGCCCACGAAGCTGCCACGCGTCTTGGCGCTCGACTTGATGACGAGGTCACGGCCGCACTTGGGGCAGGCGCCCACGCGCGCGTCGGCCGTGACGGCGTCGGCGATGGCCTCGCCAAGGTCGTCCTTGTGCTCGATGAGCGCATCAAGCATGCCAGCGAGAAGGGCACGCGAGTGGTAGACCACCTGGTCCTGCGTGTCGGTGCCCTCGGCCACCTTCGTCATGTCCTGCTCGAGCTCACTCGTCATGTCGGGCGTCGTGATGCGCGGGGCATAGGTGTGCAGCGCGTCGATGATGGCCATGCCAAGCTGGCTGGGCTCCACCGGGTCGTTCTTGAGGTACTTCACCGTGTAGAGGCGCTCGATGATGCTCGCGCGCGTCGACTTGGTGCCAAGCCCGCGCTTCTCCATCTCTTGGATGAGCTTGCCCTGGCTATAGCGCGCGGGCGGCTCGGTCTGCTTCGCCTCGAGCGCAAGGTCGCGCACGTCCACGACGTCTCCCTCGGCTAGTGCCGGGAGCTGCTCGTCTCGCTTGAGGCCAAACGGGTAGATGGCACGGAATCCCGGGACCTTGAGCACGTCTCCGGACGCCACGAACGGCTCGCCGGCAACGTCGATGGCAAGCTTGGTGCCCTCGATGGTCGCGGGGTCGGACAGCGTGGCGAGGAAGCGCCGCGCGATGAGGTTGTACAGCTTCCACTCGGCGGGCTGCAGCTTGGAGGGGTCGCCCACGCCCGTGGGGTAGATGGGTGGGTGGTCCGTGTCGAACTGCTTGCCGCGCGTGGCGTGCAGCTCAGGCGCCGCCGTGAGCTTGGCCACGTAGGGGGCGTACTGCGGCACGCCCGCGAGCATCTTTGCCGTGGCGCGCAGGTCAAGGGAGGGCGGGTAGACCGTGTTGTCCACGCGCGGGTAGGAGATGAGGCCGTCCATGTAGAGGCTCTCGGCCAGGCGCATCGTGCGCGCGGGCGAGAGGCCCTCGGCGGCGGCAGCGGCCTGCAGGCTCGTCGTATTGAACGGCGCGGGCGGGCGCTGGGTGCGCGAGCGCTTCGTCACCGAGGTCACGGTGCCCTGCGCCGCGTCCTTGACGTGGGAGAAGGCCTCGTTTGCCTCGTCCTCGACCGAGAAGCGGCCCTTGGCGTGGGAGATCTTGAACGAGGAGTCCTCGTCGGCGCCCTGCTCGGAGGCGCGGCCGTTGATGATCCAGTAGTCCTCGGGCACGAAGGCCATGCGCTCGCGCTCGCGCTCGACGACGAGGGCGAGCGTGGGGGTCTGCACGCGGCCGGCGCTGCGCACGTTGCCAAAGCCGCCGAAGCGCGCCATCGTGAGGTAACGCGTGAGGGCCGCGCCCCAGATGAGGTCGATGTACTGGCGGCTCTCGCCAGCGTCTGCCAGGTTCTGGTCGAGGTCGACGAGGTTCGCGAACGCATGCTCGATCTCACCGCGGGTGTAGGCGGAGTAGCGGGCGCGAGACACCGGGACGTCAGGGTTCACCTCGAGCACCTGGGCCAGCGCGTCCGAGCCGATGAGCTCGCCCTCGCGGTCGAAGTCCGTGCCGATGACGACGGAGTCGGCCTTCTTGGCGAGGTTCTTGAGCGAGCGGATGATGCCCTTCTCAGCGGGAAGCTTCTCGACGGGCGCCCACACGAGGTAGGGCAGGCTCGGAACCTTCCAGCCCTTGATGTCGACGCCGTCCTCGAGGAACGGCTTCTTCTTCTTGAACGGAGGGCGGGGCAGGCCGTCCGGCACGTCGGCCGGAAGGACCTCCCCCTCCTCGGAGACGGCGAACCATCCCTGCCTGTCGTTGAACTTGAGCTCCGTCGGGAAGTCGGGGGCGAGGATGTGGCCGCGCAGACCGATCGTCACCCACTCCTCACCGTCGCGCGTGAAGCGATAGACGGGCGTGTCGTAGACCTTGTCCTTCTTGGGCTTCCCGGCCTCGGACAGCAGCGCGGCGATCTTCTCGGCTGCGTCGTTCTTCTCGGTGATGACGAGCTTCATGGGTTATTCCTCGTTGAACTTGTGCTCCGAGTACTCCTCGCGCGTCCACTTGAGCGACTCCTTGCCGTCTCGGGCAATGAGCACACGGCGCGCGACGAACAGGGAGGCCTCGTACAGGACGATGACGGCGGCGAACATCAGGAACATGGTGATGGGGCTCGCGTCGGGCGTCACGACGGCGCTCGCGATGAGCATGCCCACGTAGATGTAGCGCCACTGCTCGCGCATCGTCTTGTACGGCACGAGGTGGAACACGAGCAGGTAGAAGATGATGAGAGGCAGTTCGAACGACGCGCCGAAGCCGAGCTCCAGCAGCGTGATGATGTTGATGTAGTCCTCGGCGTTGGCAAAGACCGCGGCGAAGTCGTTCGTCTGCTCGAGCATCCAGCCAAACGTCGCCTGCAGGATGACGAAGTAGCAGAAGAGCATGCCAAAGAAGAACAGGAAGACGAGGGCGCCCACCGTAGGCGCGACCCACTTCTGCTCGCTGGGCTTCAGGGCCGGCATGAAGAAGCCAAGCACCTGGAAGATGATGATGGGGCAGCACACGATGACGGCGAAGAACGCCGACACCTTGAACCTCAGCGTGAAGCCGCCGAGCGCCGTGGTGACGTAGAGCTGGCCGCCGTCGGGCATGAACTGCCTGATTGGGTCGATGAGCAGCTGGATGAGCGTCGGCGAGGCCATGTAGATGACGAGCGTGGTCACGAGGACGCACATGACGATGATGGTGAGGCGCCGCCTCAGTTCGCTCAGGTGATCGAGCAGCGGCATTCTTGCGGGTCCGACGGGCATTACGCGTCCTCCTCGTCATCGTCATCTTCGTCATCGAGGCCATACAGGGGCGGGCTCGGGCTTGGGGGCCTCCTGCGGCTCGCCAGCCTCCTCGGGGGCGGCGCCGGCGTCCTCGTCGGAGTCGGGGTTGGCCGCGGCCTCCGCGGCGGGCTTGGCGTCCTTGGCCTTCTCGGACGCGGCCTTCTCGGCGGCGAGGCGAGCGCGGCGCTCGGCGAACGTCTCGGCGGGCTTGGCGGCGGCCACCTCCTCCTCCGTGAGGTCGGCGTCCTCCTCCTGCGCCTTGGCGGCAGCCTTGCCGGCGGGCGTGTCCGCGGCGTTCTGGATGGGGTCGATGATCTCTGACTGCACGACCTTCGTCACGCCCTCGGACGCCGTGCGGAACTGACGCAGCGCACGGCCGATGGTGCGGCCCATGCCCGGGAGCTTGTCCGGGCCGAACAGCAGGAATGCAAACAAAAGAATGAGTACGAGCTCTTGGTCTCCGATGCCGAACACGAATGCCTCCTTGGGCGTCGCGCGCCAGGCGCATCACCTGGCGCGACGGTTTCACTAGTCGGTGATGTTCAGTTGCCCCTCGACGCCCAGAAGACCGAGCACGCGCCTGACGTTGGGCTGCGGGTTGGCGACGGCAAACGCCACGCCCGCCTCGGCACTGCGGGTGGCGGCGCCCACGAGCACGCCGATGCCCGTCGAGTCGATGTAGGCAACCTGCGCCAGGTCTGCGGTGATGCCAGCGGGCTCTTGTGCGAGTGCGGCGTCGAGCGCCTCGCGGAGCTCGGAGGCGTTCGAGACGTCTACCTCGCCCACGACGGACACGAGGGTCGTGCCGCCGTCGTTGGTCGTCTTGATGGAAAGGTCCATGTCCATCCCCTTTTCGCTACTCGGCGGCCGTGGTGGCAGCCGAGTTCGTAATGGACTGCAGCTTCGAGGTGACGAAGCTCTTCATGCCGCACGTGTCGTCCGGGTCGACCTCGAGCGCCTTGTTGTAGGCGTCCGTGGCCTTGTCCGTCTCGCCGGCATCCTCGTAGATCATGCCAAGGTTTGCCCAGGCGGGCGCGTAGTCTCCCACGCCCCGGCAGAACTGCTCGAGCGCAGCGATGGCGCCGTCCGTGTCGCCAAGGTAGTACTGGCACAGCGCACGGTTCACGTGCGCCGCGTTGGCATCGTTGTTCTCAAGGTAACGGTCGTAGTAGCCCTCGGCCTTCTCGAGAAGGTCTTTTACGTGGGCCTGGTCGTCGTCGGTGGTGGCGTAGTTACGGGCCATGTCGCCCCAGGTGAGGTAGTTGTTCGCGAGATTGATGAGCGTCGCGGCGTCATCGGGGTTGCTCTCGAGCTTGCTCTCGAGCGCAGAGGCCGTGGACGAGTAGCGGCTGTCGAGCTGGTCCATGTAGGAGCTCGTCGTTGCCGCCTCGGTTGCGGCAGACGCCGCGTCCTGCGAGCTGTCAGACGAGCTCGACGAGGCCCGCATGCCCGACACGATGGCAGACAGCGACGGCAGCAGGATGGAGCCCACCATGATGACGGACACGAGGATGACGGCAACGAGCACGAACGGCCTGCGCGACGCGGGGTTGACCGCACGCTCGGACTGCTCGTCCGCGTCCATTTCCTTGTCGCTCTTCTTGGCCTTGGATGCCATGCCGTGACCTTCCTGCCCAACGATCGGACACCGTTACTTATTAGTATGTCCCTGCGTCAACCCTAGGGGCAAACTGGACACATGGCGGACATTCTACCCCAAGCCACCAAATAACCATCCGAGAGCCAAAGGGGGCGGGACCTCTGGCCCGCCAAGCGCCAGAGGCCCCGCCCATGTCGTTGCGGCTTTGTCCTACCTTGCCGCCCTGGCCAGACGGGCCGAGACGAGCTTCACGCAGGCGACGAAGACGTCGAGCGCCGCCTCGAGGTCCGCGAGCGAGGGGTAGGACGGGGCGATGCGGATGTTCGTGTCGTGCGGGTCCTCGCCATAGGGCCACGTGGCGCCGGCCCCCGTCATCTTGACGCCAAGCTCGGCCGCAAGCGAGACGATGGCCTTCGCCGAGCCCTCGGGGCCGTCGAACGAGACGAAGTAGCCGCCCTTGGGGTGAGACCACGTGGCGCAGCCCAGCTCGCCGAGGCCCTCGGTGAGCTTCTTCTCCACGAGCTCGAAGCGGGGACGCAGCACGCGGGCCTGCTTTGCCATGTGGGCGCGAACGGCCGCGGCGTCGGGCAGCCAGCGCTCGTGCATGAGCTGGCTGATCTTGTCGCAGCACACGCGCTCGACGCCAAACCAGGCGCGCAGGTCGTCGGCGTCGGCGGCGCTCGCGGCCACGCAGGCGATGCCGCTGCCCGGGAACGTCACCTTGCTCGTCGAGGCAAACTCGTAGACGAGGTCGCTGCCGCCCGCCTCGGAGATGGCGCCGAAGACCTCGAGCAGCTCGTCGGGGTCGTCCGTGAGGTCATGCACGACGTAGGCGTTGTCCCAGAAGACGCGGAAGTCGGGGGCGGCAGGCTTGAGCGCGGCCATGCGGCGCACCGTCTCGTCGGAGTAGGTGATGCCCGTGGGGTTGGAGTACTTGGGGACGCACCAGATGCCCTTGACGGTTGGGTCAGACTCGACGAGGCGCTCGACCTCGTCCATGTCGGGGCCGTCCGGGCCCATGGCAACCGGCACGTTCTCGAAGCCGACGTTGGCGGAGACGGCAAAGTGGCGGTCATAGCCAGGGCTCGGGCACAGGAACTTGAGCGTGGAGCGCTGGGCCTGCAGGACCTGGGGCTCATGGCCGCGCACGCCCTTCACCCAGCCGTGCAGCACGACGTCGCTCATGATGTTGAGGCTCGACGACCCGCCAAGCACGACGTTTGCCGCGTCGACCCCCAGGATGTCTGCCATGAGGGCGCGGGCGCCGGGAAGGCCGTCGGGGCAGCCGTAGTTGCCGGCGTCAACGCCGGAGTCGGTGAGGTCCGAGTCGGACGTGAGGACGTCGAGCATCGGGCGGGAGAGGTCGACCTGCTCGGGAGAGGGCTTGCCCCTCGCCATGTCGAGCGACAGGCCGCGAGCCCTGAGCTCCTCGACGTCGGCCTTAAGCTGCGCAATCTGCGCGTCCAGCTCCTCGGTGTCCATTGCCTCGTAGACGCTTGCCATGTGGTCTCCCATCCGCCGTCTGTCCGATGCGCTCGCGCGCCCGTCGCGAAAGAGTATATGCGCACATGCGCTACCATAGGCCGCATGGAAAAGCCGCCCTACATTCCCAACTCGGACGAGTACGGAGAGCTCCAGCGCTTCGTCGACGCGCTGTACGCCTCCGAGACGCTCGTGGACAACCTCGACGTGCAGGTCATGGCGCAGACGTTCGACCTGCCCGAGGACCTCATCGAGATCGTCTCAATGCTGCCGAGCGGCCTGTACGAGCGCGCCCGCATCGCAGACCAGTTCAACTCCGCGCTCGCCGCCCACGGCTGGACGCAGCGCTTCAGCACGGTCGAGTAGCGCCGTTAGGCGACTCTCTCGCCGCTCTCCTCGTCCGCCTCGGGCTTGTGCGTGGCCACGAGGATGAAGGCGCTGCCCACGACGGCGCTTGCCACGGAGCACGCCAGGATGGCGCACTTGGCGGCCAGCACCTCGCTCTCCACGCTGAACGCAAGGCCGGCGATGAGGATCGACATCGTGAAGCCCAGGCCGCCCATGAGGCCCACGCCCACGATCTGCTTCCAGTCGACGCCGCGCGGAAGCTTGGCAAAGCCGATCTTCACGAGCACGAACGTCACGCCGATGATGCCGATGGGCTTGCCGAGAAACGCACCCAGGAACACGCCGCGCGTGACCGGGTCGGCGATGATGGCCGCGGGGTCGGCGCCCACGAGGCACACCTGCGCGTTCACGAAGGCGAACAGCGGCAGGATGCAGAAGTTCACGAGCACGGAGATGGAGTGCTCGACGCGCTGGAGCGGCGGCGTCACGTGGTGCATGACGCGCTCGACGCCCTCGGCGGCCACCGTGAAGTCGTGCTGGCCCAGCACGTGGGAGTCCTCGTCATAGGCGTCGTCGAGCACGACGGCCTTGTCGCCCAGCCAGTCGCGAAGCGCGTCGAGCTGGATGTCGGAGCGGGCGGGCAGAAACAGCGCGAGGATGACGCCGGCGAGCGTGGCGTGGATGCCGGAGTTGAACATGCAGACCCACAGCACGAGACCCACGACGATGTACCAGCGCGCAGAGCACACGTGGCAACGGTGAAGCGCCGCGAGCACGACGATGCAGCCAAGTGACGCCGCGACCCACGGGATGCTCGGCGTCTGCCCGTAGAACACCGCAATGACGATGATGGCGAGGATGTCGTCGGCAATGGCAAGCGTCGAGAAGAACACCTTGGTCGCCGGTGCCACGCGGTCTCCCAGAAGCGACATGATGCCAAGCGCAAACGCGATGTCGGTGGCCATGGGGACGGCCCAGCCGTGCGGGGCGCCATTGGCGCCGAGGTTGAGCAGCATGTAGATGATCGACGGCACGGCGACGCCACCAACGGCGGCGAGCATGGGGAGGGCCGCCTGCCTCGGGCGGCGCAGCTGGCCCACCGTCATCTCGTACTTGAGCTCGATGCCCACGAGCAAAAAGAAGATGGACATGAGGAAGTCGTTCACGAACTGCTCGAGCGTGAGCGTCGCAGACCACGAGCCGATGCCAAAGGTCACGCCCGTCTCGAAGAAGTGGTGCACCGCCTCGTAGGCCGGCGTGTTCGCCACGATGACGGCGAGGATGGCGGCGAGCACCATGACGGCCGCGGCGATCGTTCCGTTCGAGGTGATCTCGTGCAGCGAGTCGCGCTTCTCGAGCCTGCGCGCCACGGCGTCAACGCCGATGATCTCCTCGTCGATGATGGACTCAGGGGTCTGGGCCATGTCACTCCGTTCTGGGCTTGCGCCCGCTTCTCAGAAAGGCCGCCGGCGCTCGTGCGCACCGGCGGCCCCTTGGCTTGCTACAAAATGTATACCCTTGCAGAAACGCCAGTCCTGGGCGTTACTCGGCGGTTACGCAAATCATCCGCAACTTTTGGGTGACGGCCCTACTCGGCGGCAGCCAGGATCGGGGCGGCAACCTGCTTCTTGCGGGAGAGCACGCCGGGCATCCAGACGCCATCATGCTCGTCGGCGATGCCGAGGCCCTTCTGGGCGAGCTCGGTGTTGCCCTCGAACAGGACCTGGGAGCCCTCCTCCATGATGTCGGTGACGCACAGGACGATGCCGTCGGCGCCCTTCTCGGCGGCGTAGGCGCGCATGGCCTCGCGGATCTCGTCGATCATGCCGAGGGCGCGAGTCTTGTCGACCGTCTCGTACTGGCCGATGAGGAGCTTGCTGCCGGCCGGCTCGAACATCTTGATGTCGTTGCCCACCATCTCGGCGGCCGTGAAGGAGCCGGACGGACGGGACAGGAAGACCTCCATGCCGAACTTGACGGGGTCGAGGCCGAGCTGCTCGCCGAGCTTGGCGGCCATGGCACGGTCCACGTCGGTCGTCGTGGGGCTCTTGAGCATGAGCGTGTCGGTCATCATGGCAGAGAGCAACAGCTTCGCCTGGGTGTCCGTGGGCTGCTGACCCAGGACCTCGAACAGCTTGGCGACGATCGTGCAGCTGGAGCCCCAGGGAAGGCAGATGTAGTGCAGCGGCGCGGGCGTCTCGAAGTCGCCGATGCGGTGGTGGTCAACGACGCCGGCGACGACGGCACCCTTCAGGCCCTCGACGGACTGGGCGGACTCGTTGTGGTCCGTGAGCACGACGAGCTGGCCCTCCTCGACGCTCTCGATCTGCTCGGGCTCGGCGATGCCGGCCTCGGCAAGCAGCTTCGCGGACTCAGCGGGCAGCGCGCCAAGGGCGCAGGCCTTGTACTCGTTGCCGTCGTAGTTCACCTGGTTGAGCAGCTGGGACAGGACGACGGCGCTCATGATGGCGTCGTTGTCGGGGTTCTTGTGACCAAAGACGTAGACCGTGCTCATTGACACTCCTTCGTATCCTGCGAGGCCCGCTCCTGGGCGCTCATGAGAGCGGACGCCCCAGGGGCGCCCGCAGTATGCACAGCATTTCATTGTACTAGCTCAGGGCATGCGCGCGATGTCCGCGCCCGTGCGCTCACGCGTTGAACACGTAGCGGTCCAGGCGCTCGAAGCCCTCCTGCACGCGCGAGAGCGGCAGCGCCAGGTTGATGCGCACGTGGTTGGGGCCATGGAACGGCCTGCCGTCCTGGATGTCGACGCCCACGTCCCAGGCGGCGGACAGAATGTCGTCCACGGTCTTGCCGTGCTTGGCGCACCACGCCCCGCAGTCGGGGAACAGCATGTAGGTGCCCTGCGGACGCGCAAGCTCCACGCCCTCGAAGTGCTCGCGGATGAAGTCCACCGCCCAGGCGACGTTGCCATCGAGCACCCGTGTGAGCTCGTCGACCCACGCGCGGCCCTCGGGCGTGTAGGCGCCCACGAGTGCGTGCATGGAGAGCACGTTCATGTGGTTGTAGCCGGTCTTGGCCGCGGCGGCATCCACGCGGTCGCGCAGGTAGTCGTCGTAGATGACGTGGTAGCTGCCGATGAGGCCGGCGAGGTTGAACGTCTTGCTCGGCGCGTAGAGGGCCACGGTGCGCCGGCGCGCCTCGTCGCTCACCTGCTGCGTGGGTATGTGCGTGTGGCCGGGCAGGATGATGTCGCTCCAGATCTCGTCGGAGATGACGACGCAGTCATGGGCGGCGTAGACCTCCATGGCACGCTCGATCTCGGCACGCTCCCACACGCGGCCGCTCGGGTTGTGCGGGGAGCAGAAGATGGCGACGTGCGCGCGGCTCTCCTCGAGCTTTGCGGCCATGTCCTCGTAGTCCATGCGCCACACGCCGGCCTCGTCGCGCACGAGCGGGGAGAGCACGATCTTGTAGCCGTTGCGCTCGAGCGTCTTGGTGAAGCCGATGTAGGTGGGGCTGTGCACGAGCACGGCGTCTCCCGGCAGCGCCATGGCGCGCAACACGGAGACGGCACCGCCCAGCACGCCGTTCTCGTAGCCGATGTGCTCGCGAGACAGGCCCGCGACGCCGTTGCGGTCGCGCTGCCAGCCGATGATGGCGTCAAAGTACTCGTCGCTGGGGTCGAAGTAGCCAAACGCGGGGTGCGCGAGGCGCTCGGCAACGGCTTGGGTGATCGTGGGGCACGTGGGGAAGTTCATGTCCGCCACCCACATGGGAATCTGGTCGAAGCCCTCGCGCGGCGGCGTGGGGAAGCCAGGCACCGTCCCCAGCCCGTCGATGGCGAGGGCGTCCTTGCCGCGCCGGTCCATGTTGCTCGTGAAGTCGTAGGTCATGGTTGCATCCTCTCTGGAGTCAAGTACAACCACGATAGCCCATCAGTCGTGCCATTGGGGACGGGTTCCTCTGGCACGAGGGTGCCACTGGAACCCGTCCCCAATGGCACGCTGCGTTAACGCATGAGCGAGAGGCTCTGTTCCACGAAGACCTTGTCGGCCACGGCCTCCACGGCCGCGCCCATGATGCGCGAGAGCTCCGGGGCCACTTCGACGCCCGACGCGCCGAGCAGCCGCACGCTGGGGGCGGCGACGGGCTCAGCACCCCCAAAGCGGCTGGCGAGTGCGCGCTCGAGCGAGGCGGCGAGCTCGTCGTAGGCAAGGCTCACGTTGACACCCGCGTCGACGCATGCCTCGTACAGCGCCTTTATCTCGTTGATGGAGAAGACGCACTTGAACGCGCAGACATACGTGAGCGTGGCCACGTGTCGGCGCGTGTAGCGACGGCGCTGCGGCGCGGGAACCACGTGCTGCTTCACGTAGTTGTTCACCATGGAGCCCGTGATGATGTCCTCGCCCGGCGAGGCCATGAACGAGAGGCTCTGCGATACAAGCGTGAGCACCTGGTCGAGGTAGAGCTC
Organism: Parolsenella massiliensis; assembly: GCF_900143685.1. NCBI lineage: Bacteria > Bacillati > Actinomycetota > Coriobacteriia > Coriobacteriales > Atopobiaceae > Parolsenella > Parolsenella massiliensis. The sequence goes on along the minus strand of NZ_LT671675.1, from coordinate 272,717 downwards.
GATCCTCGGTAGCTCGTCGATGCGCATGATGTGGGCCTCGCGCATGCGGCGGGCCAGGGCGCGCTCGTTGTCCTCGTCAAGCGTCATGTCCCCTCCCGTCATGCCCGGCGTGTCCGTCTGGTGGCAAGTTTACACATTATCGATACGTGTGCATCTAGTTTTGAATACTAGATAGAATAGGACGAGAAAGACGCGGACGCGAGGCCAGCCACGGCACGCCTCGCCCCACTCGACACGCAAGGAGCACGCATGAACGACCAGCGCATCGCCATTCTCACGGACACGGGCACGAACGTCCCCGCGGACTTCGCCGCCGCCCACGACGTGCGCAACGTGTCGCTTGTCGTCAACTACTCCGACGGCTCGTTCCGCTCGGGCGTTGACATCACGACCGACGAGGTCATCGACCGCTTCGAGACCGAGATTCCCACGACGAGCCTGCCCTCCCCCTCAGACATCCAGGCCGCCCTCGAGGCCGCGCGAGCAGACGGCTACGAGCGCGCCGTGTTCGTCACGATCAGCTCGGGGCTGTCGGCCACGAACCAGACCGTCGAGCTCGTCGCGAGCCAGATGGAGGGCTTCCCCGTCACCGTCGTGGACACGAAGAGCATCGGCGTGGCGGCGGGCCTCGTCGTCATGGCCGCCACCGAGATGGTCGAGGCGGGCGTACCCTTCGACGAGCTGGGTCCCAGGCTCGCCGACCTCTCCGAGCACACGCGCGTCTACTTCACGGTGCGCGAGCTCAAGTACCTGCGCCACGGCGGCCGCATCAACGAGGCAACGTATCGCCTGGGCAGCGCGCTCAACATCAAGCCCGTCTTCTTCTGCGACGAGCAGGGCAAGTACGCCACGGTCAAGAAGGCCCGCGGCTGGGAGAAGGCGCTTTCCGCCGAGCTGTCGTTTGTCCAGGAGCAGGCCAAGCGCTACGAGAAGGTCATCTGCGCCGTGTGCTGCACAAAGGCCGAGGACCGCCTCGAGGAGCTCTCCGAGCGCATCCGCGAGACGATTCCCAATGTGGCAGACATCGTGACGAGCGGCATCTCGCCCGACCTCATCGTCCACACGGGCGCGAGCCTCGTGGGCATGGCCGTCCAGCCCACCTGGCGCTAGCGGAGCCGTCAGCTGACCCCGGCGCCATTGCCACCGCCGGCACGGCGACAGTTTGACCCCGTCCCCAAGTGTCACGTAAACAGCTCGCTAATATCTAGGATCCTCGCTTGCCATCCGTGCATAATGGACGCAACCGTACAGGCGAGAGCTAGGGAGACATTCGTGGCAATCACCGCAGAAGAGGTCGCCGAGACCCTCAACATGGTCACCGAGCAGCACCTCGACATCCGCACGATCACCATGGGCATCAACCTCATGGGCTGCGCGGACTCCGACCTCGACCGCATGTGCACCAAGGTCTACGACCACATTACGAGAACGGCCGAGAACCTCGTCCCCATCGCCGAGAGCCTCGAGCGCGAGTACGGCATCCCCATCGTGAACAAGCGCGTCTCCGTGACGCCTATTGCACAGATCGCCGCGGCTTGCCCCGACACGGACCTTGTGCCGCTGGCCCACGCGCTCGACCGCGCGGCAGAGACGCTAGGCATCGACTACCTCGGCGGCTACTCCGCCCTCGTCCACAAGGGCATCGGCGACGCCGACCGCCGCCTCATCAACTGCATCCCCGAGGCCCTCGCCAACACGAGCCGCGTGTGCTCGAGCGTCAACGTCGCGAGCCTGCGCGCCGGCATCAACATGGACGCCGTGCTCATGGTGGCCCAGACGGTGCTCGACTGCGCGCGCCTCACGGCAGACCAGGACTCCATTGGCGCAAGCAAGTTCGTCGTGTTCTCGAACATGGTCGAGGACTCGCCGTTCATGGCCGGCGCCACGCACGGCTCAGGCGAGGCGGACGCCGTCATCAACGTGGGCGTCTCGGGCCCCGGCGTCATGGCCGCGGCGCTCGAGGAGCTGCCCGAGACGGCAAGCATGATGGACGTGGCCGAGCGCATCAAGCAGACGGCCTTCAAGATCACGCGCGCCGGCGAGCTCATGAGCCGCGAGGCGGCACGCCGCCTTGGCAAGGAGAAGGGCATCGTGGACCTGTCGCTGGCGCCCACGCCCGCCATCGGCGACTCCGTGGCCCGCATCCTGGAGATCATCGGCGTGGGCCAGTGCGGAGGCCCCGGCACCACGTGCGCCCTGGCCATGCTCAACGACGCCGTGAAGAAGGGCGGCGTCATGGCGAGCTCCAGCGTGGGCGGCCTGTCTGGCGCCTTCATCCCCGTGTCCGAGGACGCCGGCATGATCGACGCCGCGGAGGCGGGAGCCCTCTCGCTCGAGAAGCTCGAGGCCATGACCTGCGTGTGCTCCGTGGGCCTCGACATGATCGCCGTGCCCGGCGACACGCCCGTCGAGGCGATCGCCGGCATCATCGCCGACGAGATGGCCATCGGCGTCATCAACAACAAGACCACAGCCGTTCGCCTCATCCCCGCCATCGGCAAGTCCGAGGGCGACTCCGTGGAGTTCGGCGGGCTGTTCGGCCGCGCTCCGGTCATGCACGTGAACCCCAACGCGGGCACCGTGCTCGCGCACCGCGGGGGCCGCTTCCCGGCGCCGCTCAACTCGCTCAAGAACTAGCGGGCAGGCGCGCCGGCCGAGGACGCCGCGCGTCAGACGCACGAGACGCGTGTCTCGCCAAGAAACCCAAGGGGCCGGCCATGTCGCCGGTCCTTTTTTGTGCAAATCCTAGGAGCGAGGGGGCGACGCCCTTGCCCGGAACCCCTCGGTGGCTATCCTTACTTGTCATAAGATTTCAAACCGAGAGCGGAGACGGAAACGATGAGGGGCAAGGGCGAGCACCTGAGGGAGCCAGACGGCACGGACCACTTTGGCGCGGTCGCGTCCATCGCGCTCGCGATCGCCGCCATCGCGGTTCTCGTCACCGTTCTCATGGCCCCGGCACAGGTCCCCTCGCAGGCCCCCGAACAGCAGCCGGGTGCCCAAGTGGTCGGCGCCAGCATCGAGACGGCCGCCTCCGGCGACGCGCGCCCCTTCGCCGAGGAGATTCTCGACCCGCTGACGACCCAGCCCGAGGAAAGCTCACGCATAGAGGTGGCGGGCACCACGGTTGACACGTCCGCGCTTGCAGAGCTCGACGCTGTCATCGATGCCGTCGAGGCAGACGGCCACGACGTCGGCTTTCTCATGCTCGACGCGCAGACGGGCGCCACCGTGGGCTACCACGCGGACCGCTCGTTCTACTCGGCAAGCTCCATCAAAGGGCCCTACGTCGCAAGCGTGGTGAGCAACGTCTTGGGAGATGCCGCCCAGGGTGACGGGCGCTTCGACGCAATCCTTCGCTACTCGGACAACGAGGCCTACGCCTCGCTCAGGAACCAGTACGGCAACGACCCGATGAGGGCCCTCGTGGACGCCGCCGGCGCCGAGCAGCTGCCCAGCGAGGGGATAAACGAGGAGGTGGCGGCGGCCGCGGAGCTGCAGAGCGCCCCGAGCATCGCCGACAACCACTACGAGTTCCTCACGCCCGCCCAGATGGTGGCGATGTGGGACCAGTGCCGGATGTTTTTGGAGTCAGGCGAGCCGGGCGCGGCATGGCTCGCCGGCGAGCTGCAGGCGCCAGAGATCTCCTCGCTCTCCCACGTGGGCCGCGCCTGGGGCACGACGTGGGCCAAGGCCGGCTGGTACCCAGACGATGCCTCGAGCTTTGCCACCACGGTGGACGCCGGCGTCGTGCGAACGCAGACGGGCGACGTCGTCATCGCCGTGATGACCACGTCGCCCATCGACTTCCCGGCAACGGCAAGCGTCATCCTGCCCCTGCTCGAGCTTCACGCACAGATGAGCTGACGAGGGGACCATCCCCTCGCCAGCCTTCGCTAGAACTCGCCCACGAAGCGCACCTCGGGTTCGAGCGCCACGTCAAACTGGCGCTTGACCTCGTCCTGCACGTGGGAGATGACGGCACGCACGTCCGCGGCCGTGGCCCCGCCCACGTTCACCACGAACCCCGCGTGCTTCTTGGAGACGGCGGCGCCTCCCACCTGGTAGCCCTTGAGGCCGGCATCGGTGATGAGTTTGCCGGCAAAGTGACCCTCCGGGCGCTTGAACGTGGAGCCTGCGCTCGGCAGCTCCAGGGGCTGCTTGCTCTCGCGGGCCTGCGTGAGCTCGTCGACGCGAGCAGAGATCGCGGCCGCATCGCCCGGCTCGAGCGCAAACGTGGCAGACAGGACGACGAGCCCCTCCGTGCGCACGCGACTCGTGCGGTAGCCCATCTCGAGCTCGGCGACGGGGATCTCCTCGACAAAGCCGCTGGGCATGAGGCAGCGGACGCTCTCGAGGACGTCGGCGCAGCAGCCGTCGTAGGCGCCGGCGTTCATGAACACGGCGCCGCCCACGCTGCCGGGGATGCCGCAGGCAAACTCGAGGCCCGTGAGCCCAAGCGAGGTCGCGAGCGCGGAGGCGTCGGCGATGGCGGCGCCGGCCTCGCACACGATCTGGCAGCGCTCGCGTGGGTCGCCGAGCATGAGGATGTCGTCGAGAGCGCCCGCGCAGTCGATCATGACGCCACGGTAGCCACCGTCGCCCACGAGCAGGTCGGAGCCCAGGCCAAGCAGGAAGTGCGGCACGCCCGTGTCACGGCAGGCACGCACGACGCGCACGAGCTCGTCCTCGGTCGCCGGCGACACGAACAGGTCTGCCGGGCCGCCCACGCAAAACGTGGTGTGGGCGCTCATCGGCTCGTCGCGGCGCACGGCGTCTGAGCCCACGACACTCTCAAGGGCGCTCGCAAGCGCATCAAGTCTTTCTCGGTCCAGTGACATGCCTTCTCCTTGCGTGCCTCGGTTTCGTCTGAACAATCCTAGCGTACCCATTGACGGCGGGCGGGCGCGTGCTAGCCTAGACGTGTCAGTTTCAGGGCGGGGTGAGATTCCCCACTGGCGGTAACTGGGCAGGCGATAGCCCCCAGAAGCCCGCGACCCGCGGATACGCGGCTGATCCGGTGAGAGTCCGGGGCCAACGGTCACAGTCCGGATGGAAGAAACGGAGGCCACCCATGGCCACTTCCACGCATCAGTCACGCAACGGCTCCGCACAGGCGCGCGAGCACCTCGAGTTCGAGAACACGAACCGCTGGTCAACGCGCGAGCTCGTCACGATGGCGCTCATGTGCGCACTCGGCACGGTCTTCTCGTTCGTCCAAATCCCGCTCATCCCCGCGGCACCGTTCCTCACGTACGACCCCTCGCTCGTGCCCGCCATGGTGAGCGGCCTTGCCTTTGGGACGGGCCCTGGCCTTGTCGTGGGCATCCTCACCGCGTGCCTGCACGGCCTCGTCACCGGCGAGTGGGTGGGCTCGCTCATGAACGTCGTCGCCACCGTCTGCTACGTGGCGCCCGCCGCGCTCGTCTATGCGCGCGCCCACAGCAACGCCGGGGCGATTGGCGGCCTGGCCCTGGGCGTCGTGCTCGCGACGGCCGGCTCCATCGTCGCGAACCTCACGATCGGCGTGGCGTTCTGGTACGGCTCGGCAGACGTCATCATGCCGCTCGTCCTGCCCGCCGTGCTGCCGTTCAACCTGGTGAAGACCATCCTGAACTCGGTGCTCGCGCTCGTTGCGTTCAAGTCACTCGCCGCCCTCATCGACCCCGAGAAGGGCAGCGGCCGCGCATGATAGCGTGCACCGACGTCCACTTCTCCTACGACGGCGAGCACGACGCGCTTGACGGCGTGAGCCTCTCCGTCGCCGACGGCGAGTTCGTGAGCGTCCTGGGCGGCAACGGCTCGGGCAAGTCCACGCTGGCGCGCCACCTCGACGCCCTGCTCGTCCCCAGCTTCGGCACCGTGACGGTCGACGGGCTGGACACGGCGGGGCGCAGGAACGTCTACGACATCCGCAGCCGCGTGGGCCTCGTGTTCCAGAATCCCGACGACCAGATCGTGGCCGGGACCGTCGAGGACGACGTGGCGTTTGGGCCCGAGAACCTCGGCGTGCCCACCGACGAGCTGCGCGCCCGCGTGACCGAGGCGCTCTCACTCGTGGGGCTCTCCGGCTTCGAGCGCCGCGAGACGTCGAGCCTTTCCGGCGGCCAGAAGCAGCGGCTCGCGCTTGCGGGCGTGCTCGCCATGCGCCCGCGCACGCTCGTGCTCGACGAGGCAACCGCGATGCTCGACCCCCGCGGGCGCGCCGCGCTCATGCGCGCATGCAGAAGGCTCCACGAGCAGGGCATGACCATCGTCATGATCACCCACTTCATGGAGGAGGCCGCCGAGGCCGGGCGCATCGTCGTGCTCGATCATGGCCGCGTGGCCCTCGACGGAGCCCCGGAAGCGGTCTTCTCCCAGGCAGACGTGCTGGCCCGCCTCGGCCTCGACGTCCCCTTCCCCTACCACGTGGGCCTCGCGCTAAGGCGAGAGGTGCTAAGTCTCACCCCGCGTCTCACCATCGACGCGATGCTCGACGAGCTCGAGTCCCAAAGGGGACGTAGTCCCTTGGGCACCCCTGCGGCCGCGCCGTCCCAAAGGGCTACGTCCCCAATGGGGCAGCCGGTGCTGGAGGTCGAGAAGGTCTCGTTCGGCTATGAGAGGCACGGGGACCTGGCGCTGCGCGACGTGTCGGTGTCGGTGCGCGAGGGGGAGCTCGTGGGGCTTCTCGGCCACACGGGCTCGGGAAAGTCCACGCTCGTCCAGCTCATGGCCGGGCTCGAGAGGCCCGCGAGCGGTCGCGTCCTGATCGGAGGGGCCGAAGGCGCCGGGCGCCGCGCACGCGCGTGGAACCGCGTGGGCGTCGTGTTCCAGTATCCCGAGCGCCAGCTGTTCGCCCGCACCGTCCGCGAGGACGTAGCCTTTGGCCCGAGAAACCTCGGCGTCACGGGAGACGAGCTCGCGGCGCGCGTCGACGGCGCCATCCGTGGCGTCGGCCTCAACCCCGACGTCGTGGGAGACGTCTCTCCCTTCGCGCTGTCCGGTGGCCAGCAGCGCCGCATCGCGTTTGCCGGCGTACTTGCCATGGAGCCCGACGTCCTCGTGTTCGACGAGCCCGTCGCCGGGCTCGACCCCCGAAGCCGCCGCGAGTTCATAAGGCTTTTGCGCAAGCTCCACGCGCAGGGCCGCACCATCGTCATGACGTCGCACAACATGGACGACGCCGCCGAGCTGTGCGACCGGCTCGTCGTCCTCGACCACGGCAGTGTGCTGCTCGACGGCACGCCCACGGAGGTCTTCTCGCAGGCAGACGAGCTGCGCCGGGTGGGCCTGGGCATCCCGGACGCGCAAGAGATGGCTCGCCGCCTCATCGAGCGCGGCTGGTCGCTGGAGCGCGGCAGGCTCTACACGCCCGACGCGCTTATCGACGGCCTCCGCGCCTGCCTTGGCGTCGGCGCACAACACGCGGCAGGCACCCTGCATGTCGAGGAGGTGCGCCGATGAGCACGACGTTCACGTTTGGCAGCTACGTCCCCGGGACGTCTGCGCTCCACCGCCTCGACCCCAGAACGAAGCTCTTGCTGGGCATCGCGTTTCTCGTGCTCACGCTCCAGGCGCGCGACTTCACCGGGCTCGTGCCCACGCTTGCGGCCATCGTCGTCCTGTACGCCTGGGCGCGCATCTCACCCGCCCAGGCACTCCGCGCCCTTGCGCCCACGCTGGGCATCGTCGTGCTCGTCTCCCTGCTCAGGCTCTTCACGCAGCAGGGAGGCACCATGCTCGTGAGCTGGGGCATCGTGCAGATCAGCACGGGCAGCCTGCACGCGGCCTCGCTCACGGCCGTGCGCATCGCGCTCATGATGATGGGAATGGCCCTCGTCACGATGGTCACGCCCACGCTCGACCTCACGAAGGCGCTCGAGAGCCTCCTCTCGCCCCTGGCGCGCTTCGGCGTGCCGGCGCACGAGCTCGGCATGATCGCCGGCATCGCCCTGCGCTTCGTTCCCCAGCTCGTCTCCGAGATGAACGACATCCGCCTGGCCCAGCAAAGCCGCGGGGCCCGCCTCTCGGGAAGTCCCGTGAGGGGCATCCGCCAGGTCTCGAGCGTGGCCGTGCCGCTCATGGCGGGCGTGTTCCGACACGCCGAGACGCTGAGCGAGGCCATGGATGCCCGCTGCTACCACGGGCAGCTTGGAACGACGAGCCTTCGCCCCCTTCGCCTTCACGCGCGAGACGCCATAGCCGTACTCGTCTACGTCGCCCTTCTCGCGGCGACGCTCGCCATCAACGCCGTCTGCTGACACGCCGTCGGCAGCCCCCACAAGCAACCGAAAGGAAGCGCCATGGACTCAACCAAGGCCGGCCTTGAGACCGCGCTCACCTACCTCACGTCGGTTCCGGCGTGGTACCTGGCCACCTCCGTCGACGGCCAGCCGCACGTGCGCCCCTTCTCCTTCGCCGCCATCCAGGACGGCAGGCTCTGGTTCTGCACCGCCACCACGAAGGACGTCTGGGACGAGCTCACCCAAAACCAGCGCTTCGAGGCAACGTCTTGGTGGCCGGGGCACGGCTGGCTCATTCTGCGCGGCCGCGCCGGACTTGAGGACCACGCGAACCCGCAGATGCGTGAGGCGGGCTGGCGCCATCTCGAGGGACTGGGCGAGCACTACGACGGGCCGAGTGACCCCACCCTCACGTTCTTCAGCGTCGAGGAGTCCCAGGCCTGGATCTGCAACCACGATGAGTGGCAGCCGCTCGACCTGTAGCGTCGCCGGTGACGGTTGACCCCCGACGCCCGGCCGCGGTGGCAGTTTGACCCCGTCCCCAAGTGTCACCGCCGCCCGCCCATTGGCAGCGTGTAGTTCCCTTGTTTTGCGACCCGTTGGGTTATCCTCTTCCATACGCAAGTGACACGAAACCGCATCTCAATTGGAGCAACCATGTCACGAACCCCCGACCGCTCCCACAAGGGCGATTCCATAGCACCCAGCGGCCTCATGACCCGCCGCGCCGCCCTCAAGGCGATGCTTGGCATCACGGCCGTGACGGCCGGCCTCGTCTCCAGCCCGCTGCGCGCCCTCGCCGCCGAGGCGTCCCGCGAAACCACGGAGGCCCTCAACTCCGCGCAGGCGCAGCTCGACGAGGCGCAGAAGAAGCTCGACGCCATCTCCGACGAGTTCGTCTCCCTGAACGAGCAGCTCAACGACACCGTGAGCCAGATCGAGCAGGTCCAGGCAAGCATCGACGACACCCAGTCGCAGATCGAGGCCAAGCAGGCAGACATCGCCGACAAGCAGGACGTCCTCGCCAGCCGCATCTCCAGCAGCTACAAGACCGGCAACGCCGACTTCCTGTCGCTCATCCTGAACGCCTCCAGCTTCGAGGAGCTCTCCAACAACCTGTTCTACCTCGGCAAGATCAACGCGAGCGACGAGCAGCTCATCAACGACGTCAAGCAGGCCAAGGCCGAGCTCGACGCCCAGAAGGCCCAGCTCGAGAGCCAGAAGGCCGACCTCGAGCAGCTCAAGGAGCAGCAGAGCCAGGAGCTCGCCGCCGTCCAGGCGAAGCAGGACGAGGCATCGGCCGTCGTCGCGAACCTCTCCGACGACGTGCGCGCCCTCATGGAGAAGCGCGACGCCGAGGTTCTCGCCGCCGCCGAGGAGGAGAAGCGCCAGGCCGCGGCCGCCGAGGCGGCCCGCAAGGCTGCCGCCGCAAGCGCAAGCTCCGGCAGCTCCGGCGTCAGCGGCACCATCAGCTCGGGCAACGCCAGCTCAAAGGGCCAGGCCATCGTCAACGCCTGCTACCAGGTGGGCTCGCCGGGCAGCGGCCTGTGCGCCATGTGGGTCTCGCAGGTCTACTCGCGCGCCGGCTACGGCTATCCGGGCGGCAACGCCAACAACATGTACTGGAACTACTGCACGAGCTCCAACAAGGGCGACCTGCAGCCGGGCATGATCATCGCCGTCTCCACGTGGACCGGCACGTCTGCCGGCAGGATCTACGGGCATGTGGGCATCTACATCGGCGGCGGCATGGTCATGCACAACGTGGGCTCCATCCAGACCATGGGGCTCGACGCCTGGATCAACACCTACGGCACAACCGTCACCCCGCGCTGGGGCTGGGCCGCATAGCCTGCACCCAACATGTCGCAAGACCTCAGGACCCGCCCGCGACCTCGCTCGCCGGCGGGTCCTTCCTTGCGGCACACCACTGCTCCACAGCTCAGGGCACCTCGAGCTATATACTTTGGGGTTGGCGCGGCCGCGGCACCCAATGCCAGCCCGCACCATCACACACATCGCAACGCCTGGGCGAAAGGAACTCCCATGAGCGAAAAGATCGAACCCAAGGACACGTGCGTGCTCGTCACCGGCGGCGCCGGCTTCATCGGCTCCCACACCGTCGTCGAGCTGCTCCAGGACGGCTACCAGGTCGTCATCGTCGACGACCTCTCCAACGCCTCCGAGAAGGTCCTCGATCGCATCGACACCATCGTGGGCGAAGAGGCCTCCTCGCGCCTCACCTTCTACCGCGCCGACGTGAACGACCGCGAGGCCCTCGAGTGCATCTTTGACGAGAACGACATCGACCGCGTGATTCACTTCGCCGGCTTCAAGGCCGTGGGCGAGTCCGTCTCCAAGCCCATCGAGTACTACACGAACAACCTGGGCAACACGCTCACGCTCGTCGACGTCATGCGCGAGCACGGCTGCAAGTCCATCATCTTCTCCAGCTCCGCCACGGTCTACGGCGACCCGGACTCGCTGCCCCTCACCGAGGCCAGCCCCAAGAAGATGGCCACGAACCCCTACGGCTGGACCAAGTGGATGATCGAGCAGATCCTCACGGACCTCCACACGGCCGACCCCGAGTGGAACGTCGTGCTGCTCCGCTACTTCAACCCCATCGGAGCCCACCCCAGCGGACTCATGGGCGAGGACCCCAAGGGCATCCCCAACAACCTGCTGCCCTACGTGGCCCAGACGGCCATCGGCAAGCGCAGCGAGGTCCACGTCTTTGGCAACGACTACCCCACGCCCGACGGCACGGGCGTGCGTGACTACATCCACGTCTGCGACCTGGCAAGCGGCCACGCCGCCGCCCTTGCGTGGATGAACGGCCGCGAGGGCGTCGAGGTCTTCAACCTCGGCACCGGCCGCGGCACCTCCGTGCTCGAGATCATCGCCGCCTTCTCGAAGGCCTGCGGCCACGAGGTCCCCTACGTCATCGACCCGCGCCGTCCCGGCGACGTGGCCGAGAACTACGCCGACTGCACCAAGGCCAAGGAGCAGATGGGCTGGGAGGCCAAGTACGACATCGACGACATGTGCCGCGACTCCTGGAACTGGCAGTCCAAGAACCCGAACGGCTTCGAGGAGTAGCTCGTGAGCGAGAACCCCTTCGTCGCCTACCTCAAGGAGCGCCTCCCGCTCGTCGAGTCCGCGCTCGACGGCGCGGCGGCGCGTCCCCTCGCCAGCAAGATCGAGCCTGAGGCCGACCTCGAGCGCTACCTGTACGCGCCTCTCGCCGGCTTCACCAAGGGTGGCGGCAAGCGCGTCCGCCCCGTCCTGTGCCTTCTCAGCGCAGAGGCCACGGGCGGCAAGGCGAGCCTTGCCCTGGCGCCGGCGGTGGGCATCGAGCTGTTCCAGAGCGCCGCGCTCATCCACGACGACATAGCCGACGAGAGCGAGCTGCGCCGCGGAGCGCCCTGCCTGTACCTCACGGAGGGCACGGGGCTCGCCACCAACATGGGAGACCTCGCCCTCACGCAGGTGTTCGAGGTCGTTCTCGGCGACGCGGCGCTACCCGCCGAGCGCAAGGCAAGCGTCCTTGCCGAGCTCGTCTCCATGGAGCGCCACACTCTCGAGGGCCAAGCGCTCGACCTGGGCTGGGCGCGCGACGGCCGCTGGGACGTCACCGAGGCCGACTACCTCTACATGGTGACGAGCAAGACGGCCCACTACACGGCCGCCTCCCCCCTCGCCATCGGCGCCGTGGCGGCTGGCGCCACGAGAGAGGCGGTCGAGGGCCTGCGGCAGGTGGGCGTGAGTGCTGGCATAGCCTTCCAGCTGCAGGACGACCTGCTCAACCTCGTCGGCGACGCCGAGGCCCAGGGCAAGGACTTCAGAAGCGACATCACCGAGGGCAAGCGAACGCTCGCCGTGGTCTACGCCCTCGCAAACCTGGCAGAGGCCGAGCGCGCCGAGCTCGTCGCCATTCTCGAGAGCACAACGACCGAGGATGACAAGCTCGCACGTGCCGTCGAGCTCATCGAGGCAGGCGGCGGCATCGCCCACTGCGAGCAGCTCGCAGACAGGGAGGCCGCGCGCGCCGAGCAGGGCGCCCGCACGCTCGCGGACAAGGGCCTCATCACGCACGAGGCCGCCGAGCTGCTCTGCGCCATGGCGCGGTTCTTCGTGAGGCGCTCGAGTTAGACGTTGACAAGCGCGGGCACGCGCCCGCAAAGCCGCAGACGCATGCCTGCGACGACACCGAGGAGACACAGATGGAACCCATACGTGAGGGCATGACGGGAACCGCCGTCGAAGACGTTCAGGAGCGCCTGGCCTCGCTTGGCTACGAGATCGCCGATGACGAGCGAAGCGCCTCGCAGTTTGGCGCCTCGACGGCCAACGCCGTTGCGCGCTTCCGCCTCGAGCATGGCCTGTCGCTCTCCACCGAGGTGGACGTGGCCTGCTGGTCGTCGCTCGTGGACGAGTCCTACCAGATGGGCGACCGCACGCTCTACCTGCGTCTCCCCAACTTCCATGGCAACGACGTCCGCTGCCTGCAGAACGCCCTGAACGTGCTGGGCTTCTCGTGCGGCGAGGTCGACGGCTACTATGGCCCGCACACCGAGGGCGCCGTCAAGATGTTCCAGGAGAACGTGGGCATGCTCGCCGATGGCATCGCCTTCTCCGACACGTTCGATGCCCTCGAGCGCCTGCGCCACGTATGGGCTGGCAAGCCCGCCAACGGCCCGCACCCGCAGAGCGGCATGGGCTTTGCCCGCGCGGCCCTCGTGCTCGACGACGCCCACCTCGCCCTGACGGCCGAGGACCCCATCTCGCGCAACGTCGCCGGCCGCATCTGGAACATCGCCAGCGCAACATCCGAGCACACGGGCCTGCACCTCATCGAGAGCGCAGACGCCGCCACGCCCGCCGACGACGCCGTTCTCGTGCTCGCCACGACTCCGCGCCCCGCCGTGTCCAACATCGTGAACGTCTCGATAGGCGAGGATGACGACCTTGCGCTGCGTCTGCGCACGGCGCTCGAGAGCTCCCGCTCCAAGCCGCCCGTCATTCGCATCGAGCTTCCCGCGGGCTCTTACGACGGCTCGTTCACCGTGAACGACTCGCAGATGCTCGCCGTCTCGCTCATCGACGCCCTCTGCTCCGCCCTGGCATAGCGGCTCTTCCGCCCACCCAGGCTCGCGAGCGTAGATAATCGGTCAGTTCAGACGCCAAAGAACCCCGTATTTGACCAAATACCCACACTCGCGACATGCTCGACGCAAAAAGGCGGCCGCCACCCGATCGGATGGCGGCCGCCTTGTTTATGTGCGTGCGTTTGCCTCTCGCTAGTTCCCAGCCGCAGCGGTGCCGGAGCTGCCCTCAGTGCGAGAAGAGCCACCGCCCGCGGGAGCCGCCCAGGTTCCCGTGGCGGCGGGAAGGTCCATGTGCTCGCGCTCCGTGCGCTCGGGAATGGCACCTGCGCCCTTCGAGAACGCGAGCTTGCCATCCTCGCCCACGTCCACGAGCACGATGTCTCCGGCGCCCCAGCCATTCTCGAGCAGCTGCTCGGCAAGCGGGTCCTCGATGAGCGTCTGGATGGCACGGCGCAGCGGGCGCGCGCCATAGACCGGGTCGGTTCCCTCCTTGGCAAGCAGGTCCTTCGCCGCGTCCGTGAGCTCGATGGACATACCCTGACCAATGAGCCTGTTGCGCAGCTCGCCCACCATGAGGTCGACGATGCCGCGAATCTGCTCGCCCGTGAGGGACTTGAAGACCACGATCTCGTCCACACGGTTCAGGAACTCCGGACGGAAGAGCTTCTTGAGCTCGCCCATGGCACGGCTCTTGATCTCTGCGTCCGAAAGCTGCCCGGCGCTCGCGCCAAAGCCCATGGTCCCGGGCTTTGCAATCTCTCGGGCACCAACGTTGCTCGTCATGATGATCACGGTGTTGGAGAAGTCCACCTTGCGGCCCTGGCCGTCCGTGAGCCTACCCTCGTCCAGGATCTGCAGCAGGATGTTGAAGACGTCGGGGTGGGCCTTCTCGATCTCGTCGAACAGGACGACGGAGTAGGGCCTGCGGCGCACGGCCTTCGTGAGCTCTCCGCCCTCGTCGTAGCCCACGTATCCCGGAGGGGCACCCACGAGCTTGCTCACCGCGAACTTCTCCATGAACTCGCTCATGTCGAACGTGATGAGGGCGTCCTGGGAGCCAAACAGGAACTCGGCGAGCGACTTGGCCAGCTCGGTCTTGCCCACACCCGAGGGGCCGAGGAACACGAACGAGCCGCCGGGGCGGCGCGGGTCCTTGAGCGGCGAGCGGCTGCGGCGGATGGCGCGGGCCACGGCGCTCACGGCCTCGTCCTGGCCAATGACGCGCTCGTGGAGCACGCTCTCGCAGCGCAGGAGCTTCGAGGCCTCTGCCTCGGAGAGGTTCGAGACCGGCACGCCGGTGATAGACGAGACCACGTCTGCGATGACGTTCTCGTCAACGGTGACGACGTTGCCCTCCATACGCTCGTGCCAGGCGTCCTCAAGCTCGTCGCGATGGGCGAGAAGCTCCTTCTCGCGGTCGCGCAGGCGGGCGGCCTGCTCGAACTCCTGGGCGCTCACCATGTCGCGCTTCTCGGCGCGGACGTGCTTGAGGTCCTCGTCCACCGCAGAGATCTCTGGCGGCAGCACCATGTTGTGGACGCGCGTGCGCGCACCGGCCTCGTCGATGACGTCGATGGCCTTGTCGGGCAGGAAGCGATCCTGGATGTAGCGGTCCGACAGCGTGACGGCGGCCTTCAGGGCCTCGGGCGTGTAGCGGACGTGGTGGTGCTTCTCGTAGGCAGGCTCGAGGCCACGGATGATCTCGAGCGTGTCGGCGACGCTCGGCTCATTGATGTTCACGGGCTGGAAGCGGCGCTCGAGCGCCGAGTCCTTCTCGATGTGCTTGCGGTACTCCTCGGCCGTCGTGGCGCCGATGACCTGGATCTCTCCGCGCGAGAGGGGCGGCTTCAGGATGCTGGCGGCGTCGATGGAGCCCTCGGCGGAGCCGGCGCCGATGATCGTGTGCATCTCGTCGATGAATAGGATGACGTTGCCGTCCTTCTCGACCTCGGCGATGACCTTCTTGAGGCGGTCCTCGAACTCGCCGCGGTACTTGGAGCCGGCGACGAGTGCGGAGACGTCAAGCGTCCAGATCTGCTTGCCGCGCAGCATGTCGGGCACGGTGCCGGCGGCCACGAGCTGGGCGAGGCCCTCGACGATGGCCGTCTTGCCCACGCCCGGGTCTCCCAGGATGAGCGGGTTGTTCTTCTGGCGGCGCGCGAGCACCTGCATGACGCGCTCGACCTCGCGGTCGCGGCCAATGACGGGGTCGAGCTTGCCCTCGGCAGCAATGACCGTGAGGTTGCGGCCGTACTGCTCGAGCATCGAGCCGTCGTCTGCGGAGGCGGCGGAGCGGGCGGGACCAACGGACACGCCCTCGGGCCCGATGCGCACCTCCTGGACCTGCGGGGCGGCGTCTGCCGGCGAGTTCTTCTCGATGAGCGCGTCCACGGCGTTGCGGACGGCATCTGCCGAGACGCCCATGCGCGCGAGCGTCTCCATGGCCACGCCGTTGCCCTCACGTACGATGCCCAGCAGCAGGTGCTCGGTGGAGATGTAGGTGGCGCCGCGGCTCATCGTCTCGCGATAGGCGCCCTCGAGCACGCGCTTGGCGCGCGGCGTGAACGGGATGTGGCCGCCGGGGACGGGCTCGCTCGAGCGCTCCGTGACCTCCCGGACCGTCTCGACCGTCTCGTCATAGGTGATGTCGAGGCTGGCGAGGGCCTGGGCGGCGATGCCCTCCCCCTCCTTGATGAGCGCAAGGAGCAGGTGCTCGGTGCCCACGTACATCTGGCCCAGCGAGCGCGCCTCGTCCTGCGCGAGGCTCATGACCTTACGCGCCTTGTCGGTGAACTTGTCGAACATGCGAAGGTTCCCCCTCGGTCGTTCCAGCAAAACCAAGGTGCCCGTGCGCACCACTTGGCGGCACGGGCACTCTGTAAGCTTATACCCTCATGCGAGGTAGGTGATACCACGTCGCCTAAGACGTGTGGCGCCAGCGCGGGTCGGTGAGCGTTCGGGCGATGCCCAGACCCACGGGCAGGAACGCCACGATGAGGACGGCACGCACGAACCAGCTCAGCATGTTCACCGTGTCGAAGACGCACATGTAGTACATGGCGCGGTACAGGTACAGGCCAGGCACCATGATGACGATGGACGGCACCGTGAGCGCGATGCGCGGAAACGTCAGCTTGAGCTCCACGACGCTTGCGAGAAGGCCCGAGACCACGGCGCCGATGAAGGCGGCCGCCTCGGGCGGGACGCCACCGGCAAGGCCCAGCGTGGGCACAAGCACGTTGAGGTCGACGAGCGACAGGCGCAGCGTGTTCGACACGGCGCCGATGCATCCCGCCGCGGCCGCCATGCGAACCGGGCTGTTGAACATGATCGAGAAGCCAAACACCCCAACGAAGCTCATGAGCGCCCTCAGGGCCGTCAGTTGCACGCTAGAGAGGCCAAGCGGGGCAAAGTCGTCTGGCGCCAGCCCCACGCACTCGGCGACCATCCAACCCACGAGCGTCGCCACCACGATGATGGCCACGGCATAGGTGAGCCGCTCGATGCCGCTGCGCATGTCGAGCTTGGAGATGTCGAGACCCGCCGTGATGAGCGGGAACCCCGGAATCACAAAGAGCATGGCCCCAATGTAGCCCTCCTGGTGCTGCAGGGCAGTCGCGTCAAAGTGGCTGAGGCCGAGAAGCGCAAGCAGGTAGCAGACGCAGGCAACGGCCACGCCCACCGCAAGCGCGCTGAACTGCCCGATTTTTCGCGACAGCATGCTCGACCGCGCGAAGTTGCCGATGCCGGCGCCCACGAAGGCGCCAAGCATCTCGACCGAACCTCCCCCGAGCAAGAACACGAAGGCCCCACAGGCGGCACCCGCGGCAAGGCCCTGCTGGACCGGTCGATAGTCGGGCTTCGTACCCTCCACGACGGAGAGCATCTCGTGGTACTCGTGCACGGTGAAGGAGCGCCCGTACGTCTCGATCTCACGCAGGAAGTTCTCCATCATCCAGATTCGATGGGTATTCACGCCGGTCGTGGGCAGGCTCACGACCTCGTTGAAGATGTGGTGCCCCTCGATGCACGTGCACTCGAACGACAGCAGGCTGAGGTCCACATGGATGGTGACGCCAAGGGCGCTCGCCACGCGGTTCATCGTGTCGCGCACGCGCCAGGCACCCGTCCCACTTGCGAGCATCAGCATGCCGGTGCGGCAGATGATCGTCGACTTGTCGGGCAGGGGCGCCTTGTAGGCCGGCGAGTCTCCCGCCGTCACCACGTCGCGCCACACGGTCTTCATGTGCAGGGCGTTCGTACGGACGCCATGATGGTGAACGAGCGGATGGGCCTCGGGCGCGGGTGGCACCACCTCCCTGCCGGCATCGGGCTCGTCCTCGTCTTCCACGAGGTTGAAGCTGTCGAGCGTCTCGGGGACGCGCCTGCCAGGCAGGTCGTCCTCGTCATCGTCGTCCGCCTCGTCAAAGAAGTTGATGCTCTCGAGAATCTCCTCGCGCTCTTGCGCTAGGTCCTCGTCCGCATCGTCTCGCCGTGATGCTCGCATGCGTCTATCCCCCGCACCGTGAAGGTTTCCGTGCTGGCCGCCCGCCCCCTGGCGGGGCTAGCCCGCGGTCATGCTAGCACCGTCTTATGTAAAGTAACAAACATCGAGATAGAGAGGCCCGCCCCAGCCGATTCCGGCCAGGACGGGTCTCATGGGACGATTCTGTAAAGCGAGGCTCTAGTAGAGCTTGGCACCCGCCGGGATGCTGTCGTCCAGCTGCAGGAGGTTCAGGCGCTCCTCGCCGTCCTCGGTGTGGATGGCCGAGAGCAGCATGCCGCAGGAGTCGATGCCCATCATGGCTCGCGGCGGCAGGTTCGTGATGGCAACGAGCGTCTTGCCCACGAGGTCCTCGGGCTCGTAGAACGCGCGAATGCCCGAGAGAATCGTGCGGTCGGTGCCCGTACCGTCATCGAGCGTGAAGTTGAGGAGCTTCTTGGACTTCTTGACGGCCTCGCACGCCTTGACCTTCACGGCGCGGAAGTCAGACTTGCTGAACGTGTCGAAGTCCACGTAGTCCTCGAACAGCGGCTCGATGGCAACCTTGGAGAGGTCGAGCGTGGGCTGCTTGTTGGCGGCATAGGCGGCTCCGGCCGCACCGGCGGCGGCCTCCTCGGCGGCCTTGGCCTCCGCGGCGCCGTTCTTGGCGCCGGCCTCGGGCTTCATGTGCGGGAACAGCAGCACGTCACGGATGGCCGGCTGGTTCGTGAGCAGCATGACCACGCGGTCGATGCCGATACCGATGCCGCCCGCGGGAGGCATGCCGTACTCGAGGGCGCGCACGTAGTCAGCGTCGAACTGCATGGCCTCGTCGTCGCCGGAGTCGCGCTCGGCAATCTCGGCGTGGAAGCGGTCAGCCTGGTCAACGGGGTCGTTGAGCTCGGAGAACGCGTTGGCGTACTCGTGGCCTGCGATGACGAGCTCGAAGCGGTGCGTCAGGCGCGGCTCGTCCTCGTAGCGCTTGGCAAGCGGGCTCACCTCGACCGGGTAGTCGCAGACGAACGTCGGGTTCACGAGGGACGGCTCGCCAATCTCGTCGTACAGCTCGGCGATGAGCTTGCCGGCACCCCACTCGGGCTTGGTCTCGATGTCGTTCTCGTGGCAGAGCTCCACGAGGCGCTCGACGGGCGTGTCGAGGTCGACGTCGACGCCCAGGGCGTTCGAGACGACCTTCGTCATGGGGATGGACGGCCAGGTGCCGGACAGGTCGATGGTCTGGCCCTGGTACTCGATCTGCTCGGGGTTGCCGATGGCGGCGTTCGCGGCCTTGATGACGCCCTCGGCGAGCTCCTTCATGCCCTCGAGGTCGCTGTAGGCGCGATAGGCCTCCATCGTGGTGAACTCGGGGTTGTGCGTCTGGTCCATGCCCTCGTTGCGGAAGATGCGGCCGATCTCGTACACGCGCTCGAAGCCGCCCACGAGCAGGCGCTTCAGCGGCAGCTCGGTGGCGATGCGCAGGAAGCACTCCTGGTTGAGCGCGTTGAAGTGCGTGATGAACGGCTTGGCCGTGGCGCCGCCCTGGATCGTCTGCAGGATGGGCGTCTCCACCTCCATGTAGGCATCCTGCTCCATGTAGCGGCGGAAGGCGGCGACGATGGCGGAGCGCTTGCGGAACGTCTCGCGCACGTCGTCGTTCACGATGAGGTCGACGTAGCGCTGGCGATAGCGCGTCTCCTTGTCGGACAGGCCGTGGAACTTGTCGGGAAGCGGGCGCACGGACTTGGAGAGCAGGCGCACGGAGGTGGGCGCCAGCGACAGCTCGCCACGCTTGGTGCGCATCATGGAGCCGGTGGCCTCGACGATGTCGCCCAGGTCCATCTTGCGCAGGGCCGCCATGCCCTCCTCGCCCAGGTTGTCGACGCGGCAGAACAGCTGCATCCTGTCCGTGGCGTCCTGGAGCACGACGAAGGCGACCTTGCCCTGGCCGCGCTTGGCGCGGATACGGCCGGCGACCGTGTGAGTCTCGCCGTCCACGTCGTCCTCGCCCAGCTCGGCATAGCGGGCGGCGAGGTCTGCCACGTGGTCGGTCACGTCGCAGTGCTCGGGATAGGGGTTGTCGCCGGCATCGATGATGGCCTGGCGGCGCGCGAGGCGCGTGGCACGCTCGTCGTTGAGCGTGGCCTCGGTGGTGGTCTCCTCAGACATGCATGGCTCCTTCTGCACGGGCGGGCGGGAGCGTTTCCGCTCGCCTGCCTCTCTATACGTAAAAGCGCCCCTCCGCATCAGCACGGAAGGGGCGCGATAAGGACCTATTCGCAGGCGGCAGCCTGCGAGCGAACCAATCTCGCCCTAACGCGAGATTTTGACGATCGTGTAGTGGCGCGTGGCGCCAGCAGGGCTCGTGACCTCGATGACGTCGCCCTTGGCGTGGCCCATGAGCGCAGCGCCAACGGGGCTCTCGTTGGAAATCTTGTGCTCGAGGGAGTTGGTCTCCGTCGTGCCCACGATGGTGAAGGCCATCGTCTTGTCCTTGCCCTGCTCCTGGATCTCGACCGTGCAGCCGATGGAGACGGCCATGACGTGGACGGCGCCGGCGGACACCTTGGCGGTGGAGAGGATCTTGCGAATCTCGGCGATGCGGGAGGCGTTCTTGGACTGCTCCTCCTTGGCGTCATCGTACTCGGAGTTCTCGGACAGGTCGCCGAAGTCTCGGGCTACCTTGATGCGCTCGATGATCTCGGCGTCGTGCTCTCCCTCGCGCCAGGCGAGCTCCTCGACGAGCTTCTGACGGCCTTCGGGAGTAAGGATGATCTCGTTGTCAGCCATGGTTCGCTTTCTTGCTTAAGGGCGGTACGTACATGCGAAGGCACACCGCGAGGGTGTGCCGTCGGTGCTAGTCCAGCTTGGCGCCGCAGGACTTGCAGAACTTGTTGTCGGCGGGGTTCTCGGCGCCGCAGCTGCCGCAGAACTTCTTGCCCTCCGCGGCGGCGGGGGCGTCCTCGTCGTCAGCGTCGACGTGCTCAACGACGACGTCCTCGGCAGGCTTGGACTCGGCGGTGGCGTCGGCCTTGGCGGGCTTGTCCTCGCCCTCCATGCCCTCGCGGATGCCCTTGACGGTCTGGCCGAAGGACTTGCCGAGCTTCGGGAGGTTCTTCGGGCCAAAGATCACGAGGACGACGATCAGAATGAAGATGAGCTCAGGGGCACCCAATCCAAGAAACATTGTGAATTCCTCTCCGGACAGACACTCGGTCGTGTTGATGCAAACTGCGGGCGTCCGTCACACGGTACGCCAGTGCAACTTTGAAAGTATACTAGCCCGAAGCACGTTCGGGGCTGCAAAGTTGACGAACGTGCCTCGGGCTCGCAATTTCCATGTTGGTTGGCGTGTACCCGATACCCCCGCATTCCATGCATCCAAATCCGCAGGCGTTGCGGCGAGCCCCTTGGGCCTTGCGCGCCCCCGGAAACGACAGGAGTCACATGCCCACGGCCCTCATCGTCTTCATCGCCCTCACGGTCGCGGGGCTTCTCGTCCACGTCCTGTGCATGCGCATCCTCGCCTGGCGCGGCGTCACGGTGAGGCGCACGAAGTTCGGCCTCACGCTGCTGTTCGACACCGCAGACGACGACGGGACGCCCGTGCGCATGCTCAACGTCAACGGCGCGTTCCAAAGCGTCGCCTATGCCACCGACGAGCTGTGGAGCGAGCTTGCCTGCGAGTACCAGCGCGAGCAGGCGCGCATCGTGAGCGAGCTGCCCCGGCTCTCTCGTGCGGCCGTCATCGGAGGCGGCGGCTTCTCGTTTCCCAAGTGGCTCGTGACGCATCTTCCGCCCGTGTGCGTAAGCGTCGTAGAGATCGACGAGAAGATCATCGACATCGCCCGCGAGTCGTTTGGCCTCGACCGCCTCGAGCGCGAGTACGCGGGGACGGGGCGCTTCGCGCTCGCCTGCGACGATGGCTGGGCATGGCTGCGCCGCCAGACAGAGCCGTTCGACCTCATCGTGAACGAGGCGTTCACGGGCAGAAAGCCGCTGGGGCCGCTCGCCTGCGACGAGGGGGCACGCGTCATCCACGAGCATCTCGCGAGCGATGGCAGCTACCTCGCCACGCTGCGCTTTCCCCTTAAGGGACGTACCAGCGCGAGCATGTACGAGACCATCGAGACGTTCGCCCGCGAGTTCGCCCACGTCTGGCTCGTGTCCGAGTATCCCGACGAGCCTGCGCACCCCGGCAACAACACGCTGGTCGCAAGCGACGTCGACCTGGTTGCGAGCGGCTGCGAGCCGCTTGCCGGTCACGAGTGGCACGGGCGCGTCACCCGCTCATAAGCACGTCCCTCGGGACAAAAAAAGGGCCGTCCTCCCCCAAGGACGGCCCCGCAATCAGCGCAACATACGGCTGCTAGAACGTGACGGCAACGGTCTTGCCGGCCTCCATCGCCTCGCCCGCAGCGGCGGGCTTCTGGACGCCGGGACCCTCGGGCACCGCGAGCAGCACCACGATCACGGACGTGTCGTAGCCCTTCTCGGCAAGCGCCGCGCGGTCGAACTCGACAAGGACGTCGCCCACGGCAACGCGCTGGCCCTTCTCGACCTTGGAGGAGAACCCGGCACCGCCCTCGTTGACCGTGTCGATGCCCACGTGGACGATGAGCTCCAGGCCGTTGTCCGTGCGCAGGCCAAAGGCATGGCCCGTGGGGCACTTCGCCACGACCTCGCCGGCAACCGGCGCCACGACCACGTCGGACGAGGGCGCCACGGCAAAGCCGTCCCCCATCATCTTCTGGGCAAACGCCGGGTCGGCGACGGACTCGATGGGCACGTACGCGCCGTCGACCGGCGAGAGCACCTCGTGCTGGCAGTTAGACATGAAGCCTCCAAGTACGATTGCAAAGTGTCGCGACTATCGTACTCGAGAGCTCCACCTAGGCGGCGCGGTCGCGAGGAGTGAGGTCCACGCCCGTCTCGGCGAGGAACTGCGCGCGGAACTCGTCGATGGCCTCGGGGAGCGTGGGCGCAAGCGAGAACAGGCCCGAGTTGCCCACGATGAGGATGTCGGCGCCCGTGTTGTTGAGCACGCGGAACGTCGAGCGGTTGCAGGCGCCGTCGAGCTGGATCTGGTACTTGAGGCCGTACTCGCGGCGCAGCTCCACGGCCTGCTTGATCTTGAGCAGCATCTCCGGGATGAACTTCTGGCCGGCAAAGCCCGTGTCCACGGTCATGATCGTGAGCAGGTCGATGCGCTCCTTGTAGCCCTCGATCGCGGCGAGCGGCGTCGACGGGCTCAGGACCACGCCGAACTTGCTGCCCTTGTCGGCCACGCGGCTCGAGAGCCTGAAGGCGTTGCGCTCGATCGTCTCGGCCTGGTAGGAGTAGGTGTCCTGGGGTCCCAGGTCGAGCATCTCGGTGAACATGACGGGGTCCTCCACCATGAGGTGGACGTCGATGGGAAGCGTGCTGTGGCGGCGCAGCTCGTTGGTGAATGCCGGCGTCAGGGCCATGTTGGGGCAGAAGTGCGCGTCCATGATGTCCACGTGGTACAGGTCGAACTCCCGGTCCATCACCTCGATGTCTCGCTGGACGTTCATGGGGTTCATGCACATGAGCGACGGGGCGATCTTCGGACGGGTCATGGTGTGCTCCTATCGAATGGCTGCTTGTGCTGCTGTTCGTGGTGGTGAGTAATCGTTTACTCACCCTCCTTGGCTCTTAGGGTAATCGTTTACGCAACAAGAGGCAAGCCAATTTCGACAAATTGTGTAAACGATTACCCAATCGACCGGCGGATCAACCATCCGCGAGCGCTGCAAATCAGTCACTTTGGGCCCCTTTGCACCCTCTATCTGACTGATTTGCAGCACTCGGCGTTATGTCGCCCTAGCGAGCAGTCCGCGTCGACTCGCGGCGCTCGAGCTTGACGGGCACGGTGGTCCGCTGCTCATCGGGCGCCTGGCCAGCCATCATCTGGACGAGAAGCTCGGCCGCGCGCCTTCCAAGCACGCCCGGCTCCTGGCGAATCGTCGTGATGGGCGGGCGCCCAAACCTGGCGATGGAGATGTCGTCGTGTCCCACGACGCACACGTCCCCCGGCACCGAGAGGCCATGCTCGCGCAGCGCCTCGAGGGCTCCCATCGCAAGCCAGTCCGCCTGGCAGAAGACGCCGTCGAACTCGCGGCCCTCCTCGATGAGCTCGCTCACGAGCGCATGCCCCCGCTCGAACGACGTCACGGCGCTGGATTTGACGTTGCCCTCGTCGAGCTCGACGCCGGCAACCGCGAGCTCGTCGACGAACCCCCTCGTGCGCAGGCGCGTGATGGGCGAGTCCGCACGCGCCTCGATGAGCGCTGGCCGGCGGCAGCCGCCCCGCAGCAGCTCGCGGGCGGCAAGGTGTCCACTGAGCTCGTTGTCCGAGGAGATGCAGGCAACCTTTCCTCCCCCGTCGTCGTCCACGAAGCGATCCACGTAGACGGTGGGAACGGGGCGCTTGAGCGCGCTTCTCACGTCGTCGAGGCTGTTCACGGCGATGACGCCCGCCACGCTCTGGGCGGCGAGCAGCGACTGGCACTGGCGCTCGAGGTCGAGCGAGGCGTTCGTGTTGTAGATGACGCAGGCGAAGTCGTGGGCGAACAGCTCGGTCTGCATCGCCAGGATCATGGACGAGAAGAACTCGTTGGCGATGTTTGGCACCACAACGCCCACCGAGGCGGTCCTGTGCTGCCGCAGGCCCTTGGCAAGCTGGTTGGGCTGGTAGTTGCACTTCTCGATGACCTCGCGCACGCGTCGCTCCGTCTCGGGCGAGAAGCGCCCGTTCTGGTTGATGACGCGCGAGACCGTGGCCACGGAAACGCCCGCCATCTGCGCAATGTCCTTGACGGTGACGCCGTCTTTGCCCATGGCTCCCCCAACGCTGCTCGCGAGCGCGTGGCGCTCAGCTGCGGTAACGGTTACTCATTGTACACGGGAGCGCATGCCCTACAGGTAGCCGAGAAACGCCTGCGCCGCGAGGCTCAGGTCTGCCGTGCGCCTGCGCACCAGGTACAGCTCGCGATGCGCCGGCGTGGCCAGGTGGCGGACGTCAAGCGAGAATCCCGTGCGCTCGAGCGCAAGGCTCGGCAGCAGCGACACGCCAAGGCCCGCCTCGACCATGGCGAGGATAGCCGTGATGTTGCTCGTCTCGCAGTGGATGCAGGGGGCCCTGAGCTCGCGCTGGAGCAGGGGCGCGGTCTCCGTGTCCGCGATGAAGCGCTCGCCGAGAAGCGTCTCCACCGGGATGTTCGAGGAGTCGGGCGCAAAGTGGCCCCGGGGAGCCACGACCACGATCTCGTCCTTGTCGTAGACGGTGGAGATGTAGCCCTGCTCCTCAAGGCGATTGGGAATGAACGCCAGCTCAACGGTGCCGTTCAGCAGCAGGCGCTCCGCCTCTCCGTACGTGCACTCGCAAATGCTCACCTCGACGCCGGGGTGCTCTGCCGAGAAGCGCCCGAGCGGCCCGGGCAGGCGCATGGCCACCACGCTCGACGGCGCCGCCATGCTCACGCAGCCGTCTTCCAGCGCGCTCATGCGCGAGACGTGACGGGCCAGCGCCGCGCTCGCCTCGCAGACGGCACGGGCGTCCGGAAGCAGCCGCTCGCCGTCACGCGTGAGGGCGAGCATGGGCCCATGACGGTCGAACAGTCGCACGCCCCAGGACTGCTCCAGACTTGCCACCGAGCGGCTGAGCGTCGACTGCGCCACGCCAAGCTCCTCGGCGGCGCGAGACATGCTGCCCAGGCGAGCCGCGGCCTCGAACGCACGAACCTTCTGAACGCTGGATTCCATACCCCTCCACACCATAGGGACGGGCCCGGTCTGCCCGCACGCAATGGCGTCTGTACCCACAAAGAGGCTCCCCGCCGCAGACGATTCCGCGACGGGGAGCCACAGGGACGCGAGCGGACGTTCGCGTCCCCATGCGGCCAACGAGGCCGCTGCGGCATGCGGCGAAGGGGGTAGCCGCAGCCGACGGGCGCTACAGGGCGCCCTTGATGACCTTGTCGCCCTCCTTCATGATGACGTCCATGTTGTCGGGCGTGAGGTCATGGATGTTGCGGGCGACGTCGCCCTTGACCACGAGCAGGTCGGCGAGCTTGCCGGCCTCGAGCGAGCCGAACTCGTCCTCGTGATGGACCATCTTGGCGCCGTTGAGCGTGGCGGCCTTGATCGTCTCGAGCACCGGGATGCCGGCCTTGTCCACGAAGTCATACATCTCGTCGATCGTGACGTAGCCATACGGCGTCACGAAGGAGAAGGAGTCGGAGCCGATGGTGAGCGTGACGCCCAGCTCGTTGGCGCGGCGCAGGTTGGCGTAGGTGCGCTGCAGCTCGCGCTCCACCACGGTGTCGCCGGGGAACTTGGCGTTGGCCTCGGACTCCTCGGGCGGGTAGGTGGCGTACCAGGTGGGGAGGAAGCCGATGGTGGGCGTGAAGAACGTGCCCTGCTCGGCCATGAGGTTCATGGTCTTGTCGTCGAGCTCGAAGCCGTGAATGAGCTGCTCGGCGCCAAAGCGCACGGAGTCATAGGCGGCGCTCACCGAGTTGTAGGAGTGGCTCCACAGCGGGATGCCCGTGAGCTTGCACTCCTCGGCCACGGCCTGGATCTCCTCGGTGCTCATGAGCTGCCTGCGGCCGGAGTCCCAGCGCCAGATGCCGCCGCCCGTGGCCCAGATCTTGATGGCGTCGGGGTTCTCGCGCAGGCGCAGGCGCACGGCGTGGCGAAGCTCCCACGGGCCGTCCACCTGGTCGCCCCAGGGGTGGGAGTCCTTGCTGACCTGCAGCGGCAGCTTGTGGGAGTCACCGTGGCCGGCGGTGCGGCAGAAGCCCAGGCCCGTGGCGTAGATGCGCGGGCCCTTCATGACGCCCATGTTCACGAGGTCACGGATGGCGATGCCGTTGCGGCCGATCTCGCACACGGTGGTGAGGCCGTGGGTGAGCGCGTCGTAGGACTGCTTGACGGCGCAGGCTTGCTTCTGGGCGGGCGTCTCGATGACCCAGTCGTTGTCGTCATCGGTGAGGTTGCCCGAGAAGTGCAGGTGCGTGTCGATGAGGCCGGGCATGACCGTCTTGCCCGTGCAGTCCTCGACGTCATAGCCGGCCGGCACCTCGGTGCGCGGGCCCGCGTAGACGATCTTCTTGTCGTCGACGAGGACGAGCGAATCGTCCACCGGCGCGGCGCCGGTACCATCGACGAGCCTGCCACCCACGAATGCGTACTTGCCCATGATGATTCCTCCAAACACGACGTTTCTACTTGCTACCTGCGATTTATTGCCTGCGTGCCGGGATGCGGCGTGCACGTTGCCTCATTGCTCTTCCGTGGCCGCCTTGCGCTTCGACCCAAACAGCGCCAGGATCGCGAAGCCCGCGACAAGCCAGCCGATCGTGATGGCCCACTCAATGCCCGACAGCGCCGCCGGCGAGAAGGGCACCACCATGAGCGCGATGATGGCCAGTCCCGCGACGATGGCGCAGCCGATGCCCGCCTTGCCGCCGTTGACCTTGTAGGGGCGCGGCAGGTCGGGCTCGGTGCGGCGCAGCTTCCAGCACGCGAAGCCGGCCATGGTGCAGGCGAAGATGAAGCCGAGCGACGCCACGTTCGTGAGCGGCACGAGCATGTTGCGGCCCAGGAACGGGCCCACGAGCGTCAGCACGCTCATGACCACGATGGCCTTCTTGGGGACGCCGGACTTCGGGTCGATCTGGGCGAAGCTCTCCGGCAGCATCTCCTTGCGGCCCATGGCGAGCATGAGGCGGCTCGAGGCGCCAAAGAACGAGTTCATGGGGCCCAGGGGACCAAGCGTGGCGATGATGAGCATCGCGACGTAGAAGAAGACGTTGATGCGCTCGAGCACGGCCAGCGCCGGCACGGAGCTGCGCACGAACTCATGCCAGTCCACGATGGTGCCAAAGCTGTAGATGCACACGAGGTAGAACACGCCCGACGCGAGAAGCGCGATGGCCGGGATGAGGCCGAACTTCTTCCAGTCGATGTTCTCGGAGGCCTCCTCGGCCTGCTGGGGGATGGTGTCGAAGCCCGCATAGAAGAACGGCGTCATGACGAGCACCGCCACGATGCCGCCCAGAAGGCTCGTGGCCTCGGTGGCGCTGCCGCCCGCCGCATCGGCAACCTGCGAGAACACCGGCATGGCGTTGTCAGGCGAGCCCGTCATGAAGCTGATGACCATGGCGAGCACCATGCCCGCGAGCAGCGCCTTGGTAAGGAAGCTCGACAGCTTTGCCGCCGCGCCCGCGCCGCGCAGGTTCAGGAAGATGACGAGCGCCGCAAACGCCAGGGCTATGACCGTGGGCCACAGGTAGACGTCTGCGCCCAGGATCGTGTAGAGCTTGACGCTGCGCAGCCACGCAAGGGCCGGGAACTCCGCGAAGCGGTCCGTGAGCAGCGTCGAGATGGCGATGGCCTCCCAGGGGCAAAGCGGGGCGTTGCCCAAAAGGAGCATCCAGCCGGTGATGAAGCCCATCTTGCGGCCAAACGTGCGGTCCACGTACTCGATGATGCCGCCCGAGATGGGGATGGCCGCCGTGAGCTCGCCAAAGCACATGCCAATGGGCACGAGAAACAGCGCGCCGATCGCAAAGGCAATCATGGCGGGCACGGGGCCTCCGCCCAGCACCATCCAGTCGCCCACGAGCAGCACCCATCCGGTGCCGATGATTGCGCCAAAGCCGATGGTGAAGAAGTTGAACAGCGTGAGCTCCTTCTTCATACCGCCGGCCTGCGCTGGGTTCCCTGCCATGCCGCTCTCCCTTCTGTCGCGCCTCTGCGCTTCCTGTTGCTGTCATTCTTCTCCGCGGCCCCTCCCGCGGCGAGCCAAGCGGCGCCTCTTTGGCCGTGAGTGGCTGCGCCGGGGGCGAGAGTGGGCGCCGTTTGCCTCGTCAAACATCGAAGGAGCGAAAGCGTGACGGACCGGCTTTGCATAATCGCTGGTAGACGACGTGCGCTGAGGCCGATGGCTTGACCGGTTGCAAATAAATGACGCTGCGTCGCTTGTATTGGCATCACGCAACGCGGATAATCCCAACCATCGGCCGGCGCGCGGGGAATCGCGCCGGCGCCCGTATCTGCAAGGAGAGGAAGCCATGGAACCCTCAAAGGTCTACTTCTGCGACCTGCACACCCACATGGGAGACGGCCTGCCCAACAAGCTCAAGCGCCTCATCAAGAAGGCGGGCATCGAGCAAATCGACTTCGAGAACAAGTTCGTCGCCATCAAGATGCACCTGGGCGAGCCGGGAAACCTCAGCTTCCTGCGCCCCAACTACGCCCGCGCCGTCGTTGACGTCGTTCGCGAGCTGGGCGGCAAGCCCTTCATCACCGACTGCAACACGCTCTACGTGGGCGGCCGCAAGAACGCGCTCGATCATCTCGACAGCGCCTACGCCAACGGCTTCAACCCGTTCCAGACCGGCTGCCACACGATCATCGCCGACGGCCTCAAGGGCCTCGACGAGGTTGAGGTGCCCGTCGAGGGCGGCGAGTACGTCAAGAACGCCAAGATCGGCCGTGCCCTCATGGACGCGGACATCGTCATCAGCCTCACGCACTTCAAGGGCCACGAGCAGGCCGGCTTTGGCGGCGCCATGAAGAACATCGGCATGGGCGGAGGCTCTCGCGCCGGCAAGATGGAGCAGCACGCGGCCGGCAAGCCCAGCGTCAACACGGACGTCTGCATCGGCTGCCGCCAGTGCGCCAAGATTTGTGCGCACGACGCCTTCTCGTTCGAGCAGACGCACGAGCACGAATTTTCCAACGGCAAGGTGCGCGAGGTCAACGTGGCCTCCATCGACCACGACAAGTGCGTGGGCTGCGGCCGCTGCATCGCCGTGTGCAACCAGGACGCCATCAGCCCCGACTACGACGCCGCCGTGGAGGTGCTCAACTACAAGATCGCCGAGTACACGAAGGCCGTCGTCGACGGGCGCCCGAGCTTCCACATCTCGCTTGCCATCGACGTCTCGCCCAACTGTGACTGCCACGACGAGAACGACAAGCCCATCGTGGGCGACATCGGGTTCTTCGCCAGCTTTGACCCTGTCGCCCTCGACCAGGCGTGCATCGACGCCGTCATGGCCCAGCCCGCGCTTCCCGACACCGAGCTCACGCGCATGCAGGCCAAGCTCGAAGCCGCAGGCGAGCTCGATGACGCCCACGCCCACGACAAGTTCTACGTGACGCACCCCGACACCGACTGGAAGAGCTGCATCGACCACGCCGAGAAGATCGGCCTAGGCACGCACGAGTACGAGCTCATCAAGGTCAAGTAGAGCAGAAGGGTCGCGCCCGTACGTCGCGACCGACATTCCCGCCTCTCAGACAAGCACCCCGCGCTCGCCTCACAGGCGTCGCGGGGTGCTATCATTTCGACCAATTCGCTCGAACCAACCCCACAAAGCTCGGTGTTTGCCCATGAAGAAGGTACTGGCCGTTGCCTGGCCCATCATGTTGTCCTACGTCCCGCTCGGCCTTGCCTGCGGAGTCCTTGCAAGCAAGTGCGGCATCAACCCGCTCATGGGCTTTCTCATGAGCGTCACGCTCATCACGGGCAGCGGCCAGTTCATGATCAGCAACCTGTGGCTTGCGAGCCTTCCCGCGTTCTCCATCGTGGCCTCGGTGGCCGCGGTGTCGCTTCGCTTCGCGCTCTACTCGGCGTCTCTGTCGCCCTACCTGCAAAAGGCAAGCAAGCGCATGTCGCTCGCCCTGTCCTACACGCTCATTGAGGAGCCCTACGGCGTCACGCTCTCCAAGCTCTCCGAGGGCGAGAAGAGCTGGACGCTTGGCAACGCCCTTGCCCTCAACATCGTCACGATCCTCACGTGGGCGGTCTCCGTTGTCGCGGGCAGCGCCATCGGCGCGGTGCTCGACATCCCCACGGCCCTTGCGGGCTTCGTCATGACGGCGCTGTTCATCTGCCTCACATCCTCGCAGCTCACGAGCCGCGGAAACGTCGTTGCCGCCATCGCGGCCGCCGCCTCCGTCATCGTGCTCAAGCTCGTGGGGCTCGCGAGCGTCGCGGTGCCGTTCGCCGCCATCATCGGCGTGGCCGCGGCCATTGCCGCCGCCGGGAACGCGCCGGCAGACGCCGAGGTGGCCACGAGGGGCGATGCCGCATGAGCACGCAGGACTTTCTCGTCATCTGGGCGGGCACGTTTGTCGCGGCGTTCGCCTGCCGAGCCATCCCCATCTTTGCGCTGCGCGGGCGCGCTCTGCCGCCGCGCGTCGTCGAGGCGCTGAACTTCATCCCGCCGGCGGCCTTTGCGGCCCTTGTCGCCAACGACCTGTTCTCGCCCACGATGTTCGCGAATGGCATCTGGCCCGGACTCATGCCCGTGGTCGCCGCGGCCATCGTGTTCGCCATCGCCAGAAAGACGGGTTCGCTCATGTGGTGCTGCGTGGGCGGCGTCGTGACCTACCTCGCGCTCTCCCTCATCTAGCGGCACGCTGACACGGGGGGACGCTGACGCGCGACTACTCGCCCTGCCTTGCCTTGCGCCACAGGGCGTAGGAGTAGCCCAGCGTCACCGGAAGTCCCAGCACGCAGACGGCGATCGCCACGCCAAACCACAGCGCGCCTCCGCCGAGAAGCCCGGCCGCAATGAACGCAATCCCCGTCACGATGAACCAGACGCCACCCACGCGCTGTGTTTTCCTCCAGTTCTCGGGGTTGTCGAGCGTCCAGGGCGTCTTGATGCCAAACGTGTAGTTCTGCCTGATCCGGGGCATGTAGTTGCCCATGGCCACGAAGATGACGCCCAGCAGCACGGGCACCAAAAGGCCCGTGCTCACCCCTTGAGGGAGCCATCCAAAGACGGTTGCCTCGGGAAGCCACGTCATGGCCGCGATGAACACGGTGATGAGCACCGTGAACCCCTCGTACACGCGGCCCGACCTCAGGTAGGCGTGTCCCTTGGGGTCAAGGCTCGGCACAACCCTCAGAAGCGCGAGAAGCACAAGCGGCAGCACGTCGATGAGCAACGACTGGGCCTTGGGCGCCCAGCCGTCCACCTCCCCACCCACGTCCCAGTGCGTGGGAACGACGTCAGGAAGCTGCGGATAGACGACAAGGTGAGCAACGAGGCTCACAAGGCACAGGGCCAGAAGCGCCAGCCAGCACCCGCGGCTCACGGGATTGACGTTCTGCTTCATTTCTCGGACTCCTTCTTTGGGGCCTCGTCCTGATTGGGCGAGACAAACCTCATGAACCACCCGATGAGATCCTGCATGACGGTGGTGTTGAGGCTGTAGACGATGTTCTGACCGTGGCGCTCGTCGCTCACGAGGCCCGCGGAGCGAAGGGTGGCCAGATAGTGGCTGAGTGACGGCTTGCTGATGTCGAAGTGCTCGGCGAGCTCGCCGGCGGTCTTGTCCCCATCACGGAGCAGCTCCAGGATGCGCCTGCGCGTGGGGTCACTCAGGGCCTTGAATCCCTCTCCTGCCACACTTCCCTCCTCAACTCGATAATTAGATGTTTGTCTAACTATCAAAGCTTTGTATCTATGCGGGCGGCGCCGTCAATCGGTTTCTCCGAAGGATATGGGGCACAGGCAAGCAAAGCCCGCGCGAG
Source organism: Parolsenella massiliensis (assembly GCF_900143685.1). Taxonomy (NCBI): domain Bacteria; kingdom Bacillati; phylum Actinomycetota; class Coriobacteriia; order Coriobacteriales; family Atopobiaceae; genus Parolsenella; species Parolsenella massiliensis. The sequence continues at coordinate 240,320 of NZ_LT671675.1, read as the reverse complement.
AAAGAAAAAGGCCGTCGGCGCAATGCCGACGGCCTGACAGTTCATGGTCGGGTTGACTGGATTCGAACCAGCGACCCCCGCGTCCCGAACGCGGTGCTCTACCAAACTGAGCCACAACCCGATGCAGGAGTGTAGTTTACCAGACTTGCCCTCAAACGCAAACGGGAACTTCTATGAGTTCTCGCACATGCCCGCGCCGCCCGCATGCGCCACCCAGGCGCGCCATCCATGGGTGTCTCGAGCGGATGCCGCGATCGCCTTGGCTGCCTCGTCGCTCTCGCACAGCGCGAACGAGCACGCGCCAGACCCCGTGACCTGCGAGGCCAGAACGCCCGGCTGCGCGGCAAGCCACTCGCTCGCGGCCATGACGTCTGCGCACAGAAGCTTCGCTGCGGGCGCGAGGTTGTTGTACAACGCGGCAGCCATTGCGCCCACGTCGCCGCGCTCGAGCGCCGCGCACACGGAGGCGTAGCTCGCAGGCTCCTCGCCAGAGGCATCGAACTCGTCGTACGCCTCCTTGGTGGAGACGCCGTCGGCAGCGGGCATCACAAGTGCCACGGGAACGTCGAACTCGGGAAATATCCTCTCGAGCACGTCACCGGCACCAAGGTAGAGGCCCGGGCGGCAGTCGAGGAAGAAGGCCACGTCGGCACCCACGCGCCGGGCCACGGAGACGACGCGCTCGTCATCCACAGGCACGCCCCAGCGCTGCGCCAGCGCACGCAGGACGGCGCCGGCGTCTGCGGACGAGCCACCGAGCCCCGCCTTCTCGGGAATGCGGGCCACGACGTCGATGCGCACGTTTGGCTCCACGCCCAGCGCCTCAGCAAGCATCGTGGCGGCACGCCAGACGGTCGTCTTCTCGGGGGCAACCTCGAGCGCGGGCTCGTGGCAGACCACAAGCTCGGAGGCATCCTCCACCGTGATGGTGTCAAACAGGCTCACGGGCACCATGACCGAGTCGACCTGGTGGTAGCCGCGCTCGTCCCTGCCCCGGTGAATCCCCAGGTGCAGGTTGACCTTGCACGGCGTCTCTATGACCTGGCGGCCCGACACGCGCGGTCGCTACTCCTCGGTCTCGGCGGCGACGTAGTCGAACAGGCGCTCGCCCGTCTCGGCGTCGAACAGCTCGACCGTGCCCGTGAGGACGTCGACGTACTGATAGGACTGGCGGGCCTTGCGGCCGCGGCGCTCGTCAACCTCGAGCTGGAACAGGGACGGGTAGGCCATGACGAGCGTGCCCGTACGCTCCACGATGCGGGAGCGGCCCATGTTGGCCTTGACCCTCAGGCGCTCGCCCTGCAGGCTCGCAAGCTTCTCGTGGATCTCGTCGACCCTGTTGACGGAAGGAACTTCGGTTTCCATGCCATGCTCTCTATCCCGCGGCACGCCAAGGCCAGCCGCGCCAAATGACACGGGGCAAAATCGGCAGACTACCGCATTTTGCATTCATACGAACAGCTATCGTACTGTGCAGAAATGAAGCCCTCAAGGCTCTCGAGAAAGGAACCGCAGAATGAACACGGAGCCTACCAGCGGCAACGCCGCGAGACCCGTCGCCAAGACGGGCACGCTCGACCTCGCGCGCGCCACGCGCGTCATGGACAACCTCGAGAAGCTCGGCATGCGGCAGGTCCTCATCGCCGACCCCATGTCCATCTGGTACCTTACGGGCTACTGGAACGTGCCCTACGAGCGCTTCTACGGCCTCTACCTCGCGCGCACGAATGAAGCGGACGCCATCGAGGCCACGATGTTCTGCAACCGGCTCTTCCCCGACGCCACCTCGACGGGTGCGCGCGTCGTCACCTTCGACGACACGGAGGATCCCATCCCCCTCGTTTCCGCGACCGCATGTCATGACGAGCCGCTCGGCGTCGACAAGGTGCTCGCCGCCCGTTGGCTGCTGCCCCTCATGGACGCGCACGTGGCCAGCGAGTTTCGTCTAGGCTCGCCAGCCGTGGACGACGCGCGCTCCATCAAGGACGCCCACGAGCTCGACCTCATGCGTGCCGCCTCGTCCGTGAACGACCAAGCCATGGCATGGCTGCGCGCCCAGCTGCACGAGGGCGTCACGGAGCACGAGATTGCGAGCGGGCTTCTGGCCGAGTATCGCCGCCTCGGCGCCCAGGAGCACAGCTTCTCCCCCATCGTGAGCTTTGGCGCAAACGCCGCAGACCCGCACCACGAGCCCGACGGCACGCGCCTTTGCGCTGGCGACGTGGTGCTGTTCGACGTGGGCTGCAAGCGCAGCTCGTACTGCTCGGACATGACGCGCACGTTCTTCTTTGGCGGCGAGCCCAGCGAGCGCGACCGCAAGGTCTACGAGGCAGTACGCCGCGCCAACGAGGCCGCGGAGGCCCTCGTGGCCCCCGGCGTCACGTTTGCAGAGATTGACCGCGCCGCGCGCAGCGTCATCGAGGAGGCCGGCTACGGCGAGTACTTCACACACCGCCTGGGGCACCAGATCGGCCTCGAGGACCACGAGCCCGGCGACGTCTCCTCCACGCACGACGAGCCGGTGCGTCCCGGCCAGTGCTTCTCCATCGAGCCGGGCATCTACCTGCCGGGCGAGATGGGCGTGCGCATCGAGGACCTCGTCATCGTCACGCAGGACGGCTGCGAGGTCATGAACGCCTACCCCAAACAGCTCACCGTCATCGACTAGCGCAGGCAGCGCAGGGTCGCACAACAAGAAGGGGACGAGACGTCACGTTCGTCTCGCCCCCTCTGGTGTCAATGCGCTCGCGCGGGCACGCTATGCCCCAAGCACGTACTTCTCGATGGCCCAGGCGGCGCCGTCCTCGGAGCACGGGGGCGCCACGACGTCTGCGGCCTGCTTGACGTCGTCGGCCGCCTGGCCCATGGCGACGCCGATGCCGGCATGCACGAGCATGTGCACGTCGTTGCCGCCGTCTCCGATGGCCATGCACTCGGCCGGCGTGATGCCCAGGCGCTCGCAGAAGGCGTCGATGGCGTCGCCCTTGCCGCGGCCGCGCTCCACCACGTCCATGAAGTCGGGGGACCAGCGGGCGCTCTCGAGGCCGGGAATGCCCTCGAGCAGCTCGGCGTCATACGAGGGGTCGCAGTCCACGACCATCTGGAGCACGGGGTTTGCGCCCACGACGGACCAGTCGCGCACGCGCCCGTCGCGATCGCCGCGCCAAGACTGGTAGCGGCCGGACTTCTCGAGCTCGGCTTCCGATCCGCAGAAGTAGATGTCGTCGGGCTCGGTGAACGTCGCGGCCAGGCCACGGCGCTCGCAGGCGCTGGCAAACGCATGGACGTCACCCGGGTCCATCGGCGACATGTGGATGACCTCGCCGTCTGCCATGAAGCAGTACTCGCCGTTTGCGGTGGAGTAGCCGTCGAAGTCGAACATGGCGTCGACGCCGATGCCGTCCTTGTAGCGGCCGGTGACGATGAACAGCGAGACGCCGCGCTCGCGAGCGGCCTCAAGCGCCGCGAGCGTGCGCTCGTTCATGCGCTTCTCGTTGAAGCGGACGAGCGTCCCGTCGATGTCAAGAAAGATGGCCTTGATTGCCACGTGTGCCCCCTCGCGAGAAAAAGGCCCGAGACGCGCAGACGCCCCGGGCCAGCAGGTCAGTTGCGTGCCCTGATTCTAGTAGAGGCCCTCGCACTTGGAGAGCGCGGCGTCGTCGGCCACGACGAACACATTGGGGTGCAGCTGCAGGATCGAAGCGGGGCAGGTGGGAACGATGGGGCCAAAGCACATGTCATAGACGGCCTGAGCCTTGTTCTCGCCGTTGGCGACCATGAGGATGCAGCGCGCGTTCATGATGGTCTGCGTGCCCATGGTGTAGGCCTGGCGCGGGACGTCCTCCTCCTTCTCGAACAGACGGGAGTTGGCCTCGATGGTGCTCTCCGTGAGGTCGACGCAGTGCGTGCCCTTGGAGAACTCGGAGTCCGGCTCGTTGAAGCCGATGTGGCCGTTGCGACCAATGCCCAAGAGCTGCAGGTCGCAGTAGCCGGCCTCGGCAACCATGCGGTCATAGGCGGCGCAGGCGGCGTCCGCGTCGGCGTTGGCGCCATCGGGCACGTGGACGTTGGCCGGGTCGATGTTGACGTGGTTGAAGAGCTGGTCGTTCATGAAGTAGTGATAGCTCTGCGGGTCCTCGTGCGTGAGCCCGCGGTACTCGTCAAGGTTGTAGGTGCGGACCTCGGAGAAGTCCAGGGAGCCAGACTCGTACTTCTTGATGAGGCCCTTGTAGGCGCCGATGGGCGTGGTGCCCGTGGCAAGGCCAAGCACGCAGTTGGGCTTGAGCTGGATCTGGGCGGCGAGGATGTCGGCGGCCTTGCGGCTCATGGCCTCATAGGTGTGGCAGTTGATGATTCTCATGGCGCGTCCCTTCTCTTGTGTGGCGAGGGCGCGTCTTGCGCCTCGCCATGCGGCCCGCGTCGGCCGCAACCAACGTGAGACGCGGCCACCAGGGCGAGGTCGCGCAGCTATGAGGATGTCTCACCGCGTCGGGGCCCCTGCCCGTCCACGGCGGCCTGAGACGATGTCCCAGACAAGTGTCATCATGCCGCGATTCGGCGGGCCGTTCAAGCCCGATTGGGCGAACGGCATGGGCCCAAAGGGGTCAGCGCCCTTTGGGCCAGGGCAGCGCAAGCATCCCAAAAGCACCAGGGCGTTTGGGGCGCGAGCAATGCCGCCAAAAGCTCCTGCTACGAGAGCTGACGCGCCAGGTCGGCAAGCGCGTAGCCACGGTGCGAGATGGCGTTCTTCTCGGCAGGCTCGAGCTCGGCCATCGTGCGACCGGGCGTCTCGGCGGGCCAGAACAGCGGGTCATAGCCAAAGCCGTTCTCGCCCTTGGGCTCGCGGCCGATCATGCCCTCGCAGTCTCCCTCGCCCGTGAGCACCGAGCCGTCCGGGTAGATGAGCACGACGCTCGAGTGGAAGCGGGCCGTGCGGTCCTCGTCGGCCACACCCTCCATCTCGCGCATGAGCTTAGCGTTGTTGCGCGCGTCGTCCCCGTGGACGCCGGCCCAGCGGGCGCTCATGATGCCCGGCTCGCCAGACAGCGCGTCCACGACGAGGCCGGAGTCGTCGGCCACGGCGGGAAGGCCCGTCTGCTCGCAGGCGGCCTGCGCCTTGATGATGGCGTTCTCGGTGAACGAGTCGCCGTTCTCGACCGGCTCGGGGAAGTCACCGAGCTCGCCCAGGGCATAGAACGAGGTGCCCGGCATGACCGGGGCGAGAATGGCCTCGATCTCGGTGACCTTGTGGGCGTTGCCCGTGGCCACGACGACGGTGGTGGCGGGGTCGAGCGAGGCGATGTCGATGGTGGGCATGGGAGCTCCTTTGCTATGTCGAGAACGGCCGGGGCGGTGACATCTGGCCTCGGCGGCGTTGTCACCGCTAGGCGGAAAAGCCCGTGACCTCGTCCTGCAGGGCGCACAGGCGCGCGATGGCGGGCTCTGCCATGTCGAGCAGGTCGTTCAGCTGGGCGCGCGTGAGCGTCGAGCGCTCGCCGGTGCCCTGGATCTCCACGAGGCCGCCGTCGGCGGTGCCCACGAGGTTGAGGTCGACGTCTGCGTGGCTGTCCTCGGGATAGTCGAGGTCGAGCAGGGGCACGCCGCCAACGATGCCGGCGGAGATGGCCGCGACCTGGCCCGTGAGCGGCAGACGGCGGATCTTGCCCTGCTCCACGAAGCTCATGAGCGCGTCGTGGAGAGCCACCCAGGCGCCCGTGATGCTTGCCGTGCGCGTGCCGCCATCGGCCTGGATGACGTCGCAGTCCACCGTGATGGTGAACTCGCCGAGGTGGTCGAGGTCGCACACCGCGCGCAGGCTGCGGCCGATGAGGCGCTCGATCTCCATGGAGCGACCCTTGCGGCCCTTGTACTCGCGCTTCGTGCGCGAGGAGGTCGAGGCGGGAAGCATGGCGTACTCGGCCGTGACCCAGCCCTTCCTGCTGGCGCGGCGCCAGGCGGGAAGCGACTCCTCGATCGTGGCGGTGCACATGACGCGCGTGTCGCCAAACTCGGCGAGGCACGAGCCATGGGCGTTCTTCATCACGTCGCGCGTGAGCTTGACGGGACGCATCTCGTTGTTGGCGCGGCCCTCGGGGCGGCGCTCGTCTGGCGTGTACATGGCGGCCTTTCTTCTCGCAGGCGCTCTTGCGTGCCTGCCTACCTGTGGTTTTCTTACGCGCGAGGTGCCTCGCTAGCGAGCGGCCAGGGCCTCGAGGGTCTCGAGCTCGATGTGCTCGATGGAGTCGAGCGGGTGCCCAAAGATGAACTTGCCGGCAACGGCGAACGACGTGATGTCGTCAGACGTCGTGGCAAAGCGATACTTCGGCTCGCCGCCGGCGCCAAGGTCTGCCGTGTCCGGGCCGGCGAGCTCGCCTCGGCGCTCGAGAATCTCGGCAACCTCGCGCGCCGTCTCCTCCGCGGAGCTCACGGTGCGCACGCCCGGGCCAAGCGCGGCAGAGATCTCCCTCGCAAGCAGCGGGAAGTGCGTGCAGCCCAGGACGACGGTGTCTATCCCGTGGCCCAGCAGCGGCGCCACGTTCTCGCAGGCGAGCTCGCGCACCTCGGCCGTGTCGAACACCTCGGGGTTCTCCATCCAGTCATCGTGCAGGTACGTCCCCGAGGCAAGCTCGCGCTCCACCAGGTCGACGAAGCTGCCGGCGGGCGCCTGCGTCACGTGAACGCCAGCGTCGAGGTTGTGGATGGCCCGCTCGTAGGCACCCGAGCTCACCGTGCCCTGCGTGGCGAGCACGCCAACGCGGCGGGAGCGCGTCGCCTGGATGGCGGCGCGGGCGCCCGGCTCGATGACGCCGATGACGGGCACGGAGAGCGTGCGTTGGATGACGTCGAGGCCCGCGGCTGTCGCCGTGTTGCACGCAATGACCACGAGTTTGACGTCGTGGCGCTCGAGCCAATGGCCAACCTGGCGCACGAACAGGCGCACCTCGGCCTGCGGACGCGGGCCATAGGGGCAGCGCTTCGTGTCACCCACGTAGTAGATGGACTCGTCGGGGAGCCTGGAGGCGATGGCGCGCGCAACGGTGAGACCACCCAGGCCGGAGTCAAAGATGCCGATGGGCTTGCTCAGAGACATGCGACCTCCCCAGTGTCGCGGCGGGGCCTGGGACCCCGCGATATGAAAGGGGCCGAGGAAAGCGAGAAGCACCCCTCGACCCACGGACTCGTTGGTGGGCGATGAGGGATTCGAACCCCCGACCTTGTGCGTGTAAAGCACCTGCGCTAGCCACTGCGCCAATCGCCCGTAAGCACCGGAAGTTTAGCACAGGGCGCCGCGTGGCCGCTCCGGGCGGCGATGACAGTTTGACCTCGTCCCCAAGTGTCACCCTATACTGGTAGGCGACGAAGACACGCGCTCAACACGCTCAACATAAGGAGAGACGCACCATGCCCTGTGCTCCCACCACCCTGCTCGGGCTCTGCTCACTTCTCGACGGTCTGGGAATCCTGGTACGCGGCGTGCCCACCGGCGATGACGCCCCCGTGACAGGCGCTGCCTGCGACTCGCGCTGTGTGCGGCCAGGCAACGTCTTCTTCTGCAAGGGAAGGGCGTTCAAGCCCGCCTACCTCAGCTCGGCGCTCGAGGCAGGAGCCGTGGCCTACGTCTGCGACGAGCAGCATGCGTCCGAGCTCGCCGAGGCCGCGCCCCAGACGCCCGCCATCGTCGTTTCCGACATGCGCATCGCCATGGCCCGCGTCTCGGCTGCCGCGTTCGGCAGACCCGACCTCGACGTGCCCCAGGTTGGCATCACCGGCACGAAGGGCAAGTCCACGACGGCCTACATGCTGCGCTCCATCATCGATGCGGCGAGCGGGGCCCGAAGCTGCGGCATCATCGGCTCGATCGACACGTGCGACGGGGTCGAGGACATCGAGTCCACCAACACCACGCCCGAGGCGCCCGACCTGTGGCGCCACCTCGCCAACGCGCGAGACGCCCAACTGGCCGCCATGGTCATGGAGGTCTCGAGCCAGGCGCTCAAGTACGACCGCACGCTGGGGGTAGAGCTCGACGTCGCGGCGTTCCTGAACATCGGCTCCGACCACATCTCGCCCGTTGAGCACCCCACGTTCGAGGACTACTTCGCAAGCAAGCTGCGCATCTTCTCGCAGTGCCGCCGCGCCGTCGTGAACCTGGGCACGAGCAACGTCGAGCGTGTGCTCGACGCGGCGCACAGCGGCGGCGAGGCAAGCGAGCCCCCCGAGCTCGTGTGCGTCTCCGCCGCTGGTCCCGACGCCATCGAGTGCGGCAGCTGCGACATGGTCTTCCCCGACATCTGGGCCACGGACGTCGAGCCCCGCGGGGCGTCGCTCGCGTTTGTCGCCCACGGCACCACCGCAGGGGGACACCCCACGAACGACCCGGCCGAGAAGGCCTGGGAGCTGCCCGTGGTCATCAACTTCCCGGGCCTGTTCAACGTCGAGAACGCACTCGTGGCCATCGCGTGCGCCGAGCTTCTCGGCATCGACCACGAGGCCATCGCCGAGGGCCTTGCGGCCTGCCGCGTGCCGGGGCGCATGGAGCTCATCGGTAGTCCCGACGCGCAGGTGCTCTGCGTGGTCGACTACGCCCACAACACCCTCTCCTACCAGAGCTTCTTTGCCTCCATGGCCAAGGAGTTCCCCGGCAGGCGCATCGTGGCGCTCATCGGCGCCCCGGGCGGCAAGGCCTACGAGCGACGCGTCGAGCTGCCGCGCGAGGCCGCCCGCTGGGCCAGTCACATCGTCGTGACCGAGGAGGACCCGGCGCACGACTCCAACGAGGACATCTGCCGCGAGATGGACGCCAACGTGCCCGAGGGCGCCACGCTCGCGGACGGCACGCCCGTGACGCACGAGTACGTGCTCGACCGCCAGCAGGCCGTCGCCCGCTGCCTGGACGTGGCGCTCTCCTACGGCGAGCCCGCCCTCGTATGCCTTCTGGGCAAGGGTGACGAGACCCTCATCCATCGCGGAGACGAGTTCCAGCCTATGGTTCCGGACGGGGACGCGTTCCGCCACGCCGCCGTCGAACGCGGCATCGACCTGTAGGGAGCACTCATGAGCCACGTCACTTTCCCCGAGAAGCCCACCGGCGAGCTCGCCGAGCGCCTGCGCAAGGTTCGCTACGTCATCACCGACGCCGACGGCACGATGTTCACGGGCGCAAAGGCTACGGTCAACACGGCCGGAGAGCCCTGCGCAGAGCTCGTGGAGACCCTCGTGGAGCTCACGCGCGCCGGCGTCTCGGTGATCCCCTGCACGGGCCGCAATCGCGCCATGATCATGGAGGACGCCCGCGTGCTGGGATTTCCCGGCTGGATTGCCGAGATGGGCGGCGTGCTGTGCACCAAGCAGGCAAGCCAGCCCGAGTGGCACTACTTCTGCGGACGCATGCCCTATGACGAGGACTGCGGAAAGACGCCCCATGACGTCATCTGGGAGACGGGCGTCATAGACGAGATGCTCGAGCGCTGGCCCGGGCACCTCGAGACCTACCACGACAACGGCATCGGGTTCGAGTATCGCGAGGTCACGGTGGCCATGCGCGGCGACGCCCCCGAGGACGAGATGCAGGACATGCTCGACCACTGCGGGCTTCCGCTGTACCTGTCCGACAACGGCATGGTCGACCACATCTCCGGCGACAGCACCCTTGCGTGCGACCGCGCACATCCCCAGGGCATCCACACCTACCACGTGACGCCCGCAGGCGTGAGCAAGGGCACGGGCATCGTGCGCTATGTGGAGCTCGCCGGCCTTGACCCCGAGGAGGTCCTTGGCGCCGGCGACTCCCCCGCAGACTGCGTGATCGCAGATGCCGTGGGCACGTTCCTGTTCATGTGCAACGGACTTGGCCACGACCGCGCCGAGGAGGAGCTCGCCGCCCGCGACAACATCCTCGTCTCCACCAAGCGCGCCACCGACGGCTGGGTCTCCGCCATGCGCGGCCTCCTCGCCGCCAAGGAGTAGGCAGACGACCCCGAGCGCCCACCCTCCTCGCCAATTACGCTGAGAGCTGCAAATCGGTCACTTAAGGGGCAGTTATCCCCCTCTAAGTGTCCGATTTGCAGCTCTCGCGCTTTTTCTTTCCGGTAAAGCACCCAGCCACATACGCGAGGAGGCCCGGCTCCGGCGTCGCTAAGCAAACAATCCGCAGCGCGCTCCTTGCGCGAGGACGTTTGCGTGCGATGCCGGGCCGGGCCTCCGGTCAGGTCGCTATGAGGCGAGCTTAGAAGTCGATGTCCGTGTCGTAGTAGCAGGCCTTGAGGATCTTCTCGAAGTCGGCGGCCTTCGTCTCACGCGGGTTCTCGGGCGTGCAGGCGTCCTGCTCGGCGTTCGCGGCGATCTCGGGGAGCTTCGCGAGGAACTCCTCCTCGGAGACCATCTGCGGGTTCTCAGCGTCGACCTTCACGCCGCCGTTCGCGTAGTCCTTGATGGACTGCGGGATGTTGAGCTGGTCGTTGAGGTCGCGGATCTTCTGGACGAGCGCGGCGATGAGCTCCTCGTTCGTCTCGCCGGGAAGGTGCAGGACCTCCTTGGCGACGTAGGCGTAGCGCTCGGCGGCACGCGGGTCCTTGGAGTTCCACTGGATGACCTTGCCGAGGTACATGGCGTTGGCGGCACCGTGGATGATGTGGCCGTTCTCGAAGGCGGCACCGGTCTTGTGGGCCATGGAGTGCACGATGCCGAGAAGACCAGAGGAGAAGGCGATGCCGGCGATGCACTGGGCCTCGTGCATGTGCTGACGGGCCTCCTTGTCGCCCTCATAGGACTTCGGGAGCCACTCGACGATCTCGCGGATGCCATGCAGGGCGTTGGCGTCGGTGAACATGGACGCGAACGTGGAGACGTAGGCCTCCATGCAGTGCGTCAGGGCATCCATGCCGGTGTGGGCGCAGAGCTTGGCGGGCATGGAGTAGGTGAGCTCGGGGTCGACGATGGCGACGTCAGGGGTGATGTTGAAGTCGGCCAGCGGGTACTTGATGCCCTTGGCGTAGTCCGTGATAACGGAGAACGCGGTGACCTCGGTAGCGGTGCCGGAGGTCGAGGAGATGGCGCAGAAGTGGGCCTTCTGGCGCAGCTCGGGGAAGGAGAACGGCTGGATGATGTTCTCGAAGGACTCATCGGGGTACTCGTAGAAGACCCACATGGCCTTGGCGGCGTCGATCGGGGAGCCACCGCCGAGGGCGATGATCCAGTCCGGCTCGAACTCGCGCATGGCCTCGGCGCCCTTCATGACCGTCTCGATGGACGGGTCGGACTCGACGCCCTCGAACAGCTTGACCTCAAAGCCGGCGTCCTCGAGGTCCTTCTGGATGTCCTGAAGGAAGCCGCCACGGCGCATCGAGCCGCCACCGGAGACGATGATAGCCTTGCTGCCCTTGAGGTTCTTGACCTCGTGGCGGGCACCCTCGCCGAAGTACAGGTCACGCGGATTGGTAAAACGACCCATGTTGTTTCCTCCAATTCATGGTTCCGGCCACCCCTGTGGCCGGCGTCCGACGGCGCGGGGCCGCCGACTCTCCCCGGTTTGGGACCTCGCAAGCGCGAGGCCACGTTCAGAACCGGCCTCTGGAGCCCCTCCATTGAACCCGTCCTGGGACCACGAGCGCCAAAGCCCCTGCTCGCGGATATCCAACGTGAATTGTATCCGGCACATTTCTTGCGCAGTCATACCTTTCTGCGACCGTTGCAAATCCAACCGCCTACAGAATTCCAGCGCTCGCCGATTTACAAGGGTGGTTGACCTCGTTCAACTAGACATCTCTCTGAACGCCTGATAGCGAGAAGCGACGACGCCACGGGGACGTCGCCGCTTCTCTGAGCAGCCGTTTATTGGTTTCTGACACAGGGCGCAAGACGCGCGGGCTACAGGTCCGCCGCCTTGATGGCCGCAACCGCACGGCGCAGCCCCTCCGGAGGCAGCACGAGCGCCATGCGCATGAAGCCCTCGCCCGCAGGTCCAAAGCTCGCGCCCGGGGTCACGATGACGCCGGCCTTCTCCATCAACTCGGAGCAGAACGCCACGGAGTCCATGCGGCCATGCGGCAGGCGCGCCCACACGAACATGGAGCCATGGGCGTTCGGGCGCTCCCAGCCAATCTCCTCCAGGCCGTCGCACAGGGCGTCGCGACGCTCCTGGTAGCGGCGTTCCTGCTCGCGAACCGAGTCGCGGGGACCGGTGAGCGCGGCGATGGCGGCGTGCTGGATAGGCAGGAACATCCCGTAGTCGCTCTGGGAGCGGATCTTGCGCACGGCGGCGACGACGTCCGGACGGCCCACGAGGAAGCTCACGCGAGCGCCCGTGACGTCAAAGGACTTCGACAGGCTGAAGAACTCGACGCCCACCTCGAAGGCGCCGGGGTTCTCGAAGAAGCTGTGGCCCTCGACGCCGTCGTAGATGATGTCGCTGTAGGCATTGTCATGGACGATGAGCACGTCGTGCGCACGTGCGAACTCGATAATCTGCGCGTAGACCTCAGGCGTTCCCACGGAACCCACGGGATTGGCAGGCAGCGACACGATCATGTACTTGGCGCGGTCGGCCACGTCGTCGGGAATCTCGGTAACGCTGGGCAGGAAGTTGTTCTCGGCGTTGAGCGGGTAGAAGGCGAGCTCGGCGCCGGCAATGAGGGCAGAGGCGCGGAACAGCGGATAGCAGGGGTCGGGCACGAGCACGAGGTCGCCCTCGTCGACGAGCGCCGAGGACAGGCGCCCCATGCCCTCCTGCGTGCCGTTGCAGCTCATGATCATGTCGGGAGCGAGGCCGGTGACGCCAAAGCGATCGGCGTAGTAGTCGATGACGGCCTGGGTGAGCTCCGGGAGGTCATGCAGGGCGTACTTCCAGTTGTTGGAGTCCTTCGCGGCCTCGATGAGCGCGTTCTTCACGTGCGCGGGCGGCTCAAAGTCGGGCGTGCCCACGGACAGGTCGATGACCTCGCGACCGGCGGCCTCCAGCTCGATGCGTCGGGCGTTGAGCGAGGCAAACACCTCGTCGCCAAATCGGTCGAGACGCTTTGAGAACTGCATGGTGGAACCTCCGTCGTTGCATGGGCGTGCCAGGCGGCGCGCATATGTACGAGCAGTGATTGTACGCCGCAGGCAGCCGCGGCGCGGGCGGCGCGCCTAGCTCAGGTGCGCGAGCAGGGCCTCGCAGCCGGCACGGACGTCGCGGTAGGTGTCATCGAAGTTGCCCGTCCACCAGGGGTCGGCGACATCGCGGACGGAGCCGTCGTGCAAGTGGGCGCGCGGGCGAAAGTCCGAGTCCTCAGAGATGTAGGAGAGCAGCTTCACGCACTTGTGTGCGGGGTCTCCCGAGAAGATGCGGCTGAGCGACCACTCGTTGTCCTCGTCCATGTAGACGATGAGGTCCCAGTCGCCGTACTCGGACGCTCGAACGCGGCGGGCACGACGCTTGAGCACGGGGACACCAACGGAGCGCAGCTTGTTGACGGTGCCGTGATGTGGTGGGTTGCCATGCTCCTCATCGCTCGTGCCCGCCGAGTCGATGACGAACTCATCGGCGCGACCCGCACGATTCACGAGGTCCTGCATAACGAACTGCGCCATGGTCGAGCGGCAGATGTTACCGAGGCAGACGAACAGGATGCGATGCATGGGCCTCCTTGGGGCGCGGCGGGAACGGACGCTGACAGATTACGCCCAACGCGCACGGTCATCGGCCATTTGGCCAATATCGTCGCGCGTTGGACGTATTTCGTAGAACGTAAAACTAGCTTAGATAGCGTTTTGGGATTTCGTCCAACTCTTTGCGTATGTCGTCAAAACAAGCCGAAAGATCAACGGTTCGAACGCCGATTTCATTCCCGCTTATTGAATAAAACTGATCAGGCAAAGTGCTCTCATCTGTTTTTGCATAGAGCAAAAGGCCCGACACTTTCTCATGAGCCGGCCTAAAGGCTCTGTAGTTCTTTACATACGTATATATCTGATAGAGGTTCGTCGACCTCTGAGAGACCGAACCGAAGTGCTCTTGCATTGCGTTTTCATAGTATTTGGTGTCAACAATCAGTGAGCGCCTGGCTCGCTGGAGCGTAATATCGGTTTTCATAATCGGAAGATAGTCTGTGCTCTCGTCATCAATATCCCATTTTATATACGGCGCTGAAACGGCCCATTCCCTGTGCTCGCGTCTGTAGTATTCAAACACGAAGCGTTCGAATAGCCGCGGCATAGTCAGACTATCGACAAGTCCCGCCATCACGGAAGAGCCACCATCAGACTGAATCCGATGCATAAGCACCAAACGGCTGAGCTCGATTGGGATCCGATACCACTCCAAAGAACGCGGGTATTGATCTGGCCACTCAATCTTTTTCGGGTCGAGAGCGCCCACCTCAAAGAACCTCGAAATGGTACGCCTCAGACCCCTCTTCCGATTCTGCTCAATCTCGCAATTCTCGAGTGAGCAAAGCGCTGTCTTGAGGATCGCGTTTAGATATGTGTCCCTACTCGTAACATCGTATTCGCAAACCAAAGAACGGTCGCCACGCACTCGGCACCGAATAGACTGTGGGAAGTTAATCCTGCCTCTTGGCCTCGACGGTTTCTCCACGCAGTTTTGCGTCGTCGTCTCAAGCCCACGTTTTAATAGCGAGTTGGCGCTTCTCAGCAAGAGCTCGCAATACATGTCCTCCACCCCAGAGAAGGCTTCATCTCCAAAAGCAGCGTCTGACAGCATCCTCACATCGCGGAAGGCGTAAGCGAGCATGTAATACACGTTTCTTAACGGAATCACTGCAACGACCCCATCAGTTCTGATATCCAGAGCTCGGCGCGCTCAGCGTCATCGAACCAATACTCCCTCAGGAGAGGGGTTATCTCGAATTGGATGACATCCCGCATCTGGTCCATTGCGTTAGCGGCGTTCAAGCCACAGAAGAAGCTATGGCCAATTTGGAAGCCACGTCCCAGGCTTTCGTCTTGCAGAATATCGTCGTTCAAGCGCTTTGCCGTTGCAACCAAACGCTCAAACCAGACTCCAAGCTGCTTTGCATATGCAGAGAATCCAGGCGAGTCGAATCCCGGGCGCATGTCAAAGAAGGCGAATCTCCTCCTGAATGCAAAATCGAGAAAGGCTAGATTCCTGTCGGCGGTATTCATAAGCCCGATAACAAACAAGTTTCCGGGCACAGAGAACCGCCTACCTGAGTAGGGCAAGGTTATTTCGAAATCACGCTTATCGACCTCAAGCAGGAGAAATGATTCTCCGAAAACTCTGCTCATATTGCCGCGGTTCATTTCGTCAATTATCAGAAAGAACGGCCTATCCGGTTCCTCTCTCGCGGCATCACAGGTACGAAGCAATACACCGTCCTTGAGCGCAAATCCGTTTTCGGTAGGGCAGTATCCTTCAATGAACTCCTCGTACGAGTAGTTCTGATGCATCTGTATCATGGTCACTCTCGAGGGGTCTCGAGACCCCAAGATGTTGTACGCAAGCCTCGTCGCAGAGAAGGTCTTACCAACACCAGGAGGTCCCTGCAACACCAGACATTTCTTTCGAAAGAGAAGGCGTCGCATCGCAGCCAGCTCGGGAGCGGTCATGTAGACTTCACCGAGAAAGCTCGCGTCGTCATAATTCCCCGCCTGCGCAGACTCTTCGGGAGTGGGCGTTGTGCGCAAAGATGCCCCGAGCGACTCCTCGTCGGACATTTCCGACCCTTCGTCTGCCCCAGGGCTCGTGAAATGAAATGCCGTTCTGCTCCCGAGAGAGCCATTCTCCATGATGCTTGAGTATTCATTGTCAACAAACTCAAGCACTTCCCGTATCGGAACCAGGCCGTCAAACGTCAGGATCATCTGAGTGTCGTCAAGAGGATCAGTCGGGCGTTTCTCGTCCTTGGTTTCGTCCGCTCGGCAAGACAGTCTTCTCATCTGGAACTCGCTGCCGCGCAGGAAATATGACCTATAAGCCGCTGACGACCCGTCAGCAAAGGCTGACGAGATAAACACCTGAAACGAAGTGTTCTCTCTTCCATACAGCTGTTTTGCCTCGGCCACGATTGGCTTCTGGATAAACCAGTACGACGCCTCGTCCACTGACCCCGTCCTAAGAAATTCGTTAAGGGCAAACGAGGCGGCAGCAAGATAGATCGACCACTGGGGAGACAGGTTGCAGTGCGGCTGACGAGGAATGCCCGCCCTCTTTTGCTTCTCGACAAAGTCCGAGTAGCTCGTAAGCAGAGCACTCAGGCCATTCGCGTCGAGAGGGCATCCGTTCAGAAAGAAAGAGCGGTCTCCCTGCTCAGCCAGATCAAACGATGAAAAGACTCCAAGATATGCAGAGTCGGCCTCAGACCTAGAGGCCAATCTGAGATAGTTCAGCGACATGTTCGACGGGCCACGTACAAAGAACCTATCGCCTCCCTGCGACTCGGCCTCATTGAAGACGAGCCCCTTGAAGTCCTTCGAGACCAGGTCCCTTCTCCTTTCCGGGTTGAGGCGGTTCGCCTCAAGCAGAAGTTCTGATTCCGAAAAGTAGACGGTTTTGAGGCTGAATTCACCTTGTTCCGGATTTCTATCATTCAAAAGGCTCAGTGCCGCGTAAACGAGCCATTCGTTAATTCTGATCATCTATCCACCAAACAGGTCGAGTCTTTTGACAAGCATCATCGGGTACTGGTATCCCACTGATTGCGTCGTAAGTTCTGAAAGAGGTTTTGGAATCGCTCGAGTTCGAGATTTGGGAGATCGTGAGCCCAGCGAGTCAGAGAGGCCCTTGATCGAGCGAGGTAATCTGCATAAGATTCCGTCGACCGATCAACATCTTGCCCTGGATGTATCCACCCCAAGCCCATCCGTAATATGCACGCGAATCGCAACGTCATAGCCCTCGACTTGCATAGTCCCGTCTCCTCAGCTCTTGTTTGGCTCGTTAGTTCATAGCCACAGCCAACGCATGCACGCGAAAGCGGGATAGGGCGATATGAGGCTGAAGAGATAGAGAGACCCCGGCAACAGGCTCGCGGCTATTGAATTGAGTGCTCCTGCAAGCAGGCGCGGTTGTGGTGAGTCACAACATAGCAGCGAACCGGTTGAGACCGGGGGATGCGTCCCTGAAAGGTATCTAAATAGCAATAAACGCGAGGTAAACGGCCAAAAACTGCAATGTAAAAAGACGAGACGCAAGCATTCGTCCGCCGCTCGGGCAAGTTCCGTCCGAATCGCCTCAGCTCAAGACCCGTCCATCATCATCTCCAAACAGTCCATCGAGAATCAGGTCAAGGTCCCTCTCGTCGGTCGAACCAGGCTCGAGCACGCCCCGGTCGATCGCATCCAGCATCGTCTGCTCCTTCTCGCAGAGACGCGAGTAGATGTTCTGGTCGAGCGACCATGCTCCCGAGGGAACAGAAAACGTTGACTGCAGGAAGTGATACTGGGTGTACTGCCCATCCGGAAGGCCAAGCCTGTTGATCCTATCCTTGGACTGGAGCAGGTGTACCAGGTTATAGCTGCACTCAAAGTAAACGGCATCATGGCAGACCATATGGAGCGAGACGCTCTCCGCAAGCGTATGGGGGTTGGTGACAAGCACCTCAAGACCACCCAGCTTGAAGTCGTCGAGAATCTCCTGCCTCTCGTCCATCCCGGTTGCCCCGCTCACGACGCGAGTCGAGTGACCTCGAGCGTTGAGCAGGCTCGAGATGTTCGCCATGCTCCGTTTGAAGATGCACCAGACGATTACCTTCTTGCCCTCCCCACAGAGCCGACTGACGAGGTCGATGCACGCCCTGGTCTTTGTCGAGAGCACGGGTGAGCCACCCGCCCCGACAGAGCTGACAAGCGTCATGGGAGCAGAGAGATGCTGGGCGAGGCTCTGCTCGTCCGCCGCGTCCACGAGTCCCTCGATGTCATCCCAAGAGATGTCCTCCTCGAGCATCCGTTGGTCGCTCTCAAGCTGGAGCACGCGCACGATCATCGCAAGTGGGTCACGTGCCAGCGATCCCTTGAGCTCGCGGAGGGCCTCTGTCTCCTCGCCGCTCGCCGGCACCGCCACCAGATCGTCCGGCTCGGGCTCCGGAACCCCAAGCATCTTCTTACTCGTTCGGCAGAAGAACGGCTGGATGGAGGCATTGACCTTCTCGACTAGCGCCTTGTCGGCCTTCTTGAGCGTCTGCTCCCTAAAGCCAAAGTACCAGTCATAGTCATCCGGATAGAGGATGTGGAGAAGGTTGTAAACATCGAGGTAGCTGTTGGGAATGGGCGTACCCGTGAGCGCCACCACATACTTGGCGCACCGCGCCACAGCAAGTGCGTCCTCCGCTCGCTTGCCATGGACCCTCTTGACCTTGTGGACCTCATCGAACACGAGAAGAGACTTGTCCCTGACGACCTTATAAAGAGACTCCCCATAGTTTGCGCTCTCATAGTTCAGCAGAATCAAGTTGTAGCCACGATAGCCCAGGCGGAGCTCGCGCTGTCGACCAGCCCTATCAACGCCCGTCCATTTCCGGTCGTGAAAGCACAACGAACGGCATGGCTCAGCCCTACCAAAGCAGGCTGCCCACTCATCTCGCCACGAGCCAAATGCGTTCTTGGGCGAAATGACCACGATTCGTTCAACCTCGCCTCTCTGACGCAGGAATGCAAACGCTCCAAGAACTGCGGAGGTCTTGCCCGAGCCCGGCACCGAGAAGTTCGCAGAGCTTCCCATTGCGCTCATGAAGAAGGCGTCCCACATTTGGCGTTCGCGAAGAGGCCTGATCATCAGAGAGTTGACCGTCTCCGAGAAACCCTCAAAGCGCTCGAGTAGAACCGGATCATGCGCCTTGATGGACAGGCCCACACGGGCCCGCTCCTCGAGGTCCCCACCATTCGAAGCGACGTCCTTCTCGAAGCTAGAGTC
Source organism: Parolsenella massiliensis (assembly GCF_900143685.1). Taxonomy (NCBI): domain Bacteria; kingdom Bacillati; phylum Actinomycetota; class Coriobacteriia; order Coriobacteriales; family Atopobiaceae; genus Parolsenella; species Parolsenella massiliensis. The sequence continues at coordinate 221,455 of NZ_LT671675.1, read as the reverse complement.
ATGCTCGACTGTCACGCCAAAGCGCGAGGCGCCCTCAAGCGAAGCCGCGATTCTATGCCAGTCGGCGATGCTCAGATCGGCAGGAAACAGCAGCGTCTGCCCATGGAGCTCAGGCCTCTTGCTCTTCGCAAAGGAAAGCCTGACCTTCCAGAGAGAGGAGGCAAGAAAGTTCTCGATGGGCTCATCGGCCAGGGTCAGCGCAAGCCTTCCCTCGCTACATCCAAGACGGAACTTCATAAGCTACCGCTCCGCCGCAAGCAGGGCATCCTCAATTGCGGAAAGACGCTTCTTGAGTCCGCTAACTCCTCGCTTAACGGTCGCCAGCTCATTCGAGTCGAGTTCGCCAAAGATGCCTTCCTCGACCTGCATAAGGTCGCGCATGGCCTTCTCGATTGCGTCCGCCGGAGAAGAGACGGCCTTCTCACGTCGAGCCGCTGACACTGCGGAGTCAAGCGTCCTTCTAAATTCCCCTGCAAGGTCGGCATCCGCCCTCACATCAGCGATGCGCTCGTCAAACGACGTGTCGCCCATCGAGAGGCGCTCGCAAACCTCGGCGGCGAGGTCCGACTCGCACTCGACGAACTCTTCGGCCTTCTCGCTTGTCAGGACTTGCTTAACCGGGCGGATGATTCGAACTCGGTCGCCTTCCGCAGACATGACGAGGTTGGCAAAAAGGATGTTCTTCACCTGCTCCTCTTGTTCGCTGCTGGAGCACTTCTTGAGGATAGCCGGCATCTCTTGAAACAGACTTCCGAGAGAAAGCTCCCTCGCGATGTGGAACTGCTTGGGTTGGCCAACGTAGTCTAGGAAATCAACCATGAACTGGGCAAGCTGCATCCACGAACTAACGTCCTTGAGCGATGCGTCGGCGTACTTCGCGTATTCCTCAACGGTCAGAAGTTTGGTCTCGGGATCGAGAATGTCGCGGTAGACGCCAACGAGCTTGTCGATAAGGTCATACTCGACTTTTTCCTCGGTTGCATGTTGGATGGAAAGCTCAAGAATCTTGACACGCTTAGGGTCGTTTCCCACCTCATAGGGAAGGATGACGGCATCAAACATCCCGAAGCTGGGGTTCTTCTGCGCAAGCTGCCTCAAGCAGGTAAAGCGACGGTTGCCATCAATCACGAGACCGTTTGACAGCACGACTCCGGGACGCTCTTGCGTTCGAAGCTCAATGTTTCCCCTCGTCTTCTTAATGGCCTCGGGATTACTCTCAACGATGAAGTCCTGGACGATAGAGTTGTATTCCTCTTGGGTAAGGCCCTCGAACGAGTCATCGCCATGCTCTGCCTTATAGCGGCTGATGAAAGTGGCAATGCGGTCGTTCTGCTCGTTGTACCTAAGCAGGTCAAGCTTAATTCGACAAACGCGATAGTTCTTGGGCTCCCCCTCAAGAACCATCTTCTCAAGCCTCTCGGTTGGCTCCACGTCAATACAGGCGGGGTCCTGGGCCATGGTCAGCAGGTTCATCTTTGCATATCCTTTCATCGCTTCTTGGCTACTGTTCTGATGTCTCATTGCTGGTCCTGTTTCGGCTGGTCAATGAGGCCCCTCAGGAATTCGAGGTTTGCTTCCTTGCTCGGCAGCAGCATCTGGAAGCTCTGATTGAAGAAGAGGCGCCCCTCGCCAACGGCTCTGTCAATCGCAAGGCGAAGGGTTGATTCTGGAACTGAGACTCCGTACTCATCCAGCAAAAGGTCGATGAGCTCGTCGAGCTCAATCCTTTCCTCCGACTTCACGATAAGCTCCAAGAAGTCGACCGCCGAGAACTTGTGGTTCAGCTTGCAGAACACCATGGTTCCGCCCATGGCGGTTCTCTTGATTCCATACGACTGGGGAAGTAGGGCGATCAGAGACTCGTACATGCAGTCTCCGAGACCCGCATCTTCTCTCAGGGAGTCAATCCTGTGGACGAATCCCTCTTTTCTCAGGCTGTGGATGGTAAAAGGGGCCTCGTGTTGCGCCGTTTTCCCGGCCTCATTTGCATAATCCAGCAGGTCGGCCCTCGTGACTCCAAAGATTCTCTTTAGCTTCTTGACAAGTACAAACTCATCCTTCGATATCTCTACGATTTCCAAGGAGTTGAGGCCCCTGTTCAATACCTTCCTAAACTCAGGATGCGACAGCACCGCAGGGCCAAAGTCTGGGTCGCGAATAGAAAACGATTCCTTCTGCCTTACGAGTCTGCTAAATACCGGTCCGAGCTCTACCCCATCTCTCACCACAAGGCCGCAGTCAACGTGGTAGCCCAGCTCGGATAGCACCTCGTCGTTTACGTCAAGCTCATTCATATCGGGAAAGCGAACAGAGAACTGCGCCTTGACCAAATCGAGCGCCTGATAGTCCTTATCGAGCAGCGACAGGAGATACTCCCGTTGCTCGGCGCTCATGTCCGTCTCTCGATATTCGAAGCGTCCGTTTTTGCAATAGGCTGAGATCTCCCTTTTGACCGCAGTCTTAAAGAAGGATGGGGAATTCCCAAAGCGGCTCTCGTATTCCGCCGCAACTTCATCCACGCTCGAGGGGCCCATCTCCTTTATCAGCTCGATGGCCTGCCTCTTTCTGTCCCCCTCTCCAAATCGGATAACGGGGCGTTTTTCGAGATGGACTCCTTCTATGTCCTCTTCGTCCAGAAGGCGTTTGATCACGACATGGAGCTCTTGGGCATCGAGGATGTCGAGGTCTTTCATCAGGTCAGGGTGCTCACGAAATAGCAGCTCGGTTGAGCATTCGATGTTCCGAGACACATATGTACCAAGCAGCTCGCGCAAGGCCCTGTAGTCATATTCCGAGTACGGCCTGTACCTAACATGATCCTTCGAGATCACAAGGTACGAGCCCGTTCTTTCGAGGCAGTAAGTAAAGCCCGCCAACGATGAGGGAAGGCTCATGTCGGGTCCCATGCCAAGCGAGAGCCGGGAGAGGAACTCGTTGTAGCCAAGCCGGAATGAAGAAGCCCCCATCGGTTTGGCGGCATATTGCTTTCCGTACTTGATCAGAAGACTGGTGCGGTTCCTTGAGATGTACTCGCCGTCGACGCGCACCATCCCAAGCGGGGTGTGCCTGGTCTCTTCGTTCTTCTCGGACAGTTTGTCGCGTATTTCTTGTGGGACACAGATATCCTGAAGCGCGTCAGGCCTAAGGGGCCTGTACCCAGGAGAGTAAAGGAACATCAGGTATCCGTACGACAGACGACCAAGCCCGGTCAGCTGCTTGAGTGTCACGCTTGACATGCGATACGTTCTGAAGAGATAGCGATAGCGATCTTCGAAAAGAACCGGTCTACCCGCCAGGGCATCCTTTTTCAGCTTTCTCGCCTCGGTTAGGGAGATATCCCTCGCCTTTGCCAGGGTAGCAACGCGGCCACCACTAAACAGGCACGTCAGGATCTCGGCGCGGTCGTCATCGAGCGTGCTGATCCACTCTTCAACCGTTGGCGGGTTTGAGGCGGTCTTGGCCCCAGCGTTATTTGGACGGAGGTCGGAGGCCCTGCCGGAAGCGGAGTGGGACACTTCGTCTTGGGCGGAAGTGACTCCGGACGTCGCCCCTTGAACAGGAGCAGTTCCTGGCGTCTCCTCTTGAACGGAAACGATTTCGTGCGTTAGCTCTTGAGCGGGTGCAGTTCCGGGCGTCGGTATCTCCGCATCTCGTTCCTCGCTCCTCATCGAGTCCGCAATGGTTTGAGTAAGCGCCGTAAGAGACCAGCCAGGTGTCTTAAATGCGCGCCTGTAACGTCCGGAACGCACTTCCACGCGCCTTGGCCCAAACACTTGTTCTATAGACTGCAGCAAAAGGATTCCGCAATAACTACTCTGAATCCTTGAAAGCGACGTGCACTCTTCCGAGGGGAGCTCGAGGAAGACGGCCGTTCCGTCATCCTTTCTAAACGTAAAATGCCCGAGTTCAGAAACAAGTTCCGGCTCAACGGCCGACATTGCGTCAGTAACTTGTTTCCAGCTTGGTCCGCTCGGCTCGGCCTCGACGGGTATGGTAGCTTCCCCAGCCGAAACGCTATCGTGTCGATGCTCTGCCTCCTCATCCGAAAATGAAGGAGAAGCCTCCGGAACGGATGTAAGCGGCTCCCCCGAATCCGTGTTCACGGTCATCGAAAGCGAAATGTCACTAAGGCGAGCCTCGGTCTGATAGTTAGTTGCAATCTGGGCAACTGAGGAGCTCTCGTCGTTATCATGGGCATCTATGACGCCATTCGAGCCGGATAGCGTCTCTCGCTCGGCACGCTCAGTGGGCCGCATTGCACGGGAACCAACCTCCGGGACCCTGACGGCAAGAGGTTGCGCCGCACGGGCAGCGGCTTCTGGAGCCGCTTCGACCTCTGGAGCCGCTGTCGAGAGACGCGCATCTCGCGGCAGCGCAATGTAGCCGCCAGAATCCGTGACGGCCACAAGGCCAGATTTACGGAGCTCATCCAGTGAGTTCCGAATTGCGGCCCGAACGTCACCGAACAGCATGCCATATAGCCGCCAGACAGAGCACGGTCTGCCGTCCTTCTCGAGCACCTCATATATCTTGTTGCGAAGGCTTAACTCCAGGAAGGCTGACTCCCAGCTTTGGTCATTGGCCATGGCTTCCCCTATCCCTAAATACATCCACAGCCAACGCGCACACGCGAAAGCGAGATAGGGCGATATGAGGCTGGAGAGATAGAGAGATCCCCCGGCAACAGGCTCGCGGCTATTGGGTTGAGTGCTCCTGCAAGCAGGCGCGGTTGTGGTGATTCACACCATAGCAGCAAGCGAATCGGGATCGGAGCACATATCCCTGAAAGGTATCTAAATAGCAATAAACGCGAGATAGACGGCCAAAAACTTGATTGTTAAAAGATGAGTTCGGTCTCACGAAGTAGATTTAATCTTGATGAATGGGAGGACATCCGCCACAGTCACCACAACCGCTCAGCACTCGTCGCAACAGCGAACCAGTCCGAGAAAAGGCGGATGCCCTCCCAGTCGCTGGTTCGTCTATGCGCTTGAGCGCCCTGGATTCAGGGGCGGTTGTGGTTACTCGATACTAGCATGCACGGGAAACTGCGATATACGCCAGGAAACCCTCGTCTTTAAACAATCGAAAAAAGAAGCCGAGCCAGGACAATCGAATTGTCCCGACCCGGCTGGAACGCGATCAAAAGCGCTCTCGCCCTCTTGGGCGCGCGGTTGTGGTGGTGTCATTGTAGCAAGAGAACACCCTCACTACGTTAAACGCACCTAATTATCAGGCATTAAGCCGAAAATAAGGTGCGTTTGGCACAATCAACAGCCGAGCTCGGCGCAGAGGACGGAGCGGGGCCCTTCGATGCCCCTACCCCTCCTCGATGCGCAGAGTGGAGCCGGAACGACCGCGCTCGACGACAATCTTGTGGTCGATGCTTGCGCGCAGCTCGTCAACGTGGCTGATGATGCCCACGAGCTTGTTGCTGTTCTCGGCACCCGTGAGCACGCGCACCGTGAGCGCCAGCGACTCCTGGTCGAGCGAGCCAAAGCCCTCGTCCACGAACATCGTGTCAAGCTCGATGCCGCCGGCATGCGCCTGCACCACGTCTGACAGGCCCAGCGCCAGCGCGAGCGACGCCTTGAACGACTCGCCGCCCGAAAGCGACGACGCGTCGCGGGGCTTGCCAGTAAACGAGTCGAGAACATCGAGGTCGAGTCCCGTCTGCGCAGCACCGCCGCCGCTGCGCATGCCCTTGTGGCGCACGAGCTCGTAGCGGCCCTCCGTCATCGAGACGAGCCGCCTGTTGGCCGCCGCAAGCACGCGATCGAACCAGCGAGCCTGCAGATAGGTCTCGAAGCTCAGACGCTGCTTGCCCGAGAGGCGACCGGACGCCGTGCGCGACAGCGCATCCATCTCGGCATACCGAGCCGCAACGTCCTGGCCGCTCTCGCCAAGGGAGCGCAGCTGCTCGGCCAGCCGCCCGTTGGAGCTCACGCGCGACGAGACGACCGTACGCTCCTCGTCGACCGACGCGCGAGCGTCACGCGCGGCCGCGAGGTCTTCGGCGACGCGGCCGGCATCGATCTCGCCGTCCTCGCTCAGCTGGGCGATGCGTTCCCTCGTCGCGGTGACGCGCCCCTCGAGCTGCTTGGCAGTAGCCTGCGCTTCGCGGAGCGCCCCGTTCGCGTGCTCGCGGGCCTCGTCAATGGCAGAAATCTGACGCTCAATGGCATCCATCTGCCCCTTTGCGGCAGTTGCGCTCTCATATGTGAGCGAGCCCTTGATCGTCCTGAGCGTGGCAGTCGCGTCCGCAAGCTCGGCCTCTGCGCGGGAGACGGCAGACGCGGCCTCATCGCACTCGTGCTCGAATGCGGGGAGCTGCTGCCTCAGCCCCTCGACGCGGCTCGTTGCGCGAGAAAGCTCGTCCGCGCGGGCGCGGGCCCCCTCGGTTGCCTCATGCGCGTCATCGAGCTCGCGACGCCGGTTCCTCACGTCATTCTCTGCCGCCCCGTCATCCAGCTGGCCAAGGGACGAGGCAAGCTCGGCACACGACGCCTCAAGCGCAACGACCTGCCTCTGCAGGCTATCGGCCACCTCGCAAGCCTCGTCGATCGCCTTCGCGGCGGAGGTGCCCCTCTTCTCAAGCGCGGCAAGCTCCGCGTCGAGCGCGTCGTGCTCCCCCACGCGCTTCTTGGCAGCATCGACCGAGGCGGCAGCGTCCTCAAGCTGACCGGCGAGGTCCTTGCCCTTGGCGATGAGCTCCTCGGCCGTACCGACGCGCTCCTCGGCAGCGGAAAGCTCGGATGCCGAACGCTCTGCCCTCTCGCGAGCGGCCGCGACCGCCGCAGAGGCCTTGCCAGCCTCGTCCGACGCCGCCTGGAACGCCGCGGCGACAGCATCGACCTCGTCTTGCGTTGGGACAACGCCCTCGCAGACGGCGGCATGGGGATGATGCGTGGAGCCGCATACCGGACAGGGGACGCCCTCCACGAGCCCTTGCGCGAGAATCCCCGCCTGGCCACCGAGAAACGCCCGCTGCTTGGACGCATGCTCGGAGCGGGCCGCCTCGAGCGCCTCGCTCTTCTCGAGGTAGATGCCCTGGGTACGGGCAAGCTCAGCGGCGTCCTTGTCTGCCGTGGCCTTCCTGTCCCTCGCCTCTCTATAGGACTCGCGGGTCTGCCCCACTAGGCGCTCCAGCTCGGAGCGGGCAGACTTGGCACGCTCGAGCTCGGCGTCGGCACCGCGCAGGGAGACCTCCCGCTCGCGAAGGTCGGCAGCCTGGGCCTCGAGCTTCCCTGCCGCATTCGTGGCCTCGCCAAGATCGTCCTGCGCCTTCTTGGCCTGGGCACGAAGCTCGGCGAGCTCCCTCTCCTTGCCTCGCAGGCCGCGAAGCGCCTCGAGCGCAGACGTTGCGTCCGCAAGCAGGCGCGAGGCCTGCTGCTCGACAGCCTCCGCCCGAGCGAGGGCCGCAGGTGCGTCCGCGAGCTGGGAGGCCTTCCCCTGGGCATCCGAAAGCGCCTCGTTTGCCTCACCGAGCTTGGAGCCGGCCTTGGCCTTGCGATCCCTTGCCGTATCGAGGGCGCGCTTGGCATTCTCCTCGGCCTGCGACGCGGCATCGAGCCCAGAGAGTTGCTCGAGCTCGCGGGCTATCACGGCAGCCTCACCCGCAAGGCACTGGCGCTCGTCCGCACGCGCCTCCTGGGCAGAAAACGCCTCCTTTGCCCTGGCAACGGCATCGTTCGCGCCCGCCAGCTCGCGCTCGGCCTCGCCAAGCGTCTGCCTCTGTTCGGCAAGCTGACGGACACGGTCGGAGAGCGCGGAGAGGCGCTCCACCTCGGCCGCGGCCTTGGCCCGCGCCTCCTCGAGACGCCCAAGCTCGGCGTCATCGTCCTTGCGCTGCTCCGAAAGGAGCGAAAGGGCCTCGTCCGCATCCGGTGCCTCGGAGTCCACAAGCGCGGCGAGGCGCGCCTCGCGCTGCTCGCCGGTCACCGCAATCGAGGGGACAAGGGCAAGCAGGCGCTCGCGCACCGCCTTGCTCCTCTCCTCGAGCTCGCGGCTCCTCGTGGCAAGCGCGTTCTGGAAGCCCAGGTAGGGGGCCGTGCCAAACAGCTTGCGCATGATGGTGGCGCGCTCCTTCGTGTCCGCCTGGAGCAGACGGCGGAAGTCTCCCTGGGCAATCATGACGATCTGGGAGAACTGGTTGCGGTCGATGCCGAGAAGCTCCTCTATGGCCTTGTCGACACCGCGCGTGCCCGTGACGGGCGGCTCGCCCTCGTGGGCGAGCGTGGCGTCCGCGAGCTGCGTCGTTGTGCCATTGCCACGCTTCTTGGGACGCTCGTACTCGGGGTTGCGCCGCACGACGTAGCGCTCGCCCCGGTGCTCGAACGCAAGCTCCACGAACGTCTCGACATCGGGTCTGGCAAAGTCGCTGCGCAGGCTGCGTGCCGAACGGTCCGCGCCGCTCGCATAGCCGAACAGCGCAAACGAGATGGCGTCGAAGATGGTGGTCTTGCCGGCTCCCGTGTCTCCGCAGATGAGGTAGAGGCCCTCCTCGCCGAGCTTCTCGAAGTCGACGGAGACCTCCGCGGCATAGGGGCCGAAGGCACTGACGGTTAGCTTCACTGGCCTCATCTAGAGCACCTCGATTCGTTCAAGCTCTTCTTTGACAACCGCGAGCTGCGCCTCCGTGAGCTCGCTCCCGTTCTGTTGCTCGTAGAAGTCGCAGAACAGCTCGAGTGGGCTCGCCGAGTCCTCGGCGGGCGCCGCATCCTCGGAGATGCCCGCGGCACGCGTGCGCGCGTTGTCATACTCGAGGCTCATGACGTTGGGATAGACGTTGCGCAGGCGCGCCATGGCGTCCACCTCGGGGTTCTCGTCCGTGAGCACCGCATAGAGGTAGTCCTCGCGGCTCGTCTCCGGCGCGTCGGCAACCTCTGGCGAGATGAGCCGCTCAAGCGGCCCACGGACGCGGCGCAGGTCATGGAGCGGCTCGAGCGCCACCTGCTCGATCGCCGGCTCGGCGCCCGCCTCCCCCAGCTCCACGAGCGTGGCAGACTTCTGCCCACGCCACTCGGACAGCGAGTACTTGAGGATGGACCCCGCATAGCGCACGGTGTCACGTCCCACGCGCTGGGGACCGTGGATGTGACCCAGGGCCACGTAGTCGAATGCGTCAAAGACGCTCACGTCCACGTTGTCCATGCCGCCCACGGACAGCTCGGAGTCGCAGCGCTCCGGCGACACGCCACCGGCCGTCACGAACTGGTGCGCCACGGCGACGTTGCGGACTGCACGGCCCTCATCGTCAACGCGCCGCAGCCCACAGGCACCGATTGCCACGCGCAGGGCGTCCGTGTAGTTTGCGATCTTCTCATCTGGGAAAAAGTGGCGAACGGTCGAGATGTGCAGGTAGGGAATGGGCCACACGTCAACCTCGCCGAGCCCGTCTGCGAGGCGCACCGGCTCGATGCGCCCCGCGTACACGGGCGCCACGTGAATCCCCTGGCTCGCAAGCAGCCCAGACGCATACGCCACGCGCTCCGCGGAGTCATGGTTGCCCGGAATGATCACGGTCTGCGCGCCCGTTGCCGCCAGCCGTTGGACGAACCAGTCCACAAGCGCCACGGCCTCTGCGCTGGGAGACGACTTGTCATACAGGTCCCCGGCAACGAGCACGACATCTACCCCGCGCTTCCCCACCAAATCGATCACCTGCGACAGCACGTGTCGCTGGTCATCGAGCATGGAGAACTCGCACACGCGCTTGCCTATGTGCAGGTCCGAGATGTGCAGAAGCCTCATGGCGCCTCCCGTTTGCCGCCGGCCGTCTCTCTGAGAAGATTCTAGGGGCTTATCCTGACAATAAGTCCACGCCCGCACTCGCCGGCGAGCTCGCCTTCCGCGAAAGCTACGAGTAGCGTTCACGTTCGCTGATACGCCCCTCATTACCTCGTCATACGTAGTACGCACCACATAAAAGTTGCAATACCACTTTTATGTGGTGGAACGGCCAGGTGCGGCCGCACATATTGGGGGCATGACGACTTACGAGCCATATGCCACCCAATGCGCCTTTGCGCGAGCCCTGTCGCTGCGCCTGCGCGACCTTCGCCAGGACAGCGGGCTCACGCAGGAGGAGGTTGCCGAGCGGGCCGGCATGGCCTCGAACACCTATCAGAGGTACGAGCGCGGCATCTCCAAGAAGGGCAAGCCTGCCAACCCAACGCTCTCCTCGCTCATCTCAATCGCCTACGTCTTCGATGTGGACGTGAGGGAGCTGCTCGTTGTCGAGTACGATAGCTCCGAGAGAAACGCGGCGGAGCCATCCCCTGCCAAGCACGAGGAGGAGCTCTCGCCCACGCGCCCCTAGCGACGCGAAACCCCAGGGAGACCCATGTACGGACTTCAGGCCGAGGCACACTTTGACGGCGCCCACTTCCTCACGGACTACTACGGCAAGTGCGAGAACCTCCACGGCCACCGCTGGCGCGTCGTCGCCACGATCGAGGTCGAACAGCTCCAGGGCGCGCAGGGCGGCGCGGGCGAGCTGCGCGAGGACGGGTCGCGCACGGCAGACGGCACCATGCGCGACATGGTCGTGGACTTTGGCGTGTTCAAGCGCACCGTCGCCGAGGTGGCCGACCAGCTTGACCACACGTTTCTCGTCGAGGAGGGCTCCCTCAAGCCCACCACGATGGCCGCACTCGAGGGCGAGGGCTTCTCGCTCACCGTCCTGCCATTCCGCACGACAGCCGAGAACCTCGCGCACTGGTTCTTTGACCGCCTGGCCGAGAAGGGCCTGCCCGTCTCGCAGGTGGAGGTGGACGAGACTCCCAACAACCGCGCCTTCTACGCGCGAGACGGCCACGTAGGCAGGTAACGTTACATCGCATATACGTTTGCGTTACAATTTGCCCAACATGAGGGGAGTTGGCATGGAAAAGACCGCAACGCTCAATCTACGCGTTAGCCCAGCGGACAAACAGGGAGCGGAGAGGGTGCTCGAGCAGCTCGGCATCCCCATGTCCACCGCCATCACCATGTACCTGCGTCAGATCATCCTCACGGGAGGCATCCCCTTTGCGGCAAAGCTGCCAGAGGCCCCAGACGCCATCAACGCAGACCGGATGAGCAACGCAGAGCTCGCCTCGTTCCTCGAGGGCCACCTCAAGAGTGCCAAAAACTCCGGCACATCCGTTGGCTCCGCACGAGCCGCACTCCTCGCATGAGCGCAGAAGATGAGCCCGAGCGCTTTGAGGTCCTCATCGGCGATGGTGCGCTCGAGGACCTGCGCCTGATACGCGAATACATCTCCGAACGACTGGCGGAGCCTGGAGCCGCACGACGCACGGTCAGTAGGATTCTTGATGTCATAGAGTCGCTCGCCACCATGCCGGCGAGGAACCACACCGTCGGAACCACGGCCAACGGCTCGGAGATTCGCCAGGCTCGCTGGGGCAAATATGCCATTCTCTATTTCGTCGATGGCAAAACCGTATGGGTCGCCGCCGTGATCTATGGCGCGCGCGGCCTTGGCAACCTCATCGCAAAAATCACCGCTTAGGCACCGGGCGTCCTCGCCTTCCTCGAACACCTCGTGCCGCCTTTGTGGACGCGCAAGGGGCCTTGCATATTGTCCGGAATCCGTTGCATGATGTGATGCGTCATGTACGAACACGTGTTTGCAGACAGAGGCGAGGACCATGCAGGGAGCGGCACAGCCAAACGACCCCACAGACACGGGGCGCATCTACCTATGCATTGACCTCAAGAGCTTCTACGCCTCCGTCGAGTGCATAGACCACGGGCTTGACCCGTTCGAGACGGACCTCGTGGTGGCAGACACAAGCCGCGGGCCCGGCACCATCTGCCTGGCCCTCTCCCCCGCCATCAAGGCAAAGGGCCTCTCGGGCAGGCCGCGCCTGTTCCAGATCCCCAAGGGCATCCACTACCGCGCCATACGCCCCCACATGAAGCGCTACATGGAGGTCTCCGCGCAGATCTACAGCATCTATCTGCGCTTCATTGCAAGGGAAGACATCCACGTCTACTCGATTGACGAGTGCTTCATCGACGCCACCCCCTACCTTTCGCTCTATGACACGGACGGCGTGGGGCTCGCGCGCATGCTCATGGACGCAGCGCGCGCGGAGACGGGAATCTGCGCCACGGCCGGGGTGGGCACGAACCTGTTCCTCGCCAAGGTTGCCCTCGACATCCAGGCAAAGCACGAGGAGAGCCACATTGGCGTCCTGGACGGGGAGCGCTTCCGCGCCAGGATCTGGCACCATCGCCCCATCACGGACATCTGGCAGATAGGCCCCAACATCGCCAGAAGGCTCGAGTGGCGCTACGGCGTGCGGGACCTCGCGGGAATCGTCGCCATGGACGAGGCAACGCTTCGGCGCGAGTTCGGCGTGAACGCCACGCACCTCATGGAGCACGCGCGCGGCATCGAGAACTGCACCATCGCCCAGATCCAGTCCTACGAGCCGCAGCAGCACTCCATCAGCGTGGGCCAGGTGCTCACGCGGCCCTACACGGCGACCGAGGCGCTCACCGTCATACGCGAGATGGTGGACGAGGGTGTGCTCGAGCTTGTGAGCAAGCGCCTGGCGTGCGGGCACGTCTCCGTGTGGGCCGGCTACCACACGACGGACCTGGACTGGGAGCTGGCCGCGGCGCATCGCGGACCCCACGCGGCCGCCTCGCACAAGCTCGTGGCTCACACGTCGTCTCGCGAGGCGCTCATGCGCGAGGTCGAGCGGCTGTTTGACGAGGCCGTCGACAAGGACCGCATGGTGAAGCGCCTTGGCCTTGGCTTTGGGGCGCTCGTCAACGAGGCAGACGCCGAGCTCACGCTCTTCACGGACGTGGGGGCCGAGGAGAGCGAGCGGCGCCTCACGCAGGCGACGCTCGCCGTAAAGCAACGCTTTGGGAAAAACGCGATCGTACGCGGCAGGAGCTTCCGCGAGGAGGCCACGGGCCGCGACAGAAACGCGCAGGTGGGAGGCCACAATGCATAGCAATCGACTCGGAAGCACGTCCTCGCCAGCGGCTCGGCCCACGCGTGCGTCGGACGTCTCGCAGTTCATGCCGTTCGCGGCACTCAACGGCTACTACGACCTCGTCCGCGAGCAGGAGTGCACGGCCGAGCCCCGGCATGCCATGACCGAGGAACGGGCGGAGCGCATATCGCGCATGCTCGCCCGTCTGCGCAAGGGAGACGTCGTCTCCGTGGTCCACTACGCCCACAGCGCCTACGTGACCACCACGGGCACGGTTCGCCAGGTGGACGCAACGTTTCGGACGCTCGAGCTTGCGGGGAGGGGCGCAGCTCCTGGTCCTCGCATCCTGTTCGAGGACATATGGGAGCTCGACTGGCAGCGCTAGGAATATGGGCGCGGCGCGTACAATCGGGGCAACGACGCGGAAGGGAGCATGATGGAGAGCGAGACGAACGAGGCCAGCTACGTGGAGCGGCAATGCCTGGACGCAGACCGCTTCCAGGTCTCCGTGGGAAGCCTTCACGTCAACGGAGGGGAGTTTCCCTACTCGTTTCTGCGCATACGCCCCGGCGTGTGCGTCCTGCCCGTCATCGGCGAGGGCGCTCACGCCCGCACGGTGCTCATCAGGCAGTTTCGCCCGGCAACGGGCAGCATGCAGGTAGAGCTTCCGGCAGGCGCCATCGACCCGGGCGAGCAGCCCTCCCGCACCGCCGTCCGCGAGCTTGCCGAGGAGACCGGATACACGGCACGCGAGCTCGTCGACCTTGGCCCCTTCCACCCCTCGCCCGGCGCCACGGCAGAGACCATCCACCTGTTCCTCGCCCGCTGCGACGCCCATGCCGGGAGCGCGCACCCAGACCCCAGCGAGAGCATCCGCAGACGCGAGGTGCCCCTTGGCGAGCTTGCGGCCCTCATCGCCTCCGGAGAGTTCAGGCACGGCGCGGGACTGGCCGCCTATGCACGCGCCGTCACGCGCGGGCTCATCGACCCGCCCACGCCCATATCCGCGGAAGGAGGCCGCCTGTGAGCGCGCGCCCCCTCGACATCCTGCACCAGACGTTTGGCTACCCGACGTTTCGCCCCCACCAGGAGCAGATCGTCGAGGCAGCCATCTCCGGGCGAGACGTCATGGCCGTCATGCCGACGTCTGCCGGCAAGTCCATCTGCTACCAGGTGCCGGCGCTTGCGCTCGGCGGCCTCACCATCGTGGTCTCGCCGCTCATCTCGCTCATGTCAGACCAGGTCATGGCCCTACGTGAGCTTGGCGTTGCGGCGGCATGCCTCAACAGCTCACTCGACGCCCACGAGCGCAGCCAGATCCTCACCGAGATGTCACGCGGGCTTCTGAACCTGGTCTACGTGGCCCCCGAACGCCTGGCAGACCCGGCGTTTCTCGACGTGGTGCAAAGCCACGGCCTCAGCCTGCTCGCCGTGGACGAGGCGCACTGCATCTCGCAGTGGGGAAACGACTTCCGCCCCAGCTACCAGCGCATCTGCGGCTTCATCGACGCGCTGCCCACGCGCCCGCCCGTCATGGCGCTCACCGCCACGGCCACGCGCCAGGTTCGCGAGGACATCGAGGGCACGCTTGGCCTGCGAGACCCGCTTCGCGTCGTGGCGAGCTTCGACCGCCCCAACCTCTCGTTTGCCGTGGAGCGGCCGAGCGGCAAGCGCGCAAAGGACAAGGCGCTCCTCGAGTTCGTTCGCGCGCACGAGCAGAGCTCCGGCATCGTCTACTGCATGAGCCGCCGCGCCGTCGAGGACGTCTGCGACATGCTCCGCGAGCAGGGAGCTGCCGCCACGCGCTACCACGCCGGCCTCTCGCCCGAGGAGCGCGACCGCAACCAGGCAGACTTCATCTATGACCGCAGCTCCGTCATGGTGGCCACGAACGCGTTTGGCATGGGCATCGACAAGAGCAACGTGAGCTACGTCGTCCACTACAACCTGCCTCTGTCGCTCGAGAACTACTACCAGGAGGCGGGCCGCGCCGGGCGAGACGGCACGAAGGCGGAATGTCTGCTGCTCTACACCGCCGGAGACGTCCACACCGCAGAGTTTCTCCTGAGCCGCACGGAGCGCACCGATCTCACGCCCGAGCAGCTCAAGGCCATGCACGAGGCAGACGAGCAGCGCCTGCGCCAGATGGTCTTCTACGCAACGACCACGGACTGCCTCCGTTCGTTCATCCTGCGCCACTTTGGCGAGGAGGCCCCCGCCTACTGCGGAAACTGCGGCAACTGCCTCGCAGACTACGAGGAGGTCGACGAGCGCACGAACGCGCTCAAGATCCTGAGCTGCGTGGCTCGCGTGCGCCAACACGCAATCGCCTGCGGCAATCCCGCCACGAGCGTGGGCGCCGGCTCCATCGTCGACATCCTGCGCGGTTCCAAGGCCGCCAAGGTCCTCGAGCGCGGCTGGGACAGCCTTTCCACCTACGGGATCATGGCCGACGTCCCCGTCCCACGCATCTGCGCCATCATCGACGAGCTCGTCTACCGCGAGTTCCTCACGCGCACGCAGGGAGACTACCCCACGCTCGCCCTCGCCGGGCGCGGCGCCGTGTTCATGAAGGGCGACAAGCCGTTCGTCATGCGCGTCGCCAAGGGAAGGCCCCGCAAGCCAAGGCCCGAGGGGCGCACGCGTGGCACGTCCGCGGCAGAGTTGCCGGACCTCACGCCTGAGCAGGCAGAGCTCTTCGAGGCCCTGCGCTCCCTGCGCACACGGCTTGCCCGCGAGCAGCAGGTCCCTCCCTACCTCATCTTCAACAACGCCACGCTCGAGGACATGTGCCGCAAGCGTCCCACAACGCCAGACGAGCTGCTCGAGGTGTCGGGCGTGGGGACAAAGAAGGCCGAGCGCTATGGCGAGGCGTTCCTCGAGGTCATCGCAGACAACGGGTAGCCTCGCCGCAGGAGTCCAGGAGCCAAGGGGCGAGCATCGCGCCAATCACCGGACTCCGCGTCAATCCCTATAGTGATGGTAGGAGATGACCGCATGTCAAAGGAATCGGTCCAGAAGGCGCTCGCCGCAAGACGCAAGCGCCAGGGGCTCGTGGAGCGCGGCTAGACACACGACGGAAACCCCGGCACGGCCCTGCTCGGCTACAATCGGCTGTGCTCAGATAACTTAGGAACACACAGCGGGCGCCTGCCCGCCGCACGAAACGCAAAGGAGACCCAATGCGCACCGTGAACGTTGGCATCATCGGACTTGGCACCGTGGGCGGCGGAGTTGCCCGCCTAATCCTCTCCCACCACGACGACTACGTCGCCAACTACGGCATCGACCTGGGCATCGCCCGCGCCTGCGCCCTCGACCCAGAGGCCGCGAGCGCCTGCGGCATCCCCAACGACGCCTTCACCACCGACTGGCACGACGTCGTCTCCGACCCCGCCGTTGACGTCGTCGTGGAGCTCATCGGCGGCGAGCACCCCGCCACCGAGATCTACGAGGCCGCCTTTGCCGCCGGCAAGCACGTCGTCACGGCCAACAAGGCCCTGCTCGGACGCCACGTCGAGGCGCTTGCGGCCAAGGCGCGCGAGAACGGCGTGCAGCTCAAGTGCGAGGCGAGCTGCGGCGGTGGCATCCCCATCGTGAGCACGCTCGAGCACGACCTCGTGGGCAACAAGATCCTCACGATCGCCGGCATCCTCAACGGCACCACCAACTACATCCTCAGCCGCATGGAGTCCGAGGGCGCCGACTACGCCGACGTCCTTGCCGACGCCCAGGCCAAGGGCTACGCCGAGGCCGACCCCTCCGCGGACGTCGACGGCTTTGACGCCGCCAGCAAGACGGCCATTCTCGCGTCCATCGGCTTTGGCACGCGCGTGACCACCGACGACGTCTACCAGCAGGGCATTCGCACCATCGCCGCCGAGGACATCGCCGTGGCCCACGAGCTGGGCTACACCATCAAGCTGCTCGGCATCGCCCACAACACGGCAGACGGCGTGGACGTGCGCGTGCACCCCACGATGATTCCGCTCGACCACCAGCTCGCCAAGGTCTCCGGCGCCATGAACGCCGTGTACGTCGTGGGCGACGCCGTGGGAGAGACGATGTTCTACGGTGCCGGTGCCGGTTCCTTCCCCACGGCAAGCGCCGTCGTGGGCGACATCATGACGCTCGCCGACCCCATCTCCAAGGGCGCCACGCCGCTTCCCGAGGCAGAGCCGTTCTCGCACACGCTGCCGCTGCGCCCCATGGACGAGCTCGAGACGAAGTACTACGTCCGCCTCACCGTGGCAGACCGCGTGGGTGCCCTGGCCGAGACCGTGAACGTCTTTGCCAAGCACGACATCTCGATCAGCCTCATCAACCAGCTCGAGGATGGCTCGGCCGCGGGCGACGCCTGCTCCGTCGTCTTCCTCACGCACAAGGCGCTCGAGAAGAACATGCAGGCAGCGGCAGCCGAGCTCGCCGAGGCCTCCTGCGTGCGCAGCGTCGCGAACGTCCTGCGCATCGAGGACACCGCCGCCTGGACCGACGGCGTGATGGACAACTAACGCCTCGCTTCAACCGCTCGAACGTTTAGGACGTTTTGGGGGTGCGGACGATTTCTTGGACCGCCTAGGCGTATCCAAGCCTCCTGCGGTACTCCGCCGGGCTGAGCCAGCCCAGCGACTCCTTGATGCGCCCTTCGCAGTAGTAGACGAGGTAGGCCTCGAGCCTGGCCATGAACTCGCCGGCCGGGACGCCCCTCCAGTCCCGCCAGTGGAAGAACTCGTTCTTGAGGCGGCCGAAGAAGCCCTCGCAGGCGGCGTTGTCCGGGCTGCACCCCTTGGCCGACATGCTCCTGACGAGCCCGGCGGCGTCGCAGATCGAGACCCACTCCGGCCAGCGGTAGTGCCCGCCGCGGTCCGAGTGTATGACGGTGCGGGCCCCGTCGCGCCTGCGGGCGAGGGCCTTGAGCAGGCTGGAGTTCGCGAGCGCCTTGTCGGGGTGGCGCCCGACCGACCAGCCGGCGGGCATGCCGTCGAAGCAGTCGAGCACGACGCTCAGGTAGGCCTTCTCGCCCGAGGGCAGCCTGAACTCCGTGACGTCGGTCAGCCACAGCTCGTCGGGCCTCGCGGCGCGGAAGCGCCTGGCCACGAGGTTGGGCGGGGCCTTGGAGACCTCGCCGGCGTAGGAGCTCCAGCCCCTTCGGCGCCGGCGGGCGTAGGCGGGCCTGAGGCCCTCCTCGCGCATCACGCGCCGAACGCGCCTCTCGCTGGCGGCCACGCCGGCCCGGCGCAGGCGCGCGTGGACGACGCGGTAGCCCCAGGCGCCGCGGCCCTCCGCGAACAGCCCGACGACCCGGCGCCGTATGTCGGCGTCGCGGTCCGGCAGGCCCTCGGAGAGGCGCCTCCTCCAGTACTCATAGGAGCTCTTCGATATCCTCAAGAAACCGGTGATCGAGCGGAGGGGCAGGGCGGTCGCCCGCCTCAATCTCTCGCCGAGCTCGCACTTGCTCCTGTTCGAGATCGAAGCCGGGTCCCACCCGGCCGCTTTTAGGTCGGCCAACACCGCCCTGAGCAGCAAGTTCTCTATCTGGTCGGGGGTCAGGACCGCCAGCGGCCCGCTCCTCGGCGGCTCGTAGATCGACCTGTCGTCGGCCATGGGGCGCTCCCTCCGGCTGGTGTCCTCCCCCCGGATTCTACGCGGGGCGGGGACGCCCGTGTAGCTGCGGGGCAGCTCGCCGAGGGCCCAGTTCTGGGCCGCGCCGCGGGACACCCCCGCGAAGTCGGCCGCCCCGCGGATGGACATGCCCTCCTCCCTCGCGAGGAGGAACAGCTCGACCTTCTCCCTGCCATGCATGCGGACCTCCTGTCCGGACCAGCTAATGGTCCAACTTTTGGTCCGCACCCCCTTTTGGGCCCTTCTCGCGTCCAAAAAGGTCGAATCGCACGAGAGTCCAACAAGGAGAGGCCGCCGTCTGATGGGACGGCGGCCTCTTTGCTACAGGCTATGTCTGCCACGCCTACGCCAGGGCGGCCTCGATGGCGGCACAGAAGGCGGGGATGTCGTCCGGGCAGCGGCTCGTGATGAGTGTCTGGCCATCGGAGTCGTCGACGTGCGCCTCCTCGTCCACCCAGACAAAGCCGCCATTCTCCATGTCGATGCGGTTGAACTCGCAGCTCGTCACCGTCTTACCCTTGGCAACGCCGGCATTCACGAGCAGCCACGGCCCATGGCAGATGCAGGCAACGGCCTTCTTGGCGTCCATGAACTCGCGCATGATGCGGTGCGCCTCGGGGTTGATGCGCAGACGATCCATGTTGACGGTGCCACCCGGCACGACAAGCACGTCATAGCCCTCGGCGCCAACCTCGGCCAGCGTCTTGTCGGGCACGATCTGCTGAGAGTCATAGCGGTCGCCCGTCACACAGTCGATGGGGTTCTGAGCAGCAGCGATGGTGACGTTCGCGCCATGCTCGCGCAGATATGCCGCAGGCTCGAGAAGCTCGGGCTCCTCGGTGCCGTAGCCCTCGACGATGATGAGCGCGCTCTTGCCGGTAAGGTCTGCCATCGTTCCTCCCTCTCGCGGGCTCGCCCGCATCGATTCGTCCAACAGGAGAGACCATAGCCAAGCAGGCCGGCTGGCAGAGCGTCGCAGCGACAGACGGCAGCCTCCAATCGGCGACGCGGCGCCCGAGCCGTCTAATATGCCACACGAACGCGTTTGCTCTGGTTAATCGCGATGAGCATGTTCGTTTCGCGGATCATCGCGATTAAGAAGAGCAAACGCCCCAACACGAGACGGTCCGCGTAGGGACAGCGCGTTAGCTACTGAACGCCCGTCTCGCTCAAACCCGTGGGGTTTGACGAGCTCACGGGCTCGCCGGCCAGGGCGCGGTGCAGACGGCACAGGGCATCGCACGCCTCGGGGACGCTCGTCGTCGTGGCGTCCACAAGAAGGCGGCTCACGCCCACCTCGGCAAGCTCGCGGGAATGGCCCACGAGGTCAACGGGTTCGTCGAGGTATACGCGAGAACGGCCGCGCTCGTCCGTGCGCACGGGCAGATGGCGGTCGTCGATGTTCACGAGCCAGTGGCGCCCGTGCCGGTGCGGGCAGCGCGCGTGGTCGCGGTCGCAGTCATAGGCAACCTGCAGGGCGCAGTGCTCGCACGTCATGAGGCGAGGCCGCCCGTAGACGCACATGCCCACGGGCAGCACGCCCACGGCGGCAAGCTCGCACGCCTCGGTCAGCGAGAGCTCAGGCGACAGCCAGGCGAAGCGCGCGCCCAACTCGCCAATAACCTGCAGCGTAGAGGTGTTGTGCACGGGAATGCAGCCGCAGGTCTCTGCTAGCGCCCCACGCTCGCAGGCCAAGGAGAGCTCCGAGACGTTTCCCACGACGACGGGAAGGCCCGAGCGCACCCATGGGTCGAGACGGGCGTGGTCTGGCTCGCGACAGACCTCGTCCAGGACGGGAACGAGGCCCTCGCGGGCAACGACATCAAGAGTTTGCTCCGACGGCTCAAGATCAATAACGTCGAGGTAGACGCGTGCGGCACCAGCGGCGCGCATCGGTGCCGCGTCCTCGATGCTTGCAACGAGTGCACACAGCTCACAGCTCCTGCTCAAGCTCGCTCACCGCCCTTGCGGCCGCATCAAGCAACGCAACGCTCCTCGTAAGACGCACCTCGCAGCCGGCCGGCATGGGACGAGGAACGCGACAGCGCAGCGTGCCTCCCGCCTCGCACGGCCCGGGCGCCAGAACGACCATGAACCGCTCCGGGTCATCAACGGGCCGCAGCTCAAGCGAGTCGCCCTCACCAACGGAGACCGCAAGCGCAAGCGTCACGGTGCCACGGATCTGCTGGCCGTCACGCGGAACAAAGCCAGGCTCGGGCTCGAAGGACACGAGCTCACCCACAAACTCGCCGCGGTTTCCGCTCCGCTCGTAGCTCATGAGCTCGTTGCCAGACGTTCCCTGCAGGTAGGCATCCGTGAGCCCTCGGTTGAAGCTGCGCTTGAGCGTGCGACGCACTGCAGGCGGCACGCCCTGTTCGCCTCTCGCGAGCGCATCGAGCGCCGCGCGATACGCCGAGGTCACAGCCCACACGTAGGCGGCCGGCTTCATGCGGCCCTCAAGCTTGAGCGACGCCACGCCCGCAGCCGCCAGCACGGCGAGGTCGTCGATGACGCAGTTGTCATGCGTGCACAGGGCACGCTCGCGCGAGGCGGGCTGTAGTCGCACGCCGTTCTCGCCCACGAGGTCGAACGGCAGGCGGCACGGCTGGGCGCAAAGGCCGCGGTTGGGCGAGCGCCCCTGGCGCAGAAAGCTCGAGAGCATACACACCCCCGAGTAGCTGGGGCAAATTGCTCCGTGCGAGAACACCTCGAGTTCGGCGCTTGTCTCGGCGGCAATGCTCGCGATCTCTTGGAGCGGCAGCTCGCGCGAGAGCGTCACGCGCGCGGCGCCGAGCTTCTCGCACAGACGCACGCCACGGGCGTCGTGGACGTTCGCTTGGGTGGAGACGTGGATCTCCGCATCTGGGCACGCTCTGCGCACCGCAGCAATAAAGCCCAGGTCCTGGATGATGAGGGCATCCGCCCCGGCGCCAAGCACGAACCTTGCCGCCGCGAGCGCGTCCACGAGCTCGGCCTGCTTCACAACCACGTTCATCGTCACGTAGACGCGGACGCCATGGCCATGGGCAAGCTCGCACAGGCCCGCGAGCTCGGCGGGAGCAATGCCTCCCGCACGCCTGCGGGCGTTCAGCTGGCCCGTGACGCCGCAGTAGATGGCGTCGGCACCCGCCGCCACGGCCGCGAGGAATGCCTCACGGTCTCCGGCGGGAGCAAGTAGCTCGGGTATGTCTTGGCTGGTTGGCGTCATGGCTCACGAGTCTAGCAGGTGGCGACGGCGGCAATTGACACCGGCACCTTTGTCACGCCCACGGTGACAGTTCGACCCCGTCCCCAAGTGTCACCGCATCGAGACGAGCTCGGTCTTCCAGGTGAAGTCGTGAGAGGTGAGGCCGCGGCCGTCCACGACAAGCTCGCCCACCTGGTTGTCGAAGGGGTCGTTTCGCAGGATGTCGCACGCCGGCGTGAGCGGCGCCATGAACTCGGAGTTGGCCACCATGCGCCAGGGACCCAGGTTGCCAAAGTAGAACCTGCGGCGCTGCTCGTCCCCATCGCGGCGGGCGGCAGAGCCAAACGAGCAGTCGGCCCACATCCAGCCCAGGCCGTCCACGTAAAACATCGCCCAATCGTGCGGGCCCACCTCGGCAGGCGCCGCATACAGGCCGCTCTGCCAGCGCGCCGGCACGCCGCCCAGGCGGCACAGCGTGATGAACGTGAGGGCAAAGACACCGCAGTCGCCGCGCAGTGACTTGGCGCAGGAGTCTGCGATGGGGTCAAGCAGCAGGTAGGCAGGCTGGAAGCGATAGTCCACGTTCTTCGTCACGTAGTCGTAGGCCGCACGCGCGCGGCCAAGCTGGTCGTCCGCGGCAATGTCGGCGAACAGCCGGTCCGCGAGCTCGCGGAGGTACGGCGTGAACGTGACGTGCGGCCGCCTCTCGGAGACGTCGGCAACCGTGGGCGCAGGAGCCGGCGCAAAGCGGGCGTCCGCGGCTGCGGGCGCTGGCTTCTCGGCCCAAAGGTCCACGTAGGGCGCGCGAATCGTGTACTCGTAGTCCACGAAGAATTCACGCTGACCGGCCGCCTCCCAATAGGCCGTGCGCTGCGGCGCATCCGCCGGCGCAACCTGGACACCAGCCGTGGCATCAAGCAGACGGACGTCACAGATCTGCGGGCACGCGGCGGGCAGCGGAAGCCAGCAGCGCACGGGTGTCTCGGGCCCCACGTGCACAGCGTCGCCCGCGTCAATGCTCGCACGGATATGGACGTGGCGCTCGGCCGCGCCCGCCTCGCGCATCTCGGCGATGGTCGCGAGCTGGACCGTGCGGTCGGGCCTGGGGCAGTCCATGCCCGGCATCTCCTCGGGGTACTTGCGCAGCGCGTCGAGGAAGCTCGGCAGGAATCGCTGCTCGCCCTCGACGAGGCGCCAGTCCACGCGCCCATGGTCGATGAGCCTATCGAGGTCCGCCTCGCCAAACTCCGGCCACTCCTCGCGGACCTCGGCGATGGCCTGCTCACGCGTCACGCTAAAGTCGAGCGGCGTCCGCAGCAGGCGGGCACGCTCGGCGCGCAGGCACGCGGCGAGCTCGGGGCGGGTCCCGGCGTCAAGCTCGGCCTCGATGAGGCGCACGGCACGGCCAAGCTCGCCGGCGTCCTTGAGCCGCGCGATGTCGGCCGGCAGCCCGTCGTCGAGATGGAGGAAGTCATCGTTCGTTGCCTCATAGCTCGCCATGCCCTCATCAGCCTTTCCACGCGCGGCCGCAAGCCCGGCCGCGCCTCGCACGCACTCTCTTCTCCTTAGTGATTGTGAACGTTCCCGTCCATTCTCGCGGCACTTTTTCGCCCTTCTCGCGTCATAATAAAGGCTTGGTTGCGGCCGCCCAGCTGTGTCGCAACCGCACGACCGCGCCGCCACACGCGGCACGCCACATATACGGATACGGGCGCTGCCCGCAGCAGGGTGGGCACGTCCAACACCGAGAAGGGCAGGACGAATGGTCTTCCGCATCTACGTTGAGAAGAAGCCGGGCTTCGACGTGGAGGCGCAGCAGCTCGCGCATGAGCTGCGCACCATCCTTGGCGTCAGCGGCCTCACGGGGCTGCGCATCATCAACCGCTACGACGTCGAGGGGATAGGCGAGGACCTCTTCGAGCGCTGCGTGCCCGTCGTCTTCAGCGAGCCGCAGGTCGACGTCGCCACGCGCGAGCTACCCGTCGAGGGCCTTGAGCTCGACGCGAACGGCAACGTCGCCAGCACGCCGAGCAACACCTCCGTCTTTGCCGTGGAGTACCTGCCCGGCCAGTTCGACCAGCGCGCAGACTCCGCAAGCGAGTGCGTCCAGCTCATCAGCGCCGGCGACCGCCCCGACGTTCGCTCCGCCAAGGTCTACGTGCTCGCAGGCACGCTCTCCGAGACGGACGTCGAGGCCATCAAGCACTACGTCATCAACCCCGTCGAGGCCCGCGAGGCGTCTCTCGCGCTCAAGGACACGCTCAAGCTGAGCGTCGCCACGCCCAAGCCCGTCGAGGTGCTCGACGGCTTCCTCGACCTGGACGAGGAGGGCCTCGCCGCCTTCATCACAGACCGTGGCCTAGCCATGGACCTCGCCGACATCACGTTCTGCCAGCGCTACTTCGCCGGCGAGCACCGCAACCCCACCATCACCGAGATTCGTGTCATTGACACGTACTGGTCCGACCACTGCCGCCACACCACGTTTGGCACGCAGCTCGACAACGTCCAGATCGATGACGAGGTCGTTCAGGCCGCGTTCGACAAGTACCTCGAGATTCGCCACGAGCTTGGCCGCGACGCCAAGCCGGTGTGCCTCATGGACATGGGCACGATCGGCGCCAAGTGGCTCAAGCACGAGGGCATCCTCACCAACCTCGACGAGTCCGAGGAGATCAACGCCTGCACCGTCAAGGTGAAGGTGGACGTCGACGGCAAGGATGAGGACTGGCTGTTCCTCTTCAAGAACGAGACGCACAACCACCCCACCGAGATCGAGCCCTTCGGCGGCGCGGCCACCTGCATCGGCGGCGCCATCCGCGACCCGCTGTCCGGCCGCAGCTACGTCTACCAGGCCATGCGCGTCACCGGTGCGGCCGACCCCACGGCGCCCGTGGCCAGCACGCGTGCCGGCAAGCTCCCCCAGCGCAAGCTCGTGACCACGGCCGCGGCCGGCTACTCGAGCTACGGCAACCAGATCGGCCTTGCCACTGGCCAGGTGAGCGAGCTGTATCACCCCGGCTACATGGCCAAGCGCATGGAGGTAGGCGCCGTCGTGGGCGCCACGCCCGCAGACCACGTGCGCCGCGAGTGCCCCGCACCCGGCGACAAGATTGTGCTGCTCGGCGGCCGCACCGGCCGTGACGGCATCGGCGGCGCCACGGGCAGCTCCAAGACCCAGAACGTCGAGAGCCTCGAGGAGTGCGGCGCCGAGGTCCAGAAGGGCAACGCCCCCATCGAGCGCAAGCTCCAGCGCCTGTTCCGCCGCGGCGACGCCTGCCGCCTCATCAAGCGCTGCAACGACTTTGGCGCCGGCGGCGTCTCCGTGGCCGTGGGCGAGCTGGCAGACGGCCTGTCCATCGACCTGGACCGCGTCACCAAGAAGTACGAGGGCCTCGACGGCACCGAGCTCGCCATCTCCGAGAGCCAGGAGCGCATGGCCGTGGCCCTCGCCCCCGAGGACGTCGAGGAATTCCTTGGGCTAGCCAGCGAGGAGAACCTCGAGGCCACGGTCATCGCCACCGTCACCGAGGAGCCCCGCGTGCGCATCGGCTGGAGGGGCGGCACGATCGTTGACCTCTCCCGCGAGTTCCTCGCCAGCAACGGCGCGCCCAAGCACATGGACGTCCACGTGAAGAAGGCCGAGCGTTGGGAGCCCGAGTGGGCCGGCGACACGCTCGCCGAGCGCATGCACTCGCTCGTGACCGACCTCAACGTCGCCTCGAACAAGGGCCTTTCCGAGCGCTTCGACTCCACGATCGGCGCGGCCACGGTGCTCATGCCGTTTGGCGGAAAGACGCAGCTCACGCCCACCTCGGCCATGGTCGCCAAGTTCCCCGTGGACGGCGAGACCACCACGGCGAGCGCCATGGCCTGGGGCTTCAACCCCTATCTCATGGAGAAGAACCAATTCGCCGGAGCCTACCTGTCCGTGGTGGAGAGCATCTCCAAGCTCGTGGCGGCCGGCTTCGAGCACAGAAGCGCCTACCTCTCGTTCCAGGAGTACTTCGAGCGCCTGCGCACGCAACCCGAGCGCTGGGGCAAGCCCGCGGCCGCCGTTCTCGGCGCCCTCATGGCCCAGATCGACCTGGGTGCCGGCGCCATCGGTGGCAAGGACTCCATGAGCGGCAGCTTCGAGGACGAGCAGGGCGAGCTCAACGTGCCGCCCACGCTCATCAGCTTCGCCGTCGCCGTGGGCAAGGCGGCACACGCCGTCTCCCCCGAGTTCAAGGGCGCCGGCCACCGCGTCGCCTGCATCGAGGCCGCGGAGTACGGCGACGACTACCGCCCGAGCGTCGACGGCCTTCTCGAGGCGTTCGACGTGGTCGAGAAGCTCACCGCGTCTGGTCAGGCGCTCGCCATCGCCACGCCCGGCTATGGCGGAGACGCCGAGGCGCTGTTCAAGATGTGCGTGGGCAACCAGCTCGGCGTGGCGCTTGACGCCAACGTGCCCGCGGACAGCCTGTTCACGCCCGCGTACGGCAGCTTCATCGTGGAGCTCGCGGACGGCGCGGAACTCCCCCAGGCAAGCGACGCCGTGAGCGTCTCGCTTCTCGGCACCACGACCGAGGCCTACGAGCTCGTCGCCGAGGGCGAGCGCATCGACCTCGCCGAGCTCCAGCAGGCCTGGGAGGGCGCCATCGAGAGCGTGTTCCCCTATCGCACGCCCGCAGGCTCCGAGGCTCCCGCCGTTGAGGCCATCGACTTCCACGCCAAGGACGTCCACGTCTACGCCGGCCCCAAGATCGCGCGCCCGCGCGTGACCATCCCGGTGTTCCCCGGCAACAACTGCGAGTACGACTCCGCGCGCGCCTTCCGCGCCGCCGGCGCCGAGGCAGACGTCTACGTCATTAACAACCTCACGCCCGAGGCGGTCGCCCAGAGCACCCACGAGCTTGCCGAACGCATCCGCAAGAGCCAGATCGTCATGATTCCCGGTGGCTTCTCCGGCGGCGACGAGCCCGACGGCTCGGCCAAGTTCATCACGGCCTTCTTCCGCGCCCCCGAGGTCACCGACGCCGTGCGAGACCTGCTCCAGAGCCGCGACGGCCTCATGCTGGGCATCTGCAACGGCTTCCAGGCGCTCATCAAGCTGGGCCTGGTCCCCTATGGTGACATCGTCGACGCCACGCCCGAGGCCCCCACGCTCACGTTCAACACGATTGGCCGCCACCAGAGCCGCCTCGTGCGCACGCGCGTGAGCAGCGACCTCTCCCCGTGGCTGTCCGCCTGCGAGCAGGGCAGCGACTACACCGTGGCCATCTCCCACGGCGAGGGCCGCTTCGTCGCCAGCGACGAGGTTCTCGCCCAGCTCGTCGCCAACGGCCAGGTTGCCACGCAGTACGTGGACGAGAACGGCCGTCCGAGCATGGACCTCGGCGTCAACCCCAACGGCTCGATCGCCTGCGTCGAGGGCATCACGAGCCCCGATGGCCGCGTGTTCGGCAAGATGGGTCACGTCGAGCGCCGCGGCGACGGCCTGTACGCCAACGTCCCGGGCAACAAGTTCATGCCCGTCTTCGAGAGCGGCGTCTCCTACTTCGCCTAACCTGCAAAAGGGACAGTCCCTTTTGCAGGTCGAGCGCCCCGAGCCCACGCAAGCTCGGGGCGCTTTTTGCTCGATAATGGGACTCGCACAGCCATCACGAACCGGAGCAACAACATGGATTCCAACCTCAGCTACATCGCAGAGCGCCTCACGGAGCTCACGGCCATCCCCAGCCCCACGGGCTACACCAAGCACGCCACGGACTACCTCGTGACCACGCTCACGGACCTTGGCCTGGCGCCAACAATCTCCAACAAGGGCAACATGCTCGTTGAGCTTGGCGGCACGGGCCGCCCGCTCGTGCTCGCGAGCCACGTCGACACCCTCGGCGCCATGGTGCGCTCCATCAAGGACAACGGCCGGCTTCGCCCCACGACGCTCGGCGGCCACCAGTGGCGCACGGCCGACGGCGAGAACTGCACCGTCCACACCCGTGACGGCCGCACCTACACGGGCGTTGTCCTCAACACCGAGCCCTCCGCCCACGTCGCCGACGAGAAGGTCGAGCAGGTCGAGAAGAACATGGAGGTCCTGCTCGACGAGAACGTCTCCACCAAGGACGAGACGCTGGCGCTGGGCGTGCAGGCCGGCGACATCATCGCCATGGATCCGCGCACCACGATTACCGCAAGCGGCTACATCAAGAGCCGCTTCTTGGACGACAAGCTCTCTGCCTCGATCCTCCTCGGCCTTGCACGAGCCGTCGTGGCGGGCGAGGTTACGCTCGCGCGCAAGGTTTCCCTGCTGTTCACGGTGTATGAGGAGGTAGGACACGGCGGCAGCGTGGTCCCGGCAGACACCCAGGACATGATCAGCGTCGACATGGGCTGCGTGGGCGCGGACCTCGGCTGCACGGAGCGCATGGTCTCCATCTGCGCCAAGGATTCCGGCGGCCCGTACAACTACGACCTCGTGAGCGAGCTGGCCGGGCTCGCCAAGTCCCACGAGCTAGACTACGCCATCGACGTCTACCCGCACTACGGCTCCGACGTCGAGGCCACGCTCACGGCCGGCTTCGACATCCGCCACGGGCTCATCGGCCCGGGCGTCTACGCCTCGCACAACTACGAGCGCTCCCACATGGACGGCGTCCGCAACACTTACGAGCTGCTCCGCGCCTACGTGGCCCAGTAGCCATGCCAAAGGGGACGGGTTCCGTTGGCATGCCATTGGGGACAGGTCCCAGTGGCACTCAGGTTCATCCTCCGCGCCACGGGAACCCGTCCCCTTTGGTCTTACAGCTTCTTGTGAAGCTTCAGCAGCTCGATGAGCATGTGGTCGCGGTACTCGGCCAGGCTCTCGGGCGTGTTGCCCGTCTCGGGCGTTCGGTTCGCGAGCTCGGCGTTGACGCCATCCTGGGCCACCTTTGCGAACTCAGGCGGGAAGCTCTTCCAGTCGGCCATGTCGGCGAGCCACAGGCTGATCGAGTCGTTGAGGTGGTTCATGAGACCGGACACGCCACCCTTGCCGCCGCCGAGCTCGAACACGAGCGACGGGCCCATGATGCCCCAGCGGATGCCCGGGCCAAACGTCACGGCCTTGTCGGCATCCTCGACGCTGCACACGCCAGAGAGCACGAGGTTCGCCACCTCGCGATACAGCGCCATCTGCAGGCGGTTGCAGATGAAGCCAAGCGCCTCCTTCTGAAGCACCACGGGCTCCATGCCAATCGCGGAGTAGAACGCCTTGGCGCGCTCGACGGTCTGCTCACTGGTCTTCTCGCCCTTGGTAATCTCCACGAGCGGGATGAGGTGAGGCGGGTTGTAGGGGTGGCCGCCGCAGAAGCGCTCGGGATGCTTTGCGTTCTTGGCGATCTCGGTCACGAGAAGCCCCGACGTCGAGCTCGCGATGATGGCGTCGGGCTCCGCGGCGGCCTCGATGGCGTCCACGAGCCCCCACTTGACCTCGTAGTGCTCGGCCGAGGACTCCTGGATGAACTGGGCGCCCTCCACCGCCTCGGCAATCGAGGTGGTGTAGTGAATGCGCCCCGCGATGGCCGCGGACTCCTCCTCGGTGTAGACGCCATTCTTCACGAGGGACTCCAGCGAGGTCGCCACGCGCTGCCGCGCAAGCTCGCTCGACTCCTCCGTGCGGTTCTGGGCCCAGACGTCCAGGCCTGCCATCGCAAACTTGAGCGCGTAGCTGTACCCGATGACGCCGGCCCCGACCGACGCCACCTTCCTGATCTCAGTGCCGTCAATCTCCATGCTCTGCCTCCAAGTTAAGGACGCCCGGGCCTCGCTGGCCCGCCTTCCTCGAGTATAGGTCCGGCCGGGCGCGTCCGACGCGGCCATGCGAGCATGCCCTGTTACAGCACAGCACGCAGCCAGAAGTAGCTGCCCTCGACGGAGCACAGGAGGTTGCCGCCCAGGCGCTCGGCGGCCCTCCTCATGCTCTGCACGCCCAGGCCATGCTCGGCACCCGCGTCATCGACGCGCCGGGTTGGCACGGGAACGCCATCCACGAGCTCGGGGGCCTCACCAAACGTGTTGCCAACCGAGAGCAGCAGCCTCCCGCCAGACTCGCGCAGCGACACCTCAACGACACCGCTCCCCTCGCCCGCCTCGGAGGCGGCCCTTACGGCGTTCTCGAACGCGTTCGACATGATCGCGAAGAAATGTTTGCACAAAAAGCCGCCCAGAGGTGTCAAGGACTTCTGGGCGGCGTTGGGGCGTGCGGAAGTGTCGGGGCAGCCTGCTAGGCAACCTCGACGGTCATGGGCTCGTCAAGCACCGTTCCCATGGGGAACGCGCGGCGGAACGCAAAGCGGGCAACGGGACCGGCGATGAGCAGGTTCCAGGGAAGCGCCATGACGAAGTTCCAAGGGATATTCGTGAGCCAGGCCATGGGAACAACGGCAAGCGTCCCCGCATGCAGCGCGCCCTCGAACGCACCGTACAGCGACATGATGATCACCATGGGCACCACCATGCAGCTCGAGACGGCCAGCGTCATGGCGCGAGGCGAGCTCTTGCCCGGCGTCACCAGGTGCTTGAACGCAAAGCCCTTCGCAAGCGGGCTCGCAACGAACCAGTCGCACAGCATGGCGAACACGTACGCCGGTGGGAATCCCACCCACGCGTCGACAAGCACTTCCATGCCAAGGTGGCAGTACATGCGGGCAACGTTGTAGATGGACATCCACAGCACCATGCAGAAGCACATGATGAACGTGAAGATGAGGCTCTCTCGCTTGTTGGTGGGCATTGGTGGGCGGGTCCTTTCCTTTTGTCGGCCGCAGCAACAAAAAACGGGCGAGATGAAGGCATGAACTTCATCTCGCCCGTCTGCGT
This sequence comes from Parolsenella massiliensis, assembly GCF_900143685.1. NCBI lineage: Bacteria > Bacillati > Actinomycetota > Coriobacteriia > Coriobacteriales > Atopobiaceae > Parolsenella > Parolsenella massiliensis. Next base: position 190,846 of record NZ_LT671675.1, on the reverse strand, counting down.
TTTCGCCGGCTGCGACTACATTCCGTGTACGAGAACCACCCTAGCGCACCCGGGCTCATCCTCGTAAGCGCCTTCACATAATCCGCGGCTTTGCGTGCCCGCGGCCAGGGACCGCCGCTCGCCGAGACGCCTTCATTTCGCGCCCGAGAGGGACCCGTTCGCGCCAAGGGGCCAAGCCACGGCCCATCATCTCTGACAATTGGCTGAAAACGCAGCTCAAACGCGCTCTCCTTCGCAGCCAACCTCCAGGACATAGGGGTGTTTTGACATGAAGAAAACGCTATTGGGGCATGTGCTCGCCTGCACGCTTGCGGGCGCCATGACGCTGGGCGGCGCCACCGTGACAACGCTCGCCGCGCCCACGCCGGCCATCGCCGCGCCCGCCGGTGCCATCAGGCCGCAGCAGACAGAGTCCACGTCCTATTCCAGCACGACGGTCACGCTCGAGGCAGGAAAGACTTACGCCATCTCGGGCAACGTCAATAATGGTCCGCTATTTTCAGAAACTTCGCACTACGTGCACTTCACCGCCAAAATCGACCGCGGAATGCACGCAGTGCGAAAGTTCTGAAAACAAGGGACAGGCCAGCGACAGCAAAAGGGGCCACCGGCACCCGTCGCCGATGGCCCTTCTCGTAAAGCAAGCGTAGTCGCTCTCGCCTAGTCCACGCTCTTAAGCGCCTCGAGCATGTCGACGTTCTTGAGGCGATGGTTCACCACAACGTACATGACCGCCACCACGCCAACGACCACCACCGTCGACACGATGTAGGGCAGCGCACCCGTCGCGGGATCGAACATCACGTTCTCGGGCGGCACGGCCGCGATGATGTACTGCTGCAGCATCCAACCAAACAGCCAGCCCACCGGAAGCGCGATGAGCGAGTTGATGATCGTCTCGCGGTAGATATACATCGAGACCTCGTTGTCAAAGAAGCCCAGCACCTTGATCGTCGAGAGCTCACGGATGCGCTCGGCCACGTTGATGGTCACGAGGTTGTACACGATGACCACGGCCAGAAGGATTGCCACGACGATGAGCACGAGCATGATCTTGTTGAGCGACTTCACGACGACGTTGATCTGGTCGATGAGCGTGGCGCTCTGCACGCACCCGAGAACCCCGTCGAGACCCATGAACTTGGCCGCCTCCGCACGGGTGGCCGTCGTGCTGTCATCGGCAAGCGTCACCACGTAGGCGTTCGCGTCCATGTCCTTGCCAAAGCACTTCTCGTAGGCGGCGGGGCTCATGAACATGAAGTGCTCCATGTACATCTCGCAGATGCCGCTCACGCGCGTCGTACGCTCCACGCCGTCGGAGTCCTTGAACGTGAGATCGTCGCCCACCTGCACGCCCAGAAGCGTGGCCAAGCGCTCCGAGATGACGGCGCCGTCGTCGGAGAGCGGAATGGCCTGGCCAGTCGCCCTGTCGCGGATGTCGAGGTACTTCGTGAAGGTCTCTTCGTCGGTGGGAACGAGCAGGTTGATGCTCTGCTCGTCACCCTTGTCGCCGGCGATCTTCGTGACGCTCTCGTAGCGGATGGACGAATAGTCCGTCACGGCTGCGAACGAGAGCTCCTCGTCGATCTGGGCCTGCTCGTTGGTGTCAACGTTGTTGTTCTCGGCCACGATGAGGTCGTAGCCGATGATGTCGCCAAACTGCGTCTCGGACAGGCCGTCGATGGAGTTGCGCACGGCAAAGCCGCAGAACATGAGGCAGACGGCGCCGGCCACGCCCACAACGGTCATGAGCATGCGTTTCTTGTAGCGCAGCAGGTTTCTGCACGTCACCTTCTGCGTGAAGCTGAGGCGGCTCCAGATGGGCGTCAGGTGCTCGAGAAGGATCTTGGAGCCATTCGCCGGCGCCTTGGGCAGCAGGAGCTGCGCGGGCTTCTCGGCCAGCGAGCGCTTTGCCACGAGAACCGCCGGAATCACGGACACGGCCAGGCCCAGCGCAAGGGCCGCCGCGCTGATGCCCAGGTGCCACTGGAGCACGATGGGCGGAAGCGAGAACTTCGCGGCGTAGGCGCTGTAGACAATGTAGGGCAGCAGCGTATGTCCAAGCACGATGCCCACGATCGAGCCCAGGCCGCCAGCCGCGGCACCGTAGACCACGAACTTCTTCATGACGTCGCGGTCGCGGTATCCCAGGGCCTTGAGAGTGCCGGAGTTGATGCGCTCCTCGTCCACCATGCGCGTCATCGTCGTGGACGCCACGAGCGCCGCCACCAGGTAGAGGAAGTACGGGAAGATGTCGGCCAGCGAGTCGACGATCTCGGAGACGCTGTCGTAGGTCTTGTAGCCCTCGGCGCCCGGCGTCTCGCGGCGCGTGTCCACGCTGTAGGCGGGCTTCTCGAGCTTGTCGCGCTCGGCGCGGGCGTCTGCGAGGTCGGCCTCGCCATCGGCTATCTGCTGCTCCGCGTCGGGCAGGGCGTCGTTGTACTCGGCCAGGCCGTCCTCGTACTCGGACTGCTTCTGGGCAAGCGTGCCCGCCGCGCTGTTGTAGGCGGCCAGGCCGCTCTCGTAGGACGAGCGGCCATCCTCGTACTCGGCCACGCCCGCGTCATAGCTCGCCTTCTTGCCCTGGTACTGGGCAAGGCCGCTCGCATACTCGGCCTCGCTGGCCTGGAGCTTTTCCTTGGCGGAATCGAGCTCGAACTGCTTCGCGGACAGCTGGCTCTCGCCGGCGGCCTTCTGCTCGTCAAGCTGCTGCTGGGCCGCGTCGAGCTTGGCGGCAAGCACCGTGTAGCCGCCGTCCTGCTCGCCCTCCACGGAGCCCGCGTCGACCTTCATGAACTGCTCGTAGGCATCCTGAGTCTGGGAGAGCTGCGTTTGTAGCCGGGTACGCATGTCCGCGGGCAGATTGGGGTTGTCGAGCATGGCCTGGAGCTGCGCGATGCCCTGCTCGTAGGCGGCCTTGCCGTCGTTGAGCTGCGAGCGGCTGGCATCGATCTGGCCTTGCGCCTCAGAGACCTGCGCCTCCATCTGCTTGCGAGCATCTGTCAGCTGCGCCACGCCGTCGTTGTACTCGCCCCAGCCCGAGTCAAGCTGTGAGCGCGTCGAGGCAAGCAGCGCCTGGGCGCTCGCGAGCTGGCGCTTGGCGTCCGCGAGCTGTTGGCGGGCGCTCTCGAGCTTGCTCGCGGCGCTCTCGAGCTGGCTCCACGAGTCTGCGAGCTTGGCGCGGCCATCGGCAAGCTGGGCCGCGGCGTCATCGAGCGTGGCCTTGGCGTCCGCGAGCTGCTGGCGCGCGTCGTCGACCTTCTTCTGCCCATCATCGATCTGCTCGTCATACTCGCCGCGCACCACGGACAGGCGACGCTCGGACGCATTGGACAGGAGGCCGCCCAGCTCCTCCTTGTGCGAGGCAACCTTCGAGAGGTACTCGGCGCCGTAGGGGTCCAAGCCCTCCGTGTCGCCAAACGTGAGGCGGGCGATCATATGGTAGTCCACGCCAAAGACGTCCGGGCTCACGACGGCATAGCCGGACAGGTCGCCCGTGCCCACGGTCGTCTTGCCCTTGTTGACGTTTGCGATGATGTCCATCGAGCTCACGTGGCCCACAACCGTGAACGTCTCACGCTTGAGCGTCTTGGAGCCGCTCGCATCCTCCTTCTCGGAGAACTCGATCGTGGAGCCAACGGGATAGCGCTCGGCCATGAACGAGTCGACGGCGATCTCGTCTTCTGCCGCGGGCATGCGCCCGTCCACGACCTCGAACTGGCTCACGTGGTCGGGCGTGGACTCCACGCGCATGGCGTCGTTCGTGCCCGCGATCGTGACGTCCTTGAGGTAGCCATACTCCACCTCGCGAATCCCGCTTGCTTGCTCGATGTCTGCGGCATCATCCGCGTCGATGCCCATGTCGCCAATGACGGCAAGGTCGGCCATGTCATAGGAGGCAAAGTAGCTCGCAGACGTCTCCCTCATGTCAGGGCCCGCCACCTTGAGACCCACGAGGGCAAACGACCCCAGGGCGATGAGGCAGGCGATGGACAGGAAGCGTCCCCTCGACTTCTTGAACGTGGCGAGGATGTCGCGCCACAGCATTCTCTTCTTGGTGCGTGCCATGTCCCGTCCTACCACTCGATGTCCGCGATGGCCTGCGGGGCGGGATTGCGCTCGACGCTCGTCACGCGGCCGTCGTGCATGTGGATCACGCGGTCGGCGATGGGTGCGATGGCCGAGTTGTGCGTCACGATAATGACCGTGGCGCCGCGCTTGCGGCTCATGTCCTGTAGGATCTGCAGGATCTGCTTGCCTGTGTTGTAGTCGAGGGCACCCGTGGGCTCGTCGCACAGCAAGATCTTGGGGTTCTTGGCAACGGCGCGGGCGATGGCCACGCGCTGCTGCTCGCCACCAGAGAGCTGGGCGGGGAAGTTGTTCACGCGCTTGGAGAGGCCCACCATGTTGAGCACCTCGACCGAGTCCATGGCATCCGCCACGATCTCGCTCGCCAGCTCCACGTTCTCCTTTGCCGTGAGGTTTTGCACGAGGTTGTAGAACTGGAACACGAAGCCCACGTCGTCCCTGCGATAGCGCGTGAGGCCGTGCTTGTCATAGGTGGCGATGTCGTTGCCGTCGATGGCGACGTGGCCCTCGCTCACCGTGTCCATGCCGCCAAGGATGTTGAGCACCGTGGACTTGCCGGCGCCCGACGAGCCCAGAACAATGGCGAGCTCGCCCTTCTCCACGCCAAACGTCACGTGGTCGTTTGCCATGATCGTGGTGTCACCCGTCTGGTAGCGCTTGCACTCGTCTATGACATCGATGTAGGCCATCGCATCTCCCTCTTTCGCCCTTGGTACATCCTTACCCAAGCTTGGTCCGCGCCAAGGACGTTGCCCCCAGCGAGCTGCTCAAATAGAAAGTGGGGCGCGAGGGCAAAAGCCGCCTTCGCGCCCCACAACACTCATGCAAACGTTCGCTACGCGGGCAGAACGACCACGAGCAGCATCTTGAACGCCGTGACGCCACGGACGGCGTGGGGAGCGCCCGCGGGAATCACGACAGACTCCCCGGCCTCCAGCGTGTGCGGCACGCCGTTGATCGTGATCTCGCCCGTACCCTCGAGCACGGTGACAAGCGCGTCTCCGCCAGCGGCGTGGCTCGCCATGCCCTCGTTGGCGTCGATGGCGAACACCGTCACCTTGCAGCCCGGCATCTGCGAGAGCGTGAGGCTCACGACCTGCCCCTCCTCGACCTCCACAAGCTTGGAGAGCGAGAAGACCTGCTCCTTGTCAACGTTCTTGATGAGCTCTGCGGCCATGTGGCCTCCCTTGTCCGGCGCACTCGGCGCCCATGCCTCTACGTATTGGTTGGGACGGCAACCTGCAGGAGCTTGAAGCCCACGGCCGAGTCTGTCCCCGCAACCGCGCTCGGCACGCCCGCGGGAACGCAGAGGACGTCCCCAGCCTGCATGTCCACGCAGCGCTGCGGCAGCGTCACCGTGGCCCGCCCGTCAACGAGGTAGTACATGACGTCTTGGGGATAGACCTCCTCGCTCACGCTCTCGCCGGCAGAGAACGCCAGCAGCGTCATGCTCGAGTCCGTGTCACGGGTGAGCGAGCGGCTGGCAACCATGCCCGGACGCGCCGTCACAAGCGACGCCAGCTGGGCCGGCGTCTCGGTTGGAATGTTGCGAAGTCCCATGTGGCCCCCAAGGCTCCTCGGCCTCTCGATCTCTCAACCATACCCAATTGGGCGCTATCCTATGGTGCCACGTGACGCGTACATGCGAGGAGCACCATGGTCGGTCTTGGAACGCTTATCAACGTCGCCTGCATCGTCGCGGGCGGCTCCATTGGGCTGCTCGCCAGCTCGCTCGTGACGCAACGCCTCCAGGAGGCGCTGCTTCGCTCGTGCGGCGTCTGCGTCATCTTCGTGGGAGCCGCGGGAACGCTCCAGCACATGCTCGTGACCACCGTTGTGGCAAACGGCTCCGTCTCCCTCTCCACACAGGGCACCATGATGCTGCTCATATCGCTCGCGGCCGGCTCGGTCGTGGGCGAGGTTCTCGACCTCGACGCCCGCTTCGAGTCCCTGGGCCGTTGGCTGCGCGATAAGACCGGTAGCTCGGGGGATGCCAGCTTCATCGACGGGTTCGTCTTGGCGTCGCTCACCGTCTGCATAGGCGCCATGGCCATCGTGGGCTCCATTCAGGACGGCCTTGCGGGCGACTGGTCAACACTTGCCCTCAAGGGAGCGCTCGATGCGGTCATCGTCTGCGCCATGGCGGCGTCGATGGGCCGCGGCTGCCTCTTCTCGGCCCTGCCCGTGGCCGTGCTTCAGGGAAGCGTCACGGCCCTCGCCACGCTGCTCCACCCCATCATGACCGAGGCCGCGCTCGCAAACCTCTCGCTCGTGGGCTCCACGCTCATCTTCTGCGTAGGCGTCAACCTCATCTGGCCCAGGACGTTCAAGCCCGCGAACATGCTGCCGGCCGTCGTCATCGCCGTCATACTCGCCCTGGTGTAGCCGGTCCGCAACAAACAGGTGTTCGCTCACGTGGTATGATGCTATCCCTAGGCTAGCGGGAGGAGGCATCATGGCAACGGACGTCCAGCGCATTATCGACACGATTCTTGCCAGCCCCCGTGCCCAGGAGAGCAAGCTGTTCGAGGGGCGCACGTTCGTGGACGAGCCCATCCTGCGCCGCGGCTCCCAGATGGAGAGCTACCTCCCAGACAAGATCGAGAAGATGCGTGCCATGGCCCGCACCCAGACAAGCCGCATTCGCTCAGACCAGCAGCTCTTCTACGAGCAGGCCCGCTTCATGGAAGACTACGAGGACAGCGTCGAGAGCTTCTCCACGTTCAGCCACTACTTCCCCACCTACGAGTCCATGGGCAACCGTGACCTGCGCCGCTACTTCTCGTGGCGTGCCCACGTGCGCGCAGGCAAGGTCCTGCCCACGAGCCTCTCGTTCGTGTTCGTTCTGTTCTACGAGCTCATCTGCGGCATCGGCGCGAGCAACCCCGAGGACGGCTTTCGCAAGATCGAGTCGCTGTGGCAGGAGTACCGCATCTTTGAGCCAAAGATCGACCGCCACGCGCGCCGCTGGCTCAGGGACTACGCCGCCTGGCACAACCTCCCAACCAGCTTTATTGCACCCTACGTTGACCTGGACTTTGACCAGGCCATCGTCACGCTGGGAGACTTCCTGTCCGGCTGGCCAGAGCCCGCGGCTGGCGCAGACGTCCCGGGCGAGGACGAGGCCCTCCAGGCACTCGACACGCTCTCGAGCTATCGCCTGGGCTCGAGCCGCCTCTATGGGGACAGGCCAGGCACGCTTCGCCACGTTGCCCTGGCCACGCTCGCCAAGCTGGCCGTCTACTACGACAAGCACCGCAAGAGCGGGCTTCTCGACACGCTCTTTGGCTCGCCCATCGCCAGGCCCTACCAGATGTTTGGCTCGGCCGTCTTCTATGCGTCCACGCCCCACCAAGACGCGGTCTACGAGCTAGACTGCGTCAACCGCTACGTCTGCCGCAACGGGTTGTGGTACCGCGAGTCCTATCTGGAGACGCACGAGCGCAGCAGCAAGCTTGGTGCCATCCTGCGCGCGGTGGACCAGAGGCTTAGGGACGCGCTTGGCTACGAGCACCCGCTTGTCGAGAAAGACGTTCCCAAGTACCTCGCCAAGATCATCGACGAGCAGGCCGGCGCCCGCATCGAGTGGGAGCGCCAACGCGAGGCGCGCATGGTGCGCATCGACCTCAGCCAGCTCGAGGGAATCCGCAGCGCCGCCAGCGTCACGCGCGAGGCGCTGCTCGTGGACGAGGAGCGCGACGAGCTGCCCGGCACCGCACCGGAGCCCGTTGAGCCGTCAGAGCTGCTTCACGCCGAGCATGACGCGCCGGAGTCCCCTGCGGACGCGCCCCACCAGCCCGAGAGCGACGCGGACGAGCAGCCGAACGCCGCCCCCGCACCGTCGGCCGCCGCGAGCGAGGCGCACCCCTACGGCCTCACGGACGAGGAGTTCGCACTCGCCACGGCGCTCCTCCAAGGAGACCAGCCGCCCGTCACGGTCACCTCGCTCGACATGCTCGTTGATGCCACCAACGAGAAGCTGTTCGACCTGCTTGGGGACACGGCCATCGAATTTGGACCAGATGGCCCCGGCATCATCGAGGACTACCAGCAAGACGTGAGAGGAGCCCTTCTCCCATGACCTCAGAGACCCCCGCGAACCCGCGCGTTCCCAAGCGAATCGCCGCGGCGCTCATCAATTCGCTCAAGGGCGGTGTCGTGCCCAGGATCGGCCTTCCGTACGTCACCGTGGGCCGCAAGACCGAGATTGCCGCGCTGCTTCACGACCTCGACCTCATCGCCGACGGCGGCGCGAGCTTCCGCTTCCTCGTCGGCCGCTACGGCGCCGGCAAGAGCTTCCTACTCCAAACGATCCGCACGCATGCCATGGGCAAAGGCTTCGTCGTGGCAGACGCAGACCTCTCCCCCGAGCGCAGACTGCAAGGAACCGCAGGCCAGGGCCTTGCCACCTATCGTGAGCTCATCCGTAACCTCTCCACCAAGACGCGCCCCGAGGGCGGCGCCCTGCAGCTTGTGCTTGACCGCTGGGTTGCCAATATGCGCGGCTCGGGCGCCAACGAGGACGACGCCGAGGCCCTCGCCCTCGCCATGGCACCCCTCGAGGAGATGGTCCACGGCTTTGACTTCGCTCGCGTCATGCGCGCCTACCACGACGCCACAATCGAGGGGGACGACGAGCGTCGCAGCGCCGTCCTGCGCTGGCTTCGCGGCGAGTACCGCACAAAGACCGAGGCCCGCGCAGACCTCGGCATCAACGTCTGCATCTCGGATGACAACTGGTACGACTACCTCAAGCTCTTTGCGCGCTTCCTCAAGGGAGCCGGCTACGAGGGCATGCTCGTGCTCATCGACGAGCTCGTGAACCTCTACAAGATCCCAAACTCGGTCACGCGCCAGTACAACTACGAGAAGATCCTCACCATGTACAACGACACGCTCCAGGGCAAGGCGCACTACCTGGGCATCATCATGGGAGGAACGCCTCAGTCCATCGAGGACCGCAGGCGCGGCGTCTACTCCTACGAGGCGCTTCGCAGCCGCCTTGCGGAGGGGCGCTTTGCCCGCGAGGGCCTCTCGGACATGCTCGCGCCGGTTATCCACCTCAACCCGCTCACCTACGAGGAGCTTCTCGTCCTCATCGAGAAGCTCGCAGACATCCACGCAGGCTACTTTGGCTACGACCGCATGCTTGGCACGGACCAGCTTGTGAAGTTCCTCCAGATCGAGTTTGGCCGCGTGGGGGCAGACACGCACCTCACGCCCCGCGAGGTCATCCGCGACTTCATCGAGCTGCTCGACATCATGTACCAAAACCCCGAGACCGACATGGAGGCCCTTCTCAACTCCGAGCAGTTCGCGCTCACGGAGAGCGGGGGCACCTCGGGAGACGCAGGAGGCCCCGGCCAGCGCTCATTTGCCGAGTTCAAGATCTAGCGTCAGCACGCACCACGTTGCTTGAGAGGAGGACACGTGAGCACGTTCGACCGCTTTGCGCCGTTCGTCCAGGACTTCATCTATGACCACCAGTGGGAGAACCTCCGCGGCATTCAGGTAGCCGCAGCAGAGGCCATATTCGACACGGACGCAAACGTCCTGCTCACGGCCTCCACGGCCTCGGGAAAGACCGAGGCCGCGTTCTTCCCTATCCTCACGCTCTTTGATGAGGACCCGCCGGCAAGCATCGGCGCCATCTACATCGGCCCGCTCAAGGCCCTCATCAACGACCAGTTCCTGAGGCTGAACGACCTGTGCGCAGACGCCCACATTCCCGTGTGGCACTGGCACGGGGACGTCTCGGCGTCCCACAAGGCCAAGATGCTCAAGAACCCCAGCGGCATCCTCCAGATAACACCCGAGTCTCTCGAGGCCTTGCTGCTGCACAAGCACTCCGCCATCTCGAAGCTCTTCTGCGACCTGCGCTTCGTCGTCATCGACGAGGTGCACTCGCTGCTGCGCGGAGACCGCGGTGGCCAGACCATCTGCCTCATCGAGCGTCTCAGCCGCATGGCTGGCGTAAACCCGCGCAGGATCGGCCTGTCTGCAACCATCGGAGACCCCCAGGCGGTAGGCGCGTTCCTCTCATCGGGAACCGGCCGGGGATGGGTGGTCCCCAAGGTTGCCGAGCCTCCGCGCACCTGGCGTCTCTCCATGGAGCACTTCTATCTCAGCGGCCCCCAGGCCGCAGACGCCATGGGCGGCCAGGCCGAGGAGGCCCTGAGAAGCATCGACTTCATTCGACAGGCCAAGGCTGCCGCAACCCCCGCGCAGACGCAGGAGCTGGTCCTCGCCAGCCTCCCCGTGCAGCCAGACGAGATTGAAGACGAGGCAAGCTCGCGGCCGCTCCCCACCCTCGACGAGGCAACGGACGTCGCCCCCAAGGAGGCAGACCCGGGCCTCGCCTATATCTTTGAGCACACGCGCGGCAAGAAGTGCCTCGTCTTCGCAAACTCGCGCGAGGACGCAGAGGCCGTCTGCACCGAGCTGCGCCGCTACTGCGAGGCCGCCCACGAGCAAGACCGCTTCCTCATCCATCACGGCAATCTCTCGAGCTCGCTGCGAGAGTCTGCCGAGGAGCTCATGCGAGACGAGTCTCAGGCGCTCACCACCATCACCACGGCCACGCTCGAGCTTGGCATCGACATCGGAAAACTCGAGCGCGCCTTCCAGATCGACGCGCCATTCACCGTAAGTGCGTTCCTCCAGCGCATGGGTCGCACGGGCAGGCGTGGCACGCCTCCCGAGATGTGGTTCGTCATGCGAGAAGAGCCGCCCGAGCCCAGGTCGCTGCTTCCCGAGACCATTCCCTGGAAGCTGCTCCAAGGAATCGCACTCGTCCAGCTTTACCGCGAGGAGCGCTGGGTAGAGCCGCCGCGGCTCGACCGCCTGCCCTACAGTCTGCTCTACCACCAGACCATCGCCACGCTCGCCAGCGAGGGCGAACTCACCCCTGCCGAGCTTGCCTCGCGCGTACTCAACCTCACGGTGTTTCACCGTATCTCCGCCGATGACTTCCGCGTGCTCCTCAGGCATCTATTGGAGATTGGCCACATCGAGCAGACGGAGCGCGGCGGCCTCATCGTTGGGCTTGCCGGGGAGCGCGTCTCGAGCTCCTACAAGTTCTACGCCGTGTTCCAAGAGAACATCGAGTACACCGTGAGGAGTGACTCCACAGAGCTCGGCACCATCGTGGCGCCACCGCCCGCTGGAGAGAAGATTGCCATTGCGGGCGCCACCTGGCTCGTCGAGGAGGTGGACCACAAGCGCCACGTGGTGTACGCAACCAAGGTGCGAGGAAAGGTCCCCGCCTACTTCGGCGAGTGCCCAGGAGACATCCACACCCACGTCCTCGAACGCATGCTCAAGGCACTCGAGGAGCGCTGCAGCTATCCCTACCTCATGAAGAATGCTACGGGCAGACTCACCTTGGCGAGAAGAGCCGCGGCCGGCGCCATGCTCGACGTGCACCCCCTCATCAACCTAGGCGGAAACACCTGGGGTCTGTTCCCCTGGCTTGGAAGCTATGCGTTCCTCGCACTTGAGAGGCTCATCAAGATCAAGTGCGCCAAGCAGCTTGGGATGAAGGGCATAGACTCGTCGCGCCCCTACTACCTCACCTTCATTATGTCAGCGGGCCCGCGAGAGTTCTTCCAAACCGTGGTGAACGAGACGAGCATACTTACCGACAACATGGAGCTCCTCTACCCAGACGAGCTCCCCGTCTTCGAGAAGTACGACGAATTCGTACCACCCGAGCTTGTCCGCAAGGGCTTTGCCGAGGGTGTGTTGGACGTCGACGGTATGAAGGAAAGAGTGCGACAGTGGGAGCAGTATGCCACCTCATATGAGCTCCCGGCTGGTGGAGGCGTCCCCGGGGTAGACATCCCCTGGTTTGCTAGCTAAAGCTCAGCGTCATAAAGCGGTGTGCCAAGGAATTCATCATCAAAGACCATCGCTCCGTCTGGAACGACGTCGGTGTCCGTGGCTACCAATAGGTAGTTGTCCTCAACCGCCAACGGGTCATCCTCACAAGGCATCGCATATACGGTCTCGAAGGCCGTGGAGAACGAGGCTGCCATATCCCTCAAGAATGATATGTCGGTCCCATCGTCTGCAGAGACGACGTTGGCAAGGACAGCCCCGCCAGCCGCAAGTACACACTTGGTCTCTCGCGCAAACTCTACTGTTGCAAGTGATTCGACAGGCTCACACCCAGTGAACGCATCGAGAACGATGCAGTCATAGCGAGCACCACGGTACTGTTCAACATACGAACGGCCATCGCCCTCAATGCAGCGTAGGATCCCAGGCCGAAGGTCAGAGGCCTCATCAACATAAAAGTGCTTTCGAGCGATTTTAATAACCGCGGGGTCTATCTCAACAACATCAAGGCAGTAAGCATCCCAATCGCCAGCAAGCACATGCTTTGGCCACGCAAAGCCACCGCCGCCAATCATGAGCAACCTGGCACGCTCACCGCAGAACTGAAATGCCAAATCGAAGCCTCGGTAATATGAAAATACCGGCTCAAAACGTCGCTCGTCAAGAAACGTGGCGCTTTGATAGACGCCCCCAATCTGCATAACGCGGACGGCCGAGCCGTCTTGCCATTTGATCGTCTTCACAAGGCAGGGACCTTGGCCCGTCATATAGAGCCGAGGAAACCAATCACGTAGGTGGACAGAGCTACCCATGCAAGTACCGCCTCGCGCACGTCAGATGTATAAGTAAAGACCCTGACAGGCAAAAATGCCCGTCAGGGTCTTTCTACAGCAAATGCCCCTCGTTGGTCAGCGACGTCCTGCTCTCCCACGGACTCACTCCGCAGTACCATCGGCGCTGGGGGGCTTAACTTCCGGGTTCGGAATGGGACCGGGTGTACCTCCCCCGCCATGGTCGCTGACCAACGAGGGGCATTCGGCTGTCAGGGGGCGGCCCTGTGGCCGCGCCCTGGGGGCCGCACAGCGCGCAGCGAGGGGCATGGTCGCGTCCGACTCCGGGTGACGTCCCGCACACTGGAGAGTCGAGTGAGGAAGAGCTCGGGCTATTAGTGACGCTCGGCTGAGCGCGTCGCCGCGCTTGCACCTGCGCCCTATCGACCTCGTGGTCTACGAGGGCCCTTACCGAAGGGAAGACTCATCTCGGGACTGGCTTCCCGCTTAGATGCCTTCAGCGGTTATCCAGACCGGACTCTGCTACCGGGCGGTGCCGTTGGTCGACAACCCGTGCACAGGAGGTCCGTCCACCCCGGTCCTCTCGTACTAGGGGCAGCCTCCCTCAATCTTCCTGCGCCCACGGAGGATAGGGACCGAACTGTCTCACGACGTTCTGAACCCAGCTCGCGTACCGCTTTGAATGGCGAACAGCCATACCCTTGGGACCTGCTCCAGCCCCAGGATGCGATGAGCCGACATCGAGGTGCCAAACCTTCCCGTCGATGTGGACTCTTGGGGAAGATCAGCCTGTTATCCCCGGAGTACCTTTTATCCGTTGAGCGACGGCCATTCCACTCTGGGCCGCCGGATCACTAGAGCCTGGTTTCCCACCTGCTCGGCTTGTTGGCCTCGCAGTCAAGCCTGCTTACGCTCTTGCACTCTGAAGGACGGTTGCCGACCGTCCCGAGCAGACCTTGCGCGCGCATCCGTTACTCTTTGGGAGGCGACCGCCCCAGTCAAACTACCCACCAGGCACGGTCCCCCACCCCGGTCAGGGCGTGGGGTTAGGATGCCAGAACGTCGGGGGTGGTATTCCAAGGGTGGCTCCCCGGGGGCTGGCGCCCTCGGTTCCAAGCCTCCCACCTATCCTCTACGCGACGTACCGGCAGCCAATGCCTAGCTGCAGTAAAGGTTCACGGGGTCTTTCCGTCCTTCCGCGGGTAAGTCGCATCTTCACGACTAGTGCAATTTCGCCGGGGCCATGGTCGAGACAGCGTCCAAATCGTTGCGCCTTTCGTGCAGGTCGGAACTTACCCGACAAGGAATTTCGCTACCTTAGGACCGTTATAGTTACGGCCGCCGTTTACCGGGGCTTGGGTTCGTGGCTTCTCCTCGCGGATGACCACTCCCCGTGACCTTCCGGCACCGGGCAGGCGTCAGACCCTATGCGTCGCCTTACGGCTTGAGCAGAGTCCTGTGTTTTTGATAAACAGTCGTTTGGACCTCTTCGCTGTGGCCGGCCCGCGCTCGGGGGGCAAGCCCCTCCACGCCACGCCGGCACCCCTTCTCCCGAAGTTACGGGGCAGTTTTGCCGAGTTCCTTAACCATGGTTCTCCCGATCGCCTTGGTATGTTCTACCCACCCACCTGTGTCGGTTTGCGGTACGGGCCCCTAGCGGATCCCTAGGTGCTTTTCTAGGAAGCATGGGCTCACCGGCTTCGCCATGATGGCTTCGTCCGGCGCCTCGGGCGTCGTGAGGGGCGCGTTTCACTACCCCTCGCCCTACGCGCCATCGCGGGGACGTCCAGAACCCCGTCCGGCTACCCTTCTCCGTCACACCGTCGGTCAAGCTCCGCGTCGGGGGTGCCGGAATGTCGACCGGCTGTGCATCGGCTACGCCTTCCGGCCTCGCCTTAGCTCCCGACTGACCCTGGGGGGATTAGCCTCGCCCAGGAAACCTTGGGTTTACGGCGGCGGCGTTTCCCACGCCGCTCTCGCTACTCATGCCAGCATTCTCACTTCCGGCCGCTCCACCGAGGGTCGTCCCTCGGCTTCGCCGCAGGCCGGAAAGCTCCCCTACCGGTCGCGCCTCGAAGGCGCCACCCCGCCGCTTCGGTGCCGTGCTTAGCCCCGTATATTGTCGGCGCATGTCCACTCGACCAGTGAGCTGTTACGCACTCTTTAAATGAATGGCTGCTTCTAAGCCAACATCCTGGTTGTCTAGGCAAACGCACATCCTTTGCCACTCAGCACGGACTTCGGGACCTTAGCGGGCGGTCTGGGCTGTTTCCCTCTCGAACACACAGCTTAGCCCACATGTTCTGACTGCCGGGATCTGGACCTGTGGCATTCGGAGTTTGGTCGGCTTTGGTAGGCGGTGAGGCCCCCGCGGCCGTCCAGTGCTCTACCTCCACAGGTGAGCTCCCGACGCTAGCCCTAAAGCTATTTCGGGGAGAACGAGATATCTCCGGGTTTGATTGGCCTTTCACCCCTACCCACGGGTCATCCCCCCAGTTTTCAACCTAGGTGGGTTCGGCCCTCCACGGGGTCTTACCCCCGCTTCAGCCTGCCCATGGGTAGCTCACCCGGCTTCGCGTCTGCGGCGCGCGACTGAACGCCCTGTTCAGACTCGCTCTCGCTACGGCTCGCTTCCCAGCTCAGCCTCGCCACGCACCGCAACTCGCTGGCTCATTCTACAAAAGGCACGCCGTCACGCCCCGAGGGGCGCTCCGACTGCTTGCGGGCGCACGGTTTCAGGTACTGTTTCACTCCCCTCCCGGGGTGCTTTTCACCTTTCCCTCACGGTACTTGTCCACTATCGGTCACTGGAGAGTGCTTAGGCTTGGAGGGTGGTCCCCCCTGCTTCCCACCGGGTTTCACGTGTCCGGCGGTACTCGGGTGCCAGGCGGCGGGGACCGCGGATCCGCGTACGGGGCTCTAACCCTGTACCGCCGGCCTTCCCATGCCGTTCCGCTTCCTCGGTCCTTTGTAACCGCGCAGTGCCTGGTCCCACGACCCCGGCGGGGCTCGCGCTCCCGCCGGTTTGGCCTCGTCCCCTTTCGCTCGCCGCTACTGGGGGAGTCTCGTTTGATTTCTCTTCCTCCGGGTACTTAGATGTTTCAGTTCCCCGGGTTGCCTCCCCGCCCGCTATGTGTTCGCGGGCGGGGTGACGCGAAATGACTCGCGCCGGGTTTTCCCATTCGGAGACCCGCGGGTCGACGGGCTTGTGCCCCTCACCGCGGATTATCGCAGCTTGACGCGTCCTTCATCGGCTTCCAGTGCCAAGGCATCCACCGTGCGCCCCTACCATCTTCCATATCGACAAGATGGCGGGTCGTCACATATCCATCGTACAGATGCGATCATGCTAGAAAATCTCGTTGCTACGCTATGCGGCTCTCAAGGTGCGGTCGGGGGGCGAGCCCTCGGGACCGGACGCCGCGACCTCGCGATGCGGACCAGCTTGATAGGCAAATGGAGTGGACGGGCCGCCCCGTAAAAGGTGTTGTCTCTCTTGGAAGACTCATTCTCCCTAGAAAGGAGGTGATCCAGCCGCACGTTCCCGTACGGCTACCTTGTTACGACTTCACCCCCCTTACCCTCCACACCTTCGGCGCCTCCCCCCAAACGGTTGGGCCGGCGACTTCGGGTGCAGACGACTCGGGTGGTGTGACGGGCGGTGTGTACAAGGCCCGGGAACGCATTCACCGCGGCGTGCTGATCCGCGATTACTAGCAACTCCGACTTCACGGGGGCGGGTTGCAGCCCCCGATCCGAACTGGGGCCGGCTTTAAGGGATTCGCTCGCCCTCGCGGGTTCGCAGCCCGTTGTGCCGGCCATTGTAGCACGTGTGCAGCCCTGGACATAAGGGGCATGATGACTTGACGTCGTCCCCACCCTCCTCCGGCTTGACGCCGGCGGTCCCGCGCGGGTGCCCGGCACTGCCCGATGGCAACACGCGGCGGGGGTTGCGCTCGTTGCGGGACTTAACCCAACATCTCACGACACGAGCTGACGACAGCCATGCACCACCTGTTCAGGCTCCTCTCGGCCACGGCGTCTCCGCCGCTTCACCTGAATGTCAAGCCCAGGTAAGGTTCTTCGCGTTGCTTCGAATTAAGCCACATGCTCCGCTGCTTGTGCGGGCCCCCGTCAATTCCTTTGAGTTTTAGCCTTGCGGCCGTACTCCCCAGGCGGGACGCTTAGTGCGTTGGCTGCGGCACGGGGGGATCGTCCCCCCACACCTAGCGTCCATCGTTTACGGCTGGGACTACCAGGGTATCTAATCCTGTTCGCTCCCCCAGCTTTCGCGCCTCAGCGTCAGTCGTGGCCCAGAGGGCCGCCTTCGCCACCGGTGTTCTACCCGATATCTGCGCATTCCACCGCTACACCGGGTATTCCACCCTCCCCTGCCAGACTCAAGCCTGGAGGTTCCGGGAGCGGGCGGGGGTTGAGCCCCCGGATTTGACTCCCGGCCTGCCAGGCCGCCTACGCGCGCTTTACGCCCAATGAATCCGGATAACGCTCGCCCCATACGTATTACCGCGGCTGCTGGCACGTATTTAGCAGGGGCTTCTTCTGCAGGTACCGTCACCTTTCGGCCTCTTCCCTGCTGAAAGCGGTTTACGACCCTAGGGCCTTCGTCCCGCACGCGGCGTCGCTGCGTCAGGGTTCCCCCCATTGCGCAAGATTCCCCACTGCTGCCTCCCGTAGGAGTCTGGGCCGTGTCTCAGTCCCAATCTGGCCGGTCGGTCTCTCAACCCGGCTACCCATAATCGCCTTGGTGGGCCGTTGCCCCGCCAACTAGCTAACAGGCCGCGGGCCCATCCCCCGCCGCATACGCTCTCCCGCCTCCCCCATGCGGGGGTGGCGGAGTACCCGGTATTAATCACGCTTTCGCGAGGCTATCCCGGTGCGGGGGGCAGGTTGCCCACGTGTTACTCAGCCGTTCGCCACTCTATACACGCACCGAAGTGCGTCTTAACCGTTCGACTTGCATGTGTTAGGCGCGCCGCCAGCGTTCATCCTGAGCCAGGATCGAACTCTCCGTTCAAGTGCAGGCGCGTGAGCGCCTCCAGTTTGATTATCGGGTCCGACCCGTCGCTCCGTTTCGCTGTCTATCGCTTCACGGACTCATCTATCTTTGGGAAAGGAATCGACGAGGCGCTTGCGCGCACTCGCCAACCATCCTGAAAATAGTGCTGTCTGTAACTGGTCCGATCTCTTCGATCGCGGTATCCGGTTCTCAAGGTTCGCCCTGGTCGCGGGCCCGGCCGGTCGGCTGGGTGCGCGGCGCGAGGAAGTAATATACGCTCCCCCCGCCGCCCCCGCAAGGCAGGGCGGGCGGCTCCACGGTTTGCACACAACTGGGTCATTCGGGGCACCTACATGGCCAAGCGTCACGCTCTTCTCGTTACTAATATGTATTCGAAGATCGTCCGCCCTCATCTACTTATGTATAGGAGCGAGATGCATATAGATAGAGCCCTCGCCATGAAGGCATTCGCCAGCTACGTAGAGCCTTACGACCCAGACAATCCCCGCATTGCGCTCAAGGTTGCGCACACGTACCGCGTGGCCGAGGTTGCCGAGCGTGTGGCCGCCTCGTCCGGATTTTCGCAGGAGGACGTTGACCTTGCCTGGCTTTGCGGCCTTCTCCATGACGTGGGGCGCTTTGAGCAGGTGCGCAGGTGGAACACGTTTCGCGATGTGCAGTCCGCCAGCCATGCGCACCTTGGCGTGGACGCGCTGTTTGGACCAAGGGAGCGCCTGGGCGTGCCCGTCTCGGGACCTGAGGCCGGTGTTCCCCGAATCCGCGACTTTGTGGCAGACGACGCCGAGGACGAGCTGCTGCGCACGGCGGTTGCCCTGCACAGCGACTATAGGCTGCCCGCTGAGCTCGATGCCCGTACTCGCCAGTTCTGCGAGCTCACGAGGGACGCCGACAAGGTGGACATCCTGCGCACAGCCCAGGGCGGCACGCCGGAGACCCTCCTTGGCTGCACCGTTGACGAACTGCTCGACAGTGCGCTTTCCGATGAGGCCATCGCCGCCTTTGACGAGCGCCGGTGCATGCTGAGAGACGAGCGCTCACAGCCGGCCGACTTTCTCGTAAGCTTCTGCTGCTTTGCGTTTGAGCTTGCGTTCGCCGAGAGCCGCGCGATCATGCGCGAGCAGGGCTACGTGCTTGAGCTGCTCGAGCACCCGTTTGGGATCGGCGAGCCGTTCCGCCGCGAGGACACGCGCCGCGAGCTTACGCGTATGGCCCGCGAGATGCATGACTACCTGGAGGGAGACGCCTCATGACCAAGCCCCGCATCCTTCTCGTTGCCACGGGAGGCACCATCGCCTCGGCCGAGGACGGCAACGGCCTGACGCCGCAGCTCACGGGCGAGCAGCTTGCCGGCTACGTGCCGCAGGCCGCCGAGCTTGCCGACATCGACATCGTGCAGCCCATGAACATCGACAGCACTAACATGCGTCCGGCGGACTGGCAGGCCATTGGGGATGCCATTCTCGCCCAGTACGAGGACTACGACGGCTTCGTGGTGCTGCATGGCACCGACACGATGGCCTACACGGCCGCGGCACTCTCCTACCTCATCCAGGACAGCCCGCGGCCCATCGTGCTCACCGGCTCGCAGCAGCCCATGGGCAGCCCGTTCACGGACGCACGCATCAACCTCTACCAGAGCGTGCTGTATGCAACGGACCCAGACTCGCACGACGTGGCCGTGGTGTTTGGCGGCAAGGTCGTGGCCGGCACGCGCGCCCGCAAGCAGCGCACCATGAGCTTCAACGCGTTTACGAGCGTCAACTACCCGGAGCTGGCGCTCATCCGCAACGACCGGATCATCCGCACGGCGCCGGCCGGCTCTGGGGACGCGCGCGCCGCAAGCGAGCCGCGCGTGTACCACGACCTTGACGAGCGCGTGTTCGTGCTCAAGCTCACGCCCGAGGTAAACCCCTCCGTCTTCGAGCTACTTCGCCGCGACTACGACGCGATCATCCTGGAGACGTTCGGCATTGGCGGCATCCCCGACACGCTGCACGACGCCATCTTTGGCTGGGTTGACTCCGGCCGCACGCTCGTGGTGACCACGCAGGTCCCGGAGGAGGGTCTTGACCTGGGCGTCTACGAGGTTGGCCGCGCGTATGCCGAGCACCCTGGCATCCTCAAGGGCGCCGACATGACCTGCGAGGCGCTCGTAGCCAAGACGATGTGGGCCCTGGGCCAGACGCGCGAGCCCGAGCGTCTTCGCGAGCTGTTCTACCGGCCCGTGAACTGCGACAGGCTTCCTGAGGCATAGGGCACGGCCGGCCTCTGAACACTGGCGCATCCAAACGTTACAAAGTGGTTTCGCCCCGCTGCGCAAAGCCAACGCGCTGGCAGGGCGCGCAAAAGCAGCAGGTAGTATTCAACTACCAATAGAGATGCGCGGGTTTGCATCGTAGTGCCACCGTCCGCCGATCCGCGCGCAAAGGAAGGGGACCCATGAACTCCATCTCCAGGCGCACGTTCCTGGCCGGCTCCGCCGGCATCGCCGCCCTCGCGCTCTCCGCGTGCGGCGGTTCTGGCTCTGGCTCCAGCAGCGCCTCCGGCGACAAGACCTACAAGATCGGCGTCCTGCAGATCACGCAGCACGCCGCCCTCGACGCCGCCAACGAGGGCTTCGTCGAGGCCCTCGACGCCTCCGGCCTCAGCTACAGCATTGACCAGCAGAACGCCAACAATGACCAGAGCGCCTGCGCCACCATCGCCTCCAAGCTCGTTGGCGATGGCGACGACCTCATCTTCGCCATTGCCACGCCCGCCGCGCAGGCGGTTGCCGCGGCCACGAGCGACATCCCCATCGTGGGCTCCGCCATCACCGACTACGCCGCCTCGGGCCTCGTGGCCGACAACGACAAGCCCGGCGGAAATCTCACCGGCACGTCTGACATGAACCCCGTGGACGACCAGATCGCCATGCTCCAGAAGGTGCTGCCCAACGCCAAGCACATCGGCATGCTCTACTGCACCGCCGAGTCCAACTCGCAGCTCCAGATCGAGATGGCCGAGGCCGCCTGCGACAAGGCCGGCCTCACCACCGAGCGCTTCACGGTCTCGAGCTCCAACGAGGTCCAGAGCGTCGTGGAGTCCATGGTGGGCAAGGTCGACGCCGGCTACTCCCCCACCGACAACACCATCGCCGCGGCGGCCGCCCAGGTGGGCCAGATCGCCAAGGAGGGCAAGCTGCCCTTCATCACCGGCGAAGAGAACATGTGCATGGGCATGGGCATCTGCACGGTCTCCATTGACTACAAGGAGCTTGGCAAGATGGCCGGCGAGATGGCCGTCAAGATCCTCAAGGGCGAGGACACCCCCGCCAACATGGCGATCCAGACCGAGTCGGGCGACCAGCTCCAGGTCATCAAGAACGAGGAGATGGCCGAGGCCCTCGGCATCGACCTCTCCGTGCTCGACGCCTAGTTGCCCGTGGGTCGCACGCCTGCGGAGCCCATGGCTGGCCCGCTCACGCTAAACTGAAGCGAGTAGTGCGTTGCGCGCCCCGGTGGGTAGGCACCCGCCGGGGCGCGCTTGAATGGAAGGAACGTCATGCTGACAGCAATGCTCGGCGCCGTCTCCCAGGGAATCCTGTGGGGCATCATGGTGCTCGGCGTGTTCATCACCTACAAGCTGCTCGACATCGCAGACCTTACGGTCGACGGCAGCTTCGCCACCGGCGGCGCGGTGTGCGCCGTGCTCGTGGTTGCCGGCGTGCACCCGGCGCTCGCCATCGTGGCGTCCATGCTCGCGGGCGCGCTCACCGGCGCGGTCACGGGTTTCCTCACCACGGCGTTCGAGATTCCCGCCATCCTCGCGGGCATCCTCACGCAGATCAGTCTGTGGTCGGTGAACCTGCGCATCATGGGCAAGTCGAACACGCCGTTGCTCACGAACGACACGGTGTTCACCCAGATCGGCGACGCCACGGGCCTTCCCGCCAACGTGTGCGCCATCATCGTGGGCCTCGTCGTTGCCGTGGTGATCGTCGCCGCGCTGTACTGGTTCTTTGGCACCGAGATTGGCAGCGCGCTGCGCGCCACCGGCAACAACGAGGCCATGATCCGCGCGCTGGGCGTCAACACAAACACCACGAAGGTCATCGCCCTCACGCTCTCCAACGCACTCGTTGGCCTGTCCGGCGGCCTCATCTGCCAGCAGCAGAAGTACGCCGACATCGGCATGGGCACCGGCGCCATCGTCATCGGCCTTGCCGCCATCGTCATCGGCGAGGTGCTGGGTCGCCTGCTGCCCGGCGGTCTCTCCAAGTTCGCCACGAGGCTCGTCTCGGCCGTCGTGGGCTCGATCATCTACTTCCTCATCCGCGCCATCGTGCTGCAGATGGGCATGGACGCAAACGACATGAAGCTCCTGTCCGCGATCATCGTGGCCCTGGCGCTGTGCATCCCCGTGGTGTGCGAACGCTCGCGCAGACGCCGCTCGTACACGAAGGGAGATGAGGAGTAATGGCAACCATGCTCAAGCTCTCTCACGTCAAGAAGACGTTCAACAAGGGCACCGTGACCGAGAAGCGCGCGCTCACGGGCGTCAACCTCGAGCTTGCCGAGGGCGACTTCGTCACCGTCATCGGCGGCAACGGAGCCGGCAAGTCCACGCTGCTCAACATGATCGCCGGCGTCTACCCGCTGGACTCGGGCACCATCGAGCTCGACGGCACGGACGTCTCGCAGATGACCGAGCCGCAGCGCGCCAAGTTCCTGGGCCGCGTGTTCCAGGACCCCATGCGCGGCACCGCTGCCGACATGCAGATTGCCGAGAACCTCGCGCTGGCAAAGCGCCGCGGCAAGAGGCGCACCCTTGCCTGGGGCATCTCGGCCGAGGAGAAGGCCGAGTACCCGAAGCTCCTCGCCACGCTTGACCTGGGCCTAGAGTCTCGCATGTCCGCCAAGGTGGGCCTGCTGTCTGGCGGCCAGCGCCAGGCGCTCACGCTGCTCATGGCCACGCTCACGAACCCCAAGCTGCTGCTGCTCGACGAGCACACCGCGGCCCTTGACCCCAAGACGGCCAAGAAGGTCCTCGACCTCACCGAGCAGATCGTGAGCGAGCGCAAGCTCACCACGCTCATGATCACGCACAACATGAACGACGCCATTCGCCTGGGCAACCGCCTCATCATGATGCACGAGGGCAACGTCATCTATGACGTCCAGGGCGAGGAGAAGAAGCGCCTCACCGTGCCCGACCTGCTGCAGAAGTTCGAGGAGGTCTCGGGCGGAGAGCTCGCGAACGACCGTATGCTGCTTGGGTAGCAGGCGCGACATAGAGCTGATTTGGGGCCTCGCTTCGTGCGGGGCCCTTTCTTGTGCGCGGTTGTGCGCGTGGACTGTGTGCGTGGGCCTGCGGGGCAGTTTTGCATCGTGGTTATGTTGATAAACGACACTCGCGGTAGCCATGGCAGCCTCTCGCCGACGGGTTTTGAGGGCGCTTCGCGAACAAGCCCGGCTGTTAGGTTTGCGTTGGATTCCCGTCAGGTTCTGTCTCTCTCAGGGCTGGTAGCCTTGGCTCCACTTCGAGAGAGGAGGACGAGATGAGCACTGAGGTCACCGGTGGCGGCACACAATGTTATAACGCGTTATTACAAGATGGTACATTGTCATCACAACAGGCCCCCGACACGCTCGCGGTGATGCTCATGTACAACTCAACCGTCAAGAAGCTCGGCAACAGTGCCGCGGTCATCCTGCCCAAGGAGCTGCGCTCGATTGCGGGCATGGAGATTGGCGATGCCGTGGACATCGACGTCCCCAGGCCCGGCGTCATCACCATCACCGCTCACGAGCGCCCATGGACCCTCGAGGGCCTTATGAAGGGCTACGACGGGCCGGAGCCCGATTTCATCGACCCCGGCAGGGCAGCCGGCAGGGAGCTCTGGTAGCCATGCCACTCAGAAAGGGAGACGTCGTCGAGTTCGACTTCAGCCCATCGACGGGGCATGAGCCGCGCGGACGCAGGCCTGGGCTTGTCGTAAGCTCGGACAACTTCAACCTCATGACGTCAATGGCCCTCGTCTGCCTCATAACAACCGCATCAAACGGCTTCCCGTTGCACGTTGCGCTGCCAGACACCCTCGACGAGGCCTACGGCTACGTTGTCACCGAACAGGTCAGGGCCTATGACCTCGAGGCACGTAGGCCAACCGTCCTTGCCCACCTTCCAGAAGACGGCGCGTTCATGCGGGGAATCACCACGCTCTTGAGCAGCTATCTGCAGTCATAAGGACCTACGGGACGCAAGCCCTGGCATGCTATTCTCTACCTGTGCTTTTGGACGGGCTCGAGCGAGCATGCCAGACAACAGGGTGAGCCCGGAAGCAATCACGAGAACAGGAGGGCGCAAGCCCATGAGAACAGAAACCTCCGAGGCGCTTGGCCGCCTCGTATCGATCTTCGTCGCCGCAATCGAAGGCGCCGGCGAGGTCATCCCGGACAGTGCGATCGAGCAGCTTGCCACTGACCCGCTGGGCACCTGCGAGAAGCTCAACGAGCTTGCGCTTTCCTGCGGCGCCATCGACGAGGGCGTCGACGCCGCGCTTGCCGCCGTCTACGAGTCCATGGATGCCGCGGACGCCCGTGGCGCCGTGGACGAGCAGTGCGTGGGCAGCGTCGTCACCGCCTGGGCCAGCACGCACGTGGAGCGCCCCGTCGAGGAGCCCGAACCGGAGCCGGAACCCGAGGCCAGCGAGACTGCCGAGCCCGAGAAGGGCGAGCAGGCTGAAAAGCCCAAGCGCCGCCGCAGCCGCAAGGCAAAGGACCAGCGAAGCGAGGTAGAGGCCGGTAGCGTCAGCCCCGAGCCCGAGAGCGAGCAGGACGCGCCCGCCGAGCAGCCGGAGCCCGAGAAGAACGCAGACGTGAAGCCCGGGCGCAGGTCTCGCGCCAAGGCAAAGGAGCAGGCCGAGAAGGACAAGGGCGCCGAGAAGCCCAAGAGGGGCAGGAAGCGCTCCGAGAAGGCCATCGAGGAGCAGGCCGAGGTCAGCGAGACGCCCGCGCCCGAGGCCGGCGAGGACACGGCGGTGGCCCCCGAGCCCGCTGCCAGCGCCCCCGAGCCCGACGCGCCCGCGCCGGCGGCCACGCAGAACACCGGTGACACGCTCAGCGTGGACCAGGCCACGGCCATCCTTGGCGTGAGCAGGCCCACGATCTACAAGCTCATCGAGTCCGGCGAGCTTCCGGCGCACAAGAAGGGCCGCTCATGGCGCATCTCGGCCGCTGCGGTGACGGAGAGGGCCTCCAGGTAGGCAGCCCCACCGCCCCAACCATAGCGTGAACCCGACAGGCCCCTAACCCAGGGGCCTGTCCTCGTTTCCCAGGAAGAGCGGCACGGCAAGCCTCGTGTAGAGCGCCAGCCAGATGATGGACAGGCAGAAGCCGCCAATGACGTCGCTTGCATAGTGGACGCCAAGATAGACCCTGCTCAGGCCCACCATGAAGATGATGAAGGCAAGCGCGATGAGCAGAAGGGCGCGCTGGCGGCGATCCTTCTCGTAGCGCCAGACAAACCAGGCGAGCAGCCCAAAGAACGCCATGGCAACCATGGAGTGCCCCGACGGGAAGCTAAAGCCGGTTGCCGCCGCAAGCCTGAAGCCGTCTGGCCTGGGACGCTGGATGATGAACTTGAGTACCTGGTTGATGAGGACGACCAACCCAAGGTTCACCGCGCAGCACCAGCCCGGCCTGCGCCCTGGGGCAAACGCGGCCACGGCAACGAGCAGGGCAAGCAGCGTCACGGGAGTTGCCAGCGCCGAGAAGCTCTCCATGATGGGCGTGAGCATGGGCGTGCGAAGGTGCTGGACGATGAGCCAGTAGGCGGCGCGGTCGAGCTTCATGGACTCGACGGTCATGACGTCCTCGAGAAGGGCCAGGAACACGATTGCGCACACAGATGCGACGACGAGCCGCTTGTTCTGACGCACAAGGTCATAGAGCTGCCTGGCAAGTCCTCGAACGCTCCAGCCGTCTTCGCTCTCCATGTGTCCTCCCCTGCCTTCGATGGTGCGTTGATGATACCCGAGCACGGGATACCCTGCGCAACCCTACCGTTAGCTTACGCAAGCACCTCAGGCTCGTCACCGTTGGGCGCGGGCGCGGTACTCGCGAGGCGAGCAGCCGCAGACGCGCTTGAACTGCTTTGAGAAGTAGCCCTGGTCCGAGAAACCGCAGGCCTGGGCGATAGTTGCCATGGGCTCGTCGCCGTAGACAAGCAGGCTACGCGCCACCGACACCCTCCGCGCGAGAAGGGCCTCCCCCGGCGTCTGGCCAAGCAGACACGAGAAGATCCTCTGGCACTCGCGCACGGACACGCCGCCGGCAGCGGCTATGTCCTCCACCGTGAGACGACGCCCATAGGCGGAGGAGATCAGCTCGAGCATGAGGCGCAGCGTACTCTGCTGGCTGGAGGACCGGCGGGAGACGGACGCTCCCCCATCGAGGATGACCCTGGACACGATGGCAGAGAGCCCAGAGCGAACTGTGAGCTCAAAGCCCGCTCGCTCCTCCTCGAGCGCCGAGTAGGCTGCCTCGAAGGCCGCGAGCTCCGCCTCGTGCGTAGCAGCGGGAAGGAGCCACGCCGTGCTGCCCGAGCGGGCAAGTGGGCCAATGTAGCGCTCGGCGATGACGCCGCCGACATCTCCGGCAAGCACCGATGGGTCGCACACGATGGAGCGAAACGCCCCGGCGCAGCCATCGAGCGGCGTCATCGAGTGGATGGCGTTGGAGTTCACGAGCACGAGGTCGCTTTCGGCCACCTTGCACTCGCCATCTGTGAGCACGAGCGACGCACTACCCTCATCGAGCACGAAGAACTCGAAGTCGGGGTGCCAGTGGAGCTCGACGCCACCGCCGAGGAAGTCGGAGAGCGAGCCGCCAAACGCGGCACAGGGAAAGCGCCCCGTCCCGTGGGCATGGCGCTCGCGCCCGTTTGCAAGCGTCTCGATGATGTTGGGGCACCTAATCATGCCGTCTCCACTCCCCTGCGGTCCCTCTAACGATATGTCGTATTTCTCCAAATACTCGGCGCGTTATTCCAAGAATTCTGCCTTTGATGTCGTTATCGTCTTGGTTAGGGAATTTGGAAGATTGCAACATTTTCGCAGAGGGAGCGAGTGGGCTTTGCCCGGGAAGACAGCTCCGAAATCCAACGGGAGGCAGCATGCAACACACGCACATCGTCTTTGACCTAGACGGCACGCTCGTGGACACGGAGGACGCCGTGCTGCGCTCCTGGCAGCTCACGGCGAAAGACTTTGGCCTCACGCGCTCAGTCGAGCAGTGCCACGGTGCCCTTGGCGTCTCGAACGAGACCGGGCTCGAGAGACTCGGCATTACGGACGATGGCACCTTCATGCCGCGTTGGGTCGAGCACTACGCCCAGCTTGCCCCCTCCACCTATTGGTTCGACGACGTCGAGGAGCTCCTTGACGACCTCACGAGGGCGGGGCTCGGGCTCGGTATCGTCACCTCGCGCGATCGCACCGAGATGGACCGGTTCTTCTCCCAGTACAACCTCGCCACTCGCTTCCCCACCATCGTCATCGCTGACGACACGCCCCTGCGCTGCAAGCCGCTCCCCGACCCGCTGCTGCTCTACTGCGAGCGCACCGGCAGGGAGCCCGGCGAGTGTATTTACGTGGGCGACGCCCCCGGTGACGCTGCGGCTGCGGCGGCCGCGGGCATGGACTTTGCCCTCGTGGACTTCTCGGGCACGCACGGGCCGTGCGTGGAGGGCGTCCCGTTCTTCCGCGACCCGGCCCAGCTCGGGGAGTTTCTCCTCGCAGAGTAAGGACGAGCGGCGGCCCGCACATGGCGAGCCGCCGCCCTTTTGCTCTGGGCGTACCGTACGCAGGCCCGTCCATCGTCAATGCCAGTCCCCTACAGACCCAGGCTTGCCACTCGCACTGAAGAATGCCACCAGGGTCTTTGCCATGTTCGTTCCCTTCTCCGTGACAACTAAATGACACTACGTCACCTAAATTGAAGCACGCGGCCACCGCCTGCGCCAATGCCTCTTCGCGCGGGCCTCCCATACGTCTTGGGCATGGCAATACGGCCACGGGCGAGCCATGCAGGGTAATCCCCCTTCAGCGCTGGGCTATGATAGAAAGCCTGCACCCAACGAGAGGAATCAGATGAACTCCAGCCACACCACGCCCAACGGCATCGACCGCCGCGGCTTCCTCAAGCTCATGGCCGCCGGCGCGGCCTTCACCCCGCTCGCGCTTGCCGGCTGCGGCCAGTCCCAGCAGGCCGCCACGACCGAGGCCGCCACGACGACCGCCGCCGCAGACCTCTCCGGCACCCACCTCACGTTCGTGGGCGACGACGCCTTTGCCCCCTACCGCTACCTCGAGGTTCAGTCCGACGGCAGCCAGAAGGTCGTTGGCCTTGACATCGCCATTGCCGACGAGATGGCCAGCCGCCTCGGCTTCACCTACGACTTCGAGCCACAGGAGTTCGCCGCCACGCTCGCCTCGGTCCAGAGCAGCGACACGTCGTTCACCATGGCCATGTCCTCCAACCCCGAGCGCGAGCAGACCTATGACTTCACGCGTGGCTACTACCAGCCGCTCGTGGGCGTCCTCACGATGGGCGACGAGGTCAAGACCATCGACGATCTCAAGGGCAAGTCCATCGCCTGCACCACCGGCACCGTCCAGAACAAGTTCATCTCCGCGGTGCTGCCCGACGGCGACATCCACACCTACGACGGCGGTGGCCAGTGCCTGCAGGAGGTCCTCGCCGGCCGCATCGACGCCTACCTGTGCGACGGCGCCGAGGGCCAGTCCATGCGCGACGCCAACGAGGGCCTCGTCCTGGGCTTCCTCGATCGCGCCGAGACGAAGGACTATGTGGGCGTCTACCGCATCATGGCCACGAAGGGCGCCTCGTTCGTGGGCGCGTTCGACGCCTGCGTCGCCGAGATGCTCGCCGATGGCACGATCGATGGCTACATTGGCCAGTACGTGGGCGAGGACTTCAAGTGGGGCGATGACACGAGCGCCTCGGGCCAGCCCACGACCGGCGTCGTGAGCGCCGCCAACTAGCACGGAAAAGCCGGCGGGAAACGCACGATGAACTTCTCGGTCGTTGAGCCATATGCGTCCATGTTCTGGGGCGGCCTTGCCGTCACCCTCGAGGTGACGGGGGTCGCCCTCGTGCTCGCCTTTGCCCTGGGGGCGCTCATCGCCGTGCTCAAGGTGCTCCCCTGCAGGCCCCTGCGCCTCGTGCTCGACTTCTACACCTCGATTTTCCGAGGCATTCCGCTCATCGTGCTGCTCTTCATCGCCTACTTTGCGACGCCGCAGCTCACGGGCTACAAGATCTCGATGTTTGCCGCGAGCGTCCTCACGCTGGGGCTCAACGGCTCGGCCACCGTTTCCGAGACACTGCGTGGCGGCATCGAGGGCATCGACCGTGGCCAGTACGACGCCTCGCGCGCGCTGGGTCTGCCCTACGTCACGATGATGACGCGCATCATCATCCCCCAGGCGCTTCGTTCGGTGGCGCCGGCCCTGGTGAACGAGGTCATCACCGTGCTCAAGAGCTCCTCGCTCGTGGCGACGATCGGCCTCATGGACATGATGCGCGCGGCCCAGAGCGTGCAGGCGCTCACGTACCGCGCGTTCGAGCCGTTCATCATTGTGGCCGTCATCTACTACGTCATCGTCATGTGCCTCACGGCCGTCGCCGCCTGCCTCGAGCGCAGGCTCCGCGAGCCGCAGCAGCGGCCGCGCCGCTAGCGCACGCCCGCTCCGGGCGGTTCTCACGTGCTGTTTTTCAGCTTCCCAAAAGCTCAGCTTCAGCATCTCAAAAGCGTTGCGCATAGCTTTTGCAGTTGCTCTGACCAGCGTTTTTACTGGCTTCGCTTGGGTGAGACTCGCATCAAGACAGAAACATCTTCTGCCTTGATGCGAAAGGGGGAGCCATGAGCACCACCACGAACGCCCAGCGCGGCGACCACCGTCACCCCGAAGCCGCCGGCGCGGCCCGCACGTCCACGTTCGGCCACGGGGCGGCCGCTCGCCTCATCCGCCGCACGAGCGTCATCGCCCTTGCCGGCACGCTCGCCTTTGCCTCCGTCCCCACGAGCGCCCTTGCCGCCCAGAGCCAGCAGGCGCCCCAGGCGTCCGCAAGCCAGGGTGCCGGGCAGCCCGGCGAGCCGCCTTCTGGCGATGCGCCCACCGGAGCCCCCGGCAACGGCGCGAACCCGTCGGGCGGCGCCAACACGATGAGCTTTGACTACAGCGGTACCTACTCCGGTGCCATCACCGCAGATGGCACGCAGGTCTCCTCCGATGGCGAGTCCTTCGACGCAAGCGAGGTGGACGAGAACGCCGCCCTGGCCGAGAACGGCGGCGCGCTTGCCCTCACAGGTACCACGCTCACGAAGTCCGGCGATGACACGAACGGCGACAACTGCAACTTCTATGGCGTGAACTCCGTGCTGCTCAGCGTGGGCGAGGGCTCGCTCGCCACCGTCAGTGGCTCTGAGCTCTCCTCCACCAGCGAGGGCTCCAACGCGATCTTTGCCACCGACTCGGCAACCGCCTACGCCAACGACGTGCGCATCGACACGACGGCCGGCAACTCCCGCGGCCTCGACGCCACGTACGGGGGCACGATCATCGCCAACGGGGTCACGGCCACGACGCAGAGCGACCACAGCGCCACCGTTGCCACCGACCGCGGCGGCGGCAGCGTGAGCCTCACGAACTCCACGCTCTCGACGGCCGGCTCCGGCTCGCCCTTGCTCTACTCCACCGGAGACATCGAGGTAAGCGGCGTCACGGGCACGGCGAGCGGCTCGCAGATCGCGGCCATTGAGGGGCTGAACACCATCCTCGTCAACAACTCCACGCTCGAGAGCACGAACACCGACAAGACCGCGAGCGACCCGCTGGCCAACGGCATCATCATCTACCAGTCCACCTCGGGAGACGCCGAGAGCACCACGGGCGAGACCGCGACGTTCCAGGCGGCGGACTCCACGCTCAAGAGCGCCATCACCTCGGGCTCGATGTTCTACCTCACGAACACGAGCGCCGACGTCGTTCTCGCACGGACGTCGCTCAACTATGACTCGGACGCGGCTGACCTCATCATGGCCGTGGGCAACGACTCGAACAACTGGGGCACGGCGGGCGGCAACGGCGCCACCGTGAGGTTCACGGGCATCGAGCAGCAGCTTACGGGCAACATCGAGGCCGACACCATCTCCAGCGTTGACCTGCACCTCACGCAGGGCAGCATCTGGACAGGCAGTGCCTCCATCACGGACAACGCCAACGGAGCCACGTCCGGCGCGCCCATCACGGTCAACGTCGACGGCACGAGCAGCTGGGTGGTCACGGACAGCTGCACCATCTCCGCCTTGAACGTCGCCAGCGGCGCCCAGGTGGTGGACGAGAACGGCAACACGGTGACCATCGTGGCAGGCGGCCAGACCGTGGTCCAGGGAGACTCGGACGTCACGGTGACGTGCGACTCGTATTCGACGGACTACGACGCGAGCGAGGCGGGCACGCTCGGCGACGACCTCATCGACCGCAGCGACTTTGACGAGCAGATGGGCACGAGCACCACGTGGAGCATGGGCGACCAGGGCTCGACCACGCAGGCAAGCGCCACGCAGGCGAGCTCCGCGCAGGCCACGACGTCCACCCAGGTGCAGGCCGAGGCCAGCTCGGAGACAAGCGAGAACTCCATCATCGCGTTCTTCCAGTGGCTCGGCAGCCTTCTGGGCTTCTAGCGCCCGCATGACCCGCAAGGGGGCTGCCCCCTTTGCGGGTCCTTTTTTGTCCCGGCGTCCGATAAGATAGAGCGCGTGAATACAATCGCAGCTCAAAGGACGCATTGTGGCAGACGCAACAACTGAGGCGCACGACACGGACCCCTTTGCCCCGGGGTCTCTTGGGGAGCTCGTCCCAGACCTATGGTTCGATCCGGAGGCATGGCCCGGCTACGAGCCCGAGGAGCCGCTCAGCGCAGACGAGGCGCTCGAGCGCTACCTGGACTGGTGCGCGAGCCGCGACATGGAGCTCTGGGGGCACCAGGAGGAGGCGCTTCTCGACCTGGCCGCGGGAGACCACGTCATCCTGGGCACGCCCACGGGCTCGGGCAAGTCTATGGTGGCGCTGGGCCTGTGCTACCTCGCCATCTGCCAGCACAAGCGCGCCTATTACACCGCGCCCATCAAGGCGCTCGTCTCCGAGAAGTTCTTTGACCTCGTGGATGCCTTTGGCAAGGACAACGTGGGCATGATCACGGGAGACACCCAGATCAACACTGACGCCCCCGTCATCTGCTGCACGGAGGAGATTCTCGCCAACCAGGCGCTGCGCGAGGGCGAGGGCTCAGACGTTGCCGCCGTGGCCATGGACGAGTTCCACTTCTTTGGCGAGGCAGACCGCGGCTGGGCCTGGCAGGTACCCCTGCTCGCACTCCCCAACACGCAGTTTCTGCTCATGAGCGCCACGCTGGGCGACGTCTCGTCCGTAGGCTCCATGCTCGAGCGCCAGACGGGTCGCGCCGTCGACATGGTCACGGACGCCGAGCGACCGGTGCCGCTCACCTACGAGTACGTGGACACGCCGCTCGAGGCAACCGTGGAGCTGGCGCTTCGCAACGGGGACGCCCCCATTTACATTGTCCACTTTGCCCAGGACGCCGCACTCAACACGGCGCAGTCGCTCGCGAGCTACGGCGTGGCCACCAAGGAGCAGCGCGACGCCGTGAAGCAAGCCTGCAAGGGCGCGCGATTCACCACCGCCTTTGGCAAGACGCTCCAGCGCCTGCTCTCGTGCGGCGTGGGCGTGCACCACGCCGGCATGCTGCCGCGCTACCGCCTGCTCGTCGAGAAGCTCGCCCAGCAGGGGCTGCTGCCCGTCATCTGCGGCACGGACACGCTGGGCGTGGGCATCAACGTGCCCATCCACACCGTGCTGCTCACGGCGCTCACCAAGTTCGACGGCCACCGTATGCGCCGCCTGCGCGCCCGCGAGTTCCACCAGATCGCGGGACGCGCCGGCCGCTCCGGCTTCGACACGGAGGGACGCGTCATCGCCGAGGCCCCCGAGCACGAGATTGAGAACGCAAAGGCCCTGCTCAAGGCTGGTGGCGACCCCAAGAAGCAGCGCAAGGTCAAGAAGAAGCGCCCGCCCGAGGGCTTCGTGAACTGGAACAAGGATACGTTCGAGCACCTCTGCGCAGCCGAGCCCGAGACGCTCACCCCGCGCATGCGCGTCACGCACTCCATGGTGCTCGCCGAGACCGAGCAGGGCGGCGACTCCCACGCGCGCATCATGCACCTCATCGCCGACTCGCTGCAGACCCCGCTCGAGAAGGCCAAGCTCGTAGGCCGCGCCGACGAGGTCTACGCCACGCTCATGGACGCGGGCGTCATCACCCGCAAGGAGGTGGCCCCCACCGAGACGGACGAGCAGGCCGCGCTCGAGCTCGCGGAGCTGCTCCCCGCCGCGGCAGGCTCCGCGCTCGCGAGCCCGGCGTCCTACTCACTCACGGTGGACCTTCCCGAGGACTTCGCGCTCGACCAGCCGCTCTCGCCGTTCCTTCTCGCGGCGCTCGAGCTTCTCGACCCAGAGAGCGAGACCTACGACATGGACCTCGTCTCGATGGTCGAGGCCACGCTCGAGGACCCCTGGCAGGTGCTGCGCGCCCAGGAGCGCGAGGCAAAGGGCCGCGCCATCGCCGAGATGAAGATGCAGGGCATCGAGTACGACGAACGCATGGAGAAGCTCGAGGACATCACGTACCCCAAGCCGCTCGAGGCCGAGCTCGACGCCGCGTTCGCCACGTACTGCGAGCAGGTCCCCTGGGCACGCGACTACTGTCTGCGCCCCAAGTCCGTGCTGCGCGACATGCTCGAGACGATGTCTGACTTCAAGACCTACGTGCAGCGCTACAAGCTCTCGCGCTCCGAGGGGACGCTCCTGCGCTACCTCTCCGACGCCTGGCGCGTGCTCGACAAGACCGTGCCGCTCGACAAGCGCACCGAGCGGCTCGACGACATCGTTGCCTGGCTTGGGTTCGTCGTCCGCACGACCGACTCCAGCCTCGTGGACGAGTGGGAGGCGTCCGGCCAGGTTGCCGAGCAGCTGCCCCCGGGAGCCGAGGAGGCCGTCGTGCGGGACCGCCATGGCCTCACCGTCCTCGTGCGAAACGCCCTGTGGCGCCGCGTCCGCCTGTTCGCCGCGGAGGAGATTCCCACGCTCGGCGACCTCGACCAGCCGTTTGGCATGGGCGAGCGCCGCTGGAGGGACGTCCTTGCGCGGTTCCACGAGGAGCACGACGAGATTCTGCTCGACGCGGACGCCCGCTCCACGGCATACTTTGTCGTTGACGAGGCCCGCGAGGCCACAGACCACGTGTGGCACGTGACCCAGATCTTCCACGACGCCGACGGCGACAACGACTTCCGCATCGAGGCAGACGTGGACCTGGACGCCACGCAGGACGAGGGCGAGGCCGTGTTCAAGACCTACCGCGCCGGATCGGTCGAGGACCTCGCGCAATAGTGAACCCCGCGCGCGGGCAACGGTCTTCTCGGCCCGCGCACCAGAAACGGAGAAGCAATGCTCAACTACAACCTCGTGAAATTCACGATGAGCGCCGGCACCGCCGAGCAGCTCCCCCACAACGACCGCCCCGAGATCGCCTTCGTCGGCCGCTCGAACGTGGGCAAGTCCTCGCTCATGAACAAGGTGTTTGGCCGCAAGGACCTCGTGAAGGTCTCCTCCAAGCCCGGCAAGACCACGACGATTAACTTCTTTGCCATCGGCGACGTGGACTTCGTGGACCTGCCCGGCTACGGCTACGCGCGCGTGAACGCTGCCGAGAAGCAGCGCTGGGACAACCTCATGGACGGCTACTTCGAGGGCGAGTGCAACCTCAAGCTCGTCGTGGCGCTCGTTGACATCCGCCATGACGCGAGCCCGCTGGACGCCCAGATGATCGGCTACCTAGAGTCGCTCGGCCACCCCTACGCCATCGCGTTCACGAAGGCCGACAAGCTCAGCCACTCCAAGGGCGTGGCGCAGGCGAACCTTCTGCGCCAGCAGCTGTGCGTGGACGAAAGCGTCCGCAGCGTGCTCGTCTCCTCGCTCAAGGGCACGGGCATCGACGAGCTCAAGAAGGTCATCGAGGAGCGCCTGAACTTCTAACCTGCCATTGGGGACGGGTTCTTTTGGCAGGTCTGGCCCTGCCATTGGGGACAGGCTCGGTTGGGGCAGCCACCGGCGGCGGGAGCATGACAAAAGAACCCGTCCCCTTTGCCATGCCCGCTAGCCGATGAGCTTGCCCTTGCCCTCGGGGCGCGGGCGAACGCCATCGAGCACGATCGGGTCATAGTGGAGCGTGAGCACGATTCCAAGCTCGCGCTCCACTTCCTTCTCGATGCCGTCCAACACGGCATGGATCTTGAGCGGGTCGCCGCTCGCGGACATCTCCACGTGGGCGCTCCCAATCTTTCTGCCGGGACCGTAGTCGTGGATCATGAGGTCGTGCATGCCCAGCACGCCGGGCTTGCCGAGGATGATCTCGTGCACGCGGTTCACGACCTCGTCGGAGGGCGCCTGGCCCAGAAGCGGGTTCACCGTGTCCCTCACGAGGCCCAGGCCGCTCACGAGCACAAAGACGCCCACGCCCAGCGCCACCCAGCCATCGAGCTGGACGCCCGTGGCCCAGGAGAGCGTCGAGCAGGCCAGGACCGTGAGCGTCGTGATGACGTCGTTTCTCGAGTCGATGGCCGTGGCCTCGAGCGTCTCAGACTCGATGCGCCGGCCAATCGTGCGGTTGAAGCCCATCATCCACGCCTTGACGGCGATGGAGAGCAGCATGACCACGACGACGGGCAGGCCGAACTCCACCTGCTGCGGCTCGACGATGCGCTCGATGCCCGAGCGCACGAGCTCGAGGCCAACGGCCGCAACGAGAACGGCCACGACGAGGCCAGCCAGGTACTCGAAGCGCCCATGCCCATAGGGGTGGCCCTTGTCGGCAGGCTTGCTCGCCAGCTTGAAGCCGGCGAGCGTCACGATGTTGCTCGACGCGTCGGAGAGGTTGTTGAGGGCGTCTGCCACGATGGACACGGAGCCCGACATGAGGCCGATGGCGCTCTTCGCGAGACACAGCACCACGTTGCAGACGATGCCCACCGCCCCGGCCATGAGACCGTAGGAGGTTCGCACGTCGGGATCGTTCACGCGCCCGTAGTTTTTCACGAACAGTCTCGAAAGCCAGTCAGTCATGGCAAACAGCACTTCCCCTTTACGCACGAGGAGGGCACCCGGCATGACCGAGCGCCCTCCTCGCACCTTATACCCAGGTTCGAGACCTGGCTTCGCTAGACCTTAGTAGCGGTTGCCGCCACGGTAGCCACCGCGGTCGTTGCCACGGTCGCTGCCGCCACGGTAGCCACCGCGATCGTTGCCGCCACGATAACCGCCGCGGTCGCCACCGCGGTCGTTGCCGCGGAAGCCGCCGCGGTCGCTGCCACCACGGTAGCCACCACGGTCGTTGCCGCCGCGGAAGCCGCCACGGTCGCCGCCGCGGTCGTTGCCACGGAAGCCGCCGCGGTCGCCGCCACGGCTGTCACGGCTGCCAAAGCCACCGCGGTCGTTGCCGCCGCGGAAGCCGCCACGGTCGCCGCCGCGGTCGTTGCCGCGGAAGCCGCCACGGCCGCCACGGTCGTCACGCTTGGCACCAAAGCCACCGCGCTCCTCGCGGTCCTCGTCAAGGCCGAGGGCGACGAGGGGGTCAATCACCTTGTCGAGAAGGGCGTTGAGCTGGGCCATGTCGTCCTCGCCAAGGCCGGGGACGAGGTCCTCGCCCTTGCGCTCAAAGGCCTCGGCGCGCTCGATGGCGCCCTCGTCGGCCATGATGACGACCTTGCGCATGTCGGGCTCGGCCGGCTCCACGCGGGCGACGATGTCGTTCTTCTCGGCCTCGGCCATCATGGCGTCGAGCTCGCGAAGGCGCATGCCGAGCAGCTCGGACATCTCCTTCTGCTCCATCTTCGGCTTGAGCTGCAGGAGCTTGAGCGCGCGCACGAGGGCGCTCGCCTTGCCGCCCTTCTCCTCCTGCTCGCGGCGCATGACGGCGCGGCGGCAGCGGAGCAGGCGGGCTGCCTTGTTGGCCTTGTCGAACAGGACGTCGTTGGCGTCGGTCTGCTCGGCGGCCTTCTCCTCGGCCTTGGGCTCGCTGGCCTCGGCCTCGGCGTTGTTCTCGGACTCGTTCTCGACGGCCTCGGCCTCAGCCGTCTCCTCCACGACCTCGGTCGTGGTCTCGTCTAGCGTCTCGTCATTCTCGAACTGGGACATCATGTCTCCTTCTTGCGCCATCCAAGGCGCTCTGCGGGCGCGCCTGCGCCCCATGCCGGATTCCTCAACTCAGATCATCTATGTCGTTCGTCTCCTTGCCCCTTCCGGGGCGCCCGGCACCAGCGGATTAGTTTAAGGCCCAAGCTGGGAGAACGTGGCTGCGCGCCCACATTCACCGAAACGCCAAGTGCCGGGGCCCGCGACGCTGCGCGAACCCCGGCACTCGTCATGCGTGAACAGGGGGACGCCCCCTGTTCACGTGGGCTACTCCTGGTGGTAGGTGGAGAGGAAGTCGGCGAGGTCGTCCATGCACTCGGCGAGGACGTCGATGCGCGGCAGGTAGACCACGCGGAAGTGGTCCGGCTGGTCCCAGTTGAAGCCGCCGCCGCGCGTGACCAAGATCTTCTTCTGATGCAGCAGGTCGAGGGCGAACTGCTCGTCGTCGTGGATGTTGAACTTCTTCACGTCGAGCTTCGGGAAGATGTAGAACGCCGCCTTGGGCTTCACGGCCGTGACGCCGTCGATCTCGTTGAGCGCGCGGTAGACGAAGTCGCGCTGGTCGTACACGCGGCCGCCGGGTCGCACGTACGTCTCGACGCTCTGGTAGCCGCCCAGCGCCGTCTGCACGATGGACTGCGCGGGGACGTTGGAGCACAGGCGCATGTTGGACAGCATGTTGACGCCCAGCAAAAAGTCGCTCATGCAGCGAATGTTGCCCGACAGGATCATCCAGCCAATGCGGTAGCCGGCGATCATGTGGCTCTTCGAGAGGCCCGAGAACGTGACGCAGGGCAGGTCGGGCGCGAGCGAGGCAATCGAGACGTGCTCGACGCCGTCCATGCACAGGCGGTCGTAGATCTCGTCGGAGAAGATCATGAGCTGGTGGCGACGCGCGAGCTCGATGATCTGCTCGAGCACCTCGCGCGGGTAGACGGCGCCCGTGGGGTTGTTGGGGTTGATGATGACGAGAGCCTTCGTGCGGTCCGTGACCTTGGACTCCATGTCGGCGATGTCGGGGTACCACTCGGACTGCTCGTCGCACAGGTAGTGCACGGGGTGGCCGCCGGCAAGCGTGGCGCAGGCCGTCCACAGCGGGTAGTCGGGGCTGGGGATGAGGATCTCGTCGCCGTCGTCGAGCAGGGCGTGCATGGACAGCTGGATGAGCTCGGAGACACCGTTGCCCGTGTAGATGTGCTCCATCTGCACGTTGGGCAGGCCCTTAACCTGGGCGTACTGCATGATGGCCTTGCGCGCGGAGAACAGGCCGCGCGAGTCGGAGTAGCCCTCGCAGTCCGTGAGCTGCTGGCGCATGTCCTTCACGACCTCGTCGGGCGTGCGGAAGCCGAACGGGGCGGGGTTGCCGATATTGAGCTTGAGGATGCGCTCGCCCTCGGCCTCCATGCGGGCTGCCTCGTCAACGACGGGGCCGCGGACGTCGTACAGGACGTGGTCGAGCTTCGAGGACTTCTTGAACTCTCTCATGGGGCGCTCCCTCTCGTTGCGAACTTGAACATGGGGCTTGGCGTCTGCCGAGGCCTCCGGCTGGCCCGCGAGCCAGTCCACGGAGACGCCGAGAAGGCCGGCGAGCAGTGTCAGCGCATCCTGGCGTGGCCTGACCTTGCCGCTCACATACTGGCTGAGCTGGCTCTTTCCCAGCTTCTCCCCGCGCTGGAACGCCATGCGGACGAGGTCTGCCTGCTTGAGGCCCGCCTCGTCCATGGCGTGTCTGAGACGTCCGGAGAACCCGTCTTGCTCCATGCGCTTCTCCAAATCTGGTTGCACGAGTTCAATTTCAATGGCCAACGTAGGTTGAAATTGAACTATTTGGGTCTGTGGTTCAATTTAGCGTTCACGGTAGCACATTAAATTGAACTTTTGCCGCACGTTTGGGCCGAGAACAGCATTGGCACGCGAGCGGCACTCAGACGCGCGATGGTTGCGTGGTGCTTTGCGTGGCGTCTTGCATGACATTTGTTGACTACTCAACATCTCAGCCCTATCGTTATGCCCGGACGGGACAAAGGAACCCGTCCCCAATGTCCCACGTAAGGAGACAGATGAATCCACTTCGCAAGGCCTGGTGCCGCACCTACCAGGCGGCGTTTCGTATCGTGCTGCCCGTCCTACCCTACCGCGAGCCCACCATCCTCGACTCGGTCGAGGCCGTGCCCGCCGAGCTCTCGAGCCGCGGCGTCAAATCCGTCCTGCTCGTCACGGACCCGGGCATCGCCCGCATCGGGCTCACACACGGGCTCGAGGATGCCCTCGCCCGCGCGGGAATTGCGCACACCGTCTATTCCGGGACGGTCGCCAATCCCACCGTTGCGAACGTGGAGGCGGCACTCGCGCTCTACCACGCAAACGGCTGCCAGGCCATCATCGGCTTTGGCGGCGGCTCGTCCATGGACTGCGCAAAGGCCGTTGGCGCGCGCGTTGCCCAGCCGCGCAAGAGCGTGGGCTCCATGCGCGGTCTATTGCGCGTTCACCGCAAGCTGCCGCTGCTCATAGCCATTCCCACCACGGCCGGCACCGGCAGCGAGGTGACGCTCGCCGCCGTCATCACAGACGAGAAGACGCACTACAAGTACCCCATCAACGACTTCGCCCTCATCCCGAGCGTCACCGTTCACGACTGGCGACTCACGGCGGGCCTGCCCGCGTCCATCACGGGGCAGACGGGCATGGACGCGCTCACGCACGCGGTCGAGGCGTTCATCGGCCGCAGCACGACGCGCCACACGCGCGAGATGGCGTTGGACGCCGTTCGCCTCATCCATGACAACCTGCTCGCCGCCTACGAGAACGGCAGGGACGAGACCGCTCGGCGCAACATGCTCACGGCCTCCTACGAGGCAGGCATTGCCTTCACCCAGTCATACGTGGGCTATGTCCACGCGATCGCCCACAGCCTCGGCGGCAGGTACGGCATCCCCCACGGCCTGGCAAACGCCGTCATCCTGCCGCACGTGCTGCGCGCCTACGGCAGCGCCGCGGCCCCCAAGCTCGCGATTCTCGCCCGGCACGCGGGCATTGCGACCGTAAGCGAGACGGACGACGCGGCGGCCGCCGCCTTCATCGAGTGGGTGGACGGCATGAACGCGCGCCTCGGCATTCCTGTGCACCTCGACGGCATCCGTGCCGAGGACCTTGAGGTCATGGCTGCCCACGCAGACGCCGAGGCAAACCCCCTCTACCCCGTCCCCGTGCTGTGGGACCGGACGGCGCTCGAGCACATGTATCGTGTCGTGGCGGGCGGTCGCTTCGCGGACGAGCCGGGCACGTGCCAGACGAACCCGTCCCCATTGCCATGTCAAACGAACCCGTCCCCATTGACATCCCCATCGGTAGACGAGGAGGCCCTCGCGTGAACGAGCAGCAGATAGCGAAGCTGGTCGAGCGCCAGCGCTCGTACTTCATGAGCCACGCCACCATGGACGTGGCCTCGCGCCGTGCCGCTCTCGCGAGGCTGCGTGCGGCGGTCCAGGCGCACGAGGCAGACATCGCCCGCGCGCTGCACGAGGACCTCGGCAAGTCCGCCGACGAGGGCTACATGTGCGAGACGGGCCTCTCGCTCTCCGAGATTCGCTACCAAGAGCGCCACGTCTCGCGCTGGGTACGGCCACGTCTGCGCGCAACCGACCTCGCAAACGCCGTGGCCACGAGCCGCGTCGAGCGCGTGCCCTACGGCGTCACGCTCATCATGGCGCCGTGGAACTACCCGTTTCTGCTCACGCTCGAGCCGCTCGCGGGAGCGCTCGCCGCAGGTAACACCGTGGTCGTGAAGCCGAGCGCCTATGCTCCGGCTTCCTCCGCGGTGCTACGCCAGATCTGCGAGGAGGCCTTTGAGCCCGAGCTCGTGAGCGTGGTCGAGGGCGGGCGCGCGGAGAACGAGGCCCTGCTCGACCAGCGCTGGGACAACATCTTCTTCACCGGCAGCGTCGCGGTGGGCAAGCTCGTCATGGCCCGGGCCGCGGAGCACCTCACGCCCGTGACGCTCGAGCTGGGCGGCAAGAGCCCCTGCATCGTCGAGCGCAGTGCCAACCTGCGCGTCGCGGCGCGGCGCATCGCCTTCGGCAAGTGGCTCAACGTGGGCCAGACGTGCGTGGCACCCGATTACGTCCTCGTTGACCGCAGCATAAAAGACGAGCTCATCGGCCTTATCCGCGAGGAGACGCGCAAGATGTACGGTGCCGACGCCCTTGCGAACCCCTCATACGGCAAGATGGTCAACCGCAAGCACTTCGACCGCGTGACGGGGCTCATCGGCCCGGAGAAGGTCGTGATGGGCGGCCACGGCGACGCTCAGACGCTGCGCATCGAGCCCACCATCATGGACGACGTAACGCCCGAGGACGCCGTCATGGGCGAGGAGATCTTTGGCCCCGTGCTGCCCGTCATCGCCTACGACAGCCTGGACGAGGCACTGCGCTTCGTGGAGGAGCGCCCGACGCCGCTTGCCCTCTACCTGTTCACGGGCGACCGTGCGCTCGCCCAGCGCGTCATGCGCGACGTGCCGTTTGGCGGCGGCTGCGTCAACGACACGATCATGCACCTTGCCACGTCCCACATGGGATTCGGGGGCATGGGCAGCTCGGGCATGGGCAGCTACCACGGACGCAAGAGCTTCGAGACGTTCACGCACGAGAAGAGCGTCGTGGACAAGGCGACCTGGTTCGACGCGCCGTTTCGCTTCCAGCCCCACGCAAGCTGGAAGCGCTTCTTTGTGCGGAAGTTCGTCCACTAGGCGCCCGCCTCGGCCACGTTGAAAACTACGCGAGCGCTGCAAATCGGACACTTTGGCGGCCCCAACGGCCCCGATGGCGTCTGACTTGCAGCGCTCGCGATAAAGCAGGCTGAGAGGGCGCAGCGCTAGACGAGCTTGCCGGCGCAGTGGTCGACGCAGTGCTGCACGACCTCGGCCAC
Source organism: Parolsenella massiliensis (assembly GCF_900143685.1). Classification (NCBI taxonomy): domain Bacteria; kingdom Bacillati; phylum Actinomycetota; class Coriobacteriia; order Coriobacteriales; family Atopobiaceae; genus Parolsenella; species Parolsenella massiliensis. The sequence goes on along the minus strand of NZ_LT671675.1, from coordinate 148,827 downwards.
CCAGCCGGAGTACTTGCGCGTGCGCGACTCGAACTTGCCGTTCACAAGCGCGTCGAACTTCACGCGCACGAGCTGGAAGCGACGCACCTGCGTGTCGCGGTCGAGCGACAGGCAGCCCTCGGTGGCCGTGTAGGGGGCCATGGAGGCGATGATCTTGGGGTTGTACATGACCTGCGGGCCGTTGGCACCCTCGAACGCGATGATGGCCTTCGTGGAGCCAATCTGGTTCGCTGCGAGACCGGCGCAGTTCTCCGTGGCGACCATCGTGTCGATGAGGTCCTGGGCAACCTCGGCATCCTCGATGGTGGCAGGCTCCGCCGGCTTGCTGAGGAACTCCTCGTCCTTCACGATGTCCTTGACCATGTCGCTCCCTTTCCCTTAAGGCCGCGCCCGCAGATGACGGCGCAGCCGGTTGTTTGCCCCATCGATGATACGTGATTGGAGCGCGGGGCGCTCGGGCCCTCACCCAAGCTGGCGCATGTTCACGCTCCCCCGATACAACCCGTCGACACCGAACACGTCATGAGCCAGCTCGAGCAGCCGCGCGCCCGAGCCCACGCACTCGTCCTCGATGGGTACCCATGATGGGTCGAACAGGCAGCGGTCATACATGATGGTCTGGCCCACGGGCATCCACGCCTCGTCCACGCAGGCCAGACGCAGCGAGACAGTGCCCTTGTCCCAGCCGTTGCGCCTTGCGAGGCGCGCGTCATGGACGCAGCGCAGCGTCCCGTCGTATATGTCGAGCAAGTCGAGCGTGCCCACACCCGGGTTCTTCCCCGCGATGGCGAACTCCGAGAACAGGTGCGTGCTCGCCACCTGGCGAAGGCGCTCCACGCGGGTCTCGCTCGTGCCGGCGGGAGGACGGCGCGTATAGCGCTCAAACAGCGTCTCGCCATCGTCGGCCTCGTAGTCGAACAGGAGCCACTCCGTGAACGCGGCGTTCACCTGCATCTCTACGAGCGGGTCTGGGTCCTGCTCGAAGTAGATGGCGGGCCTCACGACCTGCTCGAACAGCATGGCGGGCTCCTCTATGAACTCGCGCTTCCTTCTCCCCCAGTACTCCGCCACCGAGCGTACGTCCCGCTCGACCTGCGCCTCGACACCCATCGCCCTCTCCTCTCACCATGGCGCATTCGCCGCCTTCGTTGCGAGAAGGGTATGGGGCCGTGGGGCGGGCCGGGCCCTCGTTGCCGAGAAAGTCCCGCGCCGTCAAACGCAAACCTGTCAGAAATCTCACAGGATTTGGGCACTTTGGTGCAAAAAAGTGCCGACCTGGGCAATGAACCGCAGGTCGGCGCATTGTCGTACTCGAACGGCCCGCAAGCGCGGGAAGCCACCCATCCCCCTACTTTTTGACGGGCTGCCCCATGATCCAGTCGAGCTCGCGGTCGAGCTCGGCGTTGCGCTTCACGTGCAGGCGGTCCGCAAGAACGCCGCGAGCCATCACATGGAGCGGCTCGCGAAGGGCCGAGAGGTCGTCGAGCGGGTTGTTCCGCGTGATGAGGATGTCTGCGTCGCGGCCAAGCTCGATGGTGCCCGTGACGTCCCCAAGGCCCAGGAGGCTCGCGTTGACCTGCGTGGCCGTGTGCAGGGCAAACGCGTTCGAGACGCCCACGTACTTGGCAAAGTAGGCAACCTCGCGCCACATGTCGTACTGGGTGACGTAAGGGCAGCTCGAGTCCGTGCCCAGGCCAACCGGGATGCCGGCGTCGAGCGCCTCGCGGGCCCCACCGATGATGCCCGAACACACGATGTCACCGTTGACCTTCTGGACGTCCGTCGAGTGCGTCTTCTCGGGGTCGAGAAGCACGAACGGGAGCGCGGGGGATATCGTGCACGTAAGGCTCGGGGCGCGGCCGGGGAGCTGCGTGCCGGCCGAGCCGCGATACAGGTCGAGAATCTCGGGCGTCATGGGCGCGCCGTGCTCGATCGTGTCGACGCCCGCCTCGAGCGCCACGCGGACGCCCTCGGTGCTCTCGACGTGCGCCATGACGGGAAGCCCCAGCTCGTGGGCCGTCTCGCAGGCAGCCGCCGCAACCTCGGGCGACATGCGCAGGACGCCAGGCTCGCCGGGCTCGGTGGCGTCAAAAACGCCGCCCGTGACGAACAGCTTGATGGCGTCCGCCCCGCGCGCCATGCTCTCGCGGACCTGCTCGCGCCCCTGTTCGGGCGTCTCGGCAACCTGGGCGAACAGCCCCGCGCCATGGCCTCCCGGAACGGTGACGCCCGTGCCCGGCGCCACGATGCGCGGCCCCACGTAGCGCCCGGCCCTGATGGCGTCGCGAACCTCGATGTCTGCGTACAGCGGGTCTCCCGCGCCGCGGACCGTCGTGACGCCGCTCGCGAGCTGCTGCTGGGCAGAGCCACGGATGATGCGCCGCAGGATGGCGCGCCCCACGGGATTGTCGAGCTTCCCCATGATCGATCCGGCGTCTCCCGAGCTCATGGGCTTGCCAGAGCCGCAGAAGTGCACGTGCATGTTCACGAGGCCGGGCATGAGGTAGGCGCCGCCCAGGTCGATGACGCGTGCATGGGGCGGCATCTGGGCAACGGCGGCGGGCTCGATGCGCGAGATCTTGCCCGACTCAACGGTCACGGCCATGCCACGCTGTGGCTTCATGTCCTCGGTTCCGTCGAGGATCGTGGCGTTCACGAACATGGTCACGCTGTCTCTGCTCGCCATGGGGCGCTCCTTGTCTGCTGGTCTCGTTCAGACAAGGCTACCCGTTATGTAAAGCACGCCGCCCCTCGCTTCGGCGGGCGGACAGGCGACGGTGACAGTTTGGCCCCGTCCCCAAGTGTCACCGACGGGCGATGACGTCGAAGCGGACGGCCTTGCCGGCAATGGAGTGGCTCGGCTTCACGCCCGCAAGCACGGGGGCCTTCACGGGGCGCTTCACCACGACCTTGCGGGGGTCACTTGCAAGGGCGGCCGCCATGAGCCGGTCCTGGTCCTCGCAGGGGGCCTCGAGCCTGTGCAGCAGCTGGAACTTCTTCTTCACGGCGGCGCTCTTCGTGCGCGAGGGAAACATCGGGTCGAGATAGACCACGTCTGGCGGCTCCGTCAGGCCGCCAAGCACGACCACGCTGTCCGCCTCCACAAGCGTCATGCGAGAGACGATGCCCGCAAGCTGCGGGTCTCCAGCCGCCCGCCTCAGGGCGTCGGCGAGCAGCAGCGCGATCACCGGGTCGCTCTCGCACATCGTCACGGTGGCGCCGGCCGCGGCAAGAAGCAGCGAGTCCTCCCCGAGCCCCGCCGTGGCGTCCACGACGGCTGGGCTGTCCACGCCCCTCACCCGGGCCGCCTTCACGAGAAGCTCCCGGCCCAGGCGATCGTGGCGAAGCCGCGGGAGAAGCTCGCAGAAGTCCTCGGCAAGCTGCATGCCGCCACCGCACAGGGTAAGCCGGCCGTCAATAACTCGCAGCTCAAGGCCATCGGGCAGCGCAAGACCTGCCGCCCGCGCCTCAATCTCTTCCAGCTTCATCGGCCCTCCCTTCGCCATACCCGCCAATTCTAGCGCCTGGACGGGGTGGCTATAATCGCCACAGCAGGCGGCGCCCAGCCGCCACCCAAGAGAGAGGCGGTTGCCCATGGCGATCGACGCCGTTCCCGAGGACAGGCGCGTGTGCGCCGGCGCCGGCCACGACTGCGCGTTCAGCAGGGCCGGAAGCTCGTGCATGGACAACATCCGCCTGTTCGCCGACCTCCCCTCCCCGGCAAAGCGCGAGCTTCTCGCACGCGCACGCCACACGACGCACGAGAGCGGCGCCATCATCGCGCACGAGGGCGACCCCATCGAGTCGATCATCGTGGTGCGCTCCGGGCGCATCAAGACGTACCGCAGCACGTCGGACGGCGAGCAGTACGTCCTCGACGTCCTGCATGACGGCCAGGCGCTGTGGCACGGCCTGTTTCTCGACAACCACACCTACGGCTATTCCGTCTCGTGCCTCACGCCCGTGCGCCTGTGCCGGATTCATCGCGCCGACGTCGAGCAGATGCTCGCGAACCACCCCGACGTGGCCATGGGGCTCATCCGCATGGTCTGCACCGAGCTCGACCGTGCCGAGGAGCGCATCATGATGCTGAGCATCCGCGACCCCAGAAGGCGCCTCGCCGAGTACCTGCTCGTGCGCGACCGCAGCTGCACCGGTCCCGAGATCCACCTCAAGCTCGAGGACATCGCAAGCTCGGTGGGCCTGCGACCCGAGACCGTCTCGCGCAACATCGCGCGCTTCGATCGCGAGGGGCTCGTGAAGAGGACGGGCCGCGGCCGGCTGCTCGTGCTCGACCGCGAGGGGCTCGCCCGCGTCTCGGAGGCATAGGCGCGTGACACGGGAACCCGTCCCCGACGGCACGATGACACAAGTTAACCTCATTAAACAATTTTTTCTCGCTATTTGATTACGGTCAAGGAACTTCCCTCGCCCAGCGACTACATTTCATCCGGCGACAAAGGCAGCAGAGCTCCCGTCGCCACATCGTCGCAGGTAACGAGCGAGGCAGGCAGCATGACCAAGGGTCGCGTCCACTCCATTGAGTCGTTTGGCTCGGCTGACGGGCCGGGCGTTCGCTTTCTCGTCTTTCTCCAGGGATGCTCCATGCGCTGCCGTTACTGCCACAACCCCGACACGTGGCGCACGGACGGTGGCACGCTCATGGAGCCGGCCGAGATTCTGGACCGCGCGGAGCGCTACCGCAGCTACTGGGGCCCAGACGGCGGCATCACCGTCTCGGGCGGAGAGGCTCTGGCCCAGCCCGAATTCGTGGCCGAGCTCTTCGAGCAGGCGCACGCGCGCGGCATCAACACGTGCCTCGACACCTCGCTCTCCCCGTTCTCGCGCGAGCCAGACGCCCTCGCCGCCTTCGAGCGCGTCATGGACTCCTGCGACCTCGTCATCGCCGACATCAAGCACATCGACCCCGAGGTGCACCTCAGACTCACGGGCCGCACCAACGGCAACATCCTCGACTGCCTGCGCTGGCTTGCCGAGCGCGGTCAGGACCTGTGGATTCGCCAGGTGCTCGTCGCCGGCTACACGGACGACGACGCGGCCCTCGCCCGCACGCGCGCCTTCATCGCCTCTCTCGGCGGCTGCGTGAGGCGCGTCGAGGTGCTGCCCTACCACACGCTCGGCGTCTTCAAGTGGGAGGAGCTTGGCATCCCCTACACGCTGGGAGACGTCGAGCCACCCACGCCCGGGCGCACGGAGCGAGCGCAGGCGATCCTGCGCGGCGAGGAGAGCGTCTCGACCAACGAAAGCGACGACGAGCCAACCACGCCGCAACCCTAGGTACCCCACCCGACGCGGGGCGCGCCGGGAAAACATCGACCGCGCCGAGACTGCCCAGCAGCGGCGCAAAGGGAGGACTACATGGCACTACGAGAAGAGTGGGCTGGCTTTGCCGGCGGGCACTGGGTGGACGACATCAACGTCCGCGACTTCATCCAGCGCAACTACACCGCCTATGACGGCGACGAGTCGTTCCTCGCCGGTCCCACCGAGGCCACGGACAAGCTCTGGGACAAGGTCCAGGAGCTCCAGGCCGCCGAGCGCGCCAACAACGGCGTGCTCGAGTGCGAGACCGAGGTCGTCTCCGGCCTCACCGCCTACGGCGCCGGCTACATCGATCCTGAGCTCAAGGACCTGGAGCAGGTCGTGGGTCTGCAGACCGACAAGCCGCTCAAGCGCGCCTTCATGCCCTACGGCGGCATCAAGATGGCCCAGCAGGCGGCCGAGAACTACGGCTTCCACGTGAACGACAAGTACAACCAGATCTTCAACGAGTACCGCAAGACGCACAATCAGGGCGTCTTTGACGCGTACACCCCCGAGATGCGCGCCGCCCGCCACTCCCACGTCATCACGGGACTTCCCGACACCTACGGCCGCGGCCGCATCGTGGGCGACTACCGCCGCGTGGCCCTCTACGGCATCGACCGCCTCATCGCCGGCAAGCAGGAGGACCTCAACAACTGCGGCGGCCGCACCATGACCGACGACGTCGTTCGCGCCCGCGAGGAGATCGCTGACCAGATCCGCGCCCTTAAGGGCATGAAGGAGATGGCCGCCGCCTACGGCTATGACATCTCCCAGCCCGCCCGCGACGCCCACGAGGCCGTCCAGTGGCTCTACTTTGGCTACCTGGCCGCCATCAAGACGCAGAACGGCGCCGCCATGTCTGTGGGCCGCGTGTCCACGTTCCTGGACATCTACATCCAGCGCGACCTCACCGCCGGCAAGATCTCCGAGTCCGAGGCTCAGGAGCTCATCGACCACCTCGTGCTGAAGCTGCGCATCGTCAAGTTCGCGCGCATCCCCAGCTACCAGGCGCTGTTCTCGGGCGACCCGGTTTGGGCCACGCTCGAGGTCGCCGGCCTTGGCCAGGACGGCCGCCACATGGTGACCAAGAACGACTACCGCTTCCTGCACACGCTCGAGAACATGGGCCCGGCCCCCGAGCCCAACCTCACCGTGCTCTACAGCAAGCGCCTTCCGGACAACTTCCGCAAGTACGCTGCCAAGATCTCGGTCAACACGTCCTCGATCCAGTACGAGAACGACGACGTCATGCGCCCGGTATGGGGCGACGACTACTCCATCTGCTGCTGCGTCTCGGCCACCGAGACCGGCAAGGAGATGCAGTTCTTCGGTGCCCGCGCCAACCTCGCCAAGGCGCTCAACTACGCCATCAACGGCGGCAAGGACGAGAAGTTCCTCGACAAGCAGGGCAACCACATGCAGGTGGGCCCCGAGTACGCGCCCGTCACGAGCGAGTACCTGGACTACGGCGAGGTCATGCACAAGTTCGACCTCATGATGGACTGGCTGGCCGACCTCTACGTCAACATCCTGAACCTCATCCAGTACATGCACGACAAGTACTACTACGAGGCCGCCGAGATGGCTCTCATCGACACGAACGTCCGCCGCACGTTCGCCACGGGCATCGCCGGCTTCTCGCATGTCGTGGACTCCATCTCGGCCATGAAGTACGCCCGCGTCAAGACCATCCGTGACGAGCAGGGCATCGTCGTGGACTACGAGGTCGAGGGCGACTTCCCCAAGTACGGCAACGACGACGACCGCGCCGACGAGATTGCCGTGTGGCTGCTCAAGACCTTCATGAAGAAGATCGCCAAGCACCACACCTACCGCAACTCCGAGCCCACGACCTCGATCCTCACGATCACCTCGAACGTGGTGTACGGCAAGGCCACGGGCGGCACCCCCGACGGCCGCAAGGCCTTCACCCCGTTCGCCCCGGGCGCCAACCCCGCCTACGGTGCCGAGCAGAACGGCCTGCTCGCCTCGCTCAACTCCGTGGCCAAGCTCCCCTACGAGTACGCCCTGGACGGCATCTCCAACACGCAGACGATCAACCCGTCCGCGCTGGGCAATGACACCGAGCAGCGCGTCAACAACCTCGTGAACGTCATGGACGGCTACTTCGCCAACGGCGCCCACCACCTCAACGTCAACGTCTTTGGCGTGGAGAAGCTCAAGGACGCCATGGAGCACCCCGAGAAGCCCGAGTACGCCAACTTCACCATCCGCGTCTCCGGCTACGCCGTGAAGTTCATCGACCTCACGCGCGAGCAGCAGCTGGACGTCATCGCCCGCACCTGCCACACGAGCATGTAGCGCCCGATTCCGGACACCTTGCAGCCAGGCCCCGTCGTCCTTGCGGATGGCGGGGCCTTTCTCGTCCTTCTCGCGCGGTTCTTGGACGGCGCGGCCTACTTGTGGTAAGGCTCGCCGCGGCTGATCTTGCAGGCGCGGTAGAGCTGCTCGAGAAGCACGACGCGGGCGAGGTTGTGCGGCAGCGTGATGGGGCCAAACGAGAACGTCTCGTTGGCGCGGGCGCGCACCTCGGGCGACACGCCGTCCGAGCCGCCTATCACAAACGTGAGGTCGCTCTTGCCGCGAAGCGCCAGCTCGTCGAGGTGGGCCGAGAACTGCTCGCTGCTTCGCTGCTTGCCATCGATGGCGAGAAGGATCACGTGGCTGCGCGCAGGAATGGCCGCAAGAATCTCCTGGCCCTCGCGCGCACGGCTCGCCTCGACACCGCCGGCGCGCGCCGGGTCGATGTCTGCCACCTCGCGCATCTCGACCTTTGCGTAGGCGCCCAGGCGTTTCACGTACTCGGCGCAGGCCTGGACCCAGAACTTCTCCTTGAGCTTGCCCACGGCAACGACGGCGTAGCGCATCTTCTTCCTCTCGTCTCGGCTGCAAAGAGCATAGCCGAGAAGGACCGGCGGTGCCCGCCCGTAAGAAGTAGACTCTTGGCATCAGAATGCATGGAGGGCAGATGGGCAGCAGGAAGAAGAGCGCGCGCATGGCGCAGCGCCACAGCTTCGAGCAGGGGCTGGGAGACGAGCTGGGAGGCGTCTTTGCCCGCGAGGACGCACGCCGCGCCCAGCAGGAAGAGCGGCGCTCGCAGGCCCTGAGGTACAAGGCCTGCGAGCGCAAGAAGCGCTATGTCAGCGAGACGGACGCCAAGGACGCCATCCGCAGCTGCGAGCGCCATGGGTCAAGGGACCTGCACTGCTACCGCTGCCCCTACTGCGGAGGCTGGCACCTCACGCACAAGGCGGCCAAGAAGTAGCTGCCATTGGGGACGGGTTCGTTTGGCATGTCAGCTGTCAAAGGGGACGTCAAAGGGGACGGGTTCGTTTGGCATGTCAGAGGGACCCGTCCCCAATGGCATGCAATGGCATGGCTACCACTTGCGGCTGGGATCGGGACACACGAGCTTGTCTGCCGGTGCGCCCGCGGCGTCTGCCAGGCTCACGTGGCGGATCGCGGGGTCATCGTAGGTGGTGTAGTAGTACGTGCCCGTCTTGGCCGAGAAGCAGCTCGTGTAGAGCGTCTTCTCGAAGTCTCCGTTGCCCATGCGGGCCGCGCCCTCCACCATGGCAACGCCCTCGAGCGTGCGAAGCATGCGGATCACGTTGTCATGCTCGCCGACCTTCTCGGGATAGTTGGCGTTGAGGTAGGCGGCCTTCACGAAGCGAGACGGCGAGTAGCAGTCGCCCGGGATGCCGTGCATGCCCGCGCCGGCGCCGTAGGGAGCGAGGTCCGCCGCGCGCCACTTTGCCGTGGCGGGGAAGTCGTTCGTCGCCGTGATGTAGCCGCGCAGGTTCTCCAGGTGCCACTCGAGCGAGGGCTGGTTGGCGAGCACGTCAACGGGGTCGTCGAGCACGTGCATACCGTCCGCACGGCTCTCCACCACGATGCTGCGCTCGGCGTCGCCAATGATCCAGTGCAGGTAGGACACGCCAAGGCCCTCGCCTGCCGAGGCGCCCACGATCGTCACGTCCGCGAGCGCCGCCTCGACCTCGGCCACGTTCGAGAAGTTCGCGGCGACCCACAGCGGGAACTCGAAGGCGCACACGTTCGTGCGACCCTCTGCCGGGGCGTCGGCATAGGCGGCGTAGCCGGGGAAGTTAAGGCCCGCCACGGCAAGCCCGACATCGTTGCCGCAGTCGAAGAACATGGGGTAGTTGTTGAAGTCGACACACATGCCAATGGCGGCGTGCGCCGCCGGGGCGTCATCCATGAAGCGGTAGCTCGCGGGGAATCCCTTGGGCATGACGCGCACGCGCTCGCCGTAGCCACAGCTCCAGTCGAGGTTGCGGCCAAAGTACATCTCGCCCGCATCTCCGGTGAACCTAACTCCTGTGCACATTTCCTCTTCCCTTCCCGAGCGGGTGCGCCTGGGCACGCCGCCCGTATCGCCACGAGACCGGGCAGCGTTGTGCCACCCACTCGCCCCGAGACAAGCGCCTTCTACCCAGCCCATGTGTACCCCTCGTGAATGCGCAGGTGCGAGAGCAAATCAACCGTTCACCGATTGATCGTTGATTTATCCCCCCCCCCTCATTTTTGAAACGCCTAGCGTTAGGTGTTAATTATTGTCTCTGAGGCGAGACAGACGAGCCCTCGGGCGAATCCCTCTTGTTCCAGACAAAGTAGAGAGAAGCCCGATGAGCCATTCACATCACCCCGCCGTCGTGGCGGGGCTCTGCGCCGTTCTCGCCCTTTCGCCAAACATGGCGCTTGCGTCAGAGGCAAGCGCCGGGGCAGCACAGCCCGCGTCATCTGCCGGAGCCCTGCAGATAGCAGACGAGACGTCCCCCGCGTCAGACGAGACGGCACCCGAAGCAGACGCCGAGGCCCCCGAAAGCGCCCAGACCACGGGTGACCAAAGCGCGCAGATGCAGGACGCACAAAACTCAGACTCTCAGACAACAGACACTCAAGACGCCCAAGCACCCGCCCAAGGCATCGAGACGCAGGGCGCAGCCACCACGTCTTCCCTCCGCCAAGGCACAACCTATTCGGTGGGAACAGCCGACGAGCTCTCACAAGCGCTTCAGCAAATCGCCTCGTCAGAGGACGACGACTCGACCATCGTTCTTACGGCCAGCATCACCGACATCGAGTTCGCTGGCGTAGCCGGCAAACACGTCACCGTCACAAGCGCCGAGGGCAACCAGCACACGCTCCAGCTCGCAGCTTGCCTCGAAGGAGACGTCACGTTCGACAACGCCTGTGCCAGCCTCGCCTGGGAGGCCCACGACGGAGCAGCGAATGGTTGGTGCGTTCTCTACGCCTGCGGCCACTCGTTCGAGACCACGGCAAGCTTCTCGCTCGCCAATAGGGCTGACTCGCATCTGTTCGGAGGTGGGCCCGAGGGACAAGACGTCTCGGGCGACACGAGCCTCACGCTTCGAGGCCACGCCGATTGGGCATACGTCTATGGCGGAGGCTCCGACAGTGCCGTGAGCGGCAGCACGAGCGTGCTCATCGATGACGCGAATGTCATCGTCGACAACGTCTTTGGCGGCGGCAGGGCACAAAAGACCAAGTCTGGCACCGTTGGCGGAGACGCACGTGTTTCCGTGAGGCAGGGTCGGGTCAAGCTCCTCTTTGGCGGCGGCCAGAACATCGCCTCAAACGGAACCGACGACCGCACCCCCGCGACCGTCTCGGGCACGGCATACGTAACGAGCGGTTTCGCCGGCGCCCCGAGCCATATCGCCACCATCGGCTCGGCGTCGTTCGCGCACGGCGGCTCATGGCACTCGACCGTTGGCAACGTGCGATTCTCCATGCTTGACGGCACATGGGACGACGGCATCAACGGAGGTCGGTCCTACTACGGTTGCGGCCTTCGCGACGTCGTTCTCGGGACGGTCGAGATGAGCGTCGACGTGAGCGATGACGAGATGCTCAATGCCTCGCTGTTTGGCGGTGGAGAGAGCGACCTGGCCGAGGACATGGACTCCTCGTATGGGGCCGTCCAGATTCTCAACCAGGCCGGAGAGAAGGACGCGCTCACCATCTCATACGACGCGCAGGAGGGCAGGGAGGAGTCCGACTACGACCACGACATCTTCGCCGGGTGCGATGCCGACATCGACATGGACGTCAACGGGTCGATGCAAATCAACGTGCAGGGCGGCAGCCTCGACCAGGTGATTCTCGACAGCTATGGCATGCTCACGGCCACGGGGGGTTCCCAGGTCTGCGTGACCGGCGGACGCATCAAGAGGATCCAGGGGCTGGAGTCCCACTTCGAGAGTGAGGGCGGCTCGTCTACGGACAGCGTCATCTTCACCGGGTGCGGCAGCGCGAGCGCCCCCACCCAAATTGGCTACCTGTACCTGTTCGAGAACGCCAACGTCACGGACGGCGCCACCGTCAAGATCGACGCAAGTCAGTTCAACAATGGCAGCAAGCCCTTCTACTCCGTCAACAACGTAACGGTCGAGGGCAATTCCTCGCTCACGACTGGCAATGGGACCACAAAGATAGGCCAAGACCTGGAGGTCGAGGAGGGCTCCTCCCTCACGACCACGGGCGGCCAGTCGTGGGTGTTTGGCAACGCATCGATCGACGGCACCTGGACGCAATCGTACGCCCAGGCCAGCGACTACAACGACCTCTACGTTGCCGGCACGACCGAGGTGGGGCCAGACGGCACAATCGCGAGCCTTGGCACCGCCAACCTCAAGGGCGAGGTAACAAACGCAGGGACCATGGCCCTCATGAATCCCGCGATCATGCAGGCAGACTACGTTGGAGACGACGGAACGCTCTGCCTGCCCGTCGTGAGCAACAACTACGACGGAAGTGACACCGGCGGAACGATTCCCCTGGATATCTACGGCGTCGCGGATGGCGACTCGTTCGTGAAGGTCGTCTCGGCAGATGACTACACGAAGCTAGCGATGCCCGCGCTTGGCCAGAACTACATCGTCCAAGAGCAGACGAGCGCCGCCAAGCGCAGGACCTTCCACCTGTGGAATCGCGACGCCCTCGCAGCGAGCCTCTTCCTCGACAACGTCGCCGACGAGGCCGAGGGCTCCAGCGGCTGGGAGTGGCAGATTGCCGATGTCATCTCGGTCGTGTTCGACCTCAACGAGGGAAGGGCCGCATACGACCCGTGGGCGATTGAGTCCGAGGAGCATCACGAGGGCGAGACGCTCACGTTTGCCGAACCCGACGACCCCACGCGAGACGGCTACACGTTCGAGGGCTGGAACACGAAGGCGGACGGGTCTGGCGACGCGTTCACCGACGAGACCCCCGTGGGGCGCAGCATGCGCGTGTATGCGCAATGGAAGAAGGTCGGCAGCTCCGATGACCCCACGCCCGTAACGCCCTCGGATCCCACGATGCCCACGACCCCGGAGCCCTCCACGCCCGCGGGGCCAGCGGATGACTCGCAGACCGAAGCCGCACAGCCCGGCAACGACCAGTCCCAGCAGGAGAAGGCCATTCCCCAGACCGGGGACGTCACGACCTCAGCCGGGGCTCTCGGCATTCTCGGAATCGTGCTTCTCGGCATCTCGCGAGCCATTAAGAAGCTCGGATAGAATCGAGTGGTCGTCGGGGTCTCCCGGCACTCGAGATTGGGAGGCCCCATGACCGCTGGGAACGAGAACGTACAGGCCTGGTTCGAGGGCGCGCCGGCACAGGTGCGCGAGACATGCGAGCGCCTGCTTGCCGAGGTAGATGCCCTGCGAGGCGAGCAGGTCATCTACCCGCCGCAGGATGACATCCTGAACGCCCTCGCATGGACGGCGCCGCAGGATGTGCGCGCCGTGATCCTGGGGCAGGACCCCTACCACGGTCCCGGCCAGGCCATGGGGCTGTCATTCTCGGTCCATCGCGACCAGAAGCTGCCGCCCAGCCTGCGCAACGTCTACAAGGAGCTCGTCGCAGACCTGGGCTGCGACATGCCGACAACCGGCGACCTCAGCAACTGGGCCCGCCAGGGCGTGCTGCTGCTCAACACGACGCTCACCGTTCGCGAGCACGAGGCCAACTCGCACGCCAAGCTGGGCTGGAAGGTGCTCACGGACTACCTGGTGCGCCGCTGCTGCGAGCTGCCGCAGCCCGTGATGTTTCTGGCCTGGGGCGCCCACGCCATCAAGATGGTGCGCGCCACCATGGAGGCCACCGGCACGGACGCGCCCGGCTCCAACAAGTTCTGCCTCGCCTCGACGCATCCCTCGCCGCTCTCCGCGACGCGCGCGGCAAGGGACGTCCCGGCGTTCATCGGCTCAAGGCCGTTCTCGCACGCCAATAAACTGCTGGTAGAAGCAGGTGCCAAGCCCATCGACTGGGCAGACGTGGGCTAGAGACAGCAGCGGGGCCGGGAGACGTTGCGCCCCCGGCCCCGCATAATTGGAAAAGGGGTTGCCCCCTTTGCAGGTTAGAACGTCACGTTGCCAAACTCGGAGAGCTTGAGGCCCTCGTTGTGCTCGGTGGCGAAGTTGAGGTTCCACTCGCTCGTGAACAGCAGCAGCTTGCCGCCGCGCATGTCCTCGACGCGCATCGTGTCCCTCGTGAGCGACAGCGCGCGAACGTCCTTCTCGTCCATGTCGCCCTCGATCCAGCGAATCTCGGAGAACGGCAGAGGCTGGCGGTACACCTCAACGTGGTACTCGCTCTTGAGGCGCTGCTCGAGCACCTCGAACTGCAGCACGCCCACGACGCCCACGACGACGCTCTCCATGCCAGCGCCCAGCTCGCGGAAGATCTGGATGGCGCCCTCCTGGGCAAGCTCCTCCATGCCCTTCACGAACTGCTTGCGCTTGAGCGTGTCCACCTGCGAGATGCGCGCGAAGTGCTCGGGCGCGAACGTGGGGATGCCCGCGAAGCGCACGTGGTCCTTGCCCGCGCACACCGTGTCGCCGATGGAGAAGATGCCAGGGTCGAACAGGCCCACGATGTCGCCCGCGTAGGCCTCGTCCACGATGGCGCGGTCGTCGGCCATCATCGAGGTGCCGGTCGCGAGCTTGAGGTTGCGCTCGCCCTGCACGTGGTAGGCCGTCATGCCGCGCTCGAACTTGCCTGAGCAGATGCGCACGAACGCGATGCGGTCGCGGTGGTTCTTGTCCATGTTGGCCTGGATCTTGAACACGAAGCCCGAGAAGTCCTTGCGCGTGGGCTCCACCGGCTCGCCGGAGATGACGTCGGTGTAGGGGCGCGGCGTGGGCGCCAGGCGCAGGAACTCCTTGAGGAACGGCTCCACGCCAAAGTTCGTGAGCGCCGAGCCAAAGAAGGCGGGCGACAGCTTGCCGCAGGCAACGGCGTCAAGGTCAAGCTCGTCGCCGGCGCCATCAAGCAGCTCGATGTCGTCCATGAGGTTCCTGTGGTTCTCCTCGCCAATGAGCTCGTCCATGGCGGGGTCGCCCAGCTCTGCCTCGACCTCGGCGACCTTCTTGGAGGCGTTGGCGTGACCGTCGCCCTCGAAGGCGATGACGCGGCGGGTCTGGCGGTCGAACACGCCGCGGAAGTTGCGGCCGGAGCCAATGGGCCAGTTCATGGGGTAGGTGTTGATGCCCAGGACGTTCTCGATCTCCTCCATGAGCTCGAAGGGGTCGCGCGCGTCGTGGTCGAGCTTGTTGACGAACGTGAAGATGGGGATGTGGCGCAGCGTGCACACCTTGAAGAGCTTCTTGGTCTGCGCCTCCACGCCCTTGGCACCATCGATGACCATGACGGCGGCGTCGGCGGCCATGAGCGTGCGGTACGTGTCCTCGGAGAAGTCCTGGTGGCCGGGGGTGTCCAGGATGTTGACGCACGCGCCGTCATAGGTGAACTGCAGCACCGAGGACGTGACGGAGATGCCTCGCTCCTTCTCGATGTCCATCCAGTCCGACTTTGCGTGCTTTGAGCTGCTCTTGCCCTTGACCGAGCCGGCCGTCTGGATGCTGCCGGTGTAGAGCAGGAGCTTCTCGGTGAGGGTGGTCTTGCCTGCGTCAGGGTGCGAGATGATCGCGAACGTCCTGCGCGAGGAGATCTGGTCTGCCAGAGATGCCATGTACTTCCTTTGTTGCGTGGTTGTAGCCCCACGTATTGTAGCGAGAAGCAGCGGCTATGGCAGGGTTGGCTCGCCGGGACATCAGGCTCGGGACGGCTCGGCGAGCAGCATTGCCTGGGGGTGCAGGCAGCCGTTCCAAAGCCTTGCGGGCCATCTACCAAAAACCGGGCCCGCTCGATGGTCACAAATTGCGATTGGGAACGACCATGTCCAAATTTAACGGACTTCATCGATTTGCCGCAGCGCATCTAGCACGCGTTTTGTTTTTCCCGCTACTTCAACGCTTCGAGATTGCGGCCGTCACTCGTTCCCAAACGTCATTTGTGACCAAAATAATGGCCTCGTGCTCGGCAGATCGCGTGCCAGGCAGCGCCCTTACGTCTTCGTCACGTTTTGCCACGTCGCCAGGCATCGCGGACGCGGGCGCTACACTAGCCTCGTACCGGGCGCAAGCCCAACCCAGCCATTCAAGGGGATGCCTTTTTGGTCATTGTTCTCTAGGGAACGGCACAACCGCAGAAGCGAGCGAAACGCCGCGTTGACGCGGCACGCTTCGTATGCCGTTCCCTCCTTGTCACCACACCTCACAAATGACAGGAATAACAATGACTATCTGCACTTTTCCCAAGGCGAACAGCTTTGCCCCGTCCATCGTAGCCAGCAAAATCATGGGGCCTAATCCGCTCAAGCTCTGCGAGGAGCTTCTTGCGGGCGCCAACATTCCCCAAGGGTCGACCGTCTGCGACCTCGGCAGCGGCACGGGCATCACGAGCGCTCTGCTCGCGCGCGAGTACGGGCTTGACGTCTACGCCGTTGACCTGTGGAGCGACCCCGAGGAGAACCGCACGTTCTTCCACGGCCTCGGCATCCCCAACTCCACGCTCCATCCCGTGAAGGCGGATGCCTCCCAGGGCCTGCCGTTTCCCCACTCGTTCTTCGACGCGGTCGTGAGCATCGACTCGTACAACTACTACGGGCGCGACCCCAAATACCTGGGTGCGCGGCTTCTTCCCTACGTCAAGTCCGGCGGCATGCTCTACCTGGCCATTCCCGGCATGAAGCACGATTGCCACGAGAGCCTGCCGTCATGTCTGCTTGCCTCCTGGACCCCAGAGCAGCTCGAGTACATGCACGACATGAGCTGGTGGCGCAAGATGATCGAGCCCACGCCCGGCGTGGAAATCGTGGACATGTGCGAGATGGCCTGCACCCAGGAGGCCTGGGCAGACTGGACCGCCTGCGACAACGAATACGCCGCGGGTGACCGCGCGGCCGTCGAGTCCGGTGCGCTTAGCTACCTCAACACCATCGCCATCACGCTGCGCAAGCAGTAGCAGACGGCGGCGCGGGGCAACGCGCTAGCCAAGCAGCTTGGCAAGCTCGGCCACGCTGCCCGCAAAGCGGATGCCCTGCTGACGCTCGGGCGTGGAGAGGCCCTTCTCGACCATCGTGCCGAGGAGGGCCTTGAGCCCGTCATAGTAGCCACCCAAGTTGAGCAGCACGCAGGGCGCGTCCAGCCGCCCCAGGCACGACATCGACATGGCCTCGGCAATCTCCTCGAGCGTGCCCGTGCCGCCGGGAAACGCCACGAATGCGTCACCGAGCTCGATCATCTTCGCGCGACGCTCGGGAATGTCACCGGTGACGATGAGGCGCGTAAGGCCCTCGTGCTGCAGCTCGCGGTCCATGAACATCTGCGGCTCCACGCCCGTGACCTCGCCACCGGCCGCCAGCACCGCATCGGCGAGCGCTCCCATGAGGCCAGACCTCGAGCCTCCGTAAACAAGGCTGTTGCCACTGGCACCAATCCACGCGCCCAGCTCGCGAACGGCCGCGGCAAGGCTTGGGTCGTTGCCCTCGTTTGCCCCAAGGTACACAGTGACGTTCATCGCGCGTCTCCTCCCTGGCCCGCCTGCCCGCCGGCCGGAGCCGAGCACGCCTCGCGAAGGCGGCGGAGGTACTCCTCGCACGCGCGGGAGCGCAGACGATACTTTTTCCAGATAACGTACGAGCCTATCCTAACCTCGGGCTCGAGCGGAACAAACCGCAGGCCAGGGTCATTGAGATGGAATAGATGGTCGATGCTTAGGGCACACGCCGCCCCCGACCGCACGATCAGCGACGCGTTGCCGATAAGGTCAAAACGTCCCACCACGTTGAGGTCGGAGGCAGTGAGCCTGCCCCCAGACCACGCCTCGATGTCGACCATGCGGTTCACGGTTCGCGAGCTCGTAAGCAGGGGCATGCGCGCAAGGTCCTCCGGGGTCACGGCGTCGAGGGCCGCCCACTCGCTGTCCGCCGCCACGACCACGCCGGAGCGATCGCGCTCGGGCATGCGCAGCCACTCGTACTTCTCGACGTTCACGGGCTCGATAACGAGCGCAAAGTCGAGAAGGCCGCGCTCGAGGCGCTCCTCGACCACGTCGGCGTTGCCCGTGAACAGCTCGCACGTCACCTCGGGGTACTCGCGCCGAAGCTCAACGAACGTCTCGGTGAGCAGGTGACGCCGCAGCGCGACGTCGACGCGTGGATCGCGCGCGTCTCGAAGTAGCGAGGCACGGCCGCGATTCTCGGAGCAATAGCGGGAGCCTCAAACTCCCTTATTTTCAGAACCTTCGCACTGCGTGCATTTCACCGCCGATTTTGGCGGCGGAGTGCGCAAAGTGCGAAGGTTCTGAAATTTACGGATAGCGGCCGCGGCGCATCAGCGCGTCGCGGCCGCTCGGACGCCTATCCCCGCGCGTGACGGAGGTAGCCGCCCACGCTGTAGTGGTCGGTGCCGTCATCGGCGGGATTGCCCTCGCCACCAACAACGCCCAGGTAGCCGCCATCGACCGTCTTGCCATCCTCGCCAACCACGACGGCGTACCAGTGACCAAACTCGTGCGCCGGCTTGCGAAGCTGGCAGGCAAGGATCAGCTTGGACTCCCCCTCCCTGCGGAAGAACGCCCCGGAGCGCCTGACGCGCGCAAGCCGCTCACCGTCGAGCCAGAAGCACATGAACGGCGTCTCGAACGAGTCCGTGAGCGCGTCGGCAAGACCGTTGTAGACGTAGCAGAAAAGGGCACGGTCGCTCCCGCGCGACAAGAGCTCCACCTCGCTCTCCTTGAGCTTGAACTCAACCGTCGAGATGGCGCCGGGACGTCCGTTGGCCTCGCGAACGCCGGTCACGGCCGTCTTCACCTGGAAGTAGAACGTCTCGGGCGCAACCCCGGGATTCTCGAGCCGCTCTTTGAGATTGAGCGAAACCACGTCGATGCCCATGTCCGCCGGCGGGCGCAACGCGTCCAGGCCGTTGCGGTACAGCGAGCTCATGAGCTGGTACTCGCCGGTGTAGCCGTTGTAGAGAAGGTCAAAGAAGTCCTGGGCCATGGGGCGCTCCTTGGGTTGGCTTGTTGGTTGGATAGATTCTAACTTGATGTGCCGGCTACGCTTGCCCGTCCATCTTGAGATACGGCGTCACGGTGGCCGACAGTCCGCGCGCCATGATGTCAGCGCGTTCGAGAACCGTCTCTCGCAGGTCATCGTCGAGCAGCACGATCCGTGCGATGAGCGCCTTCGCAAGCTGCTGCTCCGTGGCGACCGGCTCGTCGTCCCACAGGTCCTTGAGCCAGGCCGTGGCGTTCAGGACCTCGTTGTACTTGTCGTCCGGAAGGTTGGCGAGCGCACCGTCCTTATGGGACTTCACCTCCCAAACGAAGACGCAGGCGGGGTTCTCGATCGAGGCATGGGCGTCAATCACGCAATTCTCGGGAAGCGACGCCGCAATCGGGTCCTTCTGCATCATGTAGGCGCTCCAGCTTGGCAACGCGGCAGAGATGTGGCCGACGATGGCGTGCAGCTCCTCGGCGTGGTCGTGGAACGCGTCCGAGATGTCGAAGCTGGCGAGGCGTGCGGCCTCGATCTCCTCCCTGCTCGGAGCGGCGGTCGCGCGCGCGGCGCTCGCACTCGCGATGCGGTCACTCAGGCTCACTCGGCCGTTCTTCTCACTCATCGTGTTCCTCCCTACGCTGCGGCAATCTCGCTGCCCGCATCCTTGGCCATCTCAAAGAGCATCTGCTGCCACTCCTCGTCCTCGTCGACCTCTACGCCAAAGTCATCGAGGCCAGGGGCGCAGGGCACCACGCCCGAGGAAGGCCAGGCGCTCACGAGAGAGGTCGCCTCCACAAGCTGCCCGTAGCCGGGATGGCGCTCGAGCTCGTAGGCGGGCTCGCATGCCCCGCGCTGGCCGCGCTCGAAATACCACCAGCTACCAGTGGGCGTCTCGAGCAACGTGCTCGGCGTCCGGTTGGCGCGCAGGGCAAAGTAGCGAGCCGTTCGCTCGTCCTGGAAGCCCAGCACGAGCTGGCGGTCGCAGTTGCCGATGATCGAGTTCGCCTCGGCCTCGCCATAACGCGCCTCGAGCTGGCTCACCGTCTGGCAGATGAGCGTGCAACTCACCTCGCGGCTGCGGATGACCGCCAGGATGTCGTCGATGCCCGGCAGCGTGAGGTTGGCAAAGTCGTCGAGCATAAAACGCACGGGCACGGGCAGCCGGCCACCCTCGCAGTCCGCGTCCGCATGGGCGCACAGACTCTGGAACGCCTGGCGCACGAACAAGCTCGTGAGCGGGGCTAGGCTGCGGTCCATATCGTCCATGGTCACGAACAGTGCGTGACGGGCGTGCCCCAGCTTGTGGAAGTCGACCTGCTCGGGCCTGCGGAACGATGCGAGCGCCCCGTCGAACGTGAGCGGCATGAGGTTCGCGGCGATGATGCCCATGATGCTCGCGTGCATCTTCTCGGCGTGGGCCGTGCTTCTCGCACGGCGAAACAGCGAGACGGCATAGCTCTCGGGATCTTGGCTCGCGAGCTCGGCAAACATGGCATTGGCGTTGCCCTCGCACGCCTGCTCGTACACGCTCACCACCGAGGCCATGTTCCACTCGTCATCCGGCAGCGCCTCGAAGACGTAGGCGATGCAGCTCGCCACATAGTTGGCCGCGGCGCTGGCCCAGAAGGGGTCGCTTCCCATGTCGTCGCGGGGGAACAGCGCGGTCGCGATGCCGATGACGTCCTGCGCGAGAGGACGTCCGCGCCGCCAGCGGACGTGATGGAGCGGGTCGTAGCCCAGCGTGCCTCCCATCGTTGTGAAGTCGAGGCGGTCCACCTGGTAGCCGTGAGCGTACAGGTAGGGAGACATCTCGCGATAGAGCTGGCCCTTTGCGTCGAGAACGACGTAGGATCCCGCGCACTGCAGGAGGTTGGGCTTGAGGAAGTTGCGCGTCTTGCCCGAGCCGGAGCTTCCCAGCACGAGCACGTTGTTGTTGAGACCGGTCTGCCACGAGTCCATGCTCGCGGTGCGCCCGGAGGTGAGAAGGAGCTCGCCTGCGTAGGGAGTGCGGTCGATGATGGCGTTCGCCATGGTGGTTCTCGCTTTCTATGCGAATGCGGTGCGTACGTTAGTGCGATAAAGCCGCAGCTAGAGTGACGTGGCGATGCGGTCGGCAAGGCCTTGCGCAACGGCCTGCTCGGCCTCGAAGTAGGTGTCGGACGCCGTGAGCGCAAAGACCTGCTCGAGGGTCATGCCCGTGTGCCGGGCAATGACGTTGGCCGTGATGTCACGGATGCGCATGAGGTCGTCGGCGCGGGCCTTCACGGAAAGCGCGCTGCCGCCAAGTCCGCCGCCAATGAGCGGGTCGTGGATCATGACGCGGCTGTGGGGCAGCATCTGCCGCTCGTCCCCCGCGATGAACAGCAGCGCTGCCATGCTCGCCGCCATGCCCAGGCAGACGGTGTGGACGGGGCAGTTCACGGCCTGCATGACGTCATAGAGGGCAAGGCCAGACTGCACCTCGCCGCCGGGGCTGTTGATATAGAGCGTCACGGGTGCGTTGGCGTCGCAACGCTGCAGGTAGAGCAAGCCGCGGATGATAGTGGCGCACGATTGCGCGTCCACGGTAGACGTGAGCTCGAGCTCGCGGTGGGAGAGCATCTCGTCTCGAACGTCGAGGCGGTTCAGGCCCTCCGCGGTCTCACGGATGATCTGCGGCTGGTAGATGGGTGTGCATTCGCTCATAACGAGCTCCTTCCCGAGGGCTGGCACGCATCGGTAGCAGCCATGGATGGCCGCAGCGCGTATAGGCTCTCCGTCTGTGGTTGTTCATGGAAATCCGGCTTAGGCAATTACGCCGGCAAATCTCCGCCACGACGCACGGGCGCCGGGTTGCCAGGAGATGGCCATATGGCCCTCGGGTGATGTGGACTATAGCGCCCGCGTTCCAAACGCGTCAACATCTTTTTCTAAAAATTGCCGTGCGATAATGG
The DNA here is from genome assembly GCF_900143685.1 of Parolsenella massiliensis. Classification (NCBI taxonomy): domain Bacteria; kingdom Bacillati; phylum Actinomycetota; class Coriobacteriia; order Coriobacteriales; family Atopobiaceae; genus Parolsenella; species Parolsenella massiliensis. Next base: position 127,173 of record NZ_LT671675.1, on the reverse strand, counting down.
CAAAGCCCACTACGCGAGAGGAGCGCACGTGCGGATATCTGAGCCGGGAGAGCGGTCGCAACAGCTTGTTGACCAGCTAGTTTGCGTCTGGGAGCGTTCCGTGCGCGCCTCGCACGACTTTTGGGCGAGAAGGACATCGAGCGCATCAAGGGCTATGTGCCCCAGGCGATTCTCGGCGTTGAGCATCTGGTTGTGGCAAGCGAGGGCGGCCGGCCGGTCGCGTTTCTCGGCGCGCAGGACGGCATGCTCGAGATGCTCTTCGTGGACGCTGAGCTTCGCGGGCGCGGCATCGGCAGCGCGCTTCTCGAGCACGGCATCAGCGTGCTGGGCGTGCGCGAGCTCACGGTAAACGAGCAGAACCCAGCCGCCGTCGCATTCTACGAGACCCGCGGCTTCCACACCGTCGAGCGCCTCGAGCCCGACGACCAGGGCGAGCCCTATCCCCTCCTCCGCATGGAGCTGCAAGCGTGAACAGGGGTACGTCCCCCGTTCACGCGCGTAGGTCCTTGATGCAGAAGTGGTCCATCACGACATGGCTGGGCGAGACGGGCTCGATTCGCTGGTAGCCGAGCTTCTCGTAGAGGTGGATGGCCACTTTGAGGTTCGAGTGGGTCTCCAGGTAGAGTTGCTCATAGCCGAGCTCGCGGGCACGGCGCTCGACCACGCCAACGAGGCGGGTACCCAGGCCGTGACCCTTGGCCTCGTCCGACAGATAGAGCTTCTGCAGCTCGGCCGTGCCTTCGAGCGACTCGAGCTCGGCCAGGCCAGCGCCACCGAGCACGCGTCCGGCCTCGTCCACGGCAACGTAGTACGCACGCCGCTTTGGCTCCGCCGCATAGTACGAGCTCAGATGCATGATCTCTGGGTCAAAGTAGGCCGTGCCAGGAATGTCGAGGCAAAACGCCGCAAGGTTTCCCCGCGCAATGCCCCCCATGCGCTCGTCGTCCGCCTCGGTTATCGGCCGTATCGCCACTTCGCTCATCGCTATACCCATCGTCTGCGGACATGGTAGCGAAGGGACACCCCTCGAACAACGGCGCAAGCCGTGAACAGGGGTACGTCCCCTGTTCACGGCCGGCGGACCCTCTGTTCCCTTGTCGCTTTTGCTAGTTGCTAGTGCCTCATGCGGCTCGAGATGATGCGGCACGGACCGGTCACGGTGTAGTGGCCGGCACTGGCGGGCACAAGGCAGGACTCCGTGAAGCCAAGGTGCACGCTGCCCTCGGCCGACGCCACGTCGCACTCGCCCGCGGCGCACGTGAGCACGCGGTACTCGTCGCCCGTCTCCTCGCCCCAGCTCTCGGGCACGTCCATGATGTCGATGATGAACAGGTCCTCGTCGGTGGTGCCGCGCACGGTGCGTGCGGGAGCGGCCGGGTCAAACTTGCCCAGGTGGATGGGGTCGGGCTTAGGTGCCACGTCGAGCACGTCGAAGCCCTTCTCGACGTGGAGCTCGCGACCGCGGCCCCAGTCGCACAGGCGATACGTCGTGAAGCCAAGCGTGCCGATCTCCACGGCAAAGATGCCAGCGCCATAGGCGTGCAGCGTGCCGGAGGGCACCACGATGAAGTCACCCTCGGTCACGGGCACGCGACGGCCGTACTTGTCGCCAATCGTGTCGTCCGCGGCGGCGGCGCGCAGGGCGTCGACGTCATCGGTGAGCGAGCCGGCGATGAGCGTGGAGCCGGGGTCGGCCTCGAAGACGTACCAGGCCTCAGCCTTCTCGTGGTCGTCCTCGTGCTCGCGGGCGTAGGCCTCGTTGGGGTGCACCTGCACGGAGACCGTCTCGCGCGCGTCGAGCATGAGCGTCTGGGTCACACCGTCGTCGTCAGAGCCACCGATGACCTCCTCGTGGTGGTCGCGGATGAGCTCGTCGAGCGGGGTGCCGTCGTACTCGCCGCCCTTGACGGACGTCACCATGCCGCGATGCGCGGAGACGTCGAAGCCCTCGCCGTAGAGCACGTCGCCCTCAAGGCCACGCGTCTTGTTGATGCGGTCGCCCGACCAGATGGGGGCAATGTAGTTGGTGTTGAACAGAAGCGGGCCCATGGTGCCTCCCTGTGACGTGGTGGCGAAACGCCGTTCTCGGCTTGCGTTGTTTCCAGTATAAGTACTTACATAGCCGATAATTATCTAAGTTCATAACTGACATATATATGAGCATAAGCAGTCGGCAAACGGCACACCGGCCACGCGCCCAGCACAAGCGGCGCAAGCCGCAGGGAGGGCCACACGTTTCTATAATCGAGGCATACGACCGGCGAAGACCTGGGGCAAACCATGCCAAAGCTCAACTCGCAGAAGTTCTACGCCCTCAGCGCGCTTGCGCTGTTCAACTTCGTGTTCCTCGGCAGCGAGTTCCACTACGACATCGAGATTGGCAAGCTTGTGGGGCCTGGCGGCGTCGTCGCCGCGCAGGGTGTCATCCTCGGCGCGAGCGTCGTTGGCTTTCTGGGATATGCGGCGGCTGAGAGGCTGTTGCGCGGAGCACTTGGACGCGCTCGCACGGCGCTCGCGGGCGCGCTGGCGGCAGGATGCCTGCTTGCGATTCGTCCGCTTGGCAGTGCCGCGGCAGTTCAAGCGGCAGGCGCCGCCTGCTTTCTCGCCCTGGGCCTCATGGGCGCTGCGGCACATGCGGCCTTCTCGTGCGCCTTTGCGGGAGAAGGCCGCATTGCCAGCGCCGCAGGGTGTTCCTACGCCGCCGGAATCCTCATGCAGTTTGCCAATAACATGCTGGTACCACAGGGTTTTTTGGAATCGATCGTGCTGTGCGTGGGCCTTGTGGCGCTTGCGGCGTGCCTCATGTGGGCACTCGGCAGTGGCAGGGCAGTCAATGACGCGGAGGGCACGGCGGACACCGAGACGCCAGGCCAGCCGCTGGCCCGCGCGCTCTGGTCCGTTGTGCTCGTCGTGATCCTGGCCTGCACGTTCCCGACGCTCGACGGCGTGGTGACGGTCGCGAACGCCGAGGGCACCTACGCCGTGCAGACGTGGCCGCGGCTCTTCCTCGCCGCAAGCGGCCTCGCGTCCGGCATCGCACTCGACACGCGCGGCGGGCGCTATCGCGGTCCCATCATGTTCTGCGTGGCGCTGCTGTCCGTGCTCTCCATCCTGGCCGTCGAGGCGGGCGCCCCTCCGCTCATCGGGCTCGTGGTGTTCTACCTGGGGTCCGGCTGCTTCGTCACGTTCTTCACGACCTTGTTCGTGACGCTGGCGCCAGGCATGCGGGCACCCGAGCTCTGGGCGGGCATGGGCCGCGCGGCCAACAACGCATGCGCGTTCACGATTGCCGGCGCGTCCATGGCCGTCGTGGAGATGGGACCCGTCGCGGTGATGATCGCGTCCGTGCTGCTTGTCGTTGTCGCCAGCGTCGCGTTTCTCAAGGCCGGGCTGTTCGGGCTCCCCGGCGACGAGGCGGCCACGGCCACACCCGCAGGCCCAACGCCGCAGGAGCGCAAGCAGGCCTTCATCGACAGGGCTGGCCTCACGCCGCGAGAGACCGAGGTCTTGCTCGCAGTCACCTGCGACGACCGCCCACTCAAGCAGATAGCCGCCGACCTGGGCATTTCCATGCGCATGGTTCAGCGCCACCTCACGAGCATCTACGCCAAGACGAGCACCCAGTCTCGCACGGGACTCACGAGCAAGTTTCTCAGCCAGGGAATCAATGCAGCAAATGAACAGGGGTCAGGCACCTGTTCACATGTTCAACGGGAGGCATGATGTTTCGACCGATGAGGCGCATGAAGAGGACCATCAGCGACGAGGACGCCAGGAGCCTGCTCGCAAAGGGCCGCCGCGCCGTCCTCGCCGTCAACGGGGACGACGGCTACCCGTTCGCCTTCCCCATCGACTACCGATTCGATGCCGAGGCAAACAAGATCTACTTCCACGGCGCCAAGGCGGGCCAGAAGGTGGACGCCCTGCGCCGCAGCGACAAGGTCTGCCTCACCGTCATGGGCAACGAGCGCTTCGAGAACGGCGAGTGGGCGCCCTACGTGCAGAGCGTGGTCGTCTTTGGCCACTGCCGCCTCGTCGATGACACCGCCAAGACCGAGGAGGAGCTGCGCCGGCTCGCGCTCAAGTACTATCCAAGCGCCGAGGAGGTCGAGAGGGAACTCGCCAAGTACCTCTCCGCCGTCCAGCTCTACGAGATAGAGGTCGAGCACCTCACCGGCAAGCAGGTCCAGGAGAAGTAGCCGCCGCGTGAACAGGGGACGTACCCCTGTTCACGCCCCAAGAGGAGGGATTGCGTTCGCCAGCAATGCCCATGGAACTCGACAAGCAACAAATAAAGCGCGTGCGCAGGCGTCACCATCGCCGTCACGGCATCCGTCCGGCGGTCGTCCGTCTCGTGCACGAGGCGAGGAAGTTTCTCGCGCGGTCCTTCAACGTGCGTCAGGGACGCGCACCATACCCCGTCATTCGCAAGCGCTTCGTGAGCGGCGCCCAGCTCAACGGCACGCACCTGTGCATCCTCATCGTGGCCATGACCATCGCCTGCATCGGCCTGGACACGAACTCGGACATCGCAATCGTGGGCGCCATGCTCATCTGCCCGCTCATGGGCTCGGTGCTCGCCATGGCCTACGGCATCGCCACGCTCGACCGTCGCGTCACCGAGCAGGCCATCGCGGGTCTGGCACTGCAGATGGCCTTCTGCCTCGTGACCTCGACGATCTACTTCAAGCTCTCCCCCATCGCGTCCACAACGGCGGCCATCGTGGACAACTCCACGCCCACCGTGTGGGACCTCGCCATCGCGCTCGCGGGCGGCTTCGCGGGCGGCCTGGGCAACTCGCGCGACCAGGAGCCGGCGACACTCATCTCCGGCGTCGCGGTGGCAACGGCGCTCATGCCGCCGCTGTGCGCCGCGGGCTACGGCATCGCCGCGGCAAGCCTGTCGCTGTTCCTCTCGGCGCTCTATGAGTTTGGCATCAACGTCGTGTTCATCGCGCTGGCCGCCGAGGGCGTGCTTCTCGCGCTGCGCGTCCCCCTCAAGCGAGACCTCAACGACGACGGCATCGTCACGGACGAGGAGAGCCGCCTCGCTGACGAGCTCTCGCGCAAGGTGCGCAGGCGCGTCATCGCGGGGACGATCGTCTTCGCCATCCCGTGCGTGCTGCTCACGGCCGGCTCCATCGGGTCGGCTGCGGACGGCGTGCAGGACGGCTACGGCGTCATGCAGACGACGCGCGAGCTCGCGGCGGTGCTCCCCGGCTTCGAGGACTACAGCGTGGGCTCGGAGGTCTCCGCCAGCTCGGGTGACGGGGCCACGAGCGCCGCAGCCGGCACCGTGACCCGCGAGGTGGTGGCGCGCGTCACCACCACCGACGAGCTCGACGAGGACGAGAAGGACACGGCACGCAGGCTCATCCGCCTCAACGTCCCCGGCCTCACCCGCGTGGAGTTCATCTCGCATGAACAGGGAGCGCGAACAGGATGAACAGGGGACGCAGCACCGTTCACGGTGCCGCCGACCGCGGCTACAGTCCCTCGACCGCCACCACGCGCAGCGCGTCGCCGTCGACCGTGAACGACACGTCGAGGCCGGCGTAGGCCAGGTGGTAGACACGCTCGGGCTCGTGCTTGCTGCCGGCACGGCGAGGGTCCTGGCGCAGAATCTCGAGAAGGCCGTCGAGCTTGTCAGGCGCAACGCGAGCGCGCAGCTCGGGCGAAAAGTCCGCCTCGAGCTCATGCCAGGGGCTCTCCTCGATCCAGCCGCCGCACGCATCCGGATGGCAGTCCGCGAAGGGAATGTAGGGCTTGATGTCATAGATGGGCGTGCCGTCACGAAGGTCCGCGCCCAGCACATGGATGAGCGGACCCTCGTCCGTGAGCTCGACGCCCTCGAGGCGCACGCACGTGAGGCCGATCGAGTTGGGCCTAAAGGGGCTGCGCGTCGCGAAGACGCCCACGCGCTCGCTGCCACCCAGCCTGGGTGGGCGAACCGTCGGACGCCAGCGAGCGTTTGTGGCTGTGGCGCCCCGCTCGGAGACGGCCGTGTCCGCGGCAATATCTGCCGCGGTGCCGCCAGGGGTGCCGTTCTCGAACTGCCAGATGAGCCACAGGTGCGAGAAGCTCTGGAGCCCCTCGACGGCCGACGCGAGCGCGAATTCGGGCTCGAACACGATGGTGCCCCGCAGGTGTGGGGCGAGAAAGCTGTTGCGCGGGATGCCGAACTTCTGCGGCAGGTCCGTGCGTATGTGCGCGATTGGTCTCATGTGCGGAATTGTAGCGTGTCGACGTGAACAGGGGTACGTCCCCTGTTCATGCGTTCACGACGTCCTCGCGCGAGACCTGCTCGGCCGCATACCTGCGGATCGATCGCCTCGTCTTGACGAGCTCAAGAGCGTCCATGACGCATCCCTCCGACTCGGACGCAAGCGTGAACGGGGCTACGTCCCCTGTTCACGAGTGCGCGCTACTCCACGACCTTCCAGCACTGGGGGTCGGCGTCGTACATGTCGCCGGTGTAGCCGGAGGTCACCGCGGGGCAGCCGCGGCACCAGCCGAACAGCTCGCACTTGGCACACTTCTTGAACTTGGAGAAGTCACGCCTCTCCTCCATCTCAGGCGAGAAGAACAGCTGCTCAAGCGTGTTGTCGGCGATGTTGCCGACCTTGCTCTCCATGCGGCGGCAGGCGCAGACGTCGCCGGTGGGCAGCACGGTCATGTGGCCGTGGCCGCAGTGGCAGCCGTCATAGATGACGCCGGGCTTGGCGTTCTCGGGAATCTTGAAGCGTCCCTGCTCCCAGCGCAGCAGCGTCCAGAGATGGTCCTTGAGCTGGAAGTAGGTCTTGCAGCCGTTTGCCTGGTGGTAGTCCATGCGCTCCTGGGCCGCGAGAAGCACCTCGCGGTACTCGAGCGGCTCCATATGGAACTCGTCGCGCTTCTGGCCAGAGGTGGGGCAGTAGCGGCCGAAGGCGAACACGTCCACGTCGAGGCTCGCCACGAGGTCGATGAGCTGCGGCAGCTCGTGCGCGTTCCGGCTGGAGACAGTGTTCATGATGGCCACCCAGATGCCCGCGCGCTTGAGGCAGCCGATGGCGCGCATCGTCTCGGCGAAGGAGCCGGGCTTGCGGAAGTAGTCGTGCGTGGCCTCGAGGCCGTCGAGCGAGAGCTGATACTTGCGGCAGCCGAGCGCCTTCATGCGCGCGCAGACCTCGTCGGTGAGGTGGAAGGGGTTGCCCATGACGCACCACATGAGTCCGCGCTCGTGCAGCAGCTCGGCGAGGCGCCAGAAGTCCGGGTGCAGGATCGGGTCACCACCCGTGACGTAGAAGTAGGGCTGGCGACCGAGGCGGTCGCACAGCTGCTGGGCCTGGTCCACGACCTTGGTCATCTGCTCCCACAACATGCGGTTGAATCCCGGGCAGTCCCCGTTGGCAAAGATATAGCAGTGCTTGCAGCGCTGATCGCACTCGTCGGTGATGTGCCACTGGAAGGCAAACGCAGGCTTGACCTGCGGCGTATTGCTCATCGTTGACTTGCTCCCTTGTTTCTAGAGTCGCTCGACGGCGCCGGCCGGGCACGCCTCGGCGCAGGCGCCGCAGTGCAGGCAGTGCTCGGGTTCGATGCGATACGTGTCGCCCTCGACGATGCAGCCCTGCGGACAGCTTGCCGCGCAGGTGCCGCAGCCGATGCACCTCTCGGCATCGATGCGATAGCCCTTGGCGGGCGCCGGCGCGCCGTCAAGCGAGAAGACCGCGCGCTCGATGGGGCGGATGCCCAGGTTGAAGTAGTCGATCACGATGTTCTCGACCTTGTAGATCACGTTGATCTTGCGCGTGTCGCCCGGATAGACGTTGGCAAGATAGGGCTGCTCGGCATAGATGGCGTCGATCCAGCGTGCCTGCTCATCCGCCGGTGCGGCCTTGGCCACGCCACTCATGCGAATCATCTCGTTGAAGCGCGTGTGGACGAGCGTCTGAATGCGGCCGTCACGATCGAGCTGACGGGCCATCTCCTTGCCGCGCGCGGTCAGGAAATAGACCGCGTCGGGCTCGTAATGAACGGCGCTCACGCAGCGAATCTGCGGCGCGCCCGCCTCGTCCACGGTGGCGAGCGAGAGCGTGTCGGCAAGCCTCATCTTCTGCAAACAGGTCTGTGCGTCCATTACGAGCCCCTTTCTTGCGATTTCGACTACTTGGCGTCAGCCGTGCCGCAGGCGGTACCGCAGGAGGGAGCAGCCTTGGGGTCGGCGCTGCCGCAGGCCGGGGCGGCCTTGGGATCGGCGGAGCCACACGCGGGCGCGGCAGCCGGGTCGGCGGAGCCGCAGGCAGGGGCGGGGTCGGTGGTGCCGCAGGCGGCGAAGGCAGCAACCTTCTCGAGATTCTCGGACATGATTTCTCCTCTCATTAACGAACGCTTCTGCGTCCAGGAAGAATCATCCGAGAATTGCGCATCGCCCAAAAGAAGGCACCAATCTATTACCCGGTTACAAAAAGGTAAGTAGGTGCGCGGCGGAAACCGCAATAGATAATGGAGGCAAAGGCTAATCCCCCGTCTCACCGAGAGGAGTCGGCATGCTGACCAAGGAAGAGCTTCCCCCCTGTCCCGTTGCCACGTGCTTCCAGCTGTTTGGCAACAAGTGGAAGATCTACATCATCCAGCAGCTCAAGGAGCGACCGTTTGGCTTCAACGAACTGCAGCGTGCCATCGCAGGCATCAGCCAGAAGGTTCTCTCGTCCAACCTCAAGGAGATGGAGGCGGCCGGCCTCATCACACGCACGGTGATTCCCGAGACGCCCATCCGCACGGAGCACGCGCTCTCCGAGGTAGGCGAGAGCCTCATGCCCGTCATCAACTCGATGGTCGAGTGGGGCACCGACTACCAGCAGCTCGTTCGCGAGGGATAGCGGAGCCGCCATGCGGCCCGCACACACCCGCCGCGCGGCCCAAGCGCGCCCACTGCACGGCCCGCACGCGCCCACCGGACGGCCTTATGCACGAAATTCCGAGGCTATTTCTGCCACAGGCGAGTAGAGCTCGGCAGGCGTTAGGCAAAACCGCTGGTGATCGCAGGGGCGTTATTGGCTCTACTCGGCGCAAAACGTTTTAGCCTCGGAATTTCGCACTCACCACGTCTCAGAGCGTCCCCGGTCCTAACGCAGCCGACGGGCGCTTACCTTAAGGTGCCCTCTTTCGCGAGGCTGCGCCCCCGTGACAGACTTTTCCGCGGACACAGCCAGGAAAAGGAGTCACATGAACCAGTCAGAGCGCGGGGAGTTCCTCATCCGGGCGCTTCTCGCAGAGAGGCCAGACGGCCGCAGCATCGAGATTCCCACGGACGCCGAGGGCCAGCGCGCCCTCCTGCGCGCGCTCATGAACGTGAGACCGCCCGAGCCAGTCCCACCCGACGTGCTGCATGTCCAGGACGCCTACCTCGAGCAACGCCTTGCGGAGCGCGGGGACGCCACGGACGCCGAGAGGCTCGCCTTCCACGACCGCATCGCCATCTGGCGCGGCGACATCACGCTGCTCGCGGCAGACGCCATCGTCAACGCGGCAAACTCGCAGATGCTGGGCTGCTTCGTTCCCGGTCACAGCTGCATCGACAACGCCATCCACACCTACGCCGGCATGCAGCTGCGCCTCGCCTGCGCTGAGCTCATGGACGAGCAGGGCCACGAGGAGCCCACCGGCCAAGTCAAGGTGACGCCGGCCTTCAACCTCCCCAGCCGCTTTGTCTTCCACACCGTGGGTCCCGTCGTGCCCAGTCACCGGCCGGGACCGCGCGAGGAGCTCCTGCTACGCAGCTGCTATGAGAGCTGTCTGGCCGAGGCAACGCGCGCCGGGCTCTCCACGCTGGCCTTCTGCTGCATCTCCACGGGCGTCTTTGGCTACCCGCAGCAAGACGCTGCCCGCGTCGCCATCGATGCCGTGCGGCGCCATCTCTCCCACAACGACCACGACCTCAAGGTGGTGTTCGATGTATTTCTCGCGTCTGACGAGGCAATCTACCAGGAGCTTCTCGGCACAAATCGATAGGCTGCAAGCCGCGCTCGATGAGGCCGACGCCATCATCGTGGGAGCGGGGTCGGGCCTCTCCACCGCCGCGGGCTACACGTACTCCGACGAGCGGTTCGAGCGTCTCTTTGGCGACTTCGCCGCACGTTACGGCTTCTCGGACATGTACGCGGGCGGCTTCTACCCCTATGACTCGCTCGAGGAGTACTGGGCCTTCTGGAGCCGCTACGTCATGTGCAACCGCTACGAGCCGACGCCCAAGCCCGTCTACGAGCGGCTCCTCGCACTGGTGCGCGGCCGCGACTACTTCGTGATCACCACCAACGTGGACCACTGCTTCCAGAGGGCGGGGTTCGACAAGCAGCGGCTCTTCTACACGCAGGGAGACTACGGCCTCTTCCAGTGCAGCCGCCCGTGCTGTCGGCAGACCTGGGACAACGAACAGGCAATCCGTGCGATGTTTGAGCAGCAGGAAGACCTGCGCATCCCCAGCGAGCTCGTGCCACACTGTCCCAACTGCGGCGCTCCCATGACGATGAACCTGCGCTGCGACGACACGTTCGTCGAGGACGAGGGCTGGCACCGCGCCGCGTCTCGGTACAACGACTTCCTCCGTCGTCACAAGGGCATACGCACGCTGCTTCTCGAGCTCGGCGTGGGCGGCAACACGCCCGGCATCATCAAGTATCCCTTCTGGCAGATGTGCGCGGGGAACCCGCAGGCCACCTACGCCTGCATAAACCTCGGCGAGGCCGTGGCGCCCGTCGAGATCGACCGCCAGGCCATCCTCATCGACGCCGGCGCCGACGTCGTACTCGACGCGCTCGCGTGAACAGGGGACGTACCCCTGTTCACGCCGGCGTCACGCGTCGCAACCGAGCAGCCAGGCAATGCCGCGGGCGCTGCGTGCATCAGGCTCACTGAAGTGGTTGCCGGGGTTGAGCTCAAACGTCACGTCAACGTTGCGCGAACGCAGCAGCGCCTCGACGTCCCGCGTCCGCGCAAGCACGTCTCGCATCAGACGGTTGGGCGTCTTGTGCTCCTTCTTGCCCAACGAGAGATAGACGGCATCGGCAATCGAGACGAGCGGACGCCCCGTACAATGCTCGACCAGCCCCGGGAACCACAACGACCCCGAGACGCTCGCCGCGCGCGAGAAGGCGTCCGTCTGCCAAAGCGACCAGAGCGCGAACAGCCCCGCGAGCGAATAGCCGGCAATGCCACGCCAGGCAACGGGGCTTGCGAGCTCGCCCTCAACCCGCGGGACAACCTCACCGAGAAGCGCGTCGAGGTAATCGCCGGCACCCCCGGCAAATGGCTCGCCGGCCCGCGTCACCGGCTCGCACTCCCAGGGACTCAAGTCCCGGTTCCAATCGAGGCCACCAATCGCGACAAGCGCGAACGGCGGGCAGCCGAGCGCGCGGCACGCCTCCCACACCCCGGAGCCATCGCCCCGAAAGACGTTGAGGTAGATGACCGGAAGCGGCCCGCCAGCCCACCCGGGCTTCCATACGCTCACGTTCACAGCCGCACCCTTCTCGCACGTAAACAAGGGGTACATCCCCCGTTCACCCCGTTCACGCTAGAATAGGCGACCTGGACGCGTGCAAAGAGGAGACACCATGACGCAAGCCAAGAACCAGACCGCTCGCCTATCCACGAGGCAGTCGATCGCCGTTGGCATCACGCTGTTCTCGATGTTCTTTGGCGCGGGCAACCTCATTCTGCCCTCGCTAATGGCGCTTCAGGCCGGCACGAGCGCCATCCCCGCCGTGGCGGGATTCCTCGTTGCGGGCATCGGCCTGCCGATCATGGGCATCATCGCCGTGGCGCTCGTCGGCACGGCCCGCGAGCTCGCCGGCAGGGTTCACCCCACGTTCTCGCTCGTCTTCGTGACCGCGATTTACCTCTCGATCGGCCCGTGCCTCGCCATCCCGCGTACGAGCTCGACGGCCTTCGAGATGCTCATCCCGCTGCTGCCGGCCGGCATGCCCGTCGGCGTGGCGCAGGCCGCGTTCTCGGTCGTCTTCTTTGCCCTGGCGTTCGTCCTCGCGCTGCGTCCCACGACGCTCACGCGCCTGCTCGGCCGCATCACGGGCCCCGCGCTCATCGTGCTCATCGTCGCCGTCGTGGGCTCGGCCATCATCGACCCGGCTGGAACGCCCCAGGCCCCGCTCGCGCCGTTCGACAACGCGCCGGCCATCCAGGGCTTCCTGTCCGGCTACCAGACGATGGACCTGCTCGCCTCGCTCACGTTTGGCCTGGTCATCGCCGAGAACATCCGCGGCCTCGGCGTCACGGACGGCAAGGGCCTCACGCGAGAGATTTCCCGCGCGGGCGTCGTCACCGGCATTCTCATGGGCCTCATCTACTGCGGCCTGGCCTTCGTGGGCGCCACGTTTGGCTCCGTCATGCCCAACGCCACGAACGGCGCCGCAATCCTCACGGCCTCGGCGACCATGCACTTTGGCGTCGCGGGAACCGTCGTCGTGGCCGCGATCTACCTGCTTGCGTGCCTCAACGTGTGCATCGGCCTCATCAGCTGCTGCGGCACCTACTTTGCCGAGACGTTCGGCGCGCAGTCCGCCGACCCCGGCAGCCATGTGCTCGGACGCGTCCCCTACGCGGCATGGGCGGCGGCGTTCGCAGCGTTCTCCTGCGCCCTCTCCAACTTTGGGCTCGACGCAATCCTGGCATTCTCCGTGCCGCTGCTGAGCGCGCTCTATCCCATCTCGATCGTGCTGGTCATCATGGGCATGGCGCACCGCGCGTGCGACTCCGCCCCGCGCATCTGGCCCTGGGTCACGGGCGTGGTCGCCGTCCTGAGCGTGGCCGGCGCCCTGCGAGACGCGCTCGCGCCCGGCCTTGCGCTGCCGAGCGACCTGCTGCCACTCGCCGACATCGGCCTGGGCTGGGTGCTGCCGGCCATCGTCGCCACCGTCATCGGCGTGGCCACCTCGCGCAGCAAGGCGTGAACAGGGGTACGTCCCCCGTTCACGCCTACGCAAGATCGCGGAAGACGCGAGCGACGGCGACCTCGTAGTCGCCAGTCTTCTTCACCTTGCGGATGAGGCGCCACACCGCAACCGGGTCGGCGAAGGAATGCTTGGCGTAGGACCACCACTCCTTCATGCGGAAGACCGCGTTGCCGCCCATCTCGGCAACGTAGGCCGCGTACAGCTCATCGTGGAAGCGCGAGAGCCCATCCATCGCAAGCGGCGCTCCCCCACCAAGTTCGCGAGGCAGGGCCGGGTTCATCAGCACTCCTCGGCCAAGCATCACGTGGCGCGTCTCGGGGTAGGCGGCGAGCAGCTCGTCCATGTCCTCGGCCGAGAAGACGTTGCCGTTGTACGCCACGGGGAACGGCGCTCGCTCGAGCGTCTCGCCGTAGAACTCGCGTCGCGGCTTGCCGTCGTAGCCATCATCTTGCACGCGCGGGTGCACGATGAGCTCGGCCAACGGCATACGGCAGTACAGCTCGAGGATTCGTCCGTACTCGTCGGGGCCCTCGAGGCCCAGGCGCGTCTTGACCGAGACGGGCAGCGGCGAGCGCTCGCACACATCCGCGAAAAAGGCCTCGAGCCCGTCGAGGTCACGCAGGAACCCAGACCCCTTGCCCTTTGACACGACGGTGCCCGACGGGCATCCCAGATTGAGGTTGACCTCGGCGTATCCCATGTCCGCGAGCAGGCGCGCCGCCCAGACGAACTCGTCGGCATTCCTCGTCAGCAGCTGCGGGACCACGTTGAGGCCCTCGTTGCTCGCGGGGTCCACCTCGCGCAGGCCCTTGTTGGTGAATGGCTTGCCCACGCGCGGCGGCGCCAGGAACGGCGTGTAGTAGCGGTCGAGCGCGCCAAAGCAGTCGGCGTGCGCCCGTCGAAACACATGCCCCGTTATCCCCTCCATGGGAGCCAGTGACAGAATTGGCATCGAGGTCTCGCTTCCCACTTACAGGTCCTTCTTCTCGAGAATTTTGATGCTAAGGCCGCAGCTCGCGGCATAGATGGCAAGGGAGGCCAAGGTAAAGGCAACCATAAGCAGGCAGAAATTCGACTCCGCCCAAACCCCAACCGGCGCCAAGGCATCAGAGGAAATGGAGAGGGATATGGCGTTGCCCGCCATCGTGGCTGCCACGCCCGCATGCGTCGCCCCCATATCCACGCGTTTCGAGACCGCCCCCACCACGACCGCGCTAACGATAGCTCCGATACACGCAACGAACCGCACGCCCTTCATGACTCCATATCTAAAGTAGAGTGGCAACGCAATCGATACCACAAGAAGCCCGATACCCTCGGACGCCACAATGGCATACACATGAGTCAACGGGCTATCCGTCTCAAGCCCAAGCCCCGCGGCCCCGGGAATTGCCTCCGCGAAGGCCGCAATAGCAATAAGCGCCGCGCTCGTAGCAAGGCTCACAAGCAGTACGGTGGCATAGCGCCCCACAACGAGTTCCCTGCGCGAGAACGGCAGCAGGCTCCGATAACGAAACCATCCGATCCGATCGTCATAGCCGCACAGCGACGACGCCACGAGCAAAGCGGTCATCACGCACCCGCTGCTCATGCCAGAGACCGCGTTGCCACCAATGACGAGAAAGGCGCAGACGAGGGCCACCGTTATTACAACGGAGGGCATGGTTGTGCGCAGCGTGTTCCACTCGCATTTGATGATGGATTTCATCGCTCGCTCTCCTTGAGGTAGAAGTGCAGGTAGTCGTCGATGCTTGCGCGGTCACACGCGACGTCTGGGAACGCCTCCGCGAACTCGAATCTGTTGGGGACGAGCACATCCGTGCTGTACGCACGCCTACGCGCTCGGGCACCGTCCACGCAGGACAGGATCTCGTCGGCCCGGCTGGCGGCGCACCGGGCGACGCCCGCCTCGTCCGTGATCCGCTCGCGCGGCACGTCGAACACGATAGCCCCGCCGTCGATGGCCACGACGCGATCAGCAATTCGCTCGAAGTCAGAGGTGATATGGCTCGAGAGCAGCACGCCCCGCTCTCCCTCGCCCGCATAGTCGCGGAGCATGTCGAGCACCTCGTCGCGGGCGATGGGGTCCAGGCCCGCCGTTGCCTCATCGAGCAGGAGCAGGTCCGCATCGTGGGCGAGCGCGCAGGCGAGCTGAAGCTTCATGCCCATGCCACGCGAGAGCTCCTTGACCCTTGCACGCTGGTCCAGCCCGAACGAGTCTGCGAGCTCATCGAACTTTTCGCGATTCCATGTCGGATAGGCTGGCGACACGCAGGCCGCGGCCTGCGCCACGGTGTGGTCCGTCGGGAACGGACACGTATCGAGCACGACGCCAACCCTCGAGCGCACACGCCTCACGACGTCATCGCTCGCGTCCGCGCCAAACGGCTCGCCGAATACCCGCAGGTCACCGGCATCAAGACGAAGCAGTCCGAGGATAGCGCGCATGGTCGTGGTCTTTCCGGCGCCGTTGGCGCCCACGAATCCCATGATCTCTCCGGGCTCCACGTCAAGGCTCACATTGCACAATGAGAACGAGTCACTCACGCGGCGGCTCGCCCCGCTCAGCTCAACCAACTTCGCCATATCAGCTCTCCTTATCGTCAAACGAACCCGGCATCACAAGGTCAAGCATCTCGTGAAGCTCGGCGCGCCCGACGCCCGCGTCTGCAGCGCGTTTGGCGGCGTCCTCAAGCAGCCCCTCGATTTCCCTGAGCCGGCGCTCGCGGAGCAACCTTGGGTCGACGGCGGACACAAAGCAGCCCTTACCCGGCACCGTCTCGATGAGCCCCTCCGCCTCCAGATCCGAATAGGCGCGCTTAGTGGTAATGACGCTCACGCCCAGGTCGTTCGCCAAGGACCGGATGGATGGGAGCCGTTCGCCCGCAGCAAGGGAGCCCGCCATGATCTGCCCCCTGAGCTGAGACGAGATCTGCTCGTATATGGGCTTGTCGCCCCCATTGGAAAGAATGATGTCCACTCTGCCTCCGCGTCCCTCAACCTGTTAATCTCAGTGTATATACGCTATACACAGTTGTCAACACATTGAGTCGGCGCAACGTTCGTTGGAATGCGGGAGAGGCTGCTCCGATCGAATGCGAACCGCCCACCAACAAGCTGCCTACCGAACGGGACCCGGATTTTCTCGTCGCAAACTCGAGTTGTGTACGAGCTCACGGTGACAATCGCCCCAAATCGCAGGCCATCAAAGTTGCGGCGACCAATCAAACAGCTCCTTCACGATTGACACCAATTCATGGAGTCCGCCAAAGTGCGCCCCGCTCGTACACTTCTCGCATTTGCGACGTAGAGCTTGGGCCAACGGCACGTAAATCGCTCGCGTACCCAAAAGTGTCAAAGACTTTTGGGCGCCTCTAGAAAGGCCCGACAAGAAGCGGGGCTCGCAAGCCAGGCCGCATGTTCCGCGCCCAATGCGGCTATAACAATTCTCAATTTTCTCGAACAGATGTTTGTATTATCTGGTATCATAATCGCAAGGTATGGGATTGAGTGAGAGCTCGCGCGGAGACCCCCAATGGTACGCACGAACGGGCGCAATCGATATTCGGCGCACTCATTTACCCAGGCAGGCTAGCGCCCCTGTTTGCCAGCACCCGCAAAGACTGGCCCTCACAGCTCTACTTCCTTTTTCCTGTGAGCATCATGGGGGTGTATTATCGTGGACATTATCTCGACCTCTCAATCACACGTCATTAATCCGACGCTATCAGACGAGCAAATCTACACATCAGTCAAGAACACTCTCGAGCAAGCGCGCGCACGCGTGGAGACTGTGGTCAACACCGCAATGGTCAGCGCATATTGGGAGATAGGGCGCCAGATTAGCGAGGCAACGGGTGACCGCGCGGAATACGGCGAGCATCTTCTCGAATACCTTTCAGAACGACTGAGCGGCGAGTTCGGGAGGGGCTACACAAAGCGCAACCTATATCAAATGAGGCAGTTCTACCTGGTATTTCCAAATGTGCACACGCTGAGTGCACATTTGAGCTGGTCTCACTACAGGCGTCTTATGAGGATAGGAGACCAAGGCCGCCGAGAGTTCTACATGAACGCAGCAGCCGAGGGAAAGTGGACGGTCCGGCAGCTCGATCGCCAAATTGCGACGTTCTGCTATGAGCGCATTCTTAACGCCTCAGATCAATCACGCGCAGCCGCCCAAAAGGAGGTCACAGATTCAGAGTTACCAACTCCTGGAGACGCCTTCATCAAAGACCCCTATGTTCTCGACTTTCTCGACCTTGGCGACAGGACCGACTTTGATGAAAAAACGCTTGAGCAGGCTCTCGTGACGAGGCTCCAAGAGTTTCTACTTGAGCTCGGACGCGGCTTTGCATTCGTAGGAAGGCAATTTCGCCTTGATGCCGAGGTGCAAAGCTACTATGTCGACCTCGTTTTCTACAACATCGTCTTGAAATGCCACGTCCTCATTGAGCTAAAGACGCGACCGCTCAATCCAAAAGACATGGGGCAGATGGACTTTTACGTCCGTCTGTTTGACGAAAAGTACGCCGCGGAAAGCGACAACCCAACCATTGGCCTCATTCTTTGCTCTTTTGCAGACCGCACCGTCGCCAAGTATTCGGCACTCGCAGACGGCAAGGGACTGTTTGCCTCGTCGTACGTGACCTACCTGCCAACGGAAGAAGAAATAACGGAGGCGCTCGAACCAACACGACGCGAGGCTTATTTCGCAACGAAGTCAAAAGAGTAGGCAGACACCAAGGAAGGTGGCTTCTCATGGGCTATCAGGAATCGTATCTTCGAGTCAATTGCCTCGCCGAAATTGCTGGCATCGAACGCGCCGTCAACGAGTCCGAGGAAGTGAAGACGCTTGAATATCTCGTCTGTGTTTGCGGCGTGAGGGTAAAACAGGATCTGCACGGCGGCTCCTGGCTCTCCGGCTGCCAAAGCCTTTCCAGCCTTAAGGGCGATGAGCCCATTGTGGCGAGAGAAGGCGATTTATTTGCCGTTGTTGCCGGAGCAAGGCTCTATCAACCGTCGGATCCATTCTTGTGGATAGACTGCATCGTGGGAATCGGCGACCCCGAATACGACACGCTAGTAGAAGTAATTCCGCTTGAAAAGGCACGTGAAGAAGCCGAGCTGCACTTGGACAAGGCTAAGGAAGCAGAACGCTTCATGAGGCGAAGCCTTAATAATAGCTACAACCGCGCAATGCGCGGAGAGCATCCAATTGAACTACCAGCCGAGTTCCGATAGACCTAACAAGGCGTGGGGCATGTAGATCAGGTTGCATGCCCCACGCCAAAAGGTTCCGCAGCCGGCCGGGCCATCGCCACCCCGGCGCCCCAAACAGTTCGCGAACGATTGTTCGATGTTTTTTCGGCCCAACCATCATGTCCGCCTCTCGGCTTATGATAAGTTGCCTAGTTCAGGCCAACGTGGCCACCAGACTGGCCCAAGCGCAAAGAGGAAGCACCGAAAGAGCAGGTATGGCAAAGAGCACCGCAACGTATGGCAACGACAGCATCCGTCAGCTCAAGGATGAGGAGCGTGTACGTCTGCGCCCCGCCGTCATCTTTGGCTCGGACGGCCTCGACGGCTGCGCGCACGCCGCCTTCGAGATCCTGTCCAACTCGGTGGACGAGGCGCGCCAGGGCTACGGCAAGCTCATCACCCTCACGGCCTTCGCCGACAAGTCCATCCAGGTGGAGGACAACGGCCGCGGCTGCCCGCTTGACTGGAACCCCACCGAGAAGCGCTTCAACTGGGAGCTCGTCTTCTGCGAGCTCTACGCCGGCGGCAAGTACGACAACAACGAGGGCGGCGACTACGACTTCTCCCTGGGCACGAACGGCCTGGGCTCGTGCGCAACCCAGTACGCCTCCGAGTACATGGACGTCACGGTCTGGCGCGACGGCAACAAGTACAGCCTGCACTTCAAGAAGGGCAAGGTCGTGGGCGCCAAGAAGAAGGCGCTGACGGTCGAGCCCACAGACGAGAAGCGCACCGGCACCACCATCAAGTGGCGTCCCGACCTCGAGGTCTTCACCTCCATCGACATTCCCGACGAGTGGTATCGCGAGACCATGCGCCGCCAGGCCGTGGTCAACGCCAACGTCACCTTCCGCCTACGCCTCGAACAGGAGGACAGCACCTTCACCGAGGAGGAGTTCTGCTACCCCAAGGGCATCGAGGACTACGTGCTCGAGAAGGTCGGCGCCGAATACCTCACCGAGCCCTTCTTCATCGAGGCGGACCGTCGCGGCCGCGACCGCGACGACCTGCCCGACTACAACGTCAAGATCACGGCCTGCCTGTGCTTCTCGCGCACGTTCCAGATGCAGGAGTACTACCACAACTCGTCGTGGCTCGAGAACGGCGGCTCGCCCGAGAAGGCCGCCCGCAGCGCCCTGACCAGCGCTATCGACGCCCACATCAAGCAACAGGGCAAGTACAACAAGAACGAGAGCTCCATCAAGTGGCAGGACGTCCAGGACTGCCTCGTGCTCGTGACCAACTGCTTCTCCACACAGACCTCCTACGAGAACCAGACCAAGAAGGCCATCAACAACCGCTTCATCCAGCAGGCGATGACGGCCTTCTTCAAGGAGCGCCTCTCCACCTACCTGATCGAGAACAAGGACGCCGCCGGCAAGATCGTGGAGCAGGTGCTCATCAACAAGCGCTCCCGCGAGAACGCCGAGAAGACCCGCCAGAGCATCAAGACCAACCTGCAGCAGAAGACCGACATGGCCAACCGCGTGCAGAAGTTCATCGACTGCCGCTCCAAGGACAAGAGCCGCCGCGAGGTCTACATCGTGGAGGGCGACTCGGCGGCGGGCGCCATCCGCACGTCTCGCGACGCCGAGTTCCAGGGCGTCATGCCGGTGCGAGGCAAGATCTTGAACTGCCTCAAGGAGGACTACCCGCGCATTTTCAAGTCCGACATCATCATGGACCTCATGCGCGTGCTGGGCTGCGGCGTAGAGATCAAGGACAAGCGCATCAAGAACCTCGGCACCTTTGACCTGGACAATCTCAACTGGAACAAGGTCATCATCTGCACGGATGCAGACGTCGACGGCTACCACATCCGCACGCTCGTCCTCACGATGCTCTACCGCCTGGTGCCCACGCTCATCGAGCAGGGCTACGTCTACATCGCCGAGTCGCCGCTGTATGAGATCAACTGCAAGGAGAAGACCTACTTCGCCTACACCGAGCTCGAGAAGAACGACGTGCTCAAGCAGATCGGCGAGCAGAAGTGCTCCATCAACCGCTCCAAGGGTCTTGGCGAGAACGACCCCGACATGATGTGGCTCACCACCATGAACCCCGAGACGCGCCGCCTCATCAAGGTGGAGCCCGAGGACGTGGCCAAGATGGAGACCATGTTCAACCTCCTGCTGGGCAACGATGACGAGGGGCGCAAGCGCCACATCTCCGCGCACGGCAAGGAGTACCTGGACCAGCTTGACCTGCAGTAACGGCGACCCGCCGCCAGGATGCGACACCGCCGACAGCCAATCGACCAAGCTCAAGAGACGTTTCAAGAGGGAACCGTGGCAAAGAAGAAGACGAAGAACCAGCCCAAGAAGAAGCAGGTCAGCAACGAGAACGTAATCGGCCTGCACTCCGAGGTCACCGAGCAGCCCATCACGGAGACGCTCGAGGTCAACTACATGCCCTACGCCATGAGCGTCAACGTCTCGCGCGCGTTCCCCGAGATTGATGGCTTCAAGCCCTCGCACCGCAAGCTGCTCTACACCATGTACAAGATGGGCCTGCTCAAGGGCGAGCGCCAGAAGAGCGCCAACATCGTGGGCCAGACCATGAAGCTCAACCCCCACGGCGACTCCGCCATCTACGAGACGATGGTCCGCCTCGCCACGGGCAACGAGGCGCTGCTCACGCCCTTCGTTGAGTCCAAGGGCAACTTCGGCAAGTACTACTCGGGAGACCTGAGCTACGCCGCCTCCCGTTACACCGAGGCCAAGCTCGCCCCCATCAGCGCAGAGATCTTCAAGGACATCGACAAGGACCCGGTGGACTTCATCGACAGCTACGACGGCGCCATGAAGGAGCCGCGCCTGCTGCCCACGTCCTTCCCCAACGTCCTCGTTTCTGCCAACAAGGGCATCGGCGTTGCCATGGCCTCGGACATCTGTGGCTTCAACCTCAACGAGGTCTGCACCGCCACGATCCACTACCTCGAGGACCCCGACTGCGACCTTCTCAAGTACATGCCCATGCCCGACTTCTCCACCGGCGGCGAGATCATCTACCGCCGCGACGAGATGGAGAAGATCATCGAGATGGGACTCGGCAGCTTCCAGATTCGCTCCCGCTGGCGTTGGATCCCCGAGGAACGCATCATCGAGGTGTACGAGATCCCCTACACCACGAAGACCGACGTCATCATCGAGCGCATCGTCAAGCTCTCCAAGGAGGGCAAGGTCAAGGAGATTGCTGACATCCGAGACGAGACCGACCTCTCGGGCCTGCGCATCGCCATCGACCTCAAGCGCGGCGTTGACCCCGAGAAGCTCATGGCCAAGCTCTTCCGCCTCACCACGCTGCAGGACTCGTTCTCCTGCAACTTCAACGTGCTGGTCGACGGCTATCCCCGCGTCATGGGCGTGCGGCAGATCCTGCACGAGTGGGTGGCATGGCGCATGGACTCCACGCGTCGCCGCATCAACTTCGACCTGGCCAAGAAATCCGAGCGTCTGCACCTGCTGCACGGCCTCGAGGCAATCCTTCTGGATATCGACAAGGCCATCGCAATCATCCGCGGCACCAAGCTCGAGGCCGAGGTTGTCCCCAACCTCATGAAGGGCTTCAACATCGACGAGACGCAGGCCGAGTTCGTGGCCGAGATCAAGCTGCGCAACATCAACGAGGAGTACATCCTCAACCGCACCAAGGACATCGAGAAGCTCGAGGCCGACATCGCCGATCTCAACGACACGCTCTCCAGCGAGGACAAGATCAAGCAGGTCATCAGCGACGAGCTGGCCGCGGTCAACAAGAAATACGTGACGCCGCGCAGGACCGGCCGCGTGGACCCCGAGGACGTCATCGAGGTCAGCCTCGAGCCCGAGGTCGAGGACTACCCGGTCACGATGATGCTCTCGTGCGACGGCTACCTCAAGAAGATGACCGACCGCGTGCTCAAGAAGGCCGCCTCGCTCAAGTACAAGGACGGCGACAAGCCCTTCATCGAGTTCCCGTCCTCCAACGCGCACGAGCTTTTGGTCTTCACCGATAAGAGCCAAGTGTACAAGTGCAAGGTCTCCCAGTTCGAGGACACCAAGTCGGCGCAGCTCGGCTCGTACCTGCCCACGGACCTGGAGATGGACCCCGACGAGACCGTCATCTGGGTGCTCGACCCCGAGGACTACAAGGCAGACGTGCTGTTCGTGTTCGAGAATGGCCGCGTGGCGCGCGTGGCGCTGGCGGGATATGTGACCAAAACCAACCGCAAGCGCCTCAAGAACGCCATCTACGGTGGCAGCAAGCTGCTCTATGCCCAGGTGCTCAAGGACAATCGCGACCTCACGCTCGTCTCGAACGACGGACGTCTGATGAACTTCAACACGTCGCTGCTCAAGACCAAGACGACGACGAACACCCAGGGCGTCCAGGCCTTCACGGCCAAGAAGGGCCGCATCGTCACCGCCGTCGGTGCGATCGGGGACTTCCTGGGAGGCGACGTCTGGGCAGAGAAGTTCTGTGCCCAGGCCCTCCCCTGCGCCGGCGCTCTCATGAAGGAAAGCGACATGCCGAGCCTGTTCGACTAGCCTAATAGACCTAGCGCGTGCATGATTCGGCGGTCGCATCCGGCCGAGAGACCGGATGCGACCGCCTTTTGCTGAGACCAGACCCCAGGGTGTCTGGGTTTAGACGCGATGGTAGAGAATCGGGTCGTCAAACCCAAAGACGCGGCGGCCGTTCATCTCCATCGTCTCGGTGACCTCGAGCGCATCGGCGGAGAACTTCTCGAAGAGGTGGAACTTCATGGTCGGGGTGAACATGGAGTCAGATCCCCCCTCCCACACGCCTTCGTGCTCGCGATAGAGCGCTGGCACAAACTTACCGGACTTCCTGAGGGAGGCGTACTCCGCAGGCACCATGGTGTCATAGGAGAACGTGCGCCTGTCGTTGCCCTCCGGCGCGTCGTAGGAGGTCAGAAGCACCCCATCTGGCTCCTCGGTAAAGAGGAACAGGTGAGGAGACGCGGAGCTCCTCCCATCGGTCTCGTAGTAGCTCTCCTCGACCATGAACACGCCGGCGAAGTCGGTCGGGAGGTTCAAGATTTTGTCGTTGCAGACGGTGTTGATGTGCCTAGCGAAGGGAAACACCTCCCCCGCCGCCTTCTTTGCCTCGAACTGCTCGCGGTTGTCGAAGCTTCCCAGCAAAAGCCCCATGAAGTCGTCTAGCTTTGACATATCTCTGTCGTTCCTTTCCAACGGTAGGCTGCGTCTGCATCCCGCTAACATACCCAGCGTCCGCAACGCCCCTGCGGCCATCTAATCAACCGCACGTCGTTTTCAAAAACCGTCCGCTTGGGTTTGGCAAGCCCACGAATCATTAGGCACGGGGCGTAAAGGCCATCTGGTATGGTCTGCTGCTCGCCGACGACGCCGGACAACCCCGACACGCCGAGCCAGCCGGACAACCCGACGACGCCAAGCGTAACGCCTGCGGGCACGGCAGCGTCTGATAACCAGCCCGCTCCGGAGCCTAAGAAGGCGTTACCGCAGACCGGCGACGGCTCCATGGCACCAATCGCCGTGATGGCAGGCGCGGGCGTAGCGGCCGCCATCGGGGGCGCATCCGCTCTCAGGCGGCACTAGGGACCCGAGAAGAGCGCCTTCGCGCGTCTTGGCTTAACGATGGGCTGGCCCCGGAACTCCCCCGAGGCTAGCCCATTTGGTTCAATCTAGCCGCATCACAAACGAGGGATGTCGGTAGAACTTGTCAAATGGCTCCGCAGACGGTTACGCCATCCTTACAAAGACGTCCTCCTCGAGTGCTAGCTTCTTTCTAGGCGTGCGCGATACAGAAGGGTGGTTTCTCCCATGAAAGATGACGGCACGACGTTCGCGACGTTTGAAATACCAGTGAATATGGATATGTTCACTGAGCTGTTCCGGGTACAGCAGGGACCATACGCTCGCAAACTCGGCATCTTGGGAGGGGTGCTCTGCAGCATCATGGCCTTGTTCGCTATTCTCGCCTTTCTGGCAGAACCAGGAATCGAGTCTCTGAATTGCGGTTATCTTCGCGGCACTCATCGCGCTCTCCGTGGCCATGGTCCGCGACCCGGCGTTCATGCTGCGCTTCCGGGGAAAGCAGATTGCCCTCTGGCTTTGGCTCCACGGGGCTGACCCTTCGAGCGACAGGGCCCTCGGAGATCTTTCGACTTCGTGTCGCGTGACTTTGGGAGACCTCGGCTACACGGTGGAGAGCGCTAACGGCAGCTTCAACGTGGCATGAGCCTGCTCGATCAACGCGAGCGCCCCTGCCCCTCGGGGGTCTGTCATCGCTTCGACGACGGAAGGAACTCCAGCCTGCTCTGCAACCTAATCGGAGCCAACGCCCTGCATCGCAAAGAAGACGCGGTCAACTCTGCGCTCTTCTTGCCAACCGCGATCCTCGAAGAAAACCCGGGTCTTGGCGACAGGGTAACGCAGGAAATCATCGACGCACGCAAGATGTACGCAAGGCGCGGGCCGGCGACCGAGGAACAGCGCAAACGTCTTGCGAACTGGATGGACAGCGAGACAATGACCAAGAAGGCTGCTGAGGCCCGGGGCACCCGATGCGACTGACACCCTAGGCCTCGTCGGCTTTGACATCCCCGCATTCGGGAAGTTCTTGAGCGCGGGAGCTGTTTATCACGCCAACACCGTCCGAAAGGGCAACAACGCACGACAATCAACAGAGGAGACGTGTCCCCTGTCCGCGTGCCCGCGCTACAATACGCTCCGCGAAGCACCGGCGAAAGGAACGCAATGCAGGACGGCAAGGGCGGTTTCACACAACTCACCTCGGAGCAGAACATGCTCCTCAACCGGCTTATGCTCAAGATGGTCGAATTCGACGCCGGCGACCCCAAGCGCATCCAACACTTCGTGAAGGTGGCAAGTCTCGCACGCACCATCGGCGAAGCCGAAGGCCTGTCCGTGCCCGAGCTCTTCACGCTCACCGCGGCGGCTATCGTCCACGATATCGGCATCCACCCGTCCATCGAGAAGTACGGCTCCAGTGCGGGCAAACTACAGGAGCAGGAGGGACCGGCACCGGCTCGGACCATGCTGCGCGATCTGGGCTTTGATGTCCAGACCGTCGAGCGTGTGGCATTCCTGGTCGGGCATCACCACACCTACGACGCTATCGATGGGGCCGACTACCGGATTCTGGTCGAGGCGGACTTCTTGGTCAACCTGTACGAGGACGGCTGTTCCAGAGACGCCATGCTCGTGGCACGTGAGAGGGTCTTCCAAACTAGGACAGGCATAGCGTTGCTCAACGCCATGTTCGGCTTGGAGAGTTAGTTCAAGCGTCACCGACCGCTTGTAGCAGCGCGTCATATTCTGGCGCTCTGGGCATGACATAAGCATTGCGGCGACGCGGTTGCCTTCGGCCATAAACGCAGGATACGCTCCTGTTCGCGACCGGTGAACAGGCGGTAAGCGATCGGTCAGCATAACATCAGACCTCTCATCGCAACTCGGGATGATGCGTACGCGTACTGTAGAATATGAGGGGAAATCGTGCCCTAGACGCAATCTTGTGGCGCGCATCCAGCCTGACCGAAGGAGCGACATGAATTCCATCGTATCTTTCCTCAATCGCGGCAACCTGGGAGCCGTCATCCTGATCGTCGTCCTGATTGCACTTGCCTTCAACGCGTTCTTCGTGGTGAAACAGCAAAACGCCGTTATCATCGAGCGTCTGGGGCGTTTCAGCGCCATCCTGGGAGCGGGCCTACACGCCAAGGTGCCATTCATCGACCGCAAGGCGGCGACAGTGAGCCTCCGCACCATGAAGAACGGCTTTGATATCGATGTCAAGACCCAAGACAACGTGACCATCGGCCTCGAGGTCTCCGTGCAATACCACGTGAGCTACGAGCGCGGAGAGACGCCCGCGCAGTCCGGTGTCTACAAGAGCTACTACATGCTGCAGCAACCCGTGGCGCAGATGCGCGACTTCATCACCGACGCCCTGCGCTCCTCCATCCCGGTCTACACGCTCGACGAGGTCTTCGCCAAGAAGGACGACATCGCCAAGGACGTCAACGCCACCGTTTCCGGGCAGATGGCAGCCTACGGCTTCACGCTCGTCTCAACGCTCATCACCAAGATCGCGTTGCCAGCCGAAGTCGAGAAGTCCATGAACGACATCAACGCCGCCCAGCGCAAGCGCGCCGCGGCGCAGGAGCTCGCCGAGGCTGACCGCATCAGGCGCGTCACCGAGGCAGCCGCCGAGGCGGAGGCCATGGAGAAGGCCGGCGAGGGCATCGCCGGCCAGCGCAAGGCGATCGCGCTCGGCATCAAGGACTCGCTCGAAACCATCCAGGAGACGGGCGTGGGTGGCGACGAGGCAAACCAGCTGTTCATGTTCACGCAGTGGACCGAGATGATGACGGAGTTCGCACGCGCGGGGAAGAGCTCGACGGTCGTGCTGCCGAGCGATTTTACCCAAACGGCCTCGACGTTCGAGCAGATGCTCACTGCCACGAAGGTCGACGACAACTAACGCCGGATTGGACCCAATAGCCTAACCGGCACCGCTCCATCAACATCAGGAGGAGGCATGGCTCGCATCCGTTTTTTCCCAAGAGGGTCCGACGACCGCGAGGACATCAACCCGTTTAATGCCGGCGATCCTGTTATGCCGCTCGACGATGTCGCCCCTACGCGCGATAAGCGCGTAGGGATGGCGAGCCGTGCAGAAGAACCTGAAGAGGCGGAGGCACAGGATCCGCATGCCGCCTCCGTCACCGCAACTAAGGTCCGAACCGAGGCCAAGACCATATTCAAGGCTAAATCCAAGACCAGAGCAATAGGCGAGCCCCATGTGTCACACCAGCCCGAGGCGGAATCCGTCTCGGACGACGATTTCGACACAGAGGAGACTACCGGACACCGCAGGCCCATCCACGGATATTCCATCACAATCGGCATCATCTTTCTTGCCGCACTGCTGCTCGGTGCCGTTGCTAACTGTGGCTCAATGATCCTCACCTCGACTATCGGCGCGAATGTGCCGCTAGTCGAGGCGACGGACGAGTCGGACGACGGCACGGAGGAGAATGACGCGGCAAAGGCGCGAGACGATGCCGAAGCCGAGGACAGAGCGGTCTCCGATGCCGCAACCGCGCGTCTTGACAATCTCTTCGACGATCCCACAACAGGCGATCTCATCAAACGTGGGCTCGACCGTCAGTTGAAGACCAACTTCGGCTACACGGCCAACGAGCTCGGTATCGATACCGCTGCCTATGAAAAGTGGTTCCTTGGTACCATTGACTACCGGCTCAGCTGCGCCCAGGCCTACGGCGACGGCACGGGGTTCGCGGCGTTCGACGTCACGTCCCCCGATATCTACCGGTTATTCAACGACTTCTACACCAAGACATCCGATTACGTCTTCAGCAACAGACTCTACGGGACATATGGCCCCGATGGAGTTGCCGTCGCGCTCACAGACGAGCAGAAGGCCCAGATGAGCGCCTATTTCAACGAGGCGCTCTCGAAAGCCGCGGTAAGAGACGATGGCTATCTGAGCGCCTGGCTCTCCAAAGGCAATGACGGCACGTGGATGGTGGACGACACGAGCCTTCGGGAGACCCTGACGTACCTGGTCGGCGCCGCGTAAGGCATGCCGAGCAAGTCGAATGGGCAGATGCCTGAGGGGATTGTCCCGCAGCAGCAAGCAGGTGCCGCTGCTCCCTGAGGCCGCCCGTGAGGGCGCCGGTGCCATGGGAGAGCACGAAGCCCGAGAGCCACCCCGGCAGTCGCGTACGGGCGATCCGCTCCCCCGCCTTCGAGAGCGGGCCCGCGGGCGTGAAGTCGTCGGTCGCGGCCATCCCGCCCATCATCTCCCTACCTTGGCAGTGTCATCCCCAGAAGGTCGCCCAGCACGGCCAGACAGATAGCTGTGAGTAAGACGCTTGTGACGAGTCCCATCAGCATGTCCACGGCAGTCCCAACCTCTCGGACGCAATCGCTTCCAAATGATCATAGGGGACGTGAACCACGAGCGAAACGAGCGCTGGGAAGCGTTTACGGCACGCTTACAGGAACGCGCGAGCGGGCGCGTAGACGGGTGGCGACGCCGCGCCACGCTTTACTTAACATTATTTCACTCAGAGGAGGATGCCAGATTTAGATTCCATTGGCTAAAGTCGCCGTTCATGAAGGGAATCACTGCATTGCGCTCGGCGACTCCCAAGGCGCTCAGGCTTTGTTCTTTTTTCTCAGTTTCTTGTTTGAACTGTTCGCTATCCAAAATGCCCTCAAATGCCGCCTTCTCAACAAATCAAAAAAGCAAGAGAGGCAGGGATTGGGTTCATGCTCCACTGAACCCGCGCTTCCAGTCGAGGTACTCCTCCTCGGAGATCTCCCCGGAGTCCCGTCGCGCCCCTCACGGAACTGTCCATATCAGTGCAGCCAGTCCAGGTTCGGGCTTCGCCGGCTTACTCAGCTTGGCGGACGGAGCGCCCGGGCTCGCTGCTCCTAGGGCGCGGCGGGGTCCGCGACGTCGGAGGTGTCGATCTCGCCCAGATTGGCGAGCTGGCTGATGAACGGGATGCTCTCGGGGTCGTCCACCTCAACGCCGCCGAGCACGATGGTGTTGTCGCGCATGTCGATTCGGGTCGTAAACACGGCCGGGTCGAAGCCCGAAGCGATAAAGCCAATGCCCGCGAGGACGATGCCCGCGGCGACGAGCCCGCCCGCCACGGCGAGGTAGATCTTCTTCGCGCTAGTCATGGTACTCGCTCCTTTCTACGCCGCGAGGTGCGCGGCAGTGTCGCCCTTCTCGCCCTTGCCCTTCCAGAAGGGCGAGGCGGCCTTCCTCGCCCAAAGCGCCGAGAGGCGCGCGATCTGCTTGGATGCCTCCCAGGCGCCCGCGCCCACGAGGAGAGCCGCGCCGACGAAGACGAGCCCGCAACCCAGCATCGCGATCGCGTAGGGCGCGTGGCCGACGGCCACGCCCGCCGCCGCAAGCGCGAGCGACGCCGCGCCCATGGCGCCGAAGGCCGCGGCGATGACCCACACGCAAAGCGCCAGCACCCAGATACAGACGTAGACCGTGACGGCCACGGCGGCGAAGGCAACGAGCAGCGGCACCCACACCGGGGAGCCCACGATGGTCAGCACCCACAGTAGCGTGGTGCTGCGCCGGCGCGTCCTCGCGATCGCGCGCGGCACGGCGGGCAGGTCGTCGAGCGTGGCCTCCGCCACCTCGCCGGGCGTGCCCATGGCGGCCACGGCCTCCTCCTCGCTCATACCGTCCTCCATGCGGTCGGCGATGGCCTCCGCATAGAAAGCCTTGGTCTCCTCCACCTGCTCGGCCGGCAGGTAGGCGAGCAGCTCACCCAGTCGGCCCAGGAACTCATCGCGCGTCATGGTGCGCCCCCTCAACGTATGTGTAGATCTCCCGTACGGACGGCCACTCGGCCAGGAACTCCTCGATGCGCGCACGCCCGGCGTCCGTGATGAGGTAGTACCGGCGCAGCCGCCCGTTGTGCTCGGCGGAGCGCGCCGTGATGCATCCGGCCTTCTCCAGGCGCTTGAGCAGCGGGTAGAGCGTCGACTCCGTGAGCCCCATGCTCGCCGGCACGTCCTTCACGATCTTGTAGCCGTAGGACTCCTCGCCGGAGACGGCCGCGAGCACGCAGGCCTCCAGGAAGCCGCGCTTCAACTGAGCCTCCATCCGCACACCTCCCCTCGTCATATACTATGCTACGCACACTATACGACACAAGGTATAAGGCGTCAACTATCATCGTGAAGATTCTCCGGTCCCTGCGGGCAGGCGTAGATGACCACTCGCCCCGAGCGGGAGCCATAGGCGGCAACGCGATCTGAACGCGGCGCCGTACTTCGAGATCCGGGGTACGGCGCCCTTTTCGACCCAACCAAAGGATTCGAAAGACCGAAGACGCCAAGAGAGATCCAGCCAGGAAGATACCGGGTGGTTTTCAACCCTGCCCACGGTCCGCGAGCTCAGGAATATTGCCCGCAGGCCGTGGGAAAAGCTCCAACCGATAGCAATCATCGCCAGGTGCTCTAGCTCATAAAACGTCCTCGTGAAGCGCTCGTGAGCGCGCCCGAGACCGCATGACTCCACTATGAGCGCATTCTTTTGGCGTTCTGCTCCCGAAGCAAAAGACCCCCGTCAGCCCGACGCACGACCCCCATCAGTACGATGCCGTTGTTCTCCCAATGGAGCAGGACGGCACATTCTTTTCGTTCATGCAGGTAGACAGTGCCGTTGGCTTGCGTGTATCTAATATGCTCAAACATCACGGCGTACATATAAAGGTACGAGGAAAACGAGGGAGACCGCATCGGCAACCTGCCTCCTTGGTCGTCCCCTCTCTGCATGGTCGTCCACATGAAGGAGGAGCTGGCCATGCAGGTCGCCGCGTCGTCCACCCTGGCCGCATGTCACGACGGCCAATTCTGGGTCGGGCTGGCGGAGCACGTCGAGGACGGAAGGTACGGCGTCGCACGGACGAGACGGAAGCGCACTTCGAGCAGCGGAAGCTGGAACACAAGCGGAAGCATCGCGGGCATTGATCGGCGTCAACATGGGTCCTGGCGTGAACAGGGCCGCGCTCCCTGTTCACAGCTTGCATTCCCCCATCCCCGATAAGTCACTTACTCGACGATAAGCGAGCGACCCTCGCGGCGCGGCTTGGCGGCGGGATGGGGACCGTCGCAGTAACCGAGCGTCACGAATGCTCGGCAGATATATCCCTCCGACACACCCCAGGACTTGAGCAGCTCCTGGCCGTCTTCCGAGACGAATGTTCTCTCGGTGCGGCTGACGACGCAGCTTCCAAGCCCCAGGGCATGCGCCTCGAGCGTCATATTCTGCGCGACGGCGAAGGCATCGGCGACGCTAAACAAAAAGCACTCCTGGCAGAAGGTGCAAAGCACCGTCGGCGCATCGCAAAAGCCGTTTTTAATCGACGGGTTGTCGATGACGCTCGGCTGAGCACGGCTCACGTAGTTGCCCACCAGGCCGGTGCGGCTAAAGCCCGCCATATTCATGCGGCCGATGCGCGCGGCCAGCTCGGCGTTGCGCATGGCAATCCTATTCCTTGATCTCTTTCCAGCACTGGGGATCCGCCTCGTGCATGTCGCCCGTGTAGCCATAGGTCACCGCGGAGCAGCCGTGATACCAGCCAAAGAGCTCGCACTTTACGCATTTTCCCATGTTTTGCCGCTACCAGTGAGGAATGTAACGAACCGGTCAAAATCGTCCAGAATGGCACCAAAAAAGAGGTCCCGAACGGAACCTCTTTACGGCAGAGCTTACCTTGAAGGACAACGGGCTACTTTGTATAGCGACGTACGATAAAGTAAGCGAGCCACTCAACAGCCATGAGGCCAATGTAGAAAATTGCCCATATGGCAAAACTGATCAGACGCACTTCCACTGTCTGCACCGCACCATGGCCATCTACTGTTCTCAAAAATAAAAAACCGCTAAAGCAGAGGAACAGCACCAGTTGAATGATTTGAAAAGTCCTCCAGCCTTTGCCCTTCATAGACGACCTCCCTGATCGCGCTTTCTGGGTCGGATACTATCACGGGAGGCATTGGATCCTTGATAAGCTTTACGCGTGTTTACTGCTCGCTATTCGCAATCGCCTGGTCGATAAGCTTGTCGAGTGCTGCGCGCTGCTCGGCGGAACTGATGGCTCCCACGATTGGATCCCCTACGATGTTGCCATTCTGATCGATGACATACGTTGTCGGAAACGAGAACAGATTTGACGTAAACTTACCGGCCTCGCTATCCGACTCGAACCAGATGTTCTTATACGTCACACCCCTCTTGCCCAGAACGTCCTTGGCATCCGCAATCGCGTCCTCGTTGCCATCGAGCGTAAAGGAATTGACGCCCACGACCTGACCGCCCTTCTCGGCAAGCTCCTGATTCAGGTTCTCAAGATCGCCCAGCTCGCCCACGCACGGCTTGCAAGTGGTGAACCAGAAGTTCATGACGGTGACCTTGTTCTTGGAGAACAGCTCGTCGCTGCTCACGTCGTTGCCGTCCAGGTCCTTGCCCGTAAAGCTGGGAAACTTCGTCGCCTCGCTCGAAGCGTTGGCGCCAGCCGTCATGCCCGCGGCCGAAGCGTCGACGCTCTCGCCTGCGCTCGGCGTGCTTCCACAGCCGGGGAACTCCTTCTCCAAGCTCGCGAGCTTGTCCTCGATCTCCTTGATCTGCTGCGCGCCCGCCTTGAGCGTCTTAAGCTCATCCGCCGTAAACTCATCCTTGGCGCCATCGATGGTCTTGAGCAGGAAATCGCCGTAATTGCTACCGTCCTCAATCATTGCCGAGTCTTTATTTGCTGCACTGAATACCTTTTCCCATAGTGCGTTGTCACTCGAAAGGATATCGTTCTCCTTTTGCATGAGCTTCGCATACAGCTCGGCGGCCTCGTCGGCATTGGTCGGCTCCTGCGCAATGAGTTCTGCGATCTTAGGGTCGGAGCCCGTAGATTCGCTCGCGTTGCCACTGGGCGCCGAACACGCCACAAGGCACAAGGCCAGCACCGGCACCATAAACAGGGCCGCAATCTTAGAAAGCTTCATTGTCATTCCTCCGTTTTGTCGAAGCTTGTTTACTAATTGTCGGCGGTCTGAGGGAGCTTTTCTGCCGACACATCCAGGCCATAGCGATAGCTGATGGCATCGACGGGACAGGCCCCGATGCACTTTCCGCACCGGATGCATTCAGCATGATTGGGCGCACTGGTCACATCGACGTCCATCTGACAAACCTTTGAACACTTGCCGCACGAGACGCATTTGCAGGCATCAACCCGAATCCCCAGTAAGGACACCTTATTCATGAGCGCATAGAATGCGCCGAGCGGACAAATCCATTTGCAGAAGGGGCGATAGAACAAAACGCTCAGCACTACCACGGCAATGAGAACGACAAGTTTCCAGGAAAAGAGGCTCCCCAGCGCAGATCGAATGCCGACGTTGGCAATGGCCAGCGGAATGGCGCCCTCGAGCACACCCTGTGGACAGATGTACTTGCAAAAGAACGGATCTCCCATCCCCAGATCGTTGACCACCAGCGCAGGCAGCAATACCACAGCAAACAGCAGCACAACGTATTTGCTATACGTAAGCGCCTTGAGCTTTTTTGTCGAAAGCTTTTTTCCGGGAATCTTGTGAAGCAGCTCCTGTAGCCAGCCAAACGGGCACAGAAAGCCGCATACAAATCGTCCCAACAGCACGCCGAGCAAAATGAGCGTACCGGTGACGTAGTAAGAAAAGTTGAACTTGGATGAACCCACCACCGCCTGGAACGACCCAATGGGGCACGCACCCGATGCCGCGGGGCACGAATAGCAGTTAAGCCCAGGTACGCAGACTGTTTTCCCGGCACCCTGATAGATGCTGCCTTTGGCAAAGTTTGGCAGGTGAATGTTGGTGATAAGCGTCGCCGCCGCTTGAATGAATCCGCGAAATCGGGCCAAAACATGCGACGCGGCGTTTTCTCTTTTATCCAATTCCGATACACTCCAAGCACAGCCTAATCGCTTTGGCCAGCACGGCATCCGCCTCGCCACGCATAACGCCAAAGCACACCATGGCGATTCCGACGATCAACAAAGCGACCTGTACCACGGGCTTTACCGCTTTGAACAACCCGACCACTCCTTTCGCTACGCGACCATTGGACCATATCGACCATAAAAACCGTGTTAAGCGCGATTTGGAATGTGCAAGGAGACTGTTATGCGTATTTTGATCGTCGAAGACGAGCGAGCACTGTGCGATGCAATCGCGCGCAGCTTGCGAAACCTGGCATACAGCGTCGACTGCTGTCACGATGGACAGGAGGCGCTCGATCTACTGAACGTTGAAGCCTTTGACCTCGTGATACTCGACCTCAACCTTCCCCACATTGATGGCATGACCGTGCTCAGGGAGCTCAGGAGGACAGACCGCGAGACCAAGGTGCTGATTCTGTCCGCGCGCGGCGAAGTATCCGATAAAGTTGCCGGACTCGATGCCGGCGCCAACGATTACCTCACCAAGCCGTTTCATCTGGACGAGCTTGCGGCAAGAATTCGCAGCCTCACACTCAGGCGCTTCGCACAAGACGACATAGTTTTAACCTGCGGAAAGCTCAGCTTTGACACCAAGGCGCGCATCGCTTCCGTAGGCGGCGAAGCGCTGTCTTTCACGCGCAAGGAAACGGGAATCTTAGAATACCTGATGTTTAATCAGGGGCGTCCGGTAAGTCAAGAGGAGCTTATCGAGCACGTTTGGGATAGCAGCGTGAACAGCTTTAGCAACGCAGCCCGCGTTCATATCTCGTCACTCCGAAAAAAGCTACGCACCGCTTTGGGATACGACCCGATTCGCAATCGGATTGGAGAGGGCTACGTTATGGAGGATGGAGAATGAAAGGGCTTTCGCTGCAATGGCGCATAACGATCATGACGGCACTGCTGACGTGTGCGGTGTGCGTGCTGACGAACTGCCTGGTCGGCTATACGGGCATGCACTACATGGATGCCATCGGCAGCGACATCTCGGCCCTTAACGCTGCCGGCGTGGATTCGCCCCAGGCGTTTGACCCAACGAACGTGGCCCTCAATGACGAGGTCACGGTCGTCGTAAACGACGCACAGGAGTCTTTTGGCGCGACAGCCTGGTGTATCACGGCTGGAGTCACGCTACTTGGTGGCGTGCTGACATATTTTGTGAGCGGTCGCGCGCTCAAGCCGCTACGGGCTTTTGCCGCTCAAGTAGAGCGCGTGCAGCCTGACAACCTAAGCGAAATCAAACTCAGCGAAGATGTTCCCACCGAACTGCAACGATGCAGCGCCTCTTTCAACGATATGATCGCCCGCCTTGGCGAAGGGTTCTCTTCGCAACAACAGTTTACCGGCAACGCCGCACACGAGCTGCGCACCCCGCTCGCCCTTATGCAGGCGCAGATTGAACTATTCATCTCCGAGCACCCCAATTTGCAACCCGAAACAGCCGAGTTGCTAGGCCTGCTACAAGAACAAACCGAGCGGATGTCGCGAATGACCAAGGTGCTGCTTGAGATGAGTGAGCTCCGCAGCGTTCCCTGCAAGGACGATATCGAGCTTGGCCCCTTGTCCGAAGAAGTCCTCACCGACCTCGCTCCGCTTGCTGAGCATAAAGACATTGTCCTCAATTGCAGTGGAGGCGCTCGGATAATCGGAAGCGACATGCTCCTCTATCGGCTGGTGTCTAACCTGGTCGAAAATGCCATCCGTTACAGCCGCCCCGGCTCGACTGTCAACATCTCCATCTGCGACAACGACAGCCACGTGTTCCTGCGAGTCGAGGATCAGGGACCGGGAATACCCAAGCAGTACCGTGAGAGCATCTTCCAGCCGTTCTTTCGCCTGGATAAATCCCGCAGCAGGGCATACGGCGGCGCAGGACTCGGGCTGGCGCTTGTTTGGGAAATCGCAGCGCTTCACGGTGGCACGGTAGAGGTCGAAACGAGTTCCGAAAACGGGACCACCATGCTCGCGACCCTTCCAAAACAGACCGCAGCGTAAACCAACCATTAAAAGGAAAGGGACCCCGTGCGCGTTTGAACGGCCTCCCATTTCTCATGTCCAAGAAATGGGAGGCCGTTCAGTTCAAGAAAAAGGGTCTTTCTATTTGTGCTCACGATTTTGGTAATTTTCAAAAACTGCCTTTGTCGCAAGTGGCTTGCGGGCTCACATCCAAGAGCTAATGGAATCACTTTTCCCGCCTCCTAGCTAACGAATCGTACAGGCTGCCCCCCCGCCGGCATCCCGACTTTTCTAAATCGGCCCTCGGGGGGACCCGAATTGTGAATTATTCCCGCAGGGCCCCATTATTCCCGTACCGCCGAGTACTCCGCCGTGCCGCCCAGTAGGGGCATGCGGGAATAATTGAGCCGTTTTCTCAGGTAGGAATGCAAAAAGAAAGCCTCCGAACCAGATGGTTCGGAGGCCGTTATTCCCACTATTTCGCTGGTGGCTTTGTCCTGCGGCGATGCCGAAACGGTATCAGGCGGTACTCGGCAGCACCAAAACGCGAGTTCAGAAGCCAGTTCCCGCTACTCCCACTCGATGGCGTCGGTTCTTCCGTCCCGTCACTCCAGTTACACCCAGTTTTCGGCATCGACACGGAACGCGTGCCGCCGAATGACGCGATGTCGCGTTTCGTCGGCTTCGGGGACAAAAGCTGGGACAACCTCAAAAACTTTTTTCAAACTCAGGGCTTTGAGTTTTTGTTTTTGTCCCAAAGTGCGCGGCGGGTCGCCTTTGGATGCTCGATGGCGCCGAAAACGCCCGTTTTGAAACTCAACCGCCCTTTTGCCCGCAAGCCGCCAGCTGCAATCGCAAGTGAATTAACGCGGGTGGCTTGCGCGCCATTTGCAAAACCCCAGGTCGCAGGTCTTCGCCATTCGTGAACAAAGTGAGTAGTCTCAGGTGGCTTGCTTATGAGTTGGCGAACGGGCCTTCAGGATTCAGGGCAAACATGCTGGTAGAATAGGATTCTCAAATCAATGACAGGAGACCGAGCATGGCCGAACCCAACGATAGGAAGCCGATCCTCACGATCGAGCAGCAGATAGAGCACCTCAAGCAGAAGGGCGTAGCCTTCGAACTGTGTTCCGAGGAAGAGGCCGCGGACTACCTGCGCGACAAGTGCAACTTCTTCAAGCTCGCATCCTACCGCAAACTCTTCTCGAAATACGAGGGAGGCCCGCGCGACGGCCGCTACGTAGACCTCGACTTCGGCCAGCTGCGCCTGCTCGCGGCGCTCGACCAGGAGCTGCGCCACGCCCTGCTCGGCATGACGCTCGACATCGAGCACTTCCAGAAGGTGACACTGCTTCGCGAGATGGAGGACCGTGGAGAGGACGGCTACGCCATCGTGGCCGACTACATGGCATCGCTTACCACTGCAAACAGGGAGTACCGCCTGCGCGAGCTCAAGATGAGCGGCCGCAGCCCCTACAGCTCGAGCCTCTACGCGAAGTACTCCGGCGACATGCCTGCCTGGGCCTTCCTTGAGCTCACCTCGTTCGGCACCCTCATCGACTTCGTGCGCTTCTGCGCCAGGCGATGGGGCGACAGGCGCCTCGAGGCCTCCCACTACGACCTCAAGCGCGTGAAGTCCGTCCGCAACTGCGCCGCGCACGGCTCGTGCCTGATCAACTGCTTCGCCGAGAGGGGCGCCGCCCGGGGCTCGGCGTCCAGCGGCGTCTCCCGAAGGGTCGCCGCCGTGGGGATTCCCAAGGCGACCAGGAGGAAGTGGATGGGGAATACGGCCATGCAGGAGGTCGCGACCGTGCTCGTGGCGCACTCCGGCTTGGTACCCGAGGGCTCCTCGCGCTCGCGCGCCGCATCCGAGCTCGCCGAGATGTTCGCCAGGGCCGACGGCGAAACCGAGGCGCTGCCCGACAAGGGGCCCGACGCCGCAGCTCGCTCCGCGCTCGAGTTCCTTCGCAGGTTGACAGAATCGCTCGGGTTGGTAGAATAGCCTGCAGATAGCAAAACCTTCACGGTTTTAGGGGCGGACTTGCGCAAGCGACTCTGCCCTATTTTTATATTCACTCGCTATAGGAGACGGATGATACCTGGGTCAATGACAGAACTGAGAAGCCCGGAATAATGGAGCCAGTTAGAAACCCTCGGGTTTGCGGGGCGGGATCGTGAGAGCGATTCTGCCCTATTTTTTTCCTCCGTCTGCCCCAACCAAGTAGTTCGAAGATAGCCTGTAGGTGTCCTCGTGGGCGCCTTTTATTTTCAGGGAATCGGCCGCTTCATGAACGAGCGACCGGCTTGACCTAGACGAACCGCCTTCATCTCCGTCTAGGCGCCGGCAATCAACATCGTGAATCCGCGCGTGCTACAATGCGGGCACCAGAGATGAAAACACAGTCCCCGTCGGGTAGTCGTGGGCGTGCGGGAGTCCGCATCAGTAACCTGCCTCCTTGGTTGTCCCTTCTCTGCATGGTCATCCACATAAAGGAGGAACCAGCCATGCAGATCAGCGTGTCGTCCACCCTGACCGTATATCACGACGGCCAATTCTGGGTCGGGCTGGCGGAGCATGTCGAGGACGGCAGGTACGGCGTCGCCCGCATCGTCTTCGGCGCAGAACCGTCCGATGAGGAGATCCTGCGATTCGTTACAAGCAAATGGGCGAAGCTCGCGTTCTTCGGTGACGATCCGTCCGAGGCGAGCGAGCCCGCGAAGAACCCCAAGAGACGCGCCCGCGAGGCGGCGAAAGCCCTCAAGCGGCCCGCGATGAGCACAAAGGCGCAGCAGGCGCTCGTGGCACAGAGAGAAGCGATGAAGCGGGAATCGGCTCAAGCAAGAAGCCAGCGTCGAGCGGATGAGGCGGAGGCGCGCTTCGAGCAGCGAAAACTGAAGCGCAAACAGAAGCATCGCGGTCATTGATACCACCATCAACCCATATATAGCAGCAGGCGTAGCTTCGATTGAAACTACGCCTGCCACCTGGTGCTATAACGTTATACAGAACGTATGTTCTATACCCACTCGATGACTAACCCAGTCCGAGCACTACCGATGCGTGTCGCGTCATACCGCCTAAGAGCTGATTCGTTCAGAAAAGGTTCAGGGGGATCGTCGAGTTTATTGCACCCTCGCGTTTTACAAAAGAGAGTACAAGGCCCTTTAGCTCGAATTATTGCATTTAGAACCCCGCCGCTCATCCATCCTAGCTTGCCCAAACAGCCCTCCCGCGATGTCCATGTTCCAACGGATGGGTACCATTTACCCGGGTGCACCTGGGGCAACGGGCCGGCAGGCCCGCGCAAGGTCGCTCGCATAACACACAACATCAAACACGACAGAAGAGGCGAACGACAGATGCCGGACCCCGGACGACAGCACCGCGGAAGAGAAGCATTCCAACCACAACCGAACGAACATCGCTCCTAGGCAGGCGCCCGCATGGGCGCCTTTTACTTTTCAGGGACTTAGCTGAGAGCTAAGCCACGCGGCTCATGGCCGTTTCGTGGAGGCCCGACCAGCTCGACCCACCTCGACCCGTCTCCGTTCCCGTCATGCGCGCGATGCGCCAGCAGGCGGTTCAATCGTCGCGCAGACGAAAAGGGACACTGTGCCGCGCGGTGTGCCCGCACGGTGCCGCACGGGAAGATTGGAGGAACCATGGCACGCACAGCCGAATGCGCCGCGCCCGAGAACAACCAGGGCCGCGACGAATGGATGACGGTGATCGAGATGCAGCAGTACATGAGGGCGAGCCGAAACAAGGCGTACGACCTCATCTGGTCGGGAGAGATCGACTCGTACAGGCTCGGCAGGAAGCTCCTGGTTTCGAGGGCGTCAGTGGACGCCTACATCGAGTCAAGGAGCGGCAGGAAATGACGGCGGCGACCGCCCCGGGAGCCGCCCGCGGCCGGGCACGCGAGGGAGCCTCGAGACGAAAGGAGCTCGAGGACGACCATGACCAAGAGCACTAGCAGGAGCCAGGTGAGGCTCATCGCATCGACAAACGCGATATTCGGCGCCGACGAGGCGTGCGCGATGCTGCGCATCAGCCGCGACGCCATGTACCGGCTCGCCAAGGACCGCGACGACCCGTTCCCGATCCGCTACATCGGCGGCAAGACGCGCGACGGCATCGTGCTGCACGACGAGCTCGTCGCATGGGTCGAGCGCAACAGCGTCGTCGGCTCGCCAAGAAGGGGCTAGCGCCATGGCGGCCGCAGGCCCGAGGGGGCGCGACGGCCCCTCCCCGCGCGAGTTCGCGACGGTACGGCACTTCATGATGGCGGACCTCGGCCTCTCAGGCCTTCCCCTGCTCGTCTACGCGCGCATCTTCGGCTTCTGCGACGCCGGGTGCGGCTACTTCGAGAGCAAGGGCGGCCTGGCCCGATTCCT
The DNA here is from genome assembly GCF_900143685.1 of Parolsenella massiliensis. Classification (NCBI taxonomy): domain Bacteria; kingdom Bacillati; phylum Actinomycetota; class Coriobacteriia; order Coriobacteriales; family Atopobiaceae; genus Parolsenella; species Parolsenella massiliensis. The sequence goes on along the minus strand of NZ_LT671675.1, from coordinate 87,054 downwards.
CAACGTGCAGGAGCGCAGCGTCCACCGCGCCATCCGCAACCTGCTCGACCAGGGCCTCATCGAGGAGTGCGGCGTGCACGCCCCGGCGCGCGGGCATGCCACCAAGCGATACCGCATCGTGCGCGAGAGGCTGCCGCCCGGAGCGTTGGCAACCCCTGACGATTCGTCAGGGTTCCCGGCGCGAAAGGGTGACGAAATGACAGGGTTCGCCGCGAACAAGGATGACGAACCGTCAGGGCTCGCAGCCCGAACCCCTGACGAAATGACAGGGAAACCCCTGACGATATGCCACCCAATAAGCAAAAGGGACAACAAGGACTTCAGAAGATAAGGAAGGGGCGCCCGATGGACCGAGCGGGACTCATCACCCTGGAGCAGGCCCGGGCCGCCGGGCTCTCCTTCGACGAGCCGGAGCCGAGGGCGTGCCCGCACTGCGGCGCCGCCCTCGAACCGCTCGGCGCAGCGCTGGCGGGCAGGGTCGCCTGGGTCTCCAGCGCCCCCTGCCCGTGCGAGGGCGCAACCAGCGAGCGGGAGGCCGAGGCGCGAAGGCGCGCGGCCCTCGCCGCCAAGGAGGAGGCCGCCCGCCGGGAGAAGGCGCTCGCGCGCGCGGGCATCCCCAGGCGCTACTGGGCCGCCGAGGCCGACCGCCCCGAGTTCGCCGAGTACATCGCCTCGTTCGCCGGCAACGGAGGCGCCGGGCTCTACATACACGGGGGCGTCGGCGCCGGAAAGACGCACGCCGCCTCCGCCATGGCCAGGCTGTTCGCCGAGGCCGGCTACGACGTCGCCTTCACGACGGCCAAGGGCATGCTCGAGCGCGTGAAGGCCACGTTCGACGAGGGCGGCACCGAGGCGGCCGTCGCGCGGTACGCCAAGTGCGACGTCCTCGTGCTCGACGACCTCGGCAAGGAGGACGCGACGGAATGGTCCGTCGGCACCGTGTTCAGCGTGCTCGACGCGCGCTACGAGGACATGCGCCCGACCATCGTCACGTCGAACTACGCGCCGGGCGCGCTGGCGGACAGGCTCGCGAGGCGCGGCGAGCGCGTAACGGCAGAGGCGATCGCGAGCAGGATCTCCCAGACCTGCAGGCCCGTCTACCTGGGCGGAAGGGACAGGCGCCGGCTCGGCTAGCTTGTGCGCTTCCCGTGGAGGCGCGGACGGCTCGACCCAGCTCGACCCATCGCGGGCGGCCCCGGTCGCCGCCGCAATCGAAATCGCTATACACGTCTTGGGCGGCGCCGACGCGCCGGCACGCACGCCTGCTCCGACTCGCACCGTGCCCCCATCGCGAGGACGCCGCCCGCCAAACAACAAACGAAAGGCGGAGGGCCCATGGACGGCTTCGAGAGGATAACCGGCCGCGAGCACGACGGGCTCGTGGAGAAGTGCCAGGAGAACGGCTGGCTCAAGGTCGGCGGCTTCGACTGGCAGGACGACCCGTTCCTCGAGGAGTACCCCTACGAGTTCTCCCGCACGGACAGCGTCGACAGGCTCCGCGAGGCGCTCGGCTCGGGCAACTGGGCCATACGCCAGGGGTTCTGCTACCGCGACCTCGCGTTCATCCAGCAGGTGAACGGCGGCGACGAGTGGTGGACGCTCAAGCGCGACGGCGACGCGTGGACCGGCTTCGAGAGCTGGAGCTTCGGCGCCATCGCCCAGGAGCCCGAGCGGTTCGAGCGCGCCATGCGCGACATGTGCGAGGCGACGCCGGAGCAGTGCCGCAGCGGCGAGTGGGCCCATCTGCACGAGAAGGCTCCCGAGCCGCTGGCGCAGCGCGCCGCGTCCGCCCGCGAGGCGAGCCGCGCGCACGCCGGGCAGGAAGCCCGCGCCCCAATGGCGCGCGAGAGGGCCGTCGGGGCCGAATAGGGACGACCGGGGCGCGAAGGCGCCCTTTTTCATCTCGACTGGAAGGGAGGCGCGGGATGGCGAGCGACTACGGGGACGAGGCGGGCGGCAAGCTGCTCGACTGGATGCTGAGAATCGGCCAGGAGGCCGGCGCCGAGGCAATGGCGCGCAGCGCGAGGGAGCTCTCCGAGCGCCTCGCGGGAATCCGCGGGACCATCGCCGGCGGGCGCGCCGAGGCCATCGCGGCCGACGGCGCGCCGACCTACGCGAAGCTCAGCCTCGAGGAGCTCTCTGGGCTTCCCGAGTACGCGACGATCAAGGAGGTCGTCTCCGACAAGCTGCGCGCCGCGTCGGTCGAGCACCACATCATCCCCGGCGAGGGCCGCGACTGGCTGCTCTTCAAGGTGGAGGACGCCCCCGAGGTCGACGAGGTCTTCCGCCAGCTGGAGCAAGAGACGGGCAAGGCCGCCGATCGCGCAAGGGAGCGGCTCTCCGAGATAGCCGAAAGGCGCCAGGCGCCCGAGCGGCTGGCGGAGCGCGCCGAGCGGGCGCGCGAGGCGTCGAGGGCCCACAGCCAGGGCATCGGCCGGGACCGCGGCCCGCGCCAGATCGAGGGGCCCGAGAGATGAGGTGGCAGGCGGCGGCCGCGCTGGCCGCGGCGGCGTTCGCCGCGGGAGACTTCGCGGCCGCGGCAATCGCGGCGTCGGGCGCGAACCCGATCCTCGACCCGGAGGCCGCCATGGCGGCGATCCCCGCGGCGCTCCGCGCGGGGCGCGTCTTCTCCGCGGAGGCGGTTCCCCTGTGCGCCGGGACCGCCTGCGCGTGCGGCGCGCTCCTCGCCTGGGCCCGCTCACTGGGGACCAAGGGGGCCCGGCGCGACGGCGAGGAGCACGGTAGCTCCAGGTGGGCCACGCGCAAGGACATCGCGCCCTTCGGCGACCCCAAGGACCCCGACAACAACATCATCCTCACCGACAACGCACGCATCCGCCTCGTGAGCCGCAGGTTCGACCTCTCCACCGACACCAACGACAACGTGCTCGTGGTGGGAGGACCCGGCACCGGCAAGACGCGCTACTACGTCAAGCCGAACCTCCTGCAGGCCAACGCCAGCTTCTTCGTGACCGACCCGAAGGGCACGCTCATCCGCGAGATGGGCGGCGCGCTGGCGGAGCTCGGCTACGAGATCCGCGCGTTCGACACCATCGACTTCACGCGCTCCATGCGCTTCAACCCCATAGCCTACATACGCGACGAGGCGGGAGTCATCCGCTTCGCCCGTGGCATCGTCGCCAACACCGAGGGCGAGGCCGACCACAAGGGCGACCCCTACTGGGAGAAGGCCGAGCGCCTGGTCTACACCGCGCTCACGGCCTACCTCGTCATGCACTGCGAGCCCGCCGACCGGAACCTCGACGGGCTGCTCACGCTGCTCTCGCTCGCCGACGCCCGCGACGACCCGGGCTACATGAGCCCGCTCGACATGGTGTTCCGCGAGCTGGAGACCGGCGAGCGCTACGTCAGGCGCGGCGGCGCCTCGGCGGAGGGCGGTTCGCTGCGCGGCTTCGCCGAGGAGGACGGCGCGTGGGAGTGGGTCAAGGTCCGCGAGCCCGCGCCCCCCGACGACTTCGCGCTCGCGAGCTACCGCGAGTTCCGCGTGGCCGCCGGCGACACCATGAAGTCGATGCTCTCGAGCTGCAACGTCCGCCTGAAGCCGCTTTCCATCCGCGCCGTGCGCGACCTCACCTCCAAAGACGAGCTCGACCTCGCCCACATGGGCGACGAGGGCGCGAAGGTCGCGCTCTTCGCGTCTATGAGCGACACCGACTCGACCTTCGACTTCCTGTTCGCCCTGCTCATGGACACAGCCGTGAGCGCGCTTTGCGCCGAGGCGCTCGAGGCGCACGGCGGCTCGCTGCCCACGACGGTGCACTTCGTCTTCGACGAGTTCGCCAACATCGGGCGCATACCAGACTTCGAGCGGACCATCGCCGTCACCCGCAGCAGGAACATCGCCGTCTCGATGATCGTCCAGTCGCTCTCGCAGCTGAAGGAGACCTACGGCGACAACAACGCCGAGACCATCGTGAACGCCTGCGACACGCTGCTCTACCTGGGCGGCAAGGCGAACGAGACCAACGAGGAGATCAGCAAGATGGCCGGCAAGCAGACGGTGGCGAGCGAGACGCAGAGCGACTCGCGGGGCGCCGGCTGGACCCGGACCGTGAACCGCGGCATCTCCGAGCGCGACCTCATACAGCCCGCCGAGGTGGCGCGCATGCCGCGCGAGGACGCGCTCGTGCTCGTGAACGGGTGCATGCCGCTCATGGACCGGAAGTACCGGCTCGAGCGCCACCCGCGCTCGAGCCTGCTCGAGGAGGCCGCGCGCCGCGGCCCGTTTGACTTCGCGGAGTACCGCAGGCGGAAGGACGGCGCCTCGTGACGGGGCCGCGACGGCGCGGGCCTCCCCCGCCGCGGGGGAGGAACAGCAAGGAACATCGTCAACCGAAAGCAAAGGAGAACAGCATGCTCGCAAACGTCATCAAGCTCGTGTCGGGCTGCGTGACCTTCCTCGGCGGCTTCCTGGTCGTGTGGGGAGCGGTCTCGCTCGGCCTGGCCATCAGGGAGCAGCAGGGCGGCCCGCAGATCGCGACCGCCATTTCCACCATCGCCGGCGGCGCGATCATCATCGCCGCGTCGGTCTACTTCGGGCAGCTGGACACGTCCTGGCTGCCGGCATAGGGGGCGTCGCGGATGGCGCTCCGGATACCGGTGCAGAAGGACATCGGCGAGTACGAGGAGAAGATCGTCGGGAAGATGAGCCTGCGCACGCTCGCATGCGTGTCGCTCGGCTTCGGCAGCGCGGTCGGGGCGGCGGCCTTCGTCCACCTGGGCCTGCACGCCGACGTCGCGGACGCGGCCTTCCCGATCATGCTCTGCAGCATGCCGTTCTGGCTCGCCGGGTTCTGGCGGCCCTTCGGCATGCGCGCCGAGGAGCTGCTGCCGCTTTTGGCGGCACACGAGCTCTCCCCGCAGCTGCTCGCGTACGAGCCCTGCCTCGCCGGGAGCCTCCCCGAGGGCTCGCCGCGCCCGGGCCGCCCGGGACGTCGCGCGAGGCGCAGGGCAAGGAAGAAAGGAGCCGAGCTCTATGAGCCGAGCAAGAAGCAACAAGGAGAATAGGCCGAAGCGCCCGAGCACCCTCGGGCTGCTCCTCGGCGGCACGGGCGGGCGCAAGGACGCCTCGAAGGGCGCGGAGGCCGAGCGGCAGAGGCGCCGCCGGGAGCGCGACCGCTCGCGCGAGATGGCCGCCTACGTCGGCTACGACGCCATGTACAGGGACGGCATCGCCCAGGTGATGCCCGGGGTGTTCAGCCAGACGGTCGAGTTCTCCGACATCAGCTACCAGTCCGCGCGCAAGGAGGCGCGCGAGACGGCCTTCACCGTGATGAGCTCGCTGTTCAACTACTTCCCGGCGGACTCCCACGTGCAGCTCCAGGTAGTGAACGCGCCCATCCCCGCCGACGAGGTCGGCCGCAAGGTCTTCTTCGAGCCCGGGGAGCGCGCCACCGCCGGGCTCGCCGAAGAGTACAACCGGATCCTCAACGACAAGATGCGCGAGGGCGTCTCGAACCTCGTGCGCCACCGCTACCTGACCTACGCCGTGGGCGCCGACGACGTCGACGCCGCGGTGCCCAAGCTCGCGCGCATCCGGGGCGACGTGGAGCAGACGCTCGCGCGCATACGCTGCTCGTCGCGCGCCCTCGACGGCGTCGAGAGGCTCGAGCTTTTGCAGGGGCAGCTGCGCCCGGGGTCGCGCTTCGAGTTCTCCTGGGACAAATTGTCCCCGACGTCGGGAGCGCGCACGAAGGACTTCGTCATGCCCTCCACGCTCGACTTCAAGCCCGAGGGCAGGTCCGACTGCTTCCGCAGCGACGGGCGCTACGGCGCGGTGCTCGCGGTGCGCAGCTTCGGGTCGGTCATCGAGGAGACCTACCTCGCCTCCATCATCGACCTGCCGCTGCCGCTCAACGTGACGCTGCACGTGCAGCCCATCGCGCAGAGCGAGGCGCTCGCGCTCGTGAAGCGCCAGATCGACTGGATGGACAAGGAGATCATCGACGAGCAGATGAGCGCCGTGAAGAAGGGCTACGACTACCAGATCCTGCCGCCCGAGCTGCGCTTCTCGAAGGAGGAGGCCGAGGAGCTGCTCGACTTCCTGCGCAACAAGTCCGAGCGCCTGTTCGTCTACACGGGCCTCGTCTACACCTGGGCCGACAGCCTCGAGGAGCTCGACCGCCGCGTCCAGCAGGTGACGAGCGTCGCGCAGGGCTGCACGATCGGCCTCGAGCCGCTCCACTTCCGGCAGCGCCAGGCTCTCAACTCGGTGCTCCCGCTCGGGGACAACCACGTCACCGTGAGCCGCTACCTCACCACGGGGCAGGTGGCCATGCAGATGCCCTTCGCCAGCCAGAGCCTCGACGAGGCGGGCGGAGGCTACTACGGGCAGTCCAGGGAGAGCGGGAACCTGGTGCTGTGCGACCGCAAGCGCCTGGCGAGCCCCATGGGCTTCGTGTGCGGCAAGCCCGGATCGGGCAAGAGCTTCTCGGTGAAGCGCGAGATAACCAACACCGTGCTCGCGCACCCCGAGGACGAGGTCGTGATCTTCGACCCGGCCGGCGAGTACGGCAACCTCGTCGGCGCGCTCGGCGGCGCGAACGTCGAGCTCGCCCCGGGATGCTCGGCGGTGCTCAACCCCCTCGACACCGCCGACGTCGCGGACCGCGCCGACGCCGCCAAGCTCGCGTACAAGACCGACGCGGTGCTCGCGCTCTCGAGCGCGCTCATGGCCGAGGGCCGCGAGGGCCTGCCGGAGCGCGACCGCTCGATCATCGCCCGCTGCGTCGGCGAGGCGTACCGGGAGTGCGCGAGGGACGGCCGCCTGCCCACGCTCGGCGACTTCCACGCGGCGCTGCTCGCTCAGCCCGAGCCCGAGGCCGCCGACATCGCGCTGCGCTACGAGCGCTACGTGAAGGGCGCGTTCTCCTTCTTCAACGGCCAGAGCAACGTGGCGCTCGACAACCGCATCACCAACATCGACATGCACGGCCTCGGCCAGAACATGCGCGTGTTCGGCATGATCACGGCGCTCGAGATGGTGCGCAACCGCGTGATGGTAACGCCGCCGCGCCCCAACTACACCTGGCTCTACATCGACGAGGTGCAGAGCCTCTTCGCGCACCCGACGGTGGTCGAGTACTTCGCCCGCCTGTGGCGCGAGGGGCGCAAGTTCGGCCTCATCTGCACCGGCATCAGCCAGAACACGAGCCACATGCTGGCCAACGCCGAGGCCCGCGACATGGTGCTCAACTCCGAGTTCTTCCTGCTGCACAAGCAGTCCACCGCCGACCTCGACGCATGGGCGGAGATGCTCCAGCTCTCCGCCACGGAGCGCGGCTACATCGGCGACGCCGTCAAGCCCGGCGAGGGCCTGCTCATCAGCGCCGGGATCCGCGTGCCCATCACCGACGACTTCCCGAAAGGCCCGCTCTACGACCTGTGGAACACCAAGCCCGCAGAGGTCGCCGAGCGCGAGATGCGCCGGGCGGCGCGAGAGGCGGAGGAATAGGAATGGCCGGCCCGAGCGAGGGCGGCGGGATGCTCGAGGTGGTCGGGGCGCAGCGCCGCGACGTGCTCACCGCGGGCGACGTCGCGGAGACCGAGCGCGACGCCCTGGGAAACGTCTCGGAGGGCGCCGGCCCGCTCGACGAGGCGGGAGGCCCCGCCGCAACGGCGAAGGGGCGCCCTTCCAGGCCCGACGCGCCGGAAGGCGGGCTCGGGGACAAATTGTCCCAACCAGCCGGCGACCGGCGCGCGGCGGCCGCGATGCGCTCGCGCGTCGATGCGGCGAAGCTGGCGATCGCCCGGGAGGCCGTCTCCCAGCTCGACGACTCGGAGGAGCTCGAGGGCGCCTCGGGCATGTACGACGCGGGGCATGCGGCCAAGAAGGCCGCGGGAAGGCTGCGGCAGAGGAAGGCGAAGAAAGCAGCCCAAGGCAGCCGCAAGGCGGCAACCGCGCTCGGCGCCCCAAAGGGAGGCGCGCGCGGCCCCGAGGCAGCCGGCGCGACCGCCCCGGCCAAGCACCAGGCGGCCCAGGCGGCCGCGCAGGCGTCGGGCGAGGCGGCCCGAGCCGCGGGGTCGAAGGGCGCCGCCTCCGCGATCGCGGGCGCGGTCTCGGGCGCAGCGCCCGCCCTGCTCGGGGCGGTGGCCGGCATCGTGGCCTTCGTCGCCTGCGCGCTCGCCGTCGCGCAGCTGCTGAGCGCGCTGTTCGGCTTCTGGGACGACGCGGCCTCCAAGCAGGGCCTCGAGGGGCTGCCGCCCTACATCACCTACGAGATGGTCGAGGCGGCGCTCGAGTGCCAGGAGGAGTACGGGCACCCGGCGGGCTGCACCATCGCGCAGATCATCCAGGAGTCCGGCCAGGGCGACCGCATGAGCCAGCTCGCAGAGCGCGACCACAACCTCTTCGGCATGAAGTGGTGGTCGGGCTACGCGGGCTGCCCCGAGGTGGCCGGCAAGGCGAACTGGGCCACCAGCGAGGAGTACGTGCCCGGCGAGCACACCCAGATCACGGCGAGCTTCATCCGCTTCACCGGCGACGCCGAGTGCATCCGCTTCCGCAGCAGGGTCTTCCTGCAGGCGGAGCGCTACTCGGGCAACGCCCTCATCCGGGAGGCGATCGAGAGGCACGACTCGGACAGGATGGCCGAGGGGCTCAAGGACGCCGGCTGGGCGACCGACTCGTCCTACGTCGAGTCCCTGAAGTCGATCATGGCGCAATGGGGCCTCTACCGGCTCGACTCCATGACGGTCGAGGACCTGAAGTACCCGGCCGCGAACGGGAACGCGATCGTCGAGGCGGCGTACAGCCAGCTCGGCGTGCCCTACGTGTGGGGAGGCTCGACCCCCGGCAAGGCGCTCGACTGCAGCGGGCTCACGCAGTACTGCTACGCGCAGGCGGGCATCCGCATAAGCCACTACACGGGTTCCCAGTACGAGGAGCTCAGGCGCATACCGCTCTCGGAGGCGAAGCCCGGCGACATCCTCTACCGCTCGGGCCACGTGGCCATCTACATCGGCGACGACAGGTACATACACGAGCCGCGAACGGGCGACGTGTGCCGCATAGCGAGCGGCATCGGCAGCTTCAGCTGCGCGCTCACCGCGAGATAGGAGAAACCAATGCAGGGAAAGTCAAGGGTCATGGCCGCCGTCGCGGCAGGCGCGCTCACCGTGGCGCTCGGCGCGGGCGCGGCGCGCTGCGCCATCGCCCCGCAGGAAGGCGCGCAGGATAGTCCCCAGGAGCAAGAGCAGCCCGCGGCTGCAGGCGCCGACGCGGCAACCGGGAAGGCCGCCTCGGGCGCCGAGGCGCTCTGGAACACCGCATGGACGGGCGCCGACGACCCGACAGCCACGCTGCGGATCGTCGAGGGCGCCATGGTGGAGAGCGCGGGCGGCACCGAGCGCGCCTGGTTCTTCTCGGCCGAGGAGCCCTCCGAGGCCGGCGGCGTGCTCAGCGTGCCCATCGAGGTCAAGGGAACCGGCGACAAGGCGGGAGGGCTCTCGCTCATCCAGGTCTCGGGCGACGGGGACGCCCGCACCCTGGCATGCGACCTCCTGACGCAGGCCTACGCGCTCCAGAAGGCGCAAGACGGAGCGTTCTCCGTGACCGGCACCGACGACCGCCTCTCCGAGGCGCTGGGCGCGGATGCCGCCGCCATCGAGGAGGCCGTCGCCGGGAAGGCGGCGGAGGTGTCCCCGCAGGCGGCGGGAGCCACCTGGGACAAGGAGGTGTGGCTCGACTACGCCGGGAACGTCGCGTCGACGACCTTCACGCTCGACGACCCCGCCTCGACGGTGGTCACCGTGGTCTCGCGCGGCGGCTCGCTGGAGGCGATGTAGCCGTGCGGGCGCTCAAGGCGCAGCGCCGCAGGGCGTTCGCCATCTCCGCCGCGGCGGCGTTCGCCCTCTGCGCGCTCCTGCTCGTCCCCGCGCAGCCGGCATACGCCGACATAGCCGGGGACGTCAACGATTGGCTGTGCGGCCTCCTGCGAGACTGCTGCAACTGGATGTTCAAGGCTCAGACGGGCGTGCTCGGGTCGATCGGCGCGAACGGGATCCTCTCGGCCGACTTCGCGCACATGCTCACGAGCTCGAGCGACCTGACCATGCACGACGTCGCCCGGGGCGTATGGCAGGTTGCCATCCTGCCGATCGGGTGCGGGGTGCTCGGCCTGGTCTTCACCCTGAAGCTCATCGAGATCTCCCAGCGCATGGACGGCAGCCAGAGCCTTCCCGGCGTCAAGGAGGTCGTTTTCCTCCTCGTGTTCTTCGCCGTGTTCCTGTTCCTCATACAGAACAGCTTCGACCTGATGGCGTCGATCTACGAGGTCTGCGGGCTCGCCATCGACCGAGTCGAGGCGCTCTTCGGCGCCGGAGGCGCGCTCGACCTGCCCGAGGCGTCCGTCGTCACCACCGACGACGACATCCCGTCGCTCATCGCCATGCTCGTCGTGAGCCTCATCAGCTGGGTCGTGGTGCTGGCGGCCTACGTCGTCGCCCTCGTGGTCTGCTGGGCCCGCGCGCTCCAGCTCTACATCATGGCCGCGTTCGCCCCGATCCCGCTGGCGTTCCTCGGCATGGACGCCACGCGCCAGATAGGCCTTGGCTACCTGAAGAGCTTCGGGGCGGTCTGCATCGCCGGCGTCATCATCCTCGTGCTGCTCATATCGTTCCCGCTCGTGCTCGGCGGGCTCACCGGGGCGAACCCCGGGACGGGCACCCCGGCCGACGCGGTCGCAAACGGGCTCACCTACGCGCTGCAGTACCTGGCCATGTGCGTGCTGCTCATCCTGGCCCTCGTGAAGAGCGGCTCCTGGGCGCGCGACATCGTGAGCGGCTTCTAGCGGAAAAGCGAGGAAGGGGGCGGTCGCCATGAGATAGGGGCACCGCGCCGGGGCACGCGTCCCGGCGGATGAAGACAAGGACCGATTGAAAACGAAAAGGAGGAAAGACATGGAAGAGAGGAAGAACGTGTACCTCTCGCTGCACAAGAGCTTCGTGCGCGAGGGCATCGAGTACACCGACCGCGCGACCGGCGAGACCAGGACCTTCAACTCGGCGACCCTTCCCAAGGGCACCGTCGTCGACGGCGTGGACGTGGGAGGCTACGAGTTCAGCCCCATGTTCGTGAACGAGAGCCGCTTCAAGGGGGCCGACTTCCGGGACATACCGCTGCTCGCGAACCGCGAGGTGTGGCTGAGGAAGACGGTGATGGGCCCGGACGGCCAGCCCGAGCTCGACGAGGACGGCCGCGCGGTCAAGGACACCGTGAAGGTCATGCCCGCGCAGCTCAAGGAGGCCGTTGACGCAGGGCGCTCGCGCTACCTCGCGGAGCGCGCCGAGCACGCCCGCCAGGCGAGCCGCGCCGCCGAGCACGAGGCGCCCCGCGCACAGCGAAGCGTCGAGAGATAGGGAGGCGGAAAGATGAACGCAGCGAAAGACTGCACCCTGCAGGAAAAGCTCCTCCGATGCGCCATGGCGCTCATCCTGGCGGCGGGGGCGCTGCTCGCCTCCGTGGCGGCCTCGCCCGCCTACGCCGCGCCGAGCACGGTAGACGTGTCCATCGGCGGCAAGATCCCCTACGGCGGCTTCGCCACCACGTGGATGAGCGCCGACGGGAACATCGCCTACTGCGCCGAGCCCTCGTCCCCGACGCCCGCGCCGGGCTCCTACTCGACGAGCCCCGTGCCGAGCGGCGACGTGACAGCGGCGATCTGGTACTCGTTCGGCTCTCCCGGCTTCGACGCGTCGATGTTCCCGGGCAGCTGGTACGACGGCGGCGGCTGGGACGACGCGAAGTACGCCGCGGCGAGCCACGTGCTCATCGCCTACGCCTACTCTGGGTCCGAGTCGGCTGCCACGCACGGCACGAGCGCCGAGTTCGCCTCCTGGGCGAAATCCGAGCTGATCGGCGGGACCTTCGCCAAGATGAAGGCGGGCGCCGGCAAGGTATCCGCCGGGTTCGAGGCATTCTGCGTCAGGACCGGCGGCGGCTCTCAGACGCTCGTGAGCTTCAGCTGGTCCACGGGCGGAGTCAAGGTCGCCAAAACGGACTCCGAGGCGGGCGCGGAGCCCCAGGGCGACGCCTCGCTCGACGGCGCGAGCTTCTCCGTCGTTAACGAGACCGGCCGCTACGTGCTGGTCGGCGGCAAGTACTACGCCGACGGTGAGGTATGCGCCACGATAAAGACCGCGCCCGAGGACGGGTCGCACGTCGCCGCGACCGGCGCCGACACCCTCCCCGCGGGCAATTACCGCATCGTCGAGTCCGGCGCGCCCGAGGGCTACGACGCCAGCGACGCCTCCGTCACGTTCACCGTGAAGGCCGACGAGATGCGCGACCTCACGGGCGACCCCGTGACCGACGAGGTCTTCCGCGGCGGCGTGCAGGTGACCAAGTCCGACAAGGAGCTGCAGGCGTCCGAGGCGCTCGCGGGCAGCGGCCACAAGGAGGCGCCTGGCGAGCACCCCGGCCTCGACGGGATCGAGTTCACCGTCACGAACCGCTCGGCGCACAAGGTCCTCGTTGACGGCGAATGGCGCGAGCCGGGCGAAGCCGTGGCCACGCTGACCACCGCATGGAACGACGAGGCCGGCGCCTACACCGCGCAGACCGCGGCCGACGCACTGCCGTACGGGACCTACGACGTGCGGGAGACGGCGACGAACGGGAGCTACCTGCTGACCGACGGCGAGCCCCGCACCTTTGAGGTCCGCACCGGCGACGAGATCGTGAGCGCCTCCGCGGACGGCGCCGCGCTCGAGTTCCGCGACCAGGTGGTGCGCAACGACCTCGAGCTCTCCAAGAAGAGCGAGTCCGACAACGCCGGCCTCATGGTTCCGTTCGCCATCGAGAACGCGGCCACCGGCGAGATTCACGTGCTGGTCACGGACCGCAACGGCGACGCGTCGACCGCGAGCAGCTGGAACAGGCACTCGAGGGACACCAACGCCAACGACGCCCTGCTCGGCCATGAGGGCCCGATTGCTGCCGCCGACATGGACCCGAAGGCCGGCATCTGGTTCTCGCTCGGCGAGGACGGCTCCTCGGCGCCGGTCGACGACTCGCTGGCGGCCCTGCCGTACGGCGCCTACACCATGACCGAGCTGCGCTGCGATGCCAACGAGGGCCTCGAGCTCATCACGAGGAGCTTCTGGGTCGATCGCGACTCGACGGTCGCGAAGGCCGTGTGGATGGGCCTCGACGACCAGGAGGGCCCGCGCATCTCCACCACGGCAAAGGACGGGGCGGACGGCGACAAGGACGTCTCGGCCGACGCCGAGGCCAAGGTCGTCGACACCGTCGCCTACGAGGGCCTGAAGGCCGGCGAGGAGTACGAGCTCTCGGCCACCCTCGTCGACAAGGCGACCGGCGAGCCCGTGGCCGACGCCTCGGGCGTGCCCGTGGAGGCCAAGGCCGAGTTCGCCCCCGCGCTCTCGACCGGCAGCCAGGACGTCGAGATCGCCTTCGACGCGAGCCTGCTCGGCGGCCGCGACCTGGTCGCGTTCGAGAGCCTACGCAAGGACGAGGCCGAGGTGGCGTCGCACGCGGACCTCTCCGACGAGGGCCAGACAGTCCACGTCGCCGTCGAGGTGGGCACGCAGGCGGCCGACGCCGCCGACGGCGACCAGGTCATCGAGGCCGGCAAGGCCAAGGTCATCGACACGGTGGCCTACAAGGGCCTCGTCCCCGGCGAGACCTACATCGCCGTGGGCACGCTCATGGACAAGGGCACCGGAGAGCCGTTCCTCGACAAGGACGGCAACGAGGTGACCGCGCGCACGCCCTTCGAGCCCGAGGCACCCTCCGGCACCGTCGAGGTGACCTTCGAGTTCGACACCGAGGGCCTGGCCGAGGGAGACGAGCTCGTCGTCTTCGAGAAGGTCCTGGACTCCGCCGGCAACGTCGTGGCGGCCCACGAGGACATCGACTCCGCCGAGCAGAGCGTCGTCGTGGACAACCCCGGCACGCCCGAGGTCCCCGAGGAGCCCTACGCCAAGACCGGGGCCGACGCCCCCGACGGCACCGGCTACGCCGTGGCCGCGGGCATCGCTCTGGCAGCTGCGGCGGGTGCGGGCGGGGCGCTCGCGTACCGCAAGCGCAAGACGGCCGGCGCAAGCAAGGACGCGGCAGACGAAGAGCCGGAAGAGTAGCGGCGCCGCATCGATACCGAACCGGAGGCCCTGGGCGCTCGCCCGGGGCCTCCCCTGCGAACGGGGGAGGACATGAACAAAGGGAAAGCCGCCACGGCGCTCGCCATTGCCGTGGCGTTGCTGGCGATGGGGGCGCTCGCCGTCCTGCCGCTGTCCGAGAGGAACCCTTACGAGGTGCACGAGGTGCCTACTGCGGAAGAGGACGCGACAATGGAGGCTCAAGAGACGGGAGGCGGCATCGACTGGGACGCCCTTCCCGCCTCCGTCGTCGCTTGGGTGCGCGTGCCGGGCACGACCGTCGACTACCCGATCGTCCAGGGCCGGCCCGAATCGCCCGACTTCTACCTCACGCACGACGCCGGCGGCGAAAGATCCGCGTGGGGCGCTCCCTACATAGATGCCGGGTGCGCGCAGGGTGCCGAGAGCCCGCTCGTCATCGTCTACGGGCACCACATGTCCGACGGCACCATGTTCGCGCCGCTCGCGCAGTACTCGTCGCGCGACTTCGCCGAGGGGCACCGCACCATCCGGGTCTACACCCGCGAGAAGGCGATCGAGCTCAAGGTCTTCGCGGCCGACGTGGTCGACGCGAGCTCGGAGGGCAAGCGGACCGACTTCGCCGACGCGGCGGAGCTCGCCGCCTACCTCGGGGACAAATTGTCCCGGTGCGAGGTCGTCCTGGAAGAGCCGGCGGACATCGCGCAGGCCTGGGCCTTCGTGACGTGCAGCTACCAGACGAGCAACTCGCGCACCGTCGTCTACGCGAAGGAGGTGGAAGGATGGGATTCGCGCCCTTCGGAATAGGGCTCCTCATGGGGCTCCTCACGCTCACGGCCTACGCCTGCTGCGCAGCCGGCGACGACGACCGGGACTAGCCGTGGGAAATCGAAATCGCACAACGGAAAGAGGCGGGCAATTGCCCGCCTCTTCTCACATCACCCACTTGAACACGGCACGGAACAGCCAGACGAAAAAGCCCAGCGTGACCTTAAGCGCCGCCATGAGGAACCTACCAAGCCTCTTCATCGACGTCACCCCAATCTTCCTTGACCTTGCGGGCGCCCTCGTCGGCGCCCTCCTCCTTCTCTTGCGCGAGCAGCCTCGCCAGCTCGTCGGGCACGCCCGGGACCTCTGCCCTCCCCAGAGCGCGCTGCAGGTCCCTTATCTGCGATTTCAGCGGTTTTGAGGGAGGGCCCACGTGCTCGCGGTAGCAGGCGCCGATCGCGGCCGCGTCGCACAGGAAGCCCCGCACCCGGGCGAACGCCTCGTCGCCGTCGAGCAGGACGCGGCGGGCTCGCCCCAGCTCGGCCTCCGAGGCCAGCATGAAGCGCCAGCCACGGGACCTGCGCGCGGCCGGTATCCCGTCCGCGGGCGCGTCGGCGCGCCAGTCGTCGCGCACCTGGTGCCAGTTCGCCGTGAGCCAGAGCCCCTTCTCGGGCTCCTCCCGCATCTCGAGCTCGAACTCCGTGAGCATGTTCGCGCCGGAGAACGGCGACCCCTCCGTGAACGAGAGCGTGTCGAACAGCGTCGTCCTGCCGCCCTCGTACTCTATCCTCACCATCATCTCCGGCCCCTCTCCCTGCGCTGGTCCTGCTGGGCCCGCTGCCGCTCGGCGGCGAGGATGCGCTGTTGCTCGTCCTCGCGACGGCCGTCGCGAGAGTTTCCTTCGGCAGCGCCGCGCCCGCGATCGTCCCCGTAGCGGGTCTTGAGCGGCATGAGCCCGTTCATCGCCATGTAATCGCGCGCAGCCTCGAGGCGGCGGTACCCCTCGCCGCCCGCCTGGCCGCGGCGCTCCAGCGTCGCCATCCTGAGCCCGAACTCCTCGATGGACTCGACGTCGAACTTCGCACAGGTCTCGAGCGCCGAGGAGAGCTTGCTCAGCTCCGAGAGGTCGTTGAGCTCGAGGGCGCGCTCAGCGGCCTCGCGAATGCGCGCGGTGCTCGCGTCCGTGGGACGGTAGGCGCCCTCGCGCTCGAAGCGCCGGCGGAGCATCTCCTTGCCGTAGACGAACCCAAGACGCTCGCCGCTAACCCTCTTGGACGGCTCCTCGACAAGGCTGAACACCCAGTCGTCCCGCCGCGCCTTGGCCGAGTTGTCGGCGACGTGCACGCCCAGGGCGTCGAGGATGCCGAGGAACTCCGCCTCGTCGCGCGCCGTGGTCTTGGCGAGTGCGACGCGGGCGCGGATGTCGCCGACCCACGAGTAGCCGCCCGAGCGCATGATCTCCTTCTCGGCCCTTCCAAGGTAGACGTTCCTGCGGCTCCTGGGCCCGCCCGCGCCGGCCCGCCCGCGTGCCCTCGAGGGCGATACGGGCGACCTGTCGTTGGAGAGCCCGGACAGCCCGCGCGCTCGCGCCATGTCCTGCAGGTCTCGGTTGAGGTCCTCCGGGTGCTGGGTCTGCATGCGGTAGCCGGTACGGAGGTTCGCGTTGTTCACGACGATGTGCGCGTGCGGTATGCCGCGGGCGTTGTCGTCGTGGTAGACGATGGCGATCTCGTGGTCGCCGAAGTGCTTGAGCGCCCACGAGCACGCGAGCTCCCGCAGAGCGGCCAGGTCGATGTCGTCACCGGGGTCCGGCGAGAGCACGAAGTGCTTGAACGTGCGCGCGGGCTTGCCCCTCCATGAGGCGTCCGTGCCGAACGCGGCGCGCGTGGCGTCCATCTCGGCGTCCCAGGCGCAGGCCTCCTTGGCGGCTTCTCCCAGAGCGCCGGCGTCGCGCTCGTCGTAGCTCAGGTTGAACAGGTCTCGCGCCAGGGCGCGGCCTCCCTTCTCGAGGTAGCGGCGGATGCCACCCGTCGAGCCGTGGCCGCTTATCGGCTTCAGGATCGGCATGGCGAGCCCTCCACGAGCGAGTCGGCGCCGATGCGCCCGAGCTCGGCCGCCATCTCGCGGGCCGCGCCGTTCACGTCGGCGAGCTCGTGCTCGATCGTTGGGATGCTCTCCGCGACGAGGTCCCGGTCGACGTGCCCGTGGCGGGCGTGGAAGTTGATGAGGTTCATCGCGTGCACTGCCTGGTTGTAGTGGTAGCCCCACTTCGTGAGCTCCCGAGACATCGACCAAAGGGCCCTGCGGTCCACGAGTATGCGGTGCTCGTCTCCCGCGTTGGCATCCGTCGACAGCGGTATGCGAACGAGGTAGCGCAGGTACTCCGACTTGCTGAGGCCGGCGCGCTCGCACCGCTCGCAAAGCGCGTCGTAGTCGCTTCCCTCCATGCGGAACGTGACTCGACGCTCCTTGCCTTTGGCGGCGTCGGCTTCCTCTTTCATGGCGGATTCCTTTCCTCGGGCCCGCCGTGCGGCGGGCGCGTTTCTCTAGGGGCGCGGGGGATCCCCCGCAGGCGGCGGCCCGGCTCGGGCGCCGCCTCTGGGACCGGGCCTCGCGAAAGCGGGCTCTTAAACGGCCCGCGGCATGACGGGTCCGAGGCCGCCCGGTCCCCAAGTGCTATGGACGCCCGACCGAAGTGTCGGACGCCATAGGCTACTTGCTGGATTTCGGGCCTGAGGCCCTTCTGCGACGCTTTCGGGCATCGGTGCCCGCCTCCGCGTACGGCGCGGTCATGAGCGCCATTTCACGCAGCAGCGAGAGGTCGGCCGCGCTCGGGCTCTCGGGCGGGCTCTCGAGGAAATCGGCGACGAGCCTCGCTGCCTTGGAGATGCGCCCGTCGGGGCCGGCCTGCGTTTTGCTCTCGCTCCTCACGTAGTCGGAGAGCTCCCGCTTGGTGCGCCGCCAGGGCTCCATTGCGGCGTGCATCTCCGCCTGGCGCTCCTTCGGCATGCCCGCGAGCGAGCGCACCGCCTCGGCGCTGAGGTTGCCGCGATCGGCCTCGGCGGCCCACTCGGGCGAGAGGTCCTCGGCAATCCGGCGGGCCAGCCTCTCCTCACGCGCAATGGTCTTGCCGGAGACCTTGCGGCCCGTCTGCCGCTCGATGATGGCGGCCTTCACGTCGTCGACGCGCATGCCGGAGAGCGAGGGGTCCTCGGAGCGCAGGCGCACGGCGTCGCCCCTGAGCGCCTCGGTCGCGGCGGCGCGCTCGGTCACGGTGAGCGCGCGGGTGAAGTAGTTCGCTGCGTGGAGCAGCGTCACCGCCCGCTCGTCGTCGATGCCCTCTATCACGCGGCAGGGCATCCTCTCGTAAGCGGGGTCGTCCTTCGCGAGCAGCGCGTAGGCGGCCTTGCGCCGATGCCCGGAGACCATCTGCCACGAGCCGTCGCCGACCTTTCGCACGAGCGGCAGGTCGGTGAGGCCGTCCTCGCGTATGGACTCGGCGAGCTCAGCTATCCCAGCAGGGTCCATAGAGTACGCGGCGTTCGCCGGGTGGTCGGCGATGTCGGCCACCGCGATCTCGGACACCGGGTAGCGCCCGCGGGTGCGCGACGCGCCGTCGAGAAGCCCCGTGATGGTGAAGCCCGCGGCCACCTGCCTAGGCGAGTTCACGGCACACCTCGTCTGCGAGCGCCTTGTAGTCGCGCGCGGGGCGGCTCCCCGGCTCGAAGGCGGCCACCGGCTTCCACTGCCAGCTGCCCTCGCAGACCTTGCTGCTCGCGTGGATGACCGTCTCGAACTGCTCGTCCGGGAAGAACCCGTCGAGCACGGCCGCGCCCGTGGCCTCGGCGTTGGTCATGCGGCCGGGCACGCAGGTGCGCAGTATCTTCCAGCGGGGCGTGGGCATGCGCAGAGCGTCGGCGATGGAGCGCGTCGCCTCGACGGTGAGCGCCGTGCCGCGCATCACGGTGGAGTCGAGCTTCACGGGGATGACGACCATGCCGCCCTCCGCCGCGGCGAGGTAGGCGTTGAAGGCGAGCCTGCGCATCACGGGACTGCAGTCGATGAGGCAGACGTCGTAGGAGCCCGAGGCGTCGTCGAGGGCGAACTTGAGTCGCTGCTCGCGCAGGAGCATCTCGTTCTGGTCGACGAGGTCGATGGTCGAGGCCACCACGTCGAGGTTCTCCCCGGCAGCGTAGGCGACCTCCTCCACGGGCGCGCCGCCGTAGAGCAGCTCGACCGACGTGCGCCGCTCGGAGACGGCCCGGTCGTAGAGGCCGAAGAAGTCTGTGGCAGACGCCTGCGGGTCGAGGTCGACAAGCAGGGTCCGAAGGCCCCGGGCGGCGAAGATCGCCGCCAGGTTCACGGCGGTCGTCGTCTTGCCGACGCCGCCCTTGTAGTTGGAAATGGCTATCGTGCGCATGGGTCGCGTCCTCTCTAGCGTGGGGCGCGCCTCGGCGCATCCGGTCCGGCGCGCCCCGAGTCTCGGAGCGTCGGGACAAAACCGTACGGATTTGTCCGACAAGCGGAGTGTACCACGAAAACGTACGGATATGTACGCTTTCGTGGTACAAGGGGTGGATTCGGGGAAACCCGGCCCCGGGAGCCCGGGGCCGGGCGCGCCGCCTAGGAGAGCGGCTCCATCTCGCCGAAGCAGTTGATGTGGTGGCGCAGGAGCGCTCGGTTTTCCTTGACGACCATCATCGCCACCTCGTCGAAGCGGACCGGCGTGTCGGCGTAGTCGTCGCCGTTGCCGGCGAGCCACGTCGCCGCCAGCGCCTCGCGCAGCCCGCGCGCCCTGTGGGCCTCGGGGAAGCCGTCCGTTCCGATCCGGACCGTGGCGTCGACGAAGACCAGGGTCCCGTCCTCGTCCACCGCCACGAGGTCGATTCCGCCGATGCCCTCGGGCCCCTGCCAGGCCTCATCGACGATCTCGTAGCCCTTACGCTCGAGGAAGGTCCTGACCGCGCCCATCGCCTTTTCCTTCATGTCGTTCATGTCTTGCTCCTTAGACTCGGAGGCCCGCCCCTGTGGCGTGCCTTGCGTCGCGTGAGTCGCATGCGGCGCGGGCGTGCCGGCAAGGGAGGAAGCGAAGTCGGGCGTGGAAATAGAAGTATTCCGACGGCAGTTTTTCGCGTTGTTCGCGCGCGCAGCGCATGGAGCGAAGAACCCGAAAAAGTGTCGCGGCCCTTGCGGGCCGCCTGCCGGCGTGCGACCCTGCGCGTCCAAGGAACGCCGGGGCGGGTTTCGGATCGGAAGGGCGCAGGCGTGCGGCATGGAATCAGGCATGGGCGCCGAGGCTTCCAGGCATGGGATGCGATCTGTCGGCGGTTGCTGGGCTCCCGTGGGATTGGAGACGACGCCGCGGCGGGAACGACGGCGCGTTCCCGAGTCGCGGTGCCGTGGTCCGCATCGGGACGGCATTCCCCGCGCCGCTTGCGGCCAATATGCGCACGGGATCGCGGTGGCGAGATGGTTCTCCATGCGGAACGGCTACGGTGCTGCGCAACACGTCCGTCGGAAGAAGGAGGACAGCCAATGATGGATATCAACGAGAAGGACGAGCGTCGTGAGCTGCTTGACGCGGTGGCGGATGCAGGAAGGCTGGCGAGGGGCCTGGACCAGCTGCTCGAGTCCCTGGCGCACGCCGACCAGCTGGACCTGCTCGACGTCGAGGGGGTCCTGGCCCTGAGGTCGATAAGCGAGAGGTGCGCCGAGCGCATCGGCGACGCCGCGCGAATCCTGGAGGCGCAAAACGAGATCCTCTATGTCGAGGAACGGACCGTTTAGCTTCCTTTCGCGGAAGATTAACTATTTGCTTTGCGGGCAACACCCTAAAGAATCGCAGTTCCTGGTCGGCGCTTAGATGAGCGTTAGCCGCGACCCATTCCAAAGATACTTGCATTGTCGGCGTTGTCGTTAGTTTCGACCTCAGTCGCCATCGCCGGGAACGATTCTTCCTGAGACGCGTCGTCCACTCGCGAGTCAATAGGCTCGCCGAGCGCCAGGAAGAACCTCATCACGTGCTCGACTCTCTGCTGCAGAGACTCGCTCAGCTCGCTGTAGGAGGCCGCCAGCCGTACTTCCTTGGCCAACTCCGCCATCGAGTCCTTCAGCGCCTTCTGCACGCTCACAGAGGGTCTCACCTCGACCTGGGTATCGGTGAGCTTGGCGATGATGTAGTCCTGCCTGTTCATGCCGCTCCAGGCGGCCATCTCGCATATGAGCTTATGCTCCTCGGGCGTGCAGCGGAACGCCATCGTCTTACTGCGCTTGCGGGCGCTGTTCTCGCACGGCATCCTTCTTATCCCCTCGCCCCGTCAAGGGCGGCGGCCATCTCGTCCTGCTTCGTGGGGAACAGGTGCGCGTATCGGTAGGTGATGTCCACCGCCTCGTGGCCCATGCGCTCGGCGATGGCCAGCGCGGAGAAGCCCATCTCGATCAGCAGGCTCACGTGGCTGTGGCGTATGTCGTGTATGCGGATGCGTTTCACGCCAGACGCCCTGCACCCTCGTTCCATCTCGTGGGCCAGGAAGTGCTTGGTAACGGCGAACAGGCGCTCGTCGGGGGCGACGTCGTCTCGTAGCTCGATGAAGTCCGCCATCTCGTCGCGCAGGAAGGCGGGCATGACGATCGTGCGCACCGACTTGGGCGTCTTGGGATCGGTCACGGTGTCTACGCCGTGGAGGCTTTGGTACGACTTGTTGATGCGCAGACGCGAACTCTCCAGCATGAAGTCGGACGGAGTGAGCGCCAGAAGCTCGCCGCAGCGGATGCCCGTCCAGTAGAGCAGCTCGAAGGCGTGGAACGAGAGCGGCTTGTCCATGACGGCCTCGCTGAACCTCAGGTACTCGTCCTTGGTCCAGAACTGCATCTCGCCGCCCTTCTTCGAGCCCATCTTGTCGACCCTTCGCACCGGGTTGTCGGTGAGCCCGTAGTAGCGCTCGGCGTGGTTGAAGATGGCGTTGAGTTGGTTGTTCACCGTGCGCAGGTACGTCGGCGCCCAGGGCTTACCGTCGGCGTCCCGGTGTTCAGTAAGCTCGTTCTGCCACCTAATAACGTCGATCGGCCTCACATCGCACATGCGCATATCCCCAAAGAACGGCACGAGCTTGTCGTTGATGATGTACTCCTTGGTGATCCACGTATGCTCGCGTATGCGAGGCTTCACCTCGGAGGCGTACACCTCAACGAACTCGGAAAACGTCATGTCCATGGCCCCGCCGTTAAGGCTCTTGAACTGGCTTTCCCATACGGCCGCCTCCACCTCGGAGGAGAAGCCGCGCTTTGTCTTGTGGCGCTTCGAGCCGCGGGCGTCGCGGTAGTAGCACTGCACGAAGAACGTGCCGTTGCTGTCGTCCTTGTACACCGGCATGTCAGTCCACCTCCGGGAAGTACAGGGCGTCGAAGACGTCACTTCGAACGCGTCCGCGGATAACCACGCGCCCGCGCGCCTCCTGCTCGGCGTTTATCTTCCTGATCACCTCGTAGGCGCTGCCTTTCTTGATCCTCAGCAGCTCCGCAACCTCGTCCGCATCCAGCATGTGCGGTCTCGGCGTCTTTGCCACCTTCTCGTCCATGGCTCCTCCTGTCATTAGCGTACAGATACGTACGGTTTACAGATTCAGAGTAAACGTACATATCTGTACTGTCAATAGAATTGCGTACATTTGCGTACGCTGGTAAGATGTGCGGGTACGTAATTCCAGGAGGAGGGCGCATGTCCGTAGGCGAGAACATAAGGCGGTACCGCAAGTCGCGCGGCATGACGCAAGCGCAGCTTGCCGAGGCGGTCGGCCTGACCGAGGGGGCCGTGCGCCACTACGAGAGCGGCATCCGCGCCGTGAAGCCCGAGCTGCTCGAATCCATCGCCGCAGCACTAGGCGTATCCGTCAACGCCCTCAAGGATTACGGCGTCGAGACCGCAGGCGACCTCATGTCGCTGCTCGTGCGGCTCGAGGACTCCTTCGGCATCGTGCCCGCAGCCGACGGCACGGGGCTCTCTCTGAACCCCAAGGCGCCTCACGCGCCCAAAGCGGCGATGGCGATCCAGCTGTGGGCCGAGAAGCGCGCACGGCTCGAGAACGGCGAGATCGACGCCGCCGAGTACGAGGACTGGAAAGCCTCGCTGTAGCAGCTCTCCGCATTTCGCTACCACTAAAACCGAATCAGGGCGCCAGGATAGTCGGTGAGCTCCGCTCGCACCTGCGTATGCTGAGTTTTTACTCTCCATTGCATGCCAAGGCATTTCAAGCGTAAACGGGGAGTAAATGACGCGGTGGCTTACACGGCAGCACACAGCAGTACGCCGCGGCATTTCCCCTGGTTACTCCCGTTTTCATTGAGATGGCGAGATTCTTTACTCCCCATTAACCACCTGGGGAAACGCCGTGCAGAGACCGCCGAAAAGCCGATTGAGTTCGATTTGAGTTTCAAAGGACCTAAAACGGCCCCTTTTCGTTATCGGGGACAAAAATCGCACGTCTACTCACTTGGGATAAATTCTTACTCCCATTCCTCCGAATACCGCCCCATACTTTGCCGTCTTGAAATACGGGGAGTAAATAGCAAAATCGCAGGTGAAAGGGAGTAAAAAGGCAAAGAAAAAGCCTCCGTCCCAGCACGGGAACGGAGGCTCAATTTTCGTATTTACTCACCGCCGTCGCTGACGGCTTTGCCATGACTCTCGTACGAAACGAAACTCAGCGGCACAGTACGGCACTCAAAAGTGCAGGTCAGAACCCTATCAGCCTACTCCCACTCGCAAAATGAAACTTAATTCTAAACGCTTTTGTTTGGGGGATTTGATATCATTTGATTTTTCCTGATACCTATTATCCTTATCCTATGGGCTTGCCGAACTTTTGCTATCATTTGGCTATCAAGGAAATGGCTATCAACGATAAAATTAGATTGGTTTCTCTGGTGGTTTACAACTACATTTTACCACGAAAGACAGGGAAATGCAATAACCTTCCTCGCTGTGGTGTATCAAGTGATCTTACTGAACATATGGCGCACCTTGTCCAGGCGGCTGTTTGGACGGCGGGGCTGGATGACCGGCTCGCCGACAGCGGCCTGATACCCTTTCAGTTCCGTCAGGCATACGCTCCGCCCGTTGGTGTAAAAGGCCAGATCAGTACGGTATGCCTGTATACAGCGGGCGGGAATCTCGCCAGTAAAGACAACTTCATCCTTTTTTACCTGGACCGTTTCGATGGTGGCACAGTATTTCGGTGCATCATGATAAGCCCTGGAAAGGTATTCCCGGGGCGCATAGAGGGTGAAGGAGAGATAAGGTTCCAGCAGTTGCGTCCCTGATTCCTTCAATGCCTGTTCCAATACAATCGGGGCCAATGAGCGGAAGTCCGCCGGCGTGCTGACCGGACTGTAATAAAGCCCGTATTCAAAGCAAATCTTACAGTCCGTTACGTTCCAGCCGAACAAGCCCTGCTCCAGCCCGTAACGGATACCATCCCTGACAGCGTTTTGAAAACTCTGGTTCAAGTATCCCAGCGAAACCCGGCTCTCGTATTGTACACCGGAGCCAAGCGGGAGTGGTGTAACAGACAGTCCGATGGATGCCCAAAACGGGTTGGGCGGCACCTCGATATGGATGGTGTGGCTGGCTGCTTTGAGCGGCCGCTCCATATAAATGACGGTGGGTTCCTTTACCACTGTTTCAAGCTTGTATTTTTCCGACAGCAAAGCGGAAACAACCTCCAACTGCACCCGGCCCAAAAAAGAAAGAATGATCTCATGGGTGATGGAATCCACCTCGCAGCGCAAAAGCGGGTCAGTATCCGCAAGTTGCGTAAGAGCGTCCAGCAGCCGTTCTCTTTGCGCTGCCGTTTTCGGCGCAATCGACGTCCGCAGCATGGGGAGGGGGTCCTCACGCCACCTTTTACGAGGGAGCCGGGTTGGGTCCCCTAATACATCGTTTAACCTCACGCTGTCGCTGGGAAGGATAACAATTTCACCCGGATAAGCGGTGTCTGTCCGAACAATTTCCCCTTTGGATGGAATACGCATCTCTGTGATTTTCAGCTTTTCTCTCCCGGCCAGAGCCACCGTATCCCGCAGGCGCAGCGTTCCGCTGTATAGCCGCAAATAGATGAGCCGCTGGCCACAATCTGTATACTCCACCTTGAAAACGCTGCCGCATAGGGCGTCGCTCCCCTGTTCCCCAATCGGTTGGAACAGCCCTGTCACCGCATCCATCAACGGTTGAATGCCAAGGCCCTTTTTGGCGCTGCCATGATAGACCGGGAACAGGGAGGCGTCTTGAACCCGCCGCTGTTCCTCCTGCGCAAGTTCTTCCCGGCTGATTGGTTCTCCTGCGATATACTTTTCCAATAATTCATCGTTATTTTCGATGACCGCATCCCATGCTTCTATGTCGGTATTTTCCTCCAGGACTATTTCCGGGGACAGCGACACCGTCTGCTTGATGATAATATCGGCGGAGAGCTTATCCCGAACAGACTGATACACGCCCTGCAAATCAACGCCAGCCTGGTCGATCTTATTGATAAAGATAACGGTGGGAATGTCCATTTTCCGCAGGGCATGGAACAGAATACGGGTCTGGGCCTGCACACCATCTTTAGCGGAGATCACCAAGATGGCCCCATCTAAAACAGCCAAAGAGCGGTACACCTCCGCCAAAAAATCCATGTGGCCGGGCGTATCCACAATGTTGACTTTACATCTGTGCCACTGGAAGGAAGTGACTGCCGCTTGAATGGTAATCCCACGCTGCCGCTCCAAAAGCATGGTGTCCGTCCTCGTTGTCCCTTTTTCGACGCTCCCCGGTTCTGAAATGGCTCCGCTGGCATATAGCAGGCTCTCCGTCAAGGTTGTCTTTCCAGCGTCTACATGGGCAAGAATCCCGATATTGATAATGTTCATGTCTATCCTCCATACAAGGCCCAAATGGGCGCAAAAATCCCCAGCGGCTAATACTTTTACCGCTGGGGATCATGACTTCGGACAAACAGAAGTATGACGGCTTACATGAGCCGCTGTCCGTCACGATATTTACTAAAAAGGCAAAAGTATTCTTAAATTGGGTACAAAAACTAAGCCCCTGCAAGGGGCAATCATTTTTGCGCCCATTATCAAATTTTATTTAAGAATACCTTGCCGCATATTTGGTAGACTCCTCAAATCAAGATAATAGCAGTATATCATAGTACACTCTAAAAAACAAGAAATTATTTTACCCGATTCCCCAAATAAATCAGGAGGGCATTCACTGGAACACCCTCCGTTTTTGGTGATTATCGTGCGCCTAATCTTGCTTTTTGCCTTGCGTCCCGTTTCCGTTCCTTTTCAGCCTGTTCCTGCTGGTAAGCGGCCTCTAATATTCTGTCCGCCTGTTCCGGGCCAATGGCCCGCCTGACCCGCTCATAGTCCCTGACCTTTCCCTTTAGACTGTCCCTCTCGGCGCAGACCTCGTAAATCCTTTCTGATAAGGAACTATTTTTGCTGACCTCCCGGCCATAGTCCGCTTGCAGCCGCTCAAATTTGGATTTGAGGTCGCAGTAGGCCCGGTAGACAGACCGCAGCACCTTGACGATCTTCGCCCATAAGGGCTTGGCCTTTTTCTCCCGGTAGGCCCTGGCCGATTCCAGCGGTCCCGCTTCTGGCAAGACCTGTTCCGGGTCGCTGGAAAATTCCTCCGCCAGCTTCTCCATGCCTTTCAGCATGTGGGCCACATCGTTTAGTTTGGCCTTGGCCTGGGCCGCTTCCTTTTCGGCAGCTGCCGCCTCCCTGTTCCTTCGGTCAACCTCGGCCTGGGCCAGCACAGCCGCCTCCTGAAGCTGTGCAAGCCGCTCCTGTTCACACTTCACCTTGAACTGCGTGACCGTCAGATGTTCCTCGGAACTGCCACGCTCTCCACGCTCCAAGTCCGTGTAGCCAGCGGAGCGCATCTGCTGAAAGAAATCATCCTGCAAGACGCTGTACGACTTTCTCAGCACAGGCTTGCCCTTTGCTGTTCGTAATGGCTCCCCGGTGGCCTCGTCTACTGCGGGCTGGGATGCCCACTTTTTGCTCATGCTGACCTGCATAACGGTTTCTTTGACCTTGCCCACCAGGGATTTGTCCTTGCACCGCTTTGTCCATCGTATCTCCTTCTCCACCACCGGGATATAGACACATGGAGGTGGTAGTGGTACACGTCCTCTCCCAGCGCCTCGGACATAGCCCGGTTGCGTTCGTCGGCGTGCATGACCGCCGACAAAATATACTGCTCTCCACCTACGATTTTGATTGCGGATTTGTATGCGTCGGTGTAAAATTGTTTTGCGAAGTCATAGCCGCCGTGATTGTAGAAGTAGGCGGAGTTCACATCAAAGACCAACTCACCGTATCGAAATGCGTCCGCCTTAATGCCACGGGTGGAGATCACACCATCGGCCTCCATTTGGGAGAACATCTCCTGATACCCTGCGGATGGGACCTTGAAATGGACATTGAGCGACGTCCGCTCTGGTACAATGTCCTGGTTGACATAGGAATCCTTCTCGCGTTCGTTGTGCTGCTGGGTGTTGCCGATTTTAGCAGCGGTCAGCCTCATATTTCTTGCGTTGGTGCGGTCAATGCCGTCGCCTCTCGCCATAGGCAAAAATCCTCCCATTTCAGATGTTTGGTTGTTGAAAATGGACGGGGGTTCGGGGAAGGCACTTCCTGCGGGAAGTGTAATAACCCACTATGGCACTTTCGCCCCGTTGGTGCGAAAGTGCCGTGGGCTCTCCGAGGGGGTGCGGGGGCTTTGCCCCCGGCAACTGCGGTTGCCTCCCCCAGCAGGGCCGCCCTTTGAAAAGGGCGCCCTGCACCCCGCCTAAACTTTTCCACTCGCCGTTGGGCAGGTGGAAAGGCACAGCCTTTCCACCACCCGGCAAGTGTCCTCCGTGGGCCAAATATCAAGGGGTTCGGGTTGTATTGCCTTGCGGCAATCTCCACCCACAGGTATGCCCCCTTGACATTTGACCCCGCTCCCCGTGACAGCCGTGACGACCGTGACGATGTTTTGGACACCGCCCCCGCTCTCAAAAAAGCCGTCACAGCCGTCACGGTCGTCACGCTTGGGGAGGATCCAGGGTCAGGCTGATACTTCTCCCGGCGTGGGTGCGGGTGTTCTCATAGCGGATATGATAGTCCGTTGCCAGTTTCCCGGCCCGGACGTTCAGCCGCATCGCCAGGGCATTGGGCTTCATATCCACTTGCAGGGCTGCCGCCAACTCCGTGGCCGTACCGCCCCAGGACGGCCTCTCCGCCGTGATAAAGGCGGCTACGGCCTCCAGCACCGGGTCGGGGGGGTTCTACCCACAACTCCGTTTCCATCCGCTCCAGTGTCCATGTCAGGTGTTCCTTGTCCTTAATGAGATAGAGCCGCTGGTCTTGCTGGTCACGTCCTACCACATCCAAGGTGGCGGTGCCGTCCGTCCGCTTCTCCTTCTGAAGAAGAAAGGCCCCGTCTGCTGCCCCCGACAGGCCGTTGGTGCCGGAGATCATATCAAACTTGTCGTCGGCCTGCTGCTTCCGAGTGTGATGTACCAGTAGGAGGCAGACGCCGCAAGCGTCAGCAAGGCGTTTCAGCTTTCCTACCACCTCATAATCGTTGGCGTAGCTGTACTTATCCCCGCCAGCCTCCCGAATCTTCTGAAGGGTGTCAATGATAATCAGTTTGGTGTCTGGGTGTTCCTGCACGAATCGCTTTAGCTGTTCCTCCAGCCCGTTGCCGACCTGCTTTGCGCAGATGGAAAAGAGGAGGTCGTTGGTGCCGTCCATGCCGAACATCCGGTAAAGCCGCTCCTGCAAGCGACGGTGATCGTCCTCCAGCGCCAGATAGAGGACAGTCCCCTTGTGAACGGGATAGTCCCACAGGGGGAGGCCCATGCTGACGTGGTAGGCAAGCTGGGCCATCAGAAACGACTTGCCTACCTTGGGCGCTCCCGCAAAGAGGTACGTCCCCGGATAGAGCAGACCGTCAATGACGGGCGGTCTGCTCTGATAGACGTTCTCGTACAACTCGTTCATGGAAATCGTGGGGAGATACGCCGGGTCGTTCATGCGCTGCATTTTCCGCAGCAGTTCCGCATAATTTTTTTCAGGGGGATTGTTTTCTGTCGTTTCCTCTGTTATACTTGCAGTAGGTGTTTGTGAAATGGGCTGTTCCCCGTCTGCGCCAACAGACGGAACCGGGACAGTCCTTTTCGTTTCTCTGGAATCCATCAATCTATCAATCCTCCTTCATGCCGCCCATGATAGCGGCGATCATCTGAATGGTGTCCAGCAGTTCATCGTCCACGCCAGCCCCGTCCTCGGCCCGCCGCAGTTCGTCCAGAACGGCGGCAAGCTGGTCACGCAGGGCTTTGTAGACCTTGGGATTACCCTGTACCACTACGTCCCGGCACAGGAGGCGTCTTGTGATGTAGTCCTGCTTTGTCAGGCCGGAGAGCCGCACAGCGGCCTCGATCTGTTCATCTTCCTCCGGGGACACCCGGAAGGCCACGGTCTTGTTCCTCCAGCGATTTTTGTTGTCTCGGTTTTTCAGTGACATGGTTACGTTCCCATCCTTTCAAAGTCCAGTTTGTCCGCCATCTCCGTCTGCCTTGTAGGAAACAGATGGGCGTAGCGGTAGGTGATATCGATACTCTCATGCCCCACCCGGTCAGCGATTGCCAGGGCGGTGAAGCCCATATCAATCAGCAGGGAAATGTGTGAATGTCGGAGGTCGTGAATTCTGATCCGCTTCACTCCCGCCGCTTTCGCACCTCTGTCCATTTCATGGTGGAGATAGTGCTTGCTGACAGGGAAAATCCGTTCATTTGCCCCGGTGCTGTAAAACATCTTTAAGTAGTCCTCCATCTCTCCACAGAGGAATTTGGGCATCTTAATGACACGGTTGCTCTTTTTCGTCTTAGGAGTGGTAATCACGTCCTTGCCCTTGAGCCGCTGATAGGATTTGCTGATGGACAAGCCCGAGCTGCTCGAGTCCATCGCCGCAGCGCTCGGCGTGTCCGTCAACGCCCTCAAGGATTACGGCGTCGAGACCGCAGGCGACCTCATGTCGCTGCTCGTGCGGCTCGAGGACTCCTTCGGCATCGTGCCCGCAGCCGACGGCACGGGCCTCTCCCTGAACCCCAAGGCGCCGCACGCGCCCAAAGCCGCGATGGCGATCGAACTGTGGGCAGAGAAGCGCGCGCAGCTCGAAAACGGCAAGATCGACGCCGACGAATACGAGGACTGGAAAGCCTCGCTGTAGCGGCTCTCCGCATTTCGCGATCAACGCAACCGAATCAGGACGGTGGACCAGGCGGCGAGCGCCGCTCGGGCCTGCGTAAGCTGAGTTTTTACTCCCCATTGCATGCCAAGGCATTTCCGGCGCACCTGGGGAGTAAATGACGCGGTGGCTTACACGGCGGCACGCGGCAGTACGCCGCGGCATTTCCCCTGGTTACTCCCGTTTTCATTGAGGCGGCGAGATTCTTTACTCCCCATTAACCACCTGGGAAAACGCTGTGAGAAGACCGCCGAAAAGCCTATTGAGTTCGATTTGAGTTTCACAGGCCCCGAAACGGCCCCGTTTGGCTCTCGGAGACAAAAATCGCGCGTCTACTCACTTGGGATGAATCCTTACTCCCGTTCCTCCGAATGCCGCACCGTGCCTTGCCGTCTTGAAACACGGGGGAGTAAATTGCGAAATCGCAGGTGAAAGGGAGTAAAACGACAAAGAAAAAGCCTCCGTCCCAACGCGGGAACGGAGGCTCGGTTATCGTATTTACTCACCAACATCGCTGGCGGCTTTGCCATGACTCTCGTACGAAACGAAACTCAGCGGCACAGTGCGGCACTCAAAAATGCAGGTCAGAACCCTATCAGCCTACTCCCACTCGATCGTCGCGGGCGGCTTGGACGTGATGTCGTAGCAGACGCGGTTGGCGCCGGGCACCTCGGCCACGATGCGGCCGGAGATCTTCGCCAGAACGTCGTAGGGAAGCTTGGCCCAGTCGGCGGTCATGGCGTCGGAGCTCTCCACGGCGCGCAGGATGATCGGGCGCTGATAGGTGCGCTCGTCACCCATGACGCCCACGCTCTTGATGTCGGGCAGCACCGCGAAGTACTGCCAGCAGCTGTGCTCGGAGTTGCGGTCGCCGGTCTCCTCGAATAGCCTCTGGTTGTAGGCGTCGAGCTCCTCGCGCACGATGGCGTCGGCGTTCTTGAGGATCTCGAGCTTCTCCTTGTCCACCGCGCCGATGATGCGGATGGCCAGGCCCGGGCCGGGGAATGGCTGGCGGAACACGATGTGCTCGGGCAGGCCAAGCGCCAGGCCAAGCGCGCGGACCTCGTCCTTGAAGAAGTGGTCGAGCGGCTCGATGAGATCAAAGTGCACGCCGTCCGGGAACGGGATGAGGTTGTGGTGGCTCTTGATGGTGCTCGCCTTGCCACCCGTCTTGCGGGCGCCGCTCTCGATGATGTCGGGGTAGATCGTGCCCTGGGCGAGGTACTTCACCGGCTTGCCGTCAGTCTCGAGCTGCTGGGCAACGGCGAAGAACTCCTTCCAGAACTGCGTGCCGATGATGCGGCGCTTCGCTTCCGGCTCCGTCACGCCGGCAAGCAGCTCGGCATAGCGGTCCTCGGCGTGCACATGGATGAAGTCGACGTCAAACTGCTTGGTGAAGACCTCCTCCACCTGCTCGGGCTCACCCTTGCGCAGCAGGCCGTGGTTGATGAACACGCAGGTCATCTGCTTGCCCACGGCACGGGCGCCAAGCGCTGCCACCACGGAGGAGTCAACGCCGCCAGACAGCGCGAGAATGACGCGGTCGTCGCCGACCTTCTCGCGGAACTGCGCCGTCATGGTCTCCACGAGGTTGTCCATGGACCAGTTGGCCTCAAGGCCGCAGATGTCGAACAGGAAGTTCTTGAGTAGCTGCTGGCCGTACTCGGTGTGCTTGACCTCGGGGTGGAACTGCGTGGTGTAGATCTTGCGCTCGGGGCACTCCATGGCGGCCACGGGACACACGTCGGTGCATGCCGTCACGGTGAAGCCCTCGGGCACGGAGTTCACGGCGTCAAAGTGGCTCATCCACACGGTCTGGTCTGCGGGCGTGCCGGCGAACAGCTTGCTGTCGCCCTTCACGTGCAGCTCGGCGCGGCCGTACTCGCCCACCTCGGGGTGGAACACGCTGCCGCCCAGCGTCACGGCCGTGATCTGGTGGCCGTAGCAGAAGCCCAGCACGGGCACGCCCATCTCGTAGATTTTGGGGTCAACGCGCGGGGCGCCCTCCTCGTTCACGCTGGCGGGTCCGCCGGAGAGGATGAGGGCACTGGGCTTCTCGGCGGCGATCTCCTCGGCCGTGGCGTCACACGGCATGATCTCGGAGTAGACATGCAGGTCACGGACGCGGCGCGCGATGAGCTGCCCGTACTGGGCGCCAAAGTCGAGAACGATGACCTTCTGCTGGCTTGTCTGCATGGACCCCTCCAGGTTGTGGCTTATCAGGTGCGGCGGCGCCACGCCACCGCTCTACAGTCTGCTCAATCATACGACATCGCATGTCGCGCGTGTGAACATGGCTTAGCTTTCCTGTGGACTTTCCGCAGGTTCGCGGCCGTGCTAGTACCATTTGGTTTCTGTACGGAACAACGCGGCGCCCGCCCGGGGATAGGTTTCCCGCCAGCGCGCCGAGCACGCATACCCACGAGGAGACTACATGCCGAGGTTCAAGGCCACCAAGCAGGACGACAGCAATCGTCCCAGCTCATCCGCCTACTCTCGCACCGATTCCGCCGATCGCTACTCTGGCGCCCGCAAGAAGCGCGGCCGCAAGCGCGGACTCAAGATCTTCCTCATCACCATCATCGTCATCGCGGCCATTGGCTGCACGGCGGCCTTCGCCATCATGTCTCGCTTCTCGAACAGTTTTGGCATGACCGGAGACACCGCCCTTCACGGCACGCTCACCGAGGCCTCCTCGGGCGACCCCTTCTACATGGTGCTCATCGGCATCGACAAGGACGAGGCCCGCGTCGAGGGCAGCGAGTACGGCGCGAACGACAGCGCCTACCGCACGGACACGATCCTTCTCGCCCGCATCGACCCGGCGGAGAAGCAGGTGACGCTCGTCTCAATCCACCGAGACACGCTCATCGACTTTGGCTCCTACGGCAAGCAGAAGATCAATGCCGCCTACTCCATCGGCGCCGAGCGCCAGGAGGCTGGCGAACAAGGCGTGAGCGGCGCCTCCTACACCGTCGAGACGATCTCCAAGTTCGCCGGCGTGCCCATCGCCCACTACGCCGAGATCGACTTCGACCAGTTCATCTCCGTCGTGGACGCCATCGGCGGCATCGAGGTCAACGTCCCCGTGGACGTCTACGACCCCGAGTACACCGGCGCTGACATCAAGGCCGGCGAGCAGACGCTCGACGGCAACGACGCGCTGCAGCTGTGCCGCGCGCGCCACGCCTACGACAAGTACGGCGACGGCGACGTCTACCGTGCCGCCAACCAGCGCATGGTCATCGGCGCCATCCTCAAGAAGGTCCTCGCAAGCGACCCCGTGACCATCGCCAACACCGTCACCACCATGGCGGACAGCGTCCAGACCGACCTGTCCATTGGCGACATCGTGTCGCTGGCCACGCAGTTCCAGGGCTTCGACATGAACACGAACATGTTCAGCGGCATGGAGCCCACCAACTCCAAGTACGTGAACGACACCTGGTACGAGATCTGCGACACCAAGGGCTGGCAGAAGATGATGACCCGCGTGAACCAGGGCCTCTCCCCCTATGAGAGCGAGGACGAGGACATCACGCTGGGCGTTGCCGGCGCGGGCACCGCCACGAAGAGCGCCGACGGCTCCACGAGCACCTCCGACGCCGCAACCTCCTCTTCCGAGACGAGCGCCGAGACGGACTACTCCGGCACGGTCGAGGTGCTCAACGGCGCGGGTGTCGAAGGCCTTGCCGGCCGCATTGCCTCCACGCTCGACAACCAGGGCTTCGACACCACCGCGGCCACGGCCGACAGCTACGACTACAGCAAGACTCGCATCATCTACGTGGGCGGCGCCAACAAGGCCAAGGCCCAGGCCGTTGCCGACACGCTTGGCCTCAGCAACGTCGTGGCAGACGACGGAACGTACTCGGGCGAGGCGGACGTCGTGGTGGTTCTCGGCTCGGACATGGCCAACCACTAGGCAAAGCAGGCACAAGATGGCACCCAGACGCGCCCACAGGACGATGACCCCAGCCGAGCAGCGAGCGGCCGGAGCCTCGACCCGTGGGCGCTCTGCCACCGATTACTCCCGTGAAGCACAGGCACCCACTGGTCAGCCGTATCCTGAGCCGCAACCCGAGGCGCAACAGGCACCCCGGCCCGTCTCGAGCTACGAGGCAAACGACGCCGAGCGCTACCGTCGCATGCGCCAGCAGCGCGAGCAAAACACCCCGCTGCGCCGAGCCCAGCGCGACATAGAGGAGCACCTTCCCGCACGCAGCGGCGTTGGCAACCAGTTCTACAACGATGGCTCCTACCAGCAGCGACGCAGCTTCGACGTGCATCGCGGGCTCAAAATCGCCAAGCGCGCCCTCATCGGCGCGCTCGTGGCACTTCTCGCGTTCTCCGTGCTCATCACCGTAAGGCTGGGAAGCGGCATCGGGCTCGACACGAGGCTCTCGCTCACGCCGGCGCTGCCTGGCACGCCGTTCTACATGCTGCTCGTGGGCACAGACAAGTCCGAGGACCGCGTCGAGAACAACTCGACGGGCGGCGTCTACCGCACGGACTCCATCATCCTGGCCCGTGTGGACCCGCTGGCAGCCAAGCTCACGCTCGTCTCGATTCAGCGAGACACCCTTGTTGACCTGGGCGGAGACTACGGCCAGCAGAAGATCAACGCCGCCTACACCTACGGCGGCGCGCCCCTGCTCATCAAGACGGTCTCCAAGCTCGCGAACGTCCCCATCGCCCATTACGCCGAGATTGACTTCGACAGCTTCACCTCCGTGGTGGATGACCTGGGCGGCATCGATGTCAACGTGCCCATCGACATCGACGACGAGCTTGCCGGCGTGAGCCTCAAGGCGGGCCCGCAGACCATCAACGGCGCGCAGGCGCTGGGCCTGTGCCGCGCCCGCCACGCCTATGACCAGTACGGCGCCGGCGACTACTACCGCACGGCAAACCAGCGCATGGTGCTGGGCGCCATCCTCAAGAAGGCACTCTCGGGCAACCCGTTCATGCTGCTAGCGACGCTGAACGCCGCAAGCGTGAGCGTGAGCACCGATATCACGGGCATCGAGCTCATGCTCCTGGGCGCACGCTTCGTTGGTTTCGACATGAGCAAGAACCTCTACTCGGGCCTCGAGCCCACCACGAGCGAGTACGTGAACGGCACGTGGTACGAGAAGGTCAATGAGAGTGCCTGGCAGACGATGATGAGCCGCGTGGGCCAGGGCCTGCCGCCCTACGAGGACGCCAGCCAAGACCCCACCGCCGGCCTCGCCGGCGTCGTCGGGCAGTAGCACTCCCATAACAATCGACTTCACGTGGTCTCGTCACAAACTCCGCCTCCCGGGACGTTTCATCACTCATCACCAGCAAACTCCGCTTTCTGGGACGTTTCAGGTCGATAATTGCCTCCATTTCATCCCCAGAAGCGGAGTTTGGTTCGAGCCGATAAAACAAGCCCCGCAACCGGACCTAGCCATGGCCGGCTGCGGGGCTTTCGCAAGGCTCTTTCACTCAAGGCTGGAGTTGCGCGACCTGGGCTTCTCCAGGCCCATGAACTCATACCCTCCGCTTGGCAAGACGGATCTGAGATAGTTGACTCTTAGATAATCCCCAACCTCTATAGAGCCAAAGGGACTTCTCTCATCATCCGACCCCATGTCGAGCCTTATCTCGCCAACAGATCCATCGCCGAAGCCTGTATCAAGAACAATGGTGTGATTGTCTGGGTTCTTCTCAATCACCTTTCCCGTCGCCTGGGCCATCGAATCCTCATACCCACCGCTTGTCAAATCGCCCAAGCAATCAGTACGTTCAAATGCGACGTAATACGCCGAGAACAGCAACGAGAGAATCCCGATAAAGGCAAGCAAGCGCCTCACATGAATACCCCGTTCTTGTCCATGAAGCCCTGGAAGTCGTAGTTGATAAACGCCTCATCACTCCACCCGTCGTGAACGACGATGCAATTGAGCGACGTTGACCCCCTCGTTATCCTTCCGTACCCAGAAACAGCCATGGCATGACCTGCCCTCTTCGGCGCGGAGATAGTCCCCTCATTAATCGCAAGCATGACAACGCTCTGTCTCAGAGCATCAACCTGATTCTTGAATTTCTGCAAGCTGGGCGACACCACGCGAACAGGAAGAATCGAGATCCCTCTCTCCGCACAGAAACGCTGGAATCCAGGTCCTATGTCCTGGTGTTGGGTACTTCCATACGTCACTCCATCTTTCACGTGATCAACCGTAGTGTTTGTATACTCCCAAATTGTGTTGTAACAGCCTATGTCGTTATGACGGTTAATGAGCCAATCATTCCCCGCAGCATTTAGCATGGTCGATGCTATCGAATACAGGGCCGTCACAGCGCAGGCATACCTCCTGAGCGCATCCACCGACTCGGCCTGGCTAAGACCATTTACCTCGATGTTATTGTGTTCCTTAAGCGTATATGGCCCACGAAGGACCTCAGTCCACCTAATCATCAGCTCATTCCAAGAAGTAGGATCATAGGAAGAGCTGCCATCATCGGAGAAAGTGGCAGTCGCATCTGGGAGCTTAACGACCTCGCCACCGGCCAATAGGGAGACCCCTCTCGAGAACAAAGGAACCGAAAAGTCCAATGGACTCGAGGAGACAAGCATAGGTTGATCCGCCGCAAGAGAATACGCGCTCACATCATTGCCTACGATTTGCTCGTAAGGACCAAGCTTGCCCTCGGCAGATGAGAATCTAGAGACGATCCCGGGACAGCGCGCGTCGAACACAACATAGCCTAGCGGACAATCTGAATAGTCGGCCGCAGTGACTTCATAACCTTGGAATTGTCCCGAAGAATCAAATAACGGGATAGGTTCAGAACAGATGCATGAGGATAGGCCACCAGCTCCCTCAAAAAACGCGCTAGCCATCTCGGTGGCGAGTTCTGGAGAGAAAGGTATGAAATTATCATCCAGTTCTTCAGCGCCAGCAGGAATGGCCCCACCAACGAAACTGCAAGCAACCGAGCTAGCCGCAAGCCTAATAAACGTTCTTCTATCCATCATCGCCCCCAGAGTCAAATTGCCCAACAGAACTGACAGCAACATGGCATACAGAAACAATGATTCAACAGCAAAACTAACGGACATTCGGCCAGCAGTCGTTTTACCACGCCAAACGTCCCTTGATTAATCAACAAGCCCCGCAACCGGACCTAGCCATGGCCGGCTGCGGGGCTTGATTCAAATGAGAGACGCAAAGATTTCGCCGCACGACCCCGAGGAAGGGGCTAAGGGAGATTTGCGAAGCAAATCTGTCCCCGCCGAGGGATCGCGCGGCGAAATCGCCCATTGGCAACCTACACGTTAAAGCGGAAGTGCATGACGTCGCCGTCTGCCACGACGTAGTCCTTGCCCTCCATTCGGAGCTTTCCGGCGGCCTTGCAGCCAGCCTCGCCACCGAGGGTCACGTAGTCATCGTAGCTCGCGACCTCGGCCTTGATGAAGCCGCGCTCGAAATCGGAGTGGATGACGCCGGCGGCCTGCGGGGCCTTGGCACCCACGGGGATGGTCCAGGCCTTGACCTCCATCTCGCCAGCGGTGAAGTAGCTCTGGAGCCCCAGCGTGCTGTAGGCCACGCGCGCGAGAACGTCCAGGCCACTTGCCTCGATGCCCAGGTCCTTGAGGTACTCAGCCGCCTCGTCGGCGTCGAGCTCGGACAGCTCGGCCTCGATCTTGGCGCACACGGGAATGGGCTTGATGCCATCGATGGGAGCGAGGTCCTCGCCCAGGGCGTCCTCGTCCACGTTTGCCACGTAGATGATGGGCTTGAGCGTGAGCAGGAACAGCTCGCGGGCGGCGGCGCGCTCGTCATCGGTCATGTCCATGGTCGCGGCGCGGTTGCCCTCGTTCAGCCAGTCGACGAGGCGCTTGGCCACGGCAAGCTTGGGCGCCAGCTCCTTGTCGCGGCGGGCCTCCTTCTCGAGCTTGGGAATCTGCTTCTCGAGCGTCTGGATGTCGGCAAGGATAAGCTCGGTCATGATCGTGTCGGCGTCACCGGCGGGATCGACGAACTCGGCCGTGCGGCCAACCTCGCGCATGACGTTAGGGTCGGAGAAGTAGCGAACGACCTCGCAGATGGCATCCGTCTCGCGAATGTTGGCCAGGAACTGGTTGCCAAGGCCCTCGCCCTCGGAGGCGCCCTTCACGAGGCCGGCGATGTCCACGAACTCAACCGTGGCCGGAACGATGCGGCCCGGATGCACGATGTCGGCGAGCTTCTGGAGGCGTCCGTCCGGGACGTCGACGATGCCCACGTTGGGCTCGATCGTGGCGAAGGGGTAGTTGGCCGCAAGGCCACCCTTCTTGGTGAGGGCCGTGAACAGGGTGGACTTGCCAACGTTGGGCAGACCAACGATGCCGATGGAGAGTGACACGTTCGTTCCTTCCGTAGCTTCCGGGCACTGCCCGGCGTTGCCAGCCATACGGCCGGCCTATCTCGTGCCGAGGAGAGCCCCGGCCTTGTTACCTAGTCCTCGTCGTCTCCCCCGAGGTTGAGGCTGTCGAGGAAGTCCAGGCCGCGCTTGAGCTGCTCCATGCCCTGCTTCTTGAGCTTCTCGACCTCGGCCTTCTGCTCGGCCTGGCGCTTCTTGCGCTCGATCTCCTCCTTGTCGGGGACAACGAGCTCGGCGGCATCATACGCCTCGAACGTGAGGGCATGCTCACCGCACGCCTTGAGGCAGGCGCCGCACTCGTTGCAGTAGCCGGCCTCGACCTTGAAGATGCCGTTCTCGGAAAGCTCGCACGCATGCACGGGGCAGACGTTGACGCATTCGCCGCACATCGTGCACTTCTCGGAGTCACACACGGGGCGCTGGGGGTGGAGGCGAACGGCGTACTTGGGGTGGCGCTGCAGCGTCGTGAGCAAGAGCTGGCGACGCTGGGTGAGAATGCGGTGCATGCGAGCCGGCGCAGGCGCCGCGGCCCCCTCGAGCGAGCGCGTAATGGCGTTGATGCGGCGCGTGTTCTCGTCGAGCTTCTTGGTGATCGAGCGCGCGGCGGCAACGGCGGGGTTCACAGCACCCAGGGCGTTCATGCCCTGCTTGCCTAGGCTGTTGATGAACTCCTTGCGCTCGAAGTCATGGTTCTTCGTGTGGTCGAGGGCACGCTCGTCCACTTCGACGCCCATACCCTTGGCAGAGAGCTCCTCGGCGGCGCCGATGTGCTCGGCAAGCGCGTCCTCGCCCGTGGTGTTGCGGCAGCGGTCGCAGATGCCCAGCGGCAGGTAGACGGACACATTGGGATAGTCCGCGAGAATGGCGTACCAGACCTCAGTGGGAACGCATCCCACGCAGGGAAGCACAACCTCGTTGCCCTCTGGCATGCGGCCAAGCGAGCGCGTGCAGGTGACATAGGCGTGCTCGAACGCCGTGGCCGCGCGAACGATGCGGTCATAGAGCTTGCGCGGGGTGATCTGGAATGCCGTGAAGCTCTCCGAGGGGCAGGCGGCGGAGCACAGGCCGCACTTGCGGCAGGTGTCCGCGATCTCGATGCCGCCCTCGGACAGGTCGATGGCCTTCACGGGACAGACGTCACGGCAGAGCGTGCAGGCGTTCTCGTTGCCAGACTTGCACGAGACGCATGAGTTGGC
Source organism: Parolsenella massiliensis (assembly GCF_900143685.1). Taxonomy (NCBI): domain Bacteria; kingdom Bacillati; phylum Actinomycetota; class Coriobacteriia; order Coriobacteriales; family Atopobiaceae; genus Parolsenella; species Parolsenella massiliensis. The sequence goes on along the minus strand of NZ_LT671675.1, from coordinate 47,289 downwards.
GTTGGCGCGCGGGCGCTCCTTGTAGTCGGCGGGGTTCCAGGTCTTGACCTCCTCGGGGTTCGCCGCAAGCGCATTCGCGACGTCCGAGACAGGGTTCGACAGCGCCTGCCAGTCGTTCTTGATATCGATGAAATCGTCGAGCAGGTCGCGCTTCTCGGCCATGTCTCTCTCCCCTTCAACCCCACCGCTCCCCGGCGGCATAACTGTTTAATTGTAGCCATTCGGGCATCCGTCCGACGCCGGCCGTCGGGCCGAACAGCCACCACATGCGCTCGACCCTCCGGTCGAAGCCCTTGAGGGGGTAAACAGCAGAAGCCCCGGCTCCGGTGTTGCAACGCAAACATTCCGCAGCGCCAAAGGCGCGAGGACGTTTGCGTGCAACGCCGGGCCGGGGCTTCGTCAGGTGGCTAAACCCTCAGGCTTAGTACATTCCGCCACCCTGGCCGCCCTGGGCAGCCGCAGCGGAGATGGCCTCCTCGATCGTGGTGTCCTTGGGCTCGTCGGTGACCGTGGCCTCGGTGATGAGGATCAGGCTGGCGACGGAGGCGGCGTTCTGCAGCGTCACGCGGGAGACCTTGACCGGGTCGAGCACGCCCATCTCGATCATGTCGCCCCACTCGCCGTTGGCGGAGTTCAGGCCCTGGCCAGCGGGGAGATTCTTGATCTTCTCGACGACGACGGAGCCCTCGAAGCCGGCGTTCTCGGCGATCTTCTTGACCGGGGCGGTCAGAGCCTTGCGCACAATCTCGACGCCGATCTTCTCCTCGTCCGTGGCCTCGACCTTGTCGAGCTCGGGCAGAGCCTCGAGGAACGCGACGCCGCCGCCGGCGACGATGCCCTCCTCAACGGCCGCGCGGGTCGCCTGCAGGGCGTCCTCGATGCGGTGCTTGATCTCCTTGAGCTCCACCTCGGTGGCAGCGCCAACCTTGATGACGGCCACGCCGCCGGAGAGCTTGGCGAGACGCTCCTGGAGCTTCTCGCGATCGAAGTCGGAGTCGGTGTGCTCGAGCTCGCCCTTGATCTGGGCAACGCGCTCGTCGATGGCGGCCTTGGAGCCGGCGCCGGAGACGATAGTGGTGTTGTCCTTGGTGATCTTCACGGCCTTGGCGCGACCGAGCATCTCGGCGGTGGTGTCGGCGAGCTTGATGCCAAGCTCCTCCATGGCAACCTGGCCGCCGGTGAGGACGGCGATGTCCTCGAGCATGCGCTTACGACGGTCGCCGTAGCCGGGAGCCTTCACGGCGGCGATCTTCAGCGTGCCGCGAAGCTTGTTGAGGATGAGCGTGGCCAGGGCCTCGCCCTCGACGTCCTCGGCGATGATGAGCAGCGAGGAGCCGGACTTCTGGACGGCCTCGAGCACCGGCAGGATGTCCTGGATGTTGGAGACCTTCTGGTCGGCCATGAGGATGTAGGGGTTCTCGAGCTCGGCGACCATGGCGGAGTTGTCGGTCGCGAAGTACGGGGAGATGTAGCCCTTGTCGAACTGCATGCCCTCGACGGTGTCGACGGAGATGCCGAAGTTGGTCTTGTCCTCGTCAACAGTGATGACGCCGTCCTTGCCCACGACCTCCATGGCGTCGGAGATCTTCTGGCCAACCTGTGGGTCGGAGGCGGAGATGGTGCCGACGGAGGCAATCTGCTCCTTGGTGCCGACCGGCTTGGCGGCGGCCTTCATGGAGTCGACGACGGCGGTGACGGCCTTGTCGATGCCACGACGGATGGCCAGAGGATCGGCGCCGGCGGCGACGTTGCGCAGGCCCTCGTTCACGATGACCTGGGCGAGCAGGGTTGCGGTGGTGGTGCCGTCACCCACGGTGTCGTTCGTCTTGGTGGCGACCTCCTTGACGAGCTGGGCGCCCATGTTCTCCACGTGGTCCTTCAGCTCGATCTCCTTGGCGACGGAGACGCCGTCGTTGGTGATCGTGGGGGCGCCGTAGGAGCGCTCGAGGGCGACGTAGCGGCCCTTGGGGCCCATGGTGGCGGTCACGGCATCGGCGAGGGTGTTGACGCCCTTGGCGAGCTTGGCACGGGCATCGGTGCCGAACATGATGTTCTTAGCCATTGGTGGCTTCCTTTCTTACATGCCGCGCTCGGCCGAGTCAGAGCTTGCGCGGCAGACAGGTACGGGAATTGCGCGGGACGTTGTCCTAGCCCTCGATGACGGCGTAGATGTCGTCGGCACGGAGCAGCAGGTAGTCCTCGCCGTCGACCTTGACCTCGTTGCCACCGAACTTGCCGTAGTAGACCTGGTCGCCAACCTTGACGTCGGGGACGATGCGCTCGCCCTTGTCGCTGACCTTGCCAGCGCCAACCGCGATGACCTCGCCACGCTGCGGCTTCTCCTGCGCGCCACTGGAGATGTACAGACCGGTCGAGGTCTTCTCCTCCTTGGGGGCGGGCTTAACGAGAACGCGGTCTCCAAGCGGCTTCAGAGTCATAACCAAGAACCTCCTTCTTGAGCGCTGGCGGGTTGCGTTGACGCCAGTCGCTGGCGCGGCGGCGTGCCGCGCGCTAGTTACCAACGCTAGAAATGGTACCCAGCACTTCTCGATATAACAACGAGAAATGAAAAAATCTTCTTTGAGCGCGCTTAGATTTTGTGAGTGCAACCGAACGTCACAATCTCAGCGCAACGGCGCAGGGAATTTGCGTTGCCGAGAAGAGCTATTGCCCTTGGACGCCCGTGAGCCGCGCACCCACATTTACGTGCCCAGCCAACGAGCACCCACATATACGCGCTAGACGCCCTCCTAGCACGCATATGTGGGTGCTCAACGACTCTTGGCGCGTACAAATAGGTTCGAGAAGAAACGCGAGGTCAAAGGCTTGTAGACGCCCCGCTTCCCAACTTCATATGCTCCGTCTACAGACATCAGATCACAAATAGTGGACGCTGCACTCACCCGGAGAAGGGAGAGAAGATGCACCAGCCCACCGAAGCGACGCTCGACATCGCGGCGTCCAAGATGAGAAGCCCGCTCGCCGCACTCGCGCGCTCGACGCTCAGGGTATGCCTCTGGGACAGGCCAACGCTCGCCGTTCTTGTCCTCGTTCAGATTTTGCTCCTGCTTCCCGTGCTCATGGGATACCCCACCTTGTCAGACCAGGCAATCGGTCAGGAACAGGCACGCCAGACGCGCGAAATCCTGTCGACAAGCACGGCCAACGGCGTCTACGACTCCGCACCGGCAGACCTCAAGGACATCAACGCCCGCGAGCTCACTGTCCTTGGGGAGGCTGCGTCCACACCCTATCCAAGCAGGGACTTCTTCGGCGCCTACGCACGCTACTACGACATTGAGCTCGAAAGCGTCAAGGCGGGCTACAGCGAGCCAGATCCAAGCCTCTACGCCCGCTCCGAGCTCATCCACCGGCTGGCGCAACTCGAGAACCCCGAGGTCTACGACACTGCGGCCGAGATGTCCGCCACCTACTACCTCGCCTTTGTTCTGGGCCTTATGCCCGGTATCGTGCCGCTGCTTCCCATTGCCCTGCTTGCGGGCGCGTCACAACGCCGTCTCGCCACAAGATCGCTTGAGCAAGCGACACCGATTCATCGAGCCAAGAAGCGCACGACGGCCCTTGGCGTGGCACTCGCCCTTGCCCTGGCCGCGCTCGCCCTGGAGCTTGCACCCGCCACATTGCTCGCCCTGGTGAGGAACGGGCTTGGGAACCTCGCCTATCCCGTCGTGCAGATTGTCGACGGAAACGTCGCGAGCACCACCGTGGGGGAGGTTCTCGCAAAGGACATGGCGCTCATCATGGGGGCAGCCCTCGTAACCACCGCGCTCGCCGCCACGGCGGAGGCCATCCTGCCGAGTTGTGGCCTTGGGCTCTCCCTGGCCCTACTCGTTGCGCCGCTCCTTCCCCTGTATGCCTCGCGGGAGACGGAATGGCAGAAGATTGCGCGCCACCTTCCCAGCTCGTACCTCTCGTGTGGAAGCGTCGTGGGCATGCCGGTCTATGCCAACGGGCTCGACATCCGCGTCATCTCGGGCACGACGTGGGAGCTGGGTTGCGCCACGCTCTTGGCATTTGCGGCGGCGCTGGTTCTCGCGGCTCTTCTCGTTGACTCGTTACAAGAAAGATCCCGCTCAGGGCGGCTGCAGAGGAGGTTCTCATGACCACGTTCCTTGACCTCTCCGTTCGCCGAGGAAATAGCCTAGTAATCGATAATGCGCGCATCGACGTCCCCTCGGGAACCGTCACGGGGCTTGTCGCGCCCAACGGCAGCGGCAAGACAACGCTGCTCGAATCGATTTGGGAACCCTGGGACGAGCGCGTAAGCTGCACGATTGGCCCCAGCATCAACGGAGGCGCACCCACCGCAGCCGATTGGAGGCAAGGCGTCTTCTACCTGCCCTCTCCCGGCATTCTCAGCGCGCGAGCCACCGTGCGTCAAAACATCGAGTTCGCCAGGGATTGTTGGAGGTCCCATGTAGACGTCGGCAAACTCGCTTCGCGCCTGGGCATCGAGGCGTTCCTCGACCTACCCGTTCGCAAGTGCTCGCAGGGAATGGCCCAGCTCGCCGCCATAGCCACGGCCATGGCAACCGGAGCGAAACTGTTGCTTCTCGACGAGCCCATGAGCGCGCTCGACCCCACCAACGTGGGCGTCGTCACGAGGGCCATGCGCTCGTACGTGCGAGGCGGACGCTCCATCGTCATGTCCACCCACAACCTTGCGAACGTCGACCAGTCCTGCGACCGCGTTGCCTTCATCGTTCACGGCAAGATCGAGTGCCACGACCATCCACGAAACCATCCCGGCTCCTGCGCCACCCGTTATCGCGAGCTTTATGAGTGAGAGGAGGATTCAAGGTAGACCCGCCCCACAGCTTCAAAAGGAGGGATCATGTTTAAGAAAGCCAAGAAGTTCCTGCTAGTCGCACTGGTCGCCTGTTCAATTGCCCCAACGGCCCTCGTTGCTACGCCCGCGCATGCTCAGAGTGGCGGTATCGTTGCCCCCTATCTGCTCATTGACGATGTCCTCGACACTTACAGCGCCTTCGCGAGCGCAAATGACTCTTCGCACAACGTCTCCTGCTACGACAAGATCTACAAGAGCCTTTCCTATCGAAGCGGTTATAGCCTAAAGGGCACCACGATTCTTTGGAGCGCGGCGGGCTTCAGCCCAAAGGACAGTTATCCAGGCACCGTTAGCCGCCTGAAGTGCAACTATCGCACCTGGTAATCCCTCGGGGCTCGCTCGATTAATTTCGAGCGAGCCCACTTACTTAATCGAGAAACTTTCGGCATTCCTCGGCAAGCTCGGTGCGGGAATGAATGCCCAGCTTTCGATAGGCTCCACGGCGGGCGGAGTTGACGGCACCTCTCGAGAGGTTGAGCCTCAAGGCGATTTCCGGGCTCGCCAAACCCTGCAGCACCAGGCGCGCAACATCCACCTCGGTAGGATTGAGGCCCTTGCTCACGAGATACGCAGAGAATCTGCGGATGCCCTGGCCTCCATCGGCTTCCTCCGCAGGCGTAGCGAAATGGTCGGACACGCTTCGCAGCGCAAGCACACACGAGGTCACCCCGACGAGGCAGAGCGCACCCGCAACGACTCCCGTTAGCACGGCAAGCAGCATCGCGTCCTCATTGTTGCTCGCCAAGGCGAGCAAGGCGGGCAGCCGGGGCAACAACCCGGACGCATAGCCCCCGACGCATACGCCCAGGCCAAATGCAACGAACAGGCCAGAGAACGAATCGAGGTGCTCGCCGCCCCTCTCGCCCACCATCACAAACAGGGCAAGCAGCGCTGCAGCCAGAGAAACCAAAGGCACAATGCCCGCCAGAAAGCCCACGAAGGCGCAGGCCCCGAATTCGTACCAGACGAGCGGTACCCGCTCGTCCCAGCCAGCGCCACGGAGCAGAGAACAGAGACTCAAGGAGATGCCGAGAACCATAGTTTCCGAGACGGCGTCAGCCCACGTCTTCTGTGTTCGGGAAAACGCCACGAGCACCGCACCGATTAGCACGGCGAACAAAAGGGACACCGCGACGCCCCATGAAGCCGGCTTCAATCCGCAAGTACCGAGATCGGACGCCTCGCCCGCACGGAGCTCGTCAAGTGACCCGACGCCAAGCTTATCCAGTGCTCGCGCCTGCAGGTTCCTCACCGTCGAGGCGCTCACGCCCATCTTCCCGGCGGCCTCCGAGGAAGAGAGCCCGTCCAAGCGTAGGTGCAAGGCCTCCGACTCTCGCGGAGAGAGGATGCCCGTCAGCGACGAGGCCGGCTCGCCGCCATCGCCCTTCGCTGCGCCAAGACGATGCGAACGGCAGGAAACAGCGAGCAAGGAACCCGCGAGCGCCAGGAGCAAGGCCGGAACAGCCGCGCTCCAGACAAGGGCGCGCCCAAGCTCCTGGAACAGCGCGCACAGGGCCCAAGCAGCGAAGAGACCGGAGCATATACCCCGCACCATCGTTCGTGGACGCGCCCTCAGCACAGTGACCAAGACGGCCCAGGCCAAACTGGGCACTAGAGCCAGGGTCGAAGCGAAGGGAATCCCTGCCGCCAGGGGGCAAAGCCCACGAGCGGCCTCGAGGCTTCCCAGAGAGAGGGACTCCGCAAAGAGACGGCCATCCGGCCCCGAAAACGAGGCGGCAATACGCATCATGGTCCAGTTGGGGAGAAAGCGCCCCGCAACGCCGAGCATCCCCGTAGCCGCCAGGGCGCAGACAAGCACGCGGCAAGCAGATGCAGGCGAGGCAGCCCGTGCCTCCGCGCCCCCATCGCATGCCATATAGCAGCAGCCAAACATGCCAACGCCAGCAGCGGCCATCCCCATCACGTCCAAGACGAACGTGGCGGCAACCCCAAGGGACGCCACGCCCACACCCCACGACCAGCTAAGAACCACCCACCACGACAACGCAAGATAGATTGCCGTCGCGGCAAGTCCAGCACATGCAACCAGGCGCTCGCGACACCCGCCGCCGCCCTTTGCAGCGGCAACGGACGCGCCGAACAGCCCCGCCAGAGACACGACAGGTAGCAGCGAGGAAAGCGCCAGAGAAAGCCCATCACTCGCAAAGGGCGCCGGCAGAGCAAGCACCTGTGGAGTGCCCAGAATCAGGGAAATCCCCAGAAGCGGTAGGGCTTCCCTCCAACCGCCGCCGAGACCCACCCGCTGGGAACCCTCCATGCGCCACCACTACCCCAGCTCGTCGAGCTCGCGAATCCAGAGGTTCACGCAGGCGTCGGACGGCATGCGAAGGTCGCCGCGCGGGCTCACGGCAACGCTGCCCACCTTGGGACCGTCCGGCAGGCAGCTGCGCTTGAACTGCTGCGAGAAGAAACGCCAGTAGAACTTGCGAAGCCACTTCATGATCGTCTCGGCATCGTAGGTGCCCACGGCGGCATCATCCGCGTCAGCGCCGCTCGCGTAACGACCTCCGAACGCCTCGAGCGCAAGGCGGCAGACCTTCGCCGGGCCAAAGCCGCAGCGCAGGACGTTGTAGAGGAAGAAGTCATGCAGCTCGTAGGGACCCACGAGGTCCTCGGTCTTCTGGGAGATCTTGCCGTCCCCCGTCGCCGGAAGAAGCTCGGGACTCACGGGCGTGTCAAGCACGTCAACGAGCACGTCGGCCAGGGCGTCGTTGCCACTCGCGCGAGCCTCGTCGGCCACGTAGCGAACGAGGTGGCGCACGAGCGTCTTGGGCACGCTCGCGTTCACGCCGTACATACTCATGTGGTCGGCATTGTAGGTGGCCCAGCCAAGCGCGAGCTCGGAGAGGTCGCCGGTGCCAACCACAAGGCCACCCTCGCGGTTGGCCACGTCCATGAGAATCTGCGTGCGCTCGCGCGCTTGGGCGTTCTCGTAGGTCACCGAGTGGTCAGCCTCATCGTGGCCGATGTCGGCGAAGTGCTGGCGCACCGCCGCGGCGATGCTTATCTCACGCAGCTCGCAGCCGAGCGCCTCGCTCATGGCCGTTGCGTTGTCATGCGTGCGCTCCGTGGTGCCAAAGCCCGGCATCGTGATGGCGAGAATTCCGGCGCGGTCAAGGCCGAGAAGATCGAAGGCGCGGGCGCAGACGAGCAACGCGAGCGTGGAGTCGAGGCCCCCAGACACGCCGATGACCGCGCGACGCGAGTGCGTGTGGGCTAGGCGCTTTGCCAGGCCGTGCGCCTGGATGGCAAAGATCGACTCGCAACGCTCCGCACGACGCGTCGGGTCCGCCGGCACGAACGGGTGCGGATCCACGAAGCGGCCCTCAAGGGGCGTCTCAACAACGTCGAGGTCAAAGGTGGTGATGACGTAGCCCGCGGCAGTGGGGTCCACGTTGAAGGTGGACATGCGCATGCGATCGTGCGCAAGAAGGTCGAGGTCAACGACGGCCGTGGCGCCCGTCTGGGCATGGGCGTCTCCCGCAAGCGCAAGCGCGGCGTCATCGAGCGGGCGAGTCTGCTGGAGCACGCGGCCGTTCTCGGCCACGAGGCAATGCCCGCCGTAGACCACGTCCTGGGTCGACTCGCCCCAGCCGGCGCTGGCATAGGCGTAGGCGCACACGAGGCGCGCGCTCGTCGAGGCCACGAGATCGCGGCGGTAGTCGGCCTTGCCCACGAGCTCGTTGGAGGCCGAGAGGTTGCAGATGAGCGTGGCCCCCGCAAGCGCCGCCGCCGTGCTCGGCGGGTTGGGCACCCACAGGTCCTCGCAAATCTCGGCGGCCACCGTAAGGCCGGGCACGTTCTCGCACTCGAAGAGCTGACCGGCGCCAAACGGCACTTCCTCGTAGCCGGCAAACGAGACGAGCGTCACGTCCTCAGGGCCGGCCGAGAAGCGCCTGCCCTCGTAGAACTCGCCATATGTGGGGATGTTTCGCTTGGGCACGAGGCCGAGAAGCTCGCCGTGGCACAGAGCCGCGGCGCAGTTGTACAGCTTGGAGGCCACGCGCACGGGCACACCCACGAGCACGAGCGCGTCAACGTCTGCCACGGCGGCGGCCAGCTGGCCCAGGCCCTCCTCGGCCGCACGGAGCAGAGCATCCTGCCAAAAGAGATCCTCGCAGGTATAGGACGTGATGGCAAGCTCGGGCAGCACGATGACCTGGGCATCGCTCGAGCGCACCGCCTCGACGCACGCCTCGACGTTGTACCCGATGTCCGCCACGCGCACCGCCGGCGTAAGCGCCGCCACCCTGATGAACCCGTCCCTCATGGAATCCTCCTCGATTGACGATTGACAAAGGGACAGTCCCTTTGTCAACTTTTCGCTATCGTGCCCCTTCCGATGCCGGTAAGGCGCTCTATCTGTCGGATGGAAAGGCCGGCATCCTTTAGGCCAAAGAGTAGCGCATCGCGATGCGGGCGCTCCATGACCTTGAGCTCAGCTGGGGCAACGTCCCCAAGGACCCTTGAAGCAATCTGGCGAGCCTCCGCGTCCGAGATACGGCTCCGCTGAGAGAAGCGGTAATCCCCATGCGTCTCCGAGCTGAACGCCAGGAACCCCTCAACGCCCCCGAGCACATCAAGGGCAAATGACGTCTCGACGATGCTCTCCTCGCCCTCCACATACGCGCGATAGCTGCTCCAGCGGTACTCGCACGCGGGGCAGATTCCCGCCTTTGCCGGATTGCTGTGGATGTAGCGAATCGCCCGGAGCAGATACTCGTCGGTCTCGACCGGCTGACTCTTGAAACGCTGCTGGAACACGTGGCCAATGTGGCCGTGCTTCTGATTGAAGCGCAGGGCATAGCTCGTCAGCGTTGCGCCCATGGTCTCACTCAGGTGGCTGTCTCGGTCCTCGAGAAGCAGGTGGACGTGGTTGCCCATGAGACAGTACGCATGCACCCTCACGCCGAACCTCTCGCAATTCTTGGAGAGGAAGCCAAGAAAGGACTGGTAGTCTGCGTCCTCCTCAAACAGGCTCTGGCCACCGCTGCCTTTTGCGACCACATGGTAGAAACCGGATCCAGACTTTCCCCGCGCACCTCTCGGCATAATGACGCCTCCCCACCCATTGAACTGGTGGGAAGGCTTATACCCAGATGAACGAGACTGTATAAAGTTGACAAAGGAAAGTTGACAAAGGGAAAGTTGACAAAGGGACTGTCCCTTTGTCAGCTAGCGCTCCCAGTGGGGCGGGACGGGGGCGGCCGATGAGGACCAGGTGCCGAGCGGGGCGTTGGGGTTGGCGTCGAGGGTGAGGGGCGCGAAGTCTCCCGCAAGGTAGCTGCGCAGTGCCGGAATGCCGATCATGGCCGCGTTGTCGCCGCAGGCAGCGAGCGGCGGCACCGTAACGCGAACGCCCATGCGGCCGAACCTGCGCTTATATGCCTCGCGCAGCGCTGGGTTCGCCGAGACGCCACCACCGATGCAGACGTCGCTCACGCCCGTCTCCTCCACGGCCGTCACGGCCTTGGCCACCTGCACGTCCACCACGGCGGCCTCGAAGCTTGCCGCAAGGTCTGGCAGGTTGATGGGCCGGCCCGCGCGGTTCTCGTTGTTGATGTAGGTGATGACGCTCGTCTTGAGGCCGCTCAGGCTGAATGAGTAGTCGCCGCTGTGCATCATCGCGCGCGGGAAGTGGATGGCCTTGCGGTTGCCTTTCTCGGCAAGCTTGCTGATGACGGGTCCACCGGGATACCCCAGGCCAAGGGCCTTGGCGACCTTGTCGAACGCCTCACCCACGGCGTCGTCGATCGTGGCGCCGAGAACCTCGTAGTCTCCCCACGCCCTCACGTGCACGAGCATGGTATTGCCACCCGAGACAAGGCTCGCCACGAACGGCGGCTTGAGGTCGGGCGTCTCAAACAGGTTGGCCATGAGGTGGCCCTCGAGGTGGTGCACGGCAATGAGGGGCAAGCCAGCCGCCGCACACAGACCCTTCGCAAAGGCGACGCCCACCACGAGCGCTCCCACAAGGCCCGGTCCGGCCGTGACGCCCACGGCCGCGAGGTCTGCAGGCGCCAGCGTGTCGACGCCAAAGTGGGCGCCAGCCTGGGCAAGCGTCTCCTCGAGCACGCCGACGATGGCCTCGGTGTGCTTGCGCGAGGCAATCTCGGGGACCACGCCGCCAAAGCGCGCGTGGAAGTCGATCTGGGTGGCAACGACGCTCGCGCAGACCACGCCGTGAGAGTCGGTCACGGCCATGGCCGTCTCATCGCAGCTGCTCTCGACGGAGAGAATCAGCGGGCCGGCAGCGGCGATGCGCTCGCGGGCCTCGTCGCTACGAGGCGCAGGCACGATAGGCCAGGGACGGATGGACGTGCGCGGCGCGGGGTCGTGGTCCGCGTCGGGGGCGAGGTCTGCAAGCGGCAGCTCGGCGCGCATGATGCGCGCGTCGTGGCCGGCCCCGTAGTAGCTGGGGCGCACGCCAACCTCGGTAAAGCCCAGGCGCTCGTACAGGCGCTCGGCAGGGGTGTTACCCACCTCGACCTCGAGCAGGGCACACGTGGCACCAAGCATCTGCGCGTCATAGGCCACGCGCGTGAGCAGCCGGCCCGCGATTCCCTCGTGGCGACGCCCCTCGGCAACCGCCACGTCAGAGATCTGCAGCTCATCGGCCACGACCGTGCCGCCGGCAAAGCCGATGATTGCCCCGCGGTCATGGGCCACCCACCACAGGTGGCCGCGCTGCGTCACGTCGTCGTTGAAGGTCTGCTCGCTCCACGGCTCATGGTTCGCGCCGGAAAACGCCGCGACCTCGAGCTCGGCCACGGCATGGACGTCATTGACCGTCATGGGACGCAGCTGACAGTGGATGCCCGCGAGCGCATCGTCCACGCCGGTCACGGCTGCGGACGTCGGCTCCTTGAGGCCCAGCCGCGTGCGCTCGTTCTCCTCGGCGTCAGAGAGGCGCGTGTAAATGGGCAGCACGAGCGCAGGGTCGCCCGAGTCGGTCGCGCTGCTCGACGCGCCGAGAACAACACCGGACGCATGCGCCGCGCGCAGCAGGCCCTCGCCCGTTGGGTGCCAGGCGTCCTCATCGGCAAAGCGCGAGAACCCCGCAGCCTCGAACTGCGCACGATACTTCTTGAGCCCGTCGCCCGCGAGCGTAATCTGCCCAGCGTCCGCACGAGCTGCCCAAGCCTCGACGGCGACGGGCACCTTCACGACGGTCTCCACCTCAAACAGGCGCATGGGACCGTCCTCGCCCACCTGGTACAGCCCGGGATAGACCTCGCGGCGCATGGCGTCGCCCACGACGCCCACGAGGCCGCGAACGCCGGACGCCCACGCGCCCCAGGCAACGGCGTCGAGCGTGGAGGCGCCGTAGAGCGCGCGTCCCAGGCCGCACGCCAGGCCCTTGGCCGTGGCGATGCCAATGCGCACGCCCGTGAACGAGCCGGGACCGCGACCCACGAGCACCGCGTCGACGTCGCCCATCGAAAGCCCCGCACGAGCCAGGACATCCAGGCACGTGGTCACGAGCTCCTCGTTGGCGTGTCGGCGGCACAGGTGGTCGCCGCTCGCCAAAAGCTCGACGCCCGCCTCGCCCACGCGACCAACGGCGCAGGCAAGCATGTCCGTCGACGTGTCAACGGACAGGACGATCTTCTCGGCAGTGGCTTCGCTCATGGGTTGGGGCCTTTCACGTGGTGCGAGTAACCCATTTAGTTTAGCCGTCTGGCGCCTGCGGCGACAGGTGCCGCCGCAGCCGAGGAACGCCTACCTGTCGCCGCCCATCGCCGCATGCTCGGCGGCAACCGCCTCGATGAGGCGGCCCAGCGGCCAGTTGCGGTTTGCCGGCGTGAGCACGGCCTTGGCGCCCACGACGCACCCGGCCTCCCTGCTCCGCGCGAGAAACTCGTCCACCTGCGCATGCGTAAAGCCGCTCAGCAGCACGAACTCGCAGGCCGGGCCCTCGCCCGCAGGGGCCATCGGGACACCACCGTGCCCGCCGGCGACCACGCCCGCGGGCAGGCCCAGCTGCTCGGGACGTGCCGTCTTGGCCACAACGCCCATCTCTCGCAGGAGCGCGCGAACGGCCGCGCCTCGCTCGGAAGAGGGGTCAAGCCCCCAGAGCACCGCAACCGCGGGCCTTGAGGGCTTGACCTTCTTGCCAGGCTTCTTCTTGGAAGTCTTTGAGCTCATGACTTAGAACAGGCGATCGAGAAAGCCCTTGAGGGCCTTGCCGTGACGGGCCTCGTCGCGAGCCATCTCGTGGACGGTGTCGTGGATAGCGTCCAGGCCGTTCTTCTTGGCGCAGGTGGCGAGCTCGGTCTTGCCGTTGCAGGCACCATACTCGCACTCGACGCGCCAGGCGAGGTTCTCCTTCGTGGAGGCCTTCATGTTGGGCTCAAGCTCGGAGCCGAGGAGCTCGGCGAACTTGGAGGCGTGCTCGGCCTCCTCGTGGGCGGCCTTCTCCCAGTACAGGCCGACCTCGGGATAACCCTCGCGATGGGCGATGCGGGCCATGCACAGGTACATGCCGACCTCAGAGCACTCGCCGTTGAAGTTGGCCTTCAGCTGCTCGAGGATATACTTCTTGTCCTCGTCGGAGACGTTGGGGTTGTTCTTGACCGTCTTGTCGTAGACGCCGTACTCGTGCTCGGCGGCAAGCTGCTGCTCGCCCTCGACCTTCTTGAAGGCGCTGGCCGGAGCGTGGCAGACCGGGCACTCCGCAGGCGGCTCGGCGCCCTCGTAGATGTAACCACAGACCTTGCAGACCCACTTGTCCATAACGGACCTCCTTGGTTTGGGAACGGGCTCCCCAGCCCGTCCTCGCTCTCCAACCGACGCCCCTTGGCGCCGGACTGTTACCGGGCTTCCCTTGCCCTCTGGCAAGCCGGGCAGATGCCATCGAACTGCAGCGTGTAGCCGGTGATGACGTAGTCGCTCGTCCTGGAGGCGGCCTTCTCGGCCCCATCCAGCACGGGGACCTCCACGTCGTCCACCCTGCCGCACTCCGTGCAACGCACGTGGTAGTGGGCAAACGTCTGGTGGTCGAAGTGGTCTGCGCCGTTGTTGATCTTCACGCGCAGAATTACGCCCTCATCGGCCAGTCTACCCAGGGTGCGATAGACCGTAGCCTTGCTGATCGTTGGGTGCTTCTCGTGAATGGAGGCATAGACCTCGTCAGCGGTGGGGTGGTTGGCCATGGAGCGAAGCTCGTTGATGATGAGCTCGCGCTGGATGGTCTGCCTCGCTGGCATGTCTTCCTCCCTCTCGCTGGCTCCCGCTTGCTGTCTATGACTATATCCTTATTAAGAATGATTCGCAACAACAATTTGGAACTATTTTTGAGGGGTCGATTCCCTACTCAGACAGCTGCGAGAGGATCTGCTCGCCACGCTCGTCGTAGGCGACGAGGCGAATCTCGCGGCGCGGCTCCTCGCCCGGTGCCGCCTGCGTCTCGAGACGCGTCACGTAGACGTCGAGTCGCTCGTCGCCGATCTCATCGGCGAACTGCTCGCCCCACTCGATGACGCACGGACCGTCGCCACCGATCGCGTCCCACAGGCCGGCGTCGCCAAGCTCGTCGGCGTCCTGCAGGCGATAGAGGTCAAAGTGGTAGAGCGGCATGCTTGCGCCCTCGTGCACGGCCTCGAGTGCAAACGTGGGGCTCGTGACCTCGTCGGTGACGCCCATGGCCCGGGCGATGCCCTTCGTGAGCTGCGTCTTTCCCGCGCCGAGGTCTCCCGTGAGCACGAGAACATCCCCGGGCTCCAGAAGCGATCCGATGCGCTCGCCCATGGCACGGGTCTGCTCCGTGGAGTCCGAGAAGAACGTGAGCTCGCTCATCGCGTGCCCTCCTCGGCCGGGTGCTCGGCGAGCCAGGCGCCCACGCGAGCGAGGTCCTCCTCCAGAAGCGGCTGCCAGTCCTCGTGGTACAACGTCGCCGCGGGGTGAAACGTTGGCGCCACGACGAAGTGGCCCTGCTGGTAGAGCTGGCCGCGCAGCGACATGACGCCCTTGTCGGTCTTGAGCACCCACTGAGACGCAAAGTTGCCCAGGCACACGATGACGTCGGGCCACACGGAGCGGATCTGCTCGCGCAAAAACGGCGAGCAGGCCTCGATCTCCTCGGGCTTGGGGTTGCGGTTTCCGGGCGGGCGGCACTTCACGACGTTGGCGATGTAGACCTCGCCGCGCGTGAGGCCCGCCACGGAGAGCAGCTCGTCGAGCTTGTGGCCGGCGGCGCCCACGAACGGCTCGCCCTTGAGGTCCTCATTGCGGCCTGGGCCCTCGCCCACAAACATGACGCGCGCATGGGGATTCCCGCAGCCAAAGACGATGTGCGAACGCGTCTGCCCCAGCTCGCAGCGCTTGCAGTTACCCAGGATGTTCTCGATCTCCTCGAGCATGACCTCGCCGGGCTTCTGGTGATCATGGCCGGGAATCTGCATGACCGACATGATGTCTCCTCGCTAGACGTAGACCTTCTCGAGACGTGCGCCAAAGTTGCAGGTGACCTCGTAGTTGATGGTTCCCCGGATGTCCGCGAGCTCCTCGGCGGTGATGCGCTCGTCACCATCCGCGCCCATGACGGTCACGAGGTCGCCGTAGGCAACCTCGTCCATGGGCCGCACGGCTCGCCTGGGGTCCACGTTGACGGCGAACATGCACTGGTCCATGCAGATGTGACCCACCTGCTTGCAGCGCGTGCCATGGACGAGCACGTCCATCTTGTCCGACAGCGTGCGAGACAGGCCGTCGGCATAGCCCACGGGAATCGTGGCGATCTGAGTGTTCTGCCTGCCCACGGAGTACGTCTGGCCGTAGCTCACCCCCGTGCCCACGGACGGGTAGACCACGCGCGTCACGCGGGCGCGCACGCTCATGACCGGCTCGAGCGAGATGTGCGGACGCGTGGACTCGGCGGGCTGCATGCCATACAGGCCCACGCCCACGCGGCACATGTCGAGGTGCGTGTCTGGGTAGAGGATCGTGGCGGGGGTGTTGTCGCAGTGGACGAGGCCGCAGTCGATGCCAGCCTCGCGCATGGCCGAGACGGCCTCGGTGAAGTGGCGGTACTGCAGCGCAAACGTCCAGTCGCCGGGGACGTCTGCCGTGGCAAAGTGCGTGAACGTCCCCGCGCAGGAAAGGCCTCGGTGGAAGTCGATGCCACGGCGGAACTCAACGGCATGGCGCCAGTCGACGCCGATGCGCGTCATGCCCGTCTCGAGCGCGAGGTGATACTTGCCCACCTTGCCAAACGCCGCGGCGCACTCGCCGTAGGCAAGCGCGAACTCCTGGGTGTAGACGCTGGGCATGATGTCGTGCTCAACGAGCATCTGGACGCACTCCATGGGCGGCTCGCTCAGGACGAGGATGGGCCACTCGATGCCCGCCTCGCGAAGCTCAAGGCCCTCGGCCACCGTCGCCACGGCGAACTGGTCGGCACCGGCGGCATGCATGACCTTGGCACACTCCACGGCACCGTGGCCATAGGCGTCCGCCTTGACAACGGCCATCATGCGCACGCCCGGCTCGAGAAGGCTCTTGAACGCCCTCGTGTTCCGGCGCAGTGCGCCCTTGTTGATCTCGACCCACGACCACCGCGTGTCAGGGCACCTGTGCTGGACCATGGAGATACGCCCCCGTGTCACCGCCGGCCGCGAGGCTTGTCACGGCCGGACCCCTGCTAGTTCCGAGCGTCGCCCTCGTCGGACGGCGCCACGTCGTCCGCCCCGCTGAACGCGGCGCGGTCCTCGACGGCATCGACCGCCAGGCCAATGACGTCGATGATATCCGCGGCCATGACGCCCCTCGTGCCAAAGCGCTCCTGCGCGATGGAGGCCGCGTAGCCGTGGACCTCGCAGGCGAACGCCGTGAGCGCGGGCAGGGACTCCGTCTCCACCCCGCGCGCGAGAAGGCCAGCCATGATGCCCGCGAGCACGTCGCCCGAGCCGGCCGTGGCAAGGCATGCCGGGCCGGGCTTGGGAAGCATCGCGATCTCGACGCCCACGCAGGCCGTGGCCGTTCCCTTCGCCACGACGACGAGCTCGCTGCCGCCGTCTGCCCACACGATGCGGCGCGCGGCCTCGAGCGCAGACGTGAGCGAGCTGGGAGCCGCGTCCGTGAGGCCGACGAGCCTGCCGAGCTCGCGACGGTGCGGCGTGAGCACGAGCGGGGCCTTGCGGCGCAACAGCTCGGGAAACTCGTCGAGGCGGTTGCTCGTGAGACGCGCGAGGCTGTTGAGGCCGTCGGCGTCAACGACGAGCGGCGCCTCGCTCTCGAGGAGCGTGGAGACGACACCTACGGTGCCGCCCGTGACGCACATGCCAGGGCCCACGAGCACGGCCGAGCGGCGCTCGGCGAGCTGGGCCACCTGGGTGCGGGCCTCGTTCGAGAACGTTCCGTCGGCGTCCGCGGCAAGCCCCACCACCGGGATCTCCAGCAGGTGCGTGCGGCAGAGGTTGGCGATGGGCTCGGGAACGGCAAGCGTCACGTAGCCGGCGCCGGCGCGGGCAGCCGCCTTCGCGGCCATGATGGCGGCTCCGGGGAAGCGCGTGGAGCCACCCACCACGAGCACGCTTCCGCGCGAGTACTTGTCCACGACGCTCGTGGGAGGCACGAGCACATCCAGGTAGTCGGCCGCCTCGCAGCGCCAGGCCACGGGGTCTGCCTCGTAGACGAGCTTCGCCGTCTGCTCGGCGAGCGGCGCCACCACGATCGAGCCGCAGACGTCGCGGCCGTCGTCTGACAGCAGGCCGGGCTTGAGGGCGAGCATGGTGATCGTGACGTCCGCCACCACGACGGCGCCGGGCGCGTGGCCCGTCTGCGCCGACAGGCCGCTCGGGACGTCGACGGACACGACGCGCGCGCCCGAGGAGTTCAGCGCGTCGATCCAGATGGACAGGGGCGCCACGGGCGCATCATAAAAGCCCGTGCCGAGCATGGCGTCGAGCACGGCGTCGCAGCCGCCGAGCAGCACGTCGAGCTCGTCTCGGGCCGGGCCCACGACGTAGACGACGCCCGCCTCGACGGCGGCCTTCGCCACCATCCTGGCGAGGTCGCTGTGAAGCTGGTCGGGCTCGCACGGCGTCACGACGCGGACGTCGACGCCGGCAGCCTTGAGCTCCTCGGCCGCAACCCAGCCGTCTCCGCCGTTGTTTCCAAAGCCGGCGAGCACGACGGCGCGAGAGACGTCTCCCAAGCGCAGGACCTCCTGCGCGGCAGCACCGCCCGCACGGTGCATGAGCTCGGAGATGCTCACGCCGGCATCCGCAAGGCGCGTCTCGACGGCCTTGATGTCCTCAACGTTCAATACAGGCTGCATGCCCACTCACTTTCCGTCCGTGACGCGCTCGAGCTCGTCGATGACGGAGCGCGCCTCCCTAAAGGACTCTGCAAGCTCGCGACGGGGGTCTCGTTGCTCGGTGGTCTTCGGTGCCGTCTCCGCCGTTGTCGCCACGGCATTGGCGACGGCCATCTCGCGCGTGAACGACAGCGAGATGGCAACGGCCAGCACGCCCTTCTCGCGCGCGATCTGCGCCACGCGGCCACGGAGCTCCACGCGGGGCCTGCCGGCGGAGTCCGTCGAGACGCTCACGTCATCGAACTTCACGCCGAGCGCAAACCCGCAGCCCAGGGCCTTGAGCGTGGCCTCGCGCGCGGCAAAGCGGCAGGCGTAGTGGGCTGCCGGCCTCGCCGTGGACTCGCAGTAGGCGCGTTCCTCGTCCGTGAACACGCGGCGGGCAAACCGCGGCGTGCGCTCGAGGATGCGCTCCATGCGAGCGATCTCGACTATGTCGACGCCAACGCCTGCCAGTGCCATGGGACTCCCCGCCTCTCGGTATCCCTCCTAGCATAGCGCGATGGCGGCCCGCCGCTAAGCGAGGCCGCCACCATCACGTCATAGATTCTCCGGACCGCAGGAGCGCTACTCCACCGTGACCGACTTGGCGAGGTTTCTCGGCTTGTCGACGTCGCAGCCACGCAGCACGGCCACCTCACGGGCCAGCAGCTGCAGCGGCACCGTGGCCGTGATCGCGCTGAACGCGTCGCGAACCTTGGGCACCCAGATCACGTGGTTGGCGACCTTCTCGATCTCCTCGTCACCCTCGGTGGCAACGGCGATGATCGCAGCGCCGCGCGCCTCGCACTCCTTGAGGTTCGAGACGGTCTTCTCGTACGTGGGGCTCTTCGTGGCAATGGCGATCACCGGGAAGCCAAGGTCGATGAGGGCGATGGGGCCGTGCTTCATCTCGCCGGCGGCATAGGCCTCGGCATGCAGGTAGCTGATCTCCTTGAGCTTGAGCGCGCCCTCGCACGAGATGGCCGCGCCCATGCCACGACCAACGAACAGCGCCGACTGCGCGTCCTTGCAGGCGAGCGCCGCCTCGTGGATGGCGGGGCCCTGCGTGTCCATGATGTGCTGGATCTGCTCGGCGGTGTCTCCGAGCTCGCGGAAGAGCATGCGCACTTGGCCGGTGGTGAGGCGATACTTCACCTGGCCGAGCAGCATGGCCAGAAGCGTGAGGCTCACAACCTGGCCGATGAAGCTCTTCGTGGAGGCAACGGCGATCTCCTTGTTGGCCTTCGTGTAGATGACGCCGTCGCTCTCGCGGGCAACGGGGCTGCCCACCACGTTCGTGATGCCAAAGACCTTGGCGCCCTTGATGCGGGCGTCGCGAATGGCAGCCAGGGTGTCGGCGGTCTCTCCGGACTGGGAGACGGCAACGACGAGCGTCGTGGGCGTGATGATCGGGTCGCGGTAGCGGAACTCGCTTGCCGCCTCCACCTCGCATGGGATGCGCGCCCACGCCTCGATGAGGTTCTTGGCAACAAGGCCGGCGTGATAGCTCGTGCCGCAGGCGATCACGTAGACGCGGTCAACGTCGTTGAGCTCCTCGAGAGAGAGGCCCAGCTCGTCGATGTCGAGCTCGCCGGAGGGGCTCAGGCGACCGACGAGCGTGTCGCGCACGACGCGAGGCTGCTCGTGGATCTCCTTGAGCATGAAGTCAGGGTAGCCGCCCTTCTCGGCCATGTTGACGTCCCAGTCGATGTGGGTGACATCAGGCTCGATGGGCTCGCCCTCCTCGTTGGTGTAGGAGATGCCAGCGGGCGTGAGCTTGGCGTACTCGCCGTCCTCGAGCATGACGACGTCGCGCGTGGCTCCAATGAGCGCGATCACGTCCGAGGCAACGTAGGCGCCGAGCTCACCCATGCCGATGACGATGGGACTGTCCTTGCGGGCCACGGCGATGGTGCCCGGCTCGTCCGCGCAGATCACGGCAAGGCCATAGGACCCCACGACGCGCGAGCAGGCACTCCGCACCGCGGCCATGAGGTCATGGGCGTCCGCGTAGGCATCCTCGATGAGATGGGCGAAGACCTCGGTGTCCGTGTCGCTCGCGAAGGTGTGGCCACGTCCCTGCAGCTCCTCGCGAAGCTCCTGGAAGTTCTCGACAATGCCGTTGTGCACCACGGCGATGCGACCGTCGCAGCTCACGTGCGGATGGGCGTTGGCAACCGAGGGCCTGCCATGCGTGGCCCAGCGCGTGTGGCCGATGCCGCACGTGGAGGGAATGTCCACGTGCTCGAGCTCGGACTCGAGGCCCGCGACCTTACCCACGCGACGCGTCACGTCAATCCGCGTGGAGCCGGCCTCCGCCACCTCAAAGGCGACGCCCGCCGAGTCATAGCCGCGGTACTCAAGGCTCTTGAGCCCATCGACGAGGATCGTCTTGGCCACGTCAGTGCCCGTATAGCCAACGATTCCGCACATAGTCTGTCCCCCATGCTCTCATGCCCGGGCCCCGGTCTGGCCCAGGCGGCTTGTCTACTTGCACGAACAGACAGGCTAGACCCCCGCTCCACAAAAAGGCACAGCATGCGAGAAATAAGATAAGTTATCGCATCCGAAGGCTTAAAACCGCAGGTAGAACTTCCTCACTTGATATAGCAACCACCAAATGCATAGAGAGCCAGCATGCCGCGCGCCGCTCCGCGACAGAAAAAGGACCCGCCGGCACATGGCCAGCGGGTCCTTTGAGATGCAATGCAAGGGGCAAGCCCCAGCGGCTCCAGAAGCTTAGCGCTTGGAGAACTGCGGGCGCTTGCGGGCCTTCTTCAGACCCGGCTTCTTGCGCTCGACGGCGCGGGCGTCACGCGTGAGGAAGCCAGCCTTCTTGAGGTCGGCGCGGTAGTCGCCAGCCTCGAGGAGGGCGCGGGCGATGCCCAGGCGCAGGGCGCCGGACTGACCAGCAATGCCGCCGCCGTCGCACAGGGCGATGACGTCGAAGTGGTCAACGGTGTCCGTCACCTTGAAGGGGGCACAGGCGTCGTCGATGAGCTGCTGACGGCCGAAGTAGTTCAGCGCGTCGCGGCCGTTGACGGTGACCTTGCCGGTGCCGGGGACGAGACGGACGCGGGCGACAGCCTCCTTGCGGCGGCCGGTGCCAGTGTAGACAGCGGTGTTCTCAGCCATCGGTTAGGCCCTCCAATCGATCTGAACGGGGTTCTGGGCAGCGTGCGGATGCTCGGGACCAGCATAGACCTTGAGCTTGGTGAACTGCTGACGGCCAAGCGTGGTCTTGGGAAGCATGCCCTTGACGGCGTGCTCGACGACGCGCTCGGGGTGCTTCTCCATGGCCTCCTTGAAGCTCTCGAACTTCATGCCGCCCAGCCAACCGCTGTAGCGCCAGTAGCGCTTGCTGTCGGCCTTGACACCGGTAAGCTGGACCTTATCGGCGTTGATGATGACGACGAAGTCACCCGTGTCGGTGTGGGGGGTGTACTGCGGCTTGTTCTTGCCGCGAAGGATCATGGCTGCCTTCGTGGCCAGACGGCCGAGCGTGGCGCCCTCAGCATCGATGAGGACCCAATTACGGGTGACCTCGCCGGGCTTGGCGTACTGAGTCGACTTCATTTGACTCCTCCGTGTGCTTACGTGTTGCTTTGTTCTTTTACGAGGTTACGGGGCTCTGCAAAAGAAGCTTTCCAAGTGTAGCGCACGGGCAGAGAAGTTCAAGGAAAACGCACGGGTTTTTGCCTGGATTCGCAAATAGTTCCCACATGTGGGACCGCGGAGGGACCCCTAGGCTCCAAGCGAGCGAATCGCGTCGAGGGAACCGGCTGCCTGCCGCCTTCCGTCGAGGTACAGGCGAAGCAGGCCCTCGCCATCGGAGCCAGACGTGCTCCCAACGGTGACGGGACTCGACGGGGCCACGACGACGATCTTTCCCTCGCGCTCGAGCTCCCAGATGCGCTCGCGCTGCGCATTGTAGCGCTGCGGGCGGCTCCTCATCGCCTCGAGGTAGTAGGGATAGCTGGCGTAGCGGCGATCTGCCAGGGCCTGGAGCTCGAGCGCGGGCTTCTTCTCGAAGCCGCGATCCTGGGTGAGGACCACGACGGCCGTGTCGGCCCCCTCCTCGAGGGCTCGCTCGACGGGCACGGAGTCGGTGGTACCGCCGTCGAGGAAGCGGCCCTCCTCCAGCTCGACAATGCGGGACACCACGGGAAGCGAGGCGGAGGCACGCACCTTGTCGACCTCCTCCGGTAGGCTCCTCACCTCGAGATAGGCGGGCGTTCCGAACGCCAGGCTCGAGGCCACAGCAACGAAGCGGCTCCTGCGCTGGGCAAACGTCTCGTAGTCGAAGGGGTCGATCACGTCTTGGATTTGGTGGTAGAGAAAGTCCGCCCCGGCGATGTCTCCGGTCTTGGCGAACGACTTGAGGCTCATGAAACGCGGGTCGTCCCTGAAGGCCAGGCTCTCGCGCATGTAGCGGCCCTGTTGGCGAGACAGGTAGCTCGCGGCGTTGATGGCTCCGGCGGAGACGCCCCACACCGTGTCAAAGCCGTAGACGCCCTGCTCCTGCAGCACGTCAAGCACGCCGGCGGTGAACAGCCCGCGCATACCGCCGCCCTCGAGGACGAGGTCGACGCCCGTGCGAGGCGCGCCCATCGCGTTCTCCTCGGCCGACTCGGCCTTGCCCCTGCCAAAGATTCCCAGCGCCATGGTTGCTCCCCTCGCGTCATTCTCGCCAATCGAGGCCAATGTCTTGCTTATACCCGATTACCTTACATAACGCGGCGTCAGTCCGGGGAGTTCGGCCCTCCGCTCACGCGTTTTCTTTACGCTCGCGCCCTGCACAGAGTTCGATCCTCCGCTCACGTTACGCATGAAAAAGCCGGCAGGCGCGTTATGCGCCTACCGGCAAGTAGCTACATGGTGGAGGCGCGGAGGATCGAACTCCGGTCCAGAACAGTCCCCTGGCAGGTGTCTCCAAGCTCAGTCACCGATTGAGTCTCGGGCGCGTCACACTCCGTGACCCGCGCTCGGCGCCCCAGCTGGTTCAGGCTTAGCGCGCGGCATACCAGCGACGTCCGCGCGCGCATCTCCCTAAAATGACGTCGCCGCGGGAACAGGAGAAATCCCCGCTTTGACGGCCGCTAATTAATTAAGCAGCGAGGGCGTAAGAGCCCTGGTAAGAGTTGTCGTCAATTCAATTTGACGGTACCCCTGTTTAACGTGGCGAGGAGACCACGGCTTGCTGCCCACCTCAGGACCACCCTGTCGAAACCAGTCGCCCCCACGGGTGTGGATGGGGACAAGGCCACCATGCGAGCTGTCAATGAACATGCGGCAACGCCGCGAGAGTGATTCTACCCGAACCTAGAGCAGCGAGTCGATCATGTCGACCAGGTCGCCGACCGTCTCGGGGGCGTCGTCGACGTCGAACTCGACGCCAAACTCGTCCTCGCAGGCCATCGTGGCCTCGACGATGGCAAGGCTGTCCAGGCCAAGGTCGGTAAGCGACGTATCGTTGGTGAACTCGACGTCCTCAAGGCCGTCCTGCTCCTGCAGGATCTTGACGACGCGATCGAACGTGGACTCCTCGGCCATGACGGCCTCCCTTCGTGCCGCCCGCACGCGCGGGCTCATGCGCTGACGCGCCCTACTATACCCATCCGCGAATTGCGCGAGACGAACAATCGCCACCGCAGCGCCTAGCGGTTGCGCTCCTTGAGGGCGCGGGCAATCTCGCGGTCGGTGTCGCGCTTGGCCATGTCGGCTCGCTTGTCATAGAGCTTCTTGCCGCGGCCGAGGCCGATGACGACCTTCACGCGGTTGTGGTCGTCGAAGACGAGCTCGAGCGGCACGAGCGCCATGCCCTTCGTGCGCAGCTTGCCGTCCAGGTAGTCGATCTGCTTGCGGTGCAGCAGCAGCTTGCGCTTGCGGTCGGAGTCCACGTTGAAGATGGTTCCGTGCGAGAACGGCGGGATGTGGACGCCGTGCAGCCAGCACTCGCCGTTGCGGATGAGGCAGAAGGAGTCCGTGATCTGGCAGGCCCTCTCGCGTAGGCTCCTCACCTCGGTGCCCTTGAGCACGAGACCCGCCTCGAACGTCTCCTCGATCACGTACTCGTGGCGCGCGGAGCGGTTCTTGGCAATGCTTCTGCGCTCGCGCTTCTTAGGCATCGGCATGGTCTGCGCCCCCGTTCTCGGCATCCGCACTGCGGATGAGCTCGAGCAGCGCCTTCACGGCCGGCGCCCCCACCAGGTCGCGCGCGCGGACGGTGAGCGTCGTGGCGAGGTTGCGGTCGCCACTGGCGGCGGAGTCGGTTGCGCACATGAGCATGCAGAGGGCCACCTCGGCGTTCGCGCCGTCGGGCAGGCCGTTCTCGGCCATGACGGAGCTCGCCTGCTCGTCTGTGAGCGAGTCGGGGTCGCACGCAGTGCCCTTCACGCGCTCGAGCAGGTCCTCGAGAACGGCGTCGGGCCAATCGAGGCGGCGCGCGCAGCGCAGCGCGGCGGCAGCGGCGGAGTCGGCGCCCGTGTCCATGAAGTGGCGCGCGAAGTTGCAGAAGGCGCGCACGAGGTGGCGCACGTCACTCGCGCGCTCGAACACGGAGAACGTGAGGGCAAGGTACTCGTCAACGTCCCCGTTCGTGCGGTACAGCTCGGCAAGGTCGAGGCGATAGCCGCAGCCCATCGGGTTCCAACGCACCGCCTGGCGCAGCGCCTCGGTGGCAGCCGCGTAGTCCCCCTCGTTCACGAGCGCAAACGCCAGGTCGGCGTAGAGACGGTCGAGGGGCTCGCCCACGTCCTTGAGCTCGCGGGGATCCTTCTCCACGCGCCGATAGCACAGGCGCTCGAAGATGGTGGGGAAGCTGAACCACTGGACCTCGTCGGTTGTGGGGCAGTTGCGGTCGACGTACTCCTCGGCATCCGCCGCAAGGCGCTCGAGAAGCTCCGCGGCAAGGTTGGCCTGGCCGCCGGCGATGAGGCCCTCGGCGGCGTCGAGCTCGTCGGTCATGTTCGTGCGCTCGTTCATCTCTCGTCCTTTCGGGTGGCACGGCCTGGGCGCGCGCCACGCGCAAGCGTGAAATCGATCTGGCCCTTCTCGGGCTTGCATCCGGAGACGGTCACGGCAACGCGTTGGCCAAGCCGCCAGACCCTGCCCGTGGACTCGCCCGTGAGACACATCGTACCCTCATCGTAGGCAAACCACTCGTCCCCCAGCGCCCTCGTGGGGAGAAGCCCCTCGGCACACGTCTCGTCGAGGCGGACGAACAGGCCGTAGCGCTCCACGCCCACCACGATGCCGGAGAAGCTCTCGCCCGCATGCCTGGCATAGAGCTCGGCCATCTTCACCTGCTGGCTCTCGCGGCTGGCCGCGTCTGCGGCGCGCTCGCGATCGGAGCAGGTGCGGCACAGCTGTGGCAGGGCGGCAAGCTCGCGCGTGCGCGTCTTGGCGTCCATGCCGGCGTCTGCGGCCATGCCGATGAGCACCTTGAGCGCGCGATGCACGGTGACGTCCGGGTAGCGGCGGATGGGCGAGGTGAAGTGGCAGTACGCCCGGGCGCCCAGTGCGTAGTGGCCGTCGTTTCTCGGCAGGTAGACGGCTCGCTTCTGGGCCCTGAGCAGCAGGGAGTTCGCGGGAAACTCCGCCGCCGTCCCATGCGCTCGCCCAAGCACGTCCTGGATGGCAAAGGGGTCTGCCGCTCGAAGGCGGTCCGCCTCCCCCGGCGCCAGCACGTCAAGCTCGCGCAGCGCGAGAATGGCCTGCCCCATCGAGTCGGGGGCGGGGCGCTCGTGGACTCGGAACGCCGCCGGAAGCGTGTCCTCGCGCCCGGCGAGCATGCCCGCCACGGCCTCGTTGGCCACGAGCATGGCTTCCTCGACAAGCGACGTTGCCCGCGTTCGGTGCCTCACGGAGACGCCCACGGGGCTTCCGTCCTCGTCTAGCTCGACCTTTGCCTCGACCGTATCGAAGTCAACCGAGCCGCGGCGACGTCTTACGTCCCGGCGTGCGCACGCAAGCGCGTCCAGGCCGGCGAGGGCGCGGGCAACACGGGCCGGGTCCGTCCCCTCCACGCACGGGAGCGAATCGGGAGCGGCCCCCGCAAGCAGCGCGTCAACCTCGTCATAGCTGAGGCGGGCTTTAGAGCGGATGACGGAGCAGCACACCTCGGAGCCCGTGACCTCGCCCTCGCACGTCACCGTGCAGAACACGCTCATGGCAAGGCGGTCCTGGCCCGGGACGAGCGAGCACGCGTCGTTGCAGAGCTGCTCGGGAAGCATGGGGATGACGCGGTCCACGAGATAGGCCGAGCACGTTCGCGAACGGGCCTCGAGGTCGATGGGTGTTCCGGGCAGCACGTAGTGGGAGACGTCGGCGATGTGGACTCCCAGGCGCCAGCCACCCTCGGGCAGCTCCTCGCACGAGACGGCGTCGTCGAAGTCTCGCGCCGTGGCGGGGTCCACTGTCACGCAGAGCAGGTCGCGAAGGTCTCGCCTGCGAGGCTGGGCGGCAAGCGCCCCTTCTGCGTCAACGGAGATACCAGCCGCCTGGGCAAGCGCCTGCTCGCCAAAGCGAACCGCCAGCCCATTGCTTGCGATGATCTTCTCGATGGGCAGGTCGAGACCCTCGGGGCGCCCGACCCTGCGCTCCACCGTAACGACGCCCGCCTCGTGGCGCGAGGGATACGTGAGGATGCGCGCCTCGACGACGTCTCCCTCGGCGACGCCCAGGCGCTGCGGGCTCTCATCGTCCGGAAGCACGAAGAAGTCGCGCCTGATCCTCTCGTCAAGCGCCACGACGGCGCCCAACGGGCCCGCGACCTCGAACGTTCCCACGAACCTCTCACACGCACGCCTCAGCACGCCCTGCACCACGGCCTGGGGCTCGCCGGGGCCGCGCTTCACGAGCACGACGGTGGCCTCGTCACCATCCATGCCCTCGCGAAGGCCGCCGCGAGCCACGAGAAACGTCCCCTCCGGCGTCTCGACGGTGGCAGACCCCGGGCGCGCCACGTGAAGCGTGCCGATATACGCCGCATGCCGGCCCCTCGTGGGACCGGCATGACGGTAGCTAGATGTCTTGTGACGCCTACGTGCCATATGCTCCTAGACCTTGAGGTAGCGCCTCATGGCGATGACGGAACCGAACAGGCCGATGATGAGACCCATGGCAACGAGCAGCCCATAGGTGGACAGCGTGGCGCGGGCCGAGATGGTGAAGTTCAGGAACGTGATGCGCTCGGCGAGCATGGGCAGGCCAAAGCGGCGGATGGCCTCGAGCGCGCCAATGGAGAGCACCGAGCCAAAGAGCGCCTGGAGCACGCCCTCCATGATGAAGGGCCCACGGATGAAGCTGTTGGACGCGCCCACGAGGCGCTGGATCGCGATCTCGCGGCGACGCGCGGAGATGGACAGGCGAATCGTGTTGTTGATGAACACGAACGCGACGAACGTGAGAAGCGCCACGAGCACGAGCATGATGACGCGAATCCAGTTCGTGACCGTGAAGAGGCGCTCGACGGTGCCCTGTCCGTACTGGACCTGGTCGGCGGGGTCGGACGTGGTGCCGTCATCGGCCGTCGTGACGTCCGCGACGGCGGCGAAGTCTGAGTCGGTGCCAAGGCGCTTGGCGACGTTCTCGACGTCCTGCGGGTCGCGAAGCTTGATGACGATGGAGGCCGGGATCGGGTTGCGGTCATCGAGCGCGGCGACGGCGTCGGAGGCGTTGCGCTGCGTCATGGTCTCGCGATACTCGGCCAGGGCCTCGTCCTTGCTCTTGTACGTGA
This sequence comes from Parolsenella massiliensis, assembly GCF_900143685.1. Taxonomy (NCBI): domain Bacteria; kingdom Bacillati; phylum Actinomycetota; class Coriobacteriia; order Coriobacteriales; family Atopobiaceae; genus Parolsenella; species Parolsenella massiliensis. The sequence continues at coordinate 19,362 of NZ_LT671675.1, read as the reverse complement.
CGGACTCGACCTCGCTCCAGCCGGAGATCTTGGACTGGAGGGCGTCGACGGCGTCCTGGGACGCGTCGTCGGACAGGAACGCCTGGATCGTGACCTGGTCCTCCACGGTGCCCACCATGCCGTCGAGCAGCACGGAGCCCATCGCGAACAGGCCGATGATGAACAGCGAGAGGAAGATCGTGACGACGGCGCCGAACGTGGACGAGCCGTTGCGCACGAAGTGATGCCCCGCCTCGCGGAGCGAATAGCCAAAGTTAGAAGGAGCCATAGTAGCCGTAGCCTCCCCTCTCCTCGTCTCGGACAACGTGACCGGCCTCGAGCGCGATAACGCGCTTGCGCATGGAGTCGACCATCTCGCGGTCGTGCGTGGCCATGAGGACGGTCGTGCCCGTGCGGTTGATTCGCTCGAGCAGCTTCATGATGCCGAGCGAGATCGCCGGGTCGAGGTTGCCCGTGGGCTCGTCGCAGACGAGCAGCGGGGGACGGTTGACCATGGCGCGGGCAACGGAGACGCGCTGCTGCTCGCCACCGGAGAGCTGGTCGGGGTAGACGTCCATCTTCTCGCCAAGGCCAACGAGGCGAAGCACCTCGGGGACCTGGGCGCGCACGACCGAGCGCGGCTTGCCAATGCACTCGAGGGCAAAGGCGACGTTGTCGAAGATCGTCTTGTCGGGCAGGAGCTTGAAGTCCTGGAACACGCAGCCGATCTGGCGGCGAAGGTAGGGCACCTTCCAGTTGCGCATGCTCGTGAGGTCCTGGCCGGCAACCATGACGCGGCCGTGCGACGGCTTGAGCTCGCGGGTGATGAGCTTGAGGAACGTCGACTTGCCCGAGCCGGAGTGGCCCACGAGGAAGACGAACTCGCCTGCGTAGACGTCAACGTTCACGCCCTGCAGGGCCGGCTTGTTCGGCTGGGCGGGATAGACCATCGAGACGTCCTGGAACGAGATGACGGGCGTGCCGCCGGCGTTGACGGACCTCGTGTCGGCCTCGTCGGTGATGGGCGCAAACGCCGTGGTGAAGCCAGCCTCGTTCGTCGGGTCGAAGTTGTCGGCTGGCGCGGGTGCGCTCACGGGGTTGCCCTGCTGCGCCTGGGGTGCCTGGTTCATGACGGGAATGTCAAGGGAGGGAATCCTCGATGCCGCAACAGGCTGGGCCTGGGCGGGCTGGGGCGCCGGCTGGGCCGGGGCCTCGTACAGAGGGGCAGCCTGCGTCGTGCCGACGGGATCGGCGGGCGCGGTCTGCTGTTCGTTCGGCATGGGGGTCTCGGGCTGCTGCACCGGAGCCATGCCGTCCTGTCCCTCGCTGCTGCGGAAGTGGTTGGCCACTTATTGCTCCTTTTTTCGCGCGATAGGAAGGTTGACACGCGCTCAATCATAGCAAATGCGAGACAGACCCCACACAGGCCACATATGGCCTAAGCGCGGCCAGGACGGAGAAACCGGCCCCTGACGCCCAAAAACAGCAAGGGGCGCCAGCCCATGCGGACCGGCGCCCCAATCAAAACCCTAGGGATGACCTAGGCGTTCACGACCTTCTCCCAGTCGGCGGCGAAGGACGCGAGGCCCTTGTCTGTAAGCGGGTGGTGGACGCACTTCTTAAGCGCGGCGAACGGCACCGTGGCGATGTCGGCGCCCATGAGGGCGGCCTGCGTCACGTGGTGCGGGGTGCGCACGGAGGCGGTGATAATCTCCGGGCCGCCCTCCTGCTCCCAGTAGCCGTACTCGTAGTTCTTGACGCAGGTGACGACGGTCTCGAGCTGCTCGATGCCGTCCTCGCCGCAGTCCTCGAAGCGACCAACGAACGGCGAGATGTAGCGGGCGCCGGCGCTGGCGGCGAGCAGGGCCTGCGGGGCCGAGAAGATGAGCGTCATGTTGACGCGGATGCCCTCGGTAGCAAGCGTGTGGCACGCGGGAAGCGAGGCCTCACAGATCGGGAGCTTCACGACGATGTTGGGGGCGATGGCGGCCAGGCGACGGCCCTCGGCAACCATGTCCTCGGTCGTCTCGGCGGTGGACTCGGCGGAGACGGGGATGTCCTTGCAGATCTCGCAGATCTTGGCCATGTGGTTCTCGAAGTCGGCAAGCTTGCCGCCCGTCTTGGCATACAGGGACGGATTGGTGGTAACGCCTGCGAGGATACCCCAGGCCTCGGCCTCGCGGATCTCATCAAGGTTGGCGGTGTCGATAAAGAACTTCATTCGCTTGTCCCTCCCAGTTGTGGCCAAGCATGCGGCGCATGCCCGAACGTTGACGCACCGAGGCGGCTCGCGGGCCCGTGCAAGACGCGTTCGCGGGGGTCACCCGTTGCAAGATAAATGTACACGTAACGCTAATCATTTGCTAGTTAAATCGGTAAGTGGCGAGGTAAACACATATATAGAATTCTGTTGTTATGCGATTAACCATTCGCCTATACTCTTGATTTGACACGCTGCGGCAAAGTCAAGAACGACTTGGACTTTTCCGCGAACGAGGTTTTGCGCATGAGAGGGGCCAGCATGGCAAGCAGGGTGACCATCGTGGACGTCGCGAAGCTCGCAGGCACCTCGACCGCATCCGTCTCCTACTTCCTCAATGGCAAGCTCGAGAAGCTCGGCAAGCCAACGCAGGAGCGCATCGCCTCCGCCATCCGCGAGACCGGCTACGTGCCCAACGCGCAGGCCCAGGCCCTCTCCGGCAAGCCCACGCACGTTATCGGCCAGGTCATCCTCGACAACACGAACCTGTGGGCCGGCCAGATCCAGAGCGGCGTCGAAAGCGTCGCTCGCGAGGCGGGCTACCAGACCGTCGTGTGCGGCACCAACTTCGACCGCGACACGGAGCAGGCCTGCGTCGAGAAGCTCCTCTCCCTGGGAGTCGACGGCTTCATCATCCAGCCGACGTCGAACTTCAAGGCCGTTCACGAGCGCATCAAGCGCGCCGGGCGCCCGGTCGTCTTCTTTGACTGCGACACGTTCGACCTCAGCACGAGCTGGATCAAGGCAAACCTCTACGACGGCATCTACTCCGCCATCCAGCGCTGCGTCGAGATGGGCTACGAGAGGTTCATCGCGGTCGCGGCACCGCCCTCTCCAACGAACGGCCAGCTCAGGACCAGGTTCGAGCGCGCAAGCGCCATGGCAGACGCCCTGTCCGCGAACGCCCTCGGGTTTGAGCAGATCGACATCGACCACGACACCCCGAGCGTCGCTGAGCTTCGGGAGCGCTTCAAGTACTGCATCTCACCCGCCCACCGCACGCTCGTCTTCGTGCAGAACCAGTGGGCGCTCAGCCGCGCGTTCCAGGCGCTCGAGCCGTCGAGGCACCTCATCCCTGACCGCATCGGCGTCCTGGGGCTCAACTGCGCGGAGTGGACGGACCTCACCACGCCCTCCATCTCGACCATCATCGAGCCCGTCCGCCAGGAGGGCCGGATGGCCTGCCAGATGCTCATCGAGCTTCTCGAGAACGAGAACGTCCGGCCGAGGCAAGAGATTCTCTCGTGTCACACGAGGTGGCTCGAGTCCACGAAGTAGCAGCTCAGGCGCCTGCCCTAGCGGCGCCACATCGCACTCATAAAAGAAGGGGGCCACGTCCTTCGACGTGACCCCCTATTGGTGCAGCTTGTACGCCTTGACTAGGCGAGAAGGCCCTTGACGGTCTCCTCGAGGTCAGAGGCGGTGAGCTTGAACTCCTTCTGCAGCCAGTCGGCGGTGCCCACCTGGCCGAACTGCTCAACGATGCCGTGGCGCTTGAAGGGCACGGCAACGGCGTTCTCGGCGAGGACGGACGCGACGGCGTCGCCCAGGCCACCGATGACACCGTGGTTCTCGAAGGTCACGATGGCCTTCTTGCCCTTGGCCTCGGAGAGGACGAGCTCCTCGTCGAGCGGCTTGATGCAGAACATGTCGATGACCTCGGCGGAGATGCCCTGCTTCTCGAGGTTCTCGGCGGCGTCGAGAGCGTCGGAGACGAGGCGGCCGGCGGAGATGATCAGCACGTCGGAGCCCTCGCGGACGACATTGCCCTTGCCGAGCTCGAACTCGGAGCCCTCGGCGTAGACGTTGCGGATGGCCTTGCGGTCGCCGCGGAAGTAGTTGATGCCGGGAAGGCCAGCGCAGGTCTTGACGACCCAGGCCATCTGCACGGCGTCGGCGACGTCAAAGACGCGGGCGTGCGGAATCGTGCGCATGATGGCGACGTCCTCGAAGGAGGTGTGGGTGCCACCGTTGGCAGCGACGGAGAAGCCGGGGTCGGAGCCGTACATGTTGATGGTGTTGTGCGCATAGGCGCCGGAGAGGAACACCTGGTCGAACGCACGACGGGCGATGAACGGCGCGAACGTGTGGACGAACGGGATGTAGCCCTCGGAGGACATGCCAGCGGCAACGCCCATCATGTTGGCCTCGGAGATGCCGCACTCGATGAAGTTGTCAGGGTTGGAGGCCTTGATCTTCAGGGAGTTGGAAGCGCCGCCAAGGTCAGCCTCGAGCATGACGATCTTGTCATTCTCGGCAATGAGGCCCTGGAGGGTCTCCATGACCACGTTGCGCAGGTCAGCGCCGGTAGCGCTGCGATCTTCAGCGAGCTTGAACATTAGGCGACCTCCTCCTCAAGCTTCTTGACCTGCTCGTTAAGAGCATCGACGGCATCCTGAGCGGTCTTCTTGAGCTCAGGGGTGTTGAACTTGGGAGCGTGGTTGCTCTCCATCTCCTCGAAGGCCTTGACGCCGGCACCCTTGACGGTGTCGAGGGTGATGCAGAGGGCCTCGCCCTTGTGCTGCTTGGCCTCGGTGATGGCGGCGTCGACGGCGACGACGTCCTGGCCGTTGACCTTCTGGGTATAGAAGCCGAAGGACTGCATCTTGGCGACGTAGTCGAACGGGTTCATGATGTCCTTGGTCCAACCGTCAAGCTGGCGCTTGTTGTCGTCGATGAAGACGATGAGGTTGTCCATCTTGTAGTTGGCGATGTACTGGAAGGCCTCCCAGCACTGGCCCTCGTTGAGCTCGCCGTCGCCCACGATGAGGTAGGTGTAGGCGTCGGAGCCCTTCTTGGCGAGGGCGGTGGCGATGCCGGCAGCGGTCGAGCAGCCCTGGCCGAGGGAGCCCGTCGTCATGTCGACGCCCGGGGTCTTGGTGCGGTCGGGGTGACTGGGCAGGTTGGTGCCGCCGTCATTCAGCGTGAAGAGCATGTCGCGGTCGAAGAAGCCGCGCTCGGCGAGGACGGAGTACCAGGCGGGGCCGGCGTGGCCCTTGGACAGCACGAGACGGTCGCGGTCCTCCCACTTGGGGTTCTTGGGATCGTGCTTGAGCTGCTTGCCGTACAGAACGGCCATGACCTCGACGATGGAGAGCGAGCCGCCCAGGTGGCCATAGCCACGGTGCAGCAGCATCTCGACGACGTCGCGACGAACCTTGGCCGCGAGCAGCTCGAGCTCCTTCTGCTCCTTCTCTTCCATGAGACTCCTTTGGTCTGATGGTTTACCGACAGACGAAACGTTGCCTTCCAGAGAAACGTTCGCTGAGAGTGTATCCCATGCACATGGGGACATGAGCAGATTTTTATGAAAAATTGCGACAAACCTGCAGGTGAAAGGCTTAACTCAGCGATTTTCCCCCGCAGCTCGCGGCTCTTCACAATGCGTGCAAATCATCATGGGACGCATAGGAAGGGCGCCCGCCTGCGCGAGCGCCCTCAGATACATAAGAGCCCAAATTGTATGGACACCGCCCGACCTCGAAGGTCTCCGGTCTCGGCCGCGCCGTCCCCTGCGCCCGCAGCAGCGCCAGAAGCGACGTTGGGCAACGAGCCTACTTGGCAGCCGCGCACGTCTCGTCGATGATCTTGCGCACGGCAGCGGCATTGGCGGCGATCTCGTCGGCGGAGCCCTTCGTGAGCAGGCTGCCCATGCCATAGCACTCGGCGCCAGACTTGACCCAGGTGGCCAGGTTGTCGAGGTTGATGCCACCAGAGATCATGAGCGGCATCCACGGCGTCGGGGTCTTGAAGAGGCCCACGAGCTGGGAGCCGTAGGTGTTGGAGATCGGGAAGCACTTGATGAAGGCCGCGCCGATGGAGAGCGCGTGGTTGGCCTCGGTCATCGTGGTGCAGCCGGGAGCGTACGGAACCTGGTAGAGGTTGCAGATGCTCGCGACCTCATCGCTCATCATGTTGGCCACGATGAACTGGGCGCCGCTCATGATGGCGAGGCGGGCAGTCGTGGCCTCCATGACAGTTCCGGCGCCCACGATCATCTCGTCGCCGAACCTCTCCTTGATGCCGGCGATGACCTCGCCCGCGTTGGGAAGGGTGTAGCTGATCTCCATCGCGTGGACGCCACCCTTGATGAGGCCCTCGGCGATCTCGCAGCCGCGCTCCACGGTGGGAACGCGAACGACGGCGAAGGCGCCGGTCTCGTAGAGCGCCTTGGTGACGGATGCCTTCTGAAGAACCATTGTTGGAATCCTTTCCTGCCGCGTGGGTCGTCTCCGCGATGCCGCACGGCTCTCGTTAGCCCTAGGCGCAGACCTACTCGTAAGCGATGCCGTAGTGGTCGAGCATGGCGACGATCTTCTCGTCGACGCCGTCGGCCACCTCGGTGACCGGGAAGCGGGCCGGGCCAACGGGGATGCCCGCGAGCTCCAGCGAGCGCTTGAGCGTCTGAGGCGTCGAGCCCATGTGCAGGATGTCGCGGATCGGCTCGATCTCGGCCTGGAGGCGCTCGGCCTCGGCGGCGTTGCCCGCATCGAGGGCCTTCCACAGGTCAACGACGACCTCGGTGATGAGGTTGCCCGTGCCGGCGATGGCACCCGAGGCGCCGAGGGCGTGCGCGGCGCTGATCTTGCCGTCGGAGCCCACGATGACGTCGACGTTCTTGCCAGCGGAGGCCTCGATGTAGCCCTTGAGGTTGTCCACGTTGCCCGAGCTGTCCTTGACGCCGCGGACGTTGTCGATCTGCGACACCTCCGCAACGACCGACGCCGGGATGTTCATGCCCGTGGACTTCGGGATGTTGTAGAGCATGACGGGAATCTTCACGCTCTGGGCCACCGTGGAGAAGTAGCCCTTCATCTGATCCTCGTTGATGCCCATGAAGTACGGGTTGATGACGGAGAGGGCGTCGGCGCCGATGGCCTCGGCGCGCTTCGACATCTCGACGGCGTCGCGGGTGGAGCAGGCGCCCGTGCCCACGTAGACGGGCACGCGCCCGGCAACCTTCTCGATCACGAACTTGGAGAAGTCGATGCGCTCGTCGGCGGAGCAGACGTGGAACTCTCCGTTCGAGCCAAACGTGAAGATGCCGCTCACGCCACCCGCGATGAGCTTCTCGACGAGCTGCTCGCCGGCGTCGTAGTTGATGGACTGATTGGCGTCACGGTTGAAAGGCGTGACCATGGGGACGATGACGCCCTTGAACGTTGCCATGAGGTGTTCCTCCTTGTTTGGCGACCTTGCCGAGTGGGCCCAGCCGCTCTCATTACTCCGTGCCGTGCGGCAGTCGAGCTGCGCACGCTATTTCTTGTGCCTCTTTACGTGATGGGCGACCATCCGGCCCTTGATCTGCGCCTCGAGCTCATCGAGGGAGTCGGCCATGAACGGCCTGTTTATCGCGACGTACTCATAGCCGGAAGGGTGCTTGACCCAGCTGCCCCAGAGCAGGAGGCGAAGCGACGAGCCCTGTCGGATGAGCTCGTAGCCCTTGATGTCCACATAGGGGACCTCGAGGGCCTTGGCCTTGTCGGCCTTCTCGAAGATCACGAGCTCCTTGGGGCGGAACTCGCAGACGTCGACCTTGCCAAAGTACTTGCCAAGGAGGCGCCCCATGCGCTTCGAGACGAACCACACGACCGCCACGGCAACGAGCACGATGAGCAGAAGCGCGATCTGGCCCGTGAACTCCGCGGCCGCATACGCAAACACCGCGCAGAAGAGCAGCGCAAAGATGAGCAGCAGAAGCCCGACTCCCGAGAGGAGGAGGCGCTTTCGGTCCTCCTCGACCGATAGCTCCACTTCGGGCTCAGGCTGCTTGTTCTTGTCGTCCATCACATGGTTCCTAACTGCTCGCACAAGGGCGGCCCCGAGGTGGCTGCGCCAGGCCCCGAGGCCGCCCCAAGAACATCAGCGCTTAGCCAAAGATGCTGCCGATGCCGTAGATGAGGGAGCCGACGATGTTGTAGTCAACGTTCGGGAAGGAGGCTCCGGCGATGCCCAGCGAGGAGAAGGCCGGGTAGAGGACGAGCGGGCCGGCGCACAGGAAGATGCCGACCAGGAAGGAGCCGAGCAGGGCGCCCTTCCAGCCACCGTAGGCGTAGCCGCAGACGCCGCAGGTGCCACCGGAGAAGAAGCAGATGCCGGCGGCGGGGATCATGATCGTCTCGGAGTGGAAGGCAACCATGAGGGCCATGGCGACGAGGCCGCCGAGGAACGAACCGATGAAGCCGATGATGACGGCGTTCGGGGCGAACGGGAAGATGGCGGGGCAGTCAACGGCCGGGCGAGCGTCAGGGATGAGCTTCTCAGAGATGCCGACGAAGGCCTCGGTGATGGCGGCGATGAACTGACGGACGCCGTAGATCAGGACGGACATGCCAGCGGCGAACTGGAGACCGGCGAGGAAGGGCCAGATGAACCAGGCGTCGTTGCCAAAGTAGCTCGTGAACGGCTTGCCGGAGGCGAGCTCGTCAGAGAAGTGACCCGTCACGAAGCAGGCGATGGTCACGATGTAGAACAGGACGATCATGAACAGGGCCACGGAGAACACGAAGTCCTTGAAGAGCTTGAAGAACTCGGGGAGCTGCTTCTCGGTCTCCTGGGGAGCCTCGGCCTCGCCGTCGGCACCCTTCTTGGCGAAGAGCTTGCCCACGTAGCCGGCAACCGCGTAACCGATGCAGTTGAAGTGGCCGATTGCGATGGAGTCGTCACCGACAAGCTTGCGAACGAAGGGCTGGCAGAGCGTGGGGAGGGCAGCGCCGCAGAAGCCCAGGATCACGCCGCCGGCAATGACGGTCACAGCGGTCGGGGCGCCCAGAGCGATGAAGACGAGCGCGAGGACGCAGGAGAAGTACAGGAAGTGCTGGCCCGTCAGGAAGACGGCCTTGAACTTGGTGAACTTGGCGAACACAAGGTTCATGATGAAGCCAAGCACCATGACGAGGGCGACCTCGGTGCCGTAGGTCTGCAGCGCCAGCGACGTGGCGACCTCGACCTGCGTGACAACGCCGGACACCTGGAAGGCACGGCTGAACATGTCAGAGAAGACCGTGACCTGGGCGCTCATGGCGTTGGAGCCGATGTTGAACACCATGAAGCCGATCATGGTCTTCACAGTGCCGGAGAAGACGTCCACGGCGGACTTCCTCTGCAGCAGCAGGCCCACGAGGGCGATGATTCCCATGATCACCGACGTGTCCCTGAGCTGGGCGAGAATGACATCAAGCATGTTGATTTCCTCTCAGCTGAAATTGACAGAACTACCCATCGGACGACCTGCGACCGTCGCCCGTCTAAGCCAAACGAAGATGTTTTTGGGAGGGCCCGAGAACTAGGCCGAGTGCTCCTCAACCCATGCGGTGAGCTTCTCGGCGATCTCGCCCTTGTTCACGATGTTCGTGATGCCGATGGCAGAGGGGACGCGAGGATCGGCGGAGAGCTCCTCGGTGAGGTCGCTCATCGTGATGACGAGGTCACCCGTGAAGCCGTTGATGGAGTCAAGGTTGCCGTGCTCGGTCTCGATGGGCAGGCCCTTCTCCTTGATCACCTGGTCGCACTTGATCTTGAGCATCATCGAGCTGCCCATACCGGCGCGGCAGCACACGAGAGCACGATAGTTAGCCATTTCTAGTTCCTTTCCTTCGCGTGGACGAGGTTCATGACATCCGCAGGCGTGTTGGCGGCATCAAGCTGACTGAAGAAGTCGGGGTCGGCCAGAAGCTCGACGAGGGACTGAAGCGCGCTCAGGTGCGCGTCGCTGTCCTTGGCGGCCAGCGGGAACAGGTACTTGACCGGGTCGTTGGCCTCGGAGCCAAACTCAACGGGATTCTTGAGGGTCACGATTCCGATGGCGCTCTGAAGCGCGCCGCACTCAGGCCGGGCGTGAGGGAGGGCAACGTGCTCGGTGAGAACGAAGTAGGGACCAAGCTCCTCCTTGCCCTTGATGATGTCCTCGACGTAACCCTCGGTGACAACGCCGGACTCGACCATGGGGGCAGTCGCCTTGTAGATCGCATCCTTCCAGTCGGCCGCGTCAACGTCGAGCTGGATGAGGTTCTCGCTCAAAAGATCGCTCAGCATTTACTTCACCCGTCTTTCGCAAGTAGTACCTGGGCGCGATGCGGTGGCCAGACCCAGGACGCAGTTCATGCGTTTTACGAACGTTACGTTGACGAGTTTTTCACAATTTCCGTTGTCTGGAGCCTTAGACGCATAAATAAGGGGTAGCAGCTCGGTTGGTGCATGGTATTTAGCTGCGAGCGTGTTGGTTTTCTCCGTAAGCGGTTATGAACGATACGTTCATTATCTGCACTTTTATGCGTTGAAGTCATTTAATTTACGATGCTTAGTTCATAACGAATGCAATTCGGAACGTAACTAAGTTTACTTAACCTAGTTTTATATTTTATGCACGTTTATCTGCGCTTTTACGATTGTCTTATCGTAAAATCCACCGTAGCGCGCCAAAAGTAGCATAGGCGCAGAAGGCCGCAGGCCCGGCACGTTCATAACGGGAGAAGCGATGAGAAGAAGCAACGCATACGTAGCGGCACGACGCGATTCAATCATGGCCATCCTCGAGCGAGAGGGGCATGCAAGCGTCTCCGACCTGGCCGAGCGATTCAGCGTGTCGGTCCTCACCATTCGCCGCGACCTCGACTGGCTCGAGTCGCGCCACGTTCTCTCCAGGCAGCACGGCAGTGCCACGCTCCTCAATCCCCTGGGAAGGCCCAGCGGCTCCTCGCGCATACGCGCCAACCGCGCGATTGCACGCGAGGCGGCGAAGCACGTGAAGGACGGCGACTGCATCTTTCTCAATGGCAGCTCGACCGCCCTCAACATCATTGACTTCATCACGGCCAACGACGTCACCGTCGTGACCAACAACTGCAAGGTCCTCCTTATAGGCGAGCACCCCAACGTCTCGATCCTGCTCACCGGCGGAGAGATAAGGCCCCCGAAGGCATCGATGGTGGGCAAGCTTGCCATGGACAACATCCGCGAGGTAAATGCGGCGAAGTGCTTCCTTGGCTGCACGGGCCTCTCCGTTGTCAGCGGAATCACCTCCGCAACGGCACCCGAACCCGCAATCAACGCGCTCATGCTCGAGCGCTCCAGAGAGCACTACGTCGTCGCCGACTCCTCGAAGCTTGGGCTCGTCTCAAGCTTCTCGTTTGGCACGGTCGACGAGATTGACATCCTCTTTACCGACACCGGAGCCACGGGAGAGCAGGTATCCTCTCTTTTGGCACACGGCGTGGGAAGCGTCGTGCGCACCGAGCCGACACTTGATGGCGACAAGGGCTCTGACGCACTGCTCTAACCGAGTGATTGGGTACCTTTATGGACGAGCTTAGCTTGAGCAATCGCCAGCTCCAAGACAAAGATGCGCCTGGACTACTGCATTTCCGACCTTGGGATCAAGAAGCTCTTCTCCGCCTTTTTCAGCAAGGGAGACGTACCTAACGGAAGCAAGCCAGAGCTCATCGCGCTTGCCATGAACGCACTCGGCGCCACGCCGGAAGAGTGCGTGATGGTCGGCGACAGGTACTACGACATCACCGGGGCTGCGCAGGTGGACATCCCCTCAATTGGGGCGAGCTACGGAACCCACAAGGACAACGAGCTCCGCAAGGCGAACGCCACGGCCATTGCCCCGAGCATCAGCGAGCTCAAAAGGCTCCTTCTCGGGAACTGACGCACAAATAAAGGCCGACAAGCCCATGCTTGCCGGCCTCTTTGTTAGCTATTGCTCGTCCTCGACGGCAACCGGCTCACGGCCGCCCACGACCCAGCGGTGATAGGCTGCAACGAACGGGTCCAGGTCTCCATCCGAGAGCACGGAGTCGACGTTGCCCGTCTCGCACCCCGTGCGCAGGTCCTTGACCATCTGATACGGGTAGAGAACGTAGCTGCGGATTTGATTGCCGAATCCGATGTCGTGCTTGGGGCCACGCAGCTCGTCGAGTGCCTCGGCACGCTTCTGGAGCTCCAGCTCGTAGAGCTTCGAGCGCAGGATGCTCATGCACGTCGCCTTGTTCTGGATCTGGCTTCGCTCGTTTTGGCAGGTGATGACGATGCCCGTGGGGATGTGCGTGACGCGCACGGCCGAGTCGGTCGTGTTGACGCCCTGGCCGCCGGGGCCACTTGCATGGTAGACATCGACACGGATGTCTCCGGGGTCAACCTCGACCTCGATGTCATCGGGCAGAACCGGCAGTACCTCGACACCTGCGAAGGTTGTCTGGCGGCGCTTCTTGGCATCCGTGGGCGAGATGCGAACGAGGCGATGAACGCCCTGCTCGGCACGGAGCATGCCATAGGCGTTCTTGCCGCTCACCGTGAACGTGGCGCGGTCGATGCCAATGACCTCGGCCGCCGGCGCGTCGTTCACCGTCACCTTCCAGCCGCGGCGCTCGCAGTAGCGAAGGTACATGTGCAGAAGCATACTGCACCAGTCCTGCGCCTCGAGCCCGCCCTGGCCGGGCGTGATGCTCACGATGGCATCACCCTGGTCAAACTCGCCGGTAAACCAGCTCGTAAGCTCCAGCTCGCCCAGGTCGTGCTCGAGCGAGTCTGCCGTTGCCTGGGCTTCGGCAAGGAGGTCGTCATCGTCCATCTCGGTCGCAAGCTCAAAAGCGGCCTGCGCGTCATCAAGCTTGGCATGGGCAGACTCGATGTCCGCAACGTCGTCCTTCGCCTTGGCGAGACGTGCCATGGTCTCCCTCGCAGCGTTCGCGTCGTCCCAAAAGCCGGGCTCGGCGCTGCGCTGCTCAAGGTCGGCAACAAGAGCGCGGCTCTCGTCAACGTGCAGATACCCCTCGACCTCGGCAAGCCTCTCCGCGAGCGCGTCGAGGCGCTCCTGGTCCACGTCAGCCACTATCGGTTTCTCCCATGGCAGTTCTTGAACTTCTTGCCGCTTCCGCAGGGGCAGGGATCGTTGCGTCCAACGCCCACGTAGGGGTCGGGGTCGTCCGCCTTGCGGTACGTGTGGGGCTTCGCCGCGGAGGCCTTGGGCGACGGGGCGCTTGCCTCGCGACGCTCGGCGCGGGCGCCCTGCTGGGGCTGGGCGTTGCCACGGGCACGCGAGAACACCGAAGCACGGGCGCCATCGGCACCATCAACCTCGGCGGGGCCAGAGTAGTTCGCGCCGTCAAGCGCAGAGGGGGCCGGCGTCGCCGCGGCGATGGGGGCGGTGTTGCGACGGATATGCAGCATCGTGCGCAGGAAGTCCTCGTACATGGTGTCGACCAGCTGGCCAAACGCTGCGTACGCCTCCTGCTTGTACTCGACGAGCGGGTCACGCTGGCCAAAGCCGCGAAGGCCGATGCCCGTCTTGAGATAGTCCATCTCCTGCAGGTAAGCCATCCAGCGGGTATCGATGACGCGGAGCATGACCTGCGTGGCAAGGCGATGCGTGATGTCCTCGCCCAGGTCCTCGGTACGCTTGGCATACAGGTCGGACACATAGGCGTCCACGGCCTCGACCACGTCCGACGTGTCCGCCTCCTTGGAGAACTCGGGCATGTCGTCGGCACCCGTGAGCTCGTTCAGCCAGGAGCGCAGGCCCTCGAGGTCCCAGTCCTCGCTCGCAGAGCCCTCGGGGCAGAACTCGCGAACCTCGCGCTCGACCGTGGCACTCGTGACCTCGGAGATGTGCTCGACCAGGTCCTTGCCGTCAAGGATCTTGTTGCGCTCCTCGTAGATCACCTGGCGCTGCTGGTTCATGACGTCGTCGTAGTCAAGGACGCTCTTGCGCATGGCGTAGTTGATCTCCTCGACCTTGCGCTGCGCGCCCTCGATGGCCTTGCTCACCATCTTTGCCTTGAGCGGCATGTCAGGCGGCATGTCGTACTTGGCCATGAGCGCGCCGATGCGGTCCATGCGGTCCGCACCGAACAGACGCATGAGGTCATCCTCGAGAGAGAGGTAGAACTGCGTCTCGCCCGGGTCTCCCTGTCGACCGGCACGGCCACGAAGCTGGTTGTCGATGCGTCGGCTCTCGTGACGCTCGGTTCCGATGACGGCAAGGCCACCGGCTGCGAGCACGCGCTCGCGCTCCTTGGCGCAGATCTCGCGGGCGCGGGCGCGGGCCTCGGAGACTTGCTCGGCCGTTGCGACGTCAGCGGGAGTGCCGGCCTCTGCCAGTATCTCGTCGGCAAGCTCGTCGGGGTTTCCACCAAGCAGAATGTCGGTGCCACGACCGGCCATGTTCGTGGCGATCGTCACGGCGCCCTCGCGGCCCGCCTGGGCAACGATCTGCGCCTCACGCTCGTGGAACTTGGCGTTCAGCACCTCGTGCTTGATTCCACGAGACGTCAGCATCTTCGAGAGCTTCTCGGAGCTCTCGATGGAGACGGTGCCCACGAGGACCGGCTGGCCCTTGGCATGACGCTGCTCGACATCATCGGCAACGGCGTTGAACTTGTACTCGATGGTCCGATAGATCCTGTCGTCATGATCGACGCGAACAACCGACTTGTTGGGCGGAATCTCGGTGACGGGGAGCTTGTAGATCTCGCGGAACTCCGCATCCTCGGTCATGGCGGTACCCGTCATGCCAGAGAGCTTGTCATAGAGGCGGAAGTAGTTCTGCAGGGTGATCGTGGCGAGCGTCTGGTTCTCCTCGCGGACGAGCACGCCCTCCTTGGCCTCCACCGCCTGGTGGAGGCCCTCGGACCAACGCCTGCCCTCCATGATTCGACCCGTGAACTCATCGACGATCTTGACCTCGCCGTCGATAACGACGTAGTCCTTGTCGCGGTGGAACATGTACTGGGCCTTGAGCGCCTGCTGCAGGTGGTTTGCGAGCTGGCCCGAGAGGTCGCTGTAGATGTCTGCGCCAAGACGCTGCTCGATCTTGCGTAGGCCGCGCTCCGTGGCCGCGATCGTGTGCTTGGCCTCGTCCATGATGTAGTCGCCATCGGGTTCGGGAACAGGCCCGCCAAGCGGGTCTCGCTCGGGCTCCTCGCCGCGCTCAAGGCCACGGACGGCTCGCGCGAACTCCTTGTACGTATCGGCGGACTTTGTTCCGGCTCCCGAGATGATGAGCGGTGTACGGGCCTCGTCGATGAGAATCGAGTCGACCTCGTCGACGATGGCAAACTTGTGGCCACGCTGCACGCGCATGTCGACGCGCATCACCATGTTGTCGCGAAGATAGTCAAAGCCAAACTCGGAGTTCGTGCCATACGTAATGTCGGCCGCGTACGCAGGGCGCTTGTCGGCAAGGGGCATGCCGTTCTGGAGCAGGCCAACCTCGAGGCCGAGGAAGTTATAGAGCTTGCCCATCCACTCGGAGTCTCGCCTTGCGAGGTAATCGTTCACCGTGACGATGTGGACGCCCTCTCCGGCAATGCCGTTGAGGTAGCCGGCAAGCGTGGAGACGAGCGTCTTGCCCTCACCCGTCTTCATCTCGGCGATGGTGCCGCGGTGCAGGGCGATGCCGCCCACAACCTGCACGTCAAAGTGACGCATTCCCAGGACACGGTCCGAGGCCTCCCGAGCGCAGGCAAACGCCTCGGGCAGGAGGTCGTCGAGCGACTCGCCGTTGGCGTGGCGCTCCTTGAACCTCGCAGTTTGTCCCGCCAGTTCTTCATCGTCCATCTTCGCGAACGTGTCCCCAAGCGAAGAGACCTTCGCGGCAATGGAGTTGTATTCCTTCAGCTCCTTGTCGGAACCGATGGAAAGAATCTTTGAGAAGAGACCTGCCATGGCTTTTCCTGCTTACTCTCATGTACTTGGCCTTCGCGAGCCCGTGGGCACGCGCTTATGTCCATAAGCCTTTCCACTTTATCCGTTAGTCCCAATTGGGGTGCATCTCAAGCATCGCCCATATCAGGAAGCGCACAATATGCGCACCTTGCCCCTATCCTATCCTCTTTGCGCTCTGGGCAAACCAAGCAGCCTGGCGAGCGTCACGAAGTCTCGTTGCCGCCTCTGCCCCTACAAGCATCGCGTCCCTGTAGCGCCTCGCCAGCTCCTCGTGTCTGTCCCTGAACCGGCCCACCGAGTCATCGGCCGGGACAAAAGAACCACCGTCGTACATGCCCTCAAGCGCAACGCACAGGGCAACGGCCTCGTCGTCCTCGGCCCTGCGGGAGATGATTCGCCGGGCAATCTCCTCGAACTCGTCTACATCGCAGCTCACCAGCTCCTCGTCGAGCCATATCTGGCCAAGCTCCCCCAGCACGAACCTATTTCCTGCGGCCGTTTGGCCAAGCGTTGAGCGCAAGGAGCTCAACACCGTATAAAGGTTCTCCCTGCCCCTCGCAAGGTCGGAGTCGGGCCACAGGAGCCCTATCGCCTCGTGCCTTTGGACAAGATGCCCGGGAGCAAGGGCGAGCAGCGCAAGCAGCATCTTCGCTTGCCTGCGAGTCCAGTCCCGCTCCGGTATACGGACCCCATCCCGCCAGGCCGATACGCCCCCGAGCACGTTAACCCTCAGCTTGGCAGCGCACTGGTCCGCCCTCGCTGGGGCTCGCTCATGACGAACCAAGCCGGCAGAGGCAAGTGGCCTTGGATTGGCATGACCCCTCCAGGAAAGCGGGAGGCACGTCGCCAGCCTTGGCCCAAACGCCCTATCCGCGCCCGCGACCAATGAGGCAATGGCCATCACACCGCTCCGAGGCGGGATTCCCTTCATCTCCAAGATCGCATCATCCAACTGGGATTCCGACCCAGCAGAAAGGAGGCCGTGGAGCCTTTCCAAGACCGTCAAGTCAGCCGAGGCTCCCCGCACTTCGTCGTCGGCCCATTCGCTCGACTCGCCCAGCCCATGAAGAGCGCAGCGACTTGCCATACGCGACAGCAGCGTTGCATCCGCCTCGCCAAGCTCATCGGCTATCCTCTGCGCCTCCAGCGCCCTCACGTGAGCGCGCTGGAACTGCCCCTGGAGAGAATCTCCCAACGACATCAGCGCACTAGCCCACATGACGACACGAGATTTCTTGGCGCCCTTCCACCTTGTGAGCACTCGATTGGGGTTGTCGATCTCTCTTCTTTCTCCCGCCACGAGTCCCGCCAGCTCGCACATGGCCCGAGACTGCTCTTCGATTCCCACAAGCCCCATTGACCCCAGGACCTTCTCAGCGGCTCTAAATGAAGCCGCATCCCTTTGGGTCTCAAGGTTGCCAACGATTTTGCCGAGCAACTCGTAGTCTCGGCACAGCACGGCCGAGAAAAGCGACGGGGCGCCTTCCCTTTGCTCGCGCAGGTCCTGAATAAGCACGAGCTCCCGAAACGCCTCGAGCTCAGCCCCTCTGAGTGCAAGAACCAGGGCCCTAACGTGGTAGTAGAGCTTTGAGGTTAGAGCGTCATCCAGTTTCATGACCTCCGGCTCAAGCTCGGCAAGAGACGCCGAGGCATCCAATAGGCTCCCATCGCACTGCGCCTCTTGGCAAAGTGTCAACAACTTAATTTGTGCAGCTGTTCTCGTTTGGCACGCAGGCGTAGAGGAACCATCCGACATCTCGAGAGAAGGTCCTCGAATCCCAGCAACCCCGAGCAGTTCCAAAATCTTCCGGGCGGCCATTGCCTGGTCTTGCTCGGATTGTTTAGCAACGCCCACAACCAGCCCAAGATATCCCGCGTCTATCAAATCCAGCGGATGCGCCAGCACCTGAGAATGAACAGCGGCCGACTCACAGCACAATGGTGCCAACAGCCCCGCCCTCTGGTATTTCCCCTGGTTCATCAGTATGGCGACAATCTCTGGGAGAACCCGGAAGCCAAGTTCGGCAAAGTCAGGAGAGAAACGGCCGAAGTCCACCGCCTCCAGCAGCGCTCGCTCTCCGAGCGCGACGCAATCAAACCTACCGGTCGAAGAGTCGATTCCAAAAATAGGACAGTTCGCCGCCAGCTCATTGAGCAAGTCGCTCGGGACCCTGATGCCGCAAGCCCTTAGGTCATTTATATGCCCAGAGCCAAACGCGAGCATCGCATAGCGAAATAGCCACTCCTCGCTAATGACGGTAGTTCGAAGCGTCGCCGCATACAACGTCGAGACACGCTCGTCCCACTCTCGAGAGGAAGGGTCATGGATGTTCAGAATGGGACCAGCCCTGACGATATCTACCAGAAGAGGAATGGCATGGGTTTGAGATCGAATATAGTCAACCGAATGGCTCCTCTTCCTCCCACACCACTTTCGTATCTCTGATCCGGACAAAAGAAGCTCTCGAGCCCCGATCACGCGACAGGGAGGAAGCTCATCGACGACATGCCGATAGTCAGGCGAGATAAGCACGAGAACGTGGACTCCGGCCAGCATTGCGCCAGTGATGTACTTCGAGGCGCGCGTCACGTAGTTGTCATCTCGAAGCTCAAGCCCGTCGATGACAAGAAGGCCAGACGGCCCGAGCCCCAAGCCAGGAGAACTCTCGCCAAACTTAGAAACGGCCTTGTTGATACGGCGGCATATGACCGCCTCAGACGTCACATTTAGCCTTACCCACGAGACCAAAACGCGGGACGCGTCATAAGAAGCGGCGACGAGACTAGCTGCGCTATGAGCACCCATCCCATACTCAGAACAGATAACGCATAAGGAATCATGCTCTAGGGCAGACACGATGGCTTCTTGTAGAACGGGTCGCTTAACAAGCCTTCCCAACCGAGAGCCAAGGCTTATATCAGAATCGCCCTTTGAACGAGACACCGAAATATAGCTCTTCTTATTCGAATCTGGATGAGGCGAATCTCCAGGGAAGTGATCGTCCTTCATGGGCAACTCCCTCGTCGGGTACGGAACGCTTACGCTACGACCAAAATGAGGGGATAAAGGCCAAGGGAGAATAATTGCCGGTGAGTGACTGTTTGGTGGTTGTCAGATTTCAGTCAGAAAGCGTTTTACCAGGCGTAACAAGGGATAAACGAATGTTGAAAACTTAAAAGACGACCATTTCTGTCGGCGAGCGGTAAAAGAAAGTGGCGTGGATCAAAACAAAAAACGAGGCCATCGCGCACCAGATAAGATGCGCGATGGCCTCGTTACAGCAAATGCCCCTCGTTGGTCAGCGACGTCCTGCTCTCCCACGGACTTACTCCGCAGTACCATCGGCGCTGGGGGGCTTAACTTCCGGGTTCGGAATGGGACCGGGTGTACCTCCCCCGCCATGGTCGCTGACCAACGAGGGGCATTCGGCTGTCAGGGGGCGGCCCTGTGGCCG